>JACPCR010000088.1 GCA_016179685.1 Planctomycetota bacterium | reverse complement strand
CCGACGTGAGCGTAACCTCTACTGAACCGCCGTATACGAGGCCCGTACGTACGGTGGTGTGACAGGGAAAGCCCGCGAGGGCCTACCTATGTCGATAAGGGAATCTTGAGGCCTTCACGCAAGACATCCCCCAAAGCGCTCACGCGCTTCGGCTACGGCGGACCCTATCCCTGCTGCGATTCCTCCCTGACCGTCACATGCCGATAGAAACCAGAATTTCATTCTCTGGTGCGTTACAATGTTTTTCACGGCCGTGTCCGAGCGGAAAGATGCCATTCCCTTGCAGGCCGATGGAATAAGGACGCTCAGGTGCTGGGGGATGCGGGCGCGCTCGGGGCCTGTGGCCCCTTCTTGCAGGCCGATGGAATAAGGACGCTCAGGTGCTGGACGTCATGAGACCCGGACAATGGATCCCTGGTGCCTTCGCCCTGGCCTGCTTCTGTTCGTGCAAGACGCCGCCGCCTCCGATTGCTCCGCGGGACTCCGCAGCCGGGATGTCCGAGGCCTATCGCCACTACCTCGGCGGTCAATACCGGCAGGCGCTCGAGTCCCTGCGTCCCTGGCTGCAGCTTCCAGCCGGTTCGCCGGGCGTTGCAGAGGCTGCTTTTTGGGCCGGTTTTTGCCACCTGAAGCTTGGGGATTATGTCCTTGCGGAGAAAAGATTCCAGACCGCCGTGGGAGGACTCGGGCAGCCGAATTTCCTCGGACCAGCGTTCGTGGGTCTCGCGGATTCCGAGATGGCCCAGGGCCATTACCGTGAAGCCGTCTCCCACTATGAGAGAGCCCTTCAGCAGTTCGGAGCTTACGTGGATCGCGTCCGAGCAGAGGCCAGGGCCTCGGAGGCCAGGGAGCACCTGCCGGATGCGGGGAAGACCTCGCCCCAGGCCCGCGGCGGAGTGTCCACGGCACAGAGGCCGGCCCGGGACTCCGCGCACGCTACGGGCGACCGCAGTCGGCCCTACAGCGTGCAGGTCGGCGCCTTCGCCGAGCGCTCTTCAGCACGGAAACTGGTCGAACAAATCGGCCGCGACGGTTTCCCGGCCTACATTAAGCGGATACCGGAACAGGCGAAGCGCCTTTACCTCGTTCGCGTCGGGCACTACCGCTCCCGCGAGGAGGCTATCGGGGTGCAGAAGCAGCTCAAGTCCATGGGCTTCGACACTTTGATCGTGCCATAACGCGCCGCCCGCCCCCGGGCAGCGCAACAAGAAGAATTTCTTATGGTGCAACCTCAGGATTCATCCCGGCATCCAGCAGACCGGAATCAGGTCGGTCCCCCGTTCTCGCCGGAGACTCTGACGCCCGTGATGCGCCAGTACCATACCTTCAAGAGCCAGCATCAAGAAGCGATTCTTCTCTTCCGGATGGGGGACTTCTATGAGGCCTTCTACGAGGATGCGCGGACCTGTTCCCAGGTCCTGGGAATCACCCTGACTTCACGGAACAAGGGTGAGACTTCCGTTCCCATGGCGGGCGTGCCCTACCAGAGCGCCGACAAGTACATCCAGAGGTTGATCCAGGCGGGCTATCACGTGGCGCTCTGCGACCAGGTCCAGGACCCTCGGGACGCCCGCGGTCTGATCGAGCGCGATGTCACGCGAATCGTCACGCCGGGCACGGTGACCGAGGAATCCCTCTTGGACCGGAAGACGAGCAACTACCTTGCAGCCGTGTGCGTCGAGAAAGAACGGGCCGGGCTTGCCTGGGTCGAGCTGTCCACGGGTAAGTTTCTCGTTGAAGAAATCCCGGCGGAGAGTCTCCTGAACGAGCTGTCTCGGCTCTCGCCCGCGGAGTGCCTGGTCCCCGAAGGGGGCGCGGACCGCGGAGCGCCGGGTGCCCCTTCGGGGACGGCTTCAGACCGTCTCGGGGAGAACGCGGCCTGGACTCGTGTGGCGGGCGCGTTGACGGTTCGGCCCGGTTACGCTTTCGATGCCGACACGGCTCTGCGGTCGCTGAAGGAGCACTTTCGGACGCACTCGCTCGAGGGGTTCGGATGCCAGGGCCTCACGCTCGGGATCGCCTCCGCCGGCGCCCTGGTGGATTATCTCCGGGAGACGCAGAGGACTTTCCTCACGCACATCCATCGCTTACAGCGTTACGAGGCCGGACGCACCGTCGTCCTGGACCCTTCGACCCAGCGCAGCCTCGAGCTGGTCGAATCGCTGCGGGACGGCGGCCGCGGGGGCACGCTGGTCGCCGTGCTGGACCGCACGTGCACGGCGATGGGGGCGCGGCTGCTCCGAGAATGGATTCTGGCCCCGCTCCTCGACGTGGGCCCCATCCGGGAGCGCCTCGCCGCGGTCCAGGAGCTGCACGACGACCCTTCGCTCCGGCGTGACCTCCGGGAAGGTCTCGAGGGCATCTATGACATCGAGCGCATCGCGGCCAAGGTCAGTTGCCGCCGCGTCAACGCTCGCGACTTGGTCAGCCTGAGAGCCTCCGCAGCTCTGCTCCCCGGTCTCCGCAAAAAGCTCCAGGCGTGCGTGTCCGTGCTCCTGAGCGGCCTGAATGAGGAGATGGAAACCCTGGCGGACGTGCAGGACCTCATCCGCCGGGCGATCGCGGAAGAGCCCCCGCCGGTGCTCAACGAGGGGGGGGTGATCGCCCGCGGTTACCATGCGGAACTGGACGAGCTGCTGAACATCTCTCGCGACGGCCAGAGCTGGCTCAGCCGCTACCAGGCGGAGGAGTCCCGGCGCACCGGCATTCCCTCCCTCAAGATCGGTTTCACCCATGTCTTCGGGTACTACATCGAGGTGACCCACGCCCACGCGGACAAGATTCCCGCGGCTTATCAGAGGAAGCAGACGCTGAAGAACGCGGAGCGCTACATCACTCCCGAGTTGAAAGAATTCGAGAGCCGGGTGCTGACGGCGGAGGAGAAGGCCCGGGACCTCGAGGTCGAGATTTTCCAGCAGGTGCGCGACGAGGTCGGCCGGCACATCCCGAGAATCCAGAGGGCCGCTGACCAGGTCGCCCTCCTCGACGTTCTGGTCTCCCTGGCCGAGGTGGCCGCGCGCCAGGGCTATGGACGGCCCGAGGTGGCCGAAGACCTCACCTTGGAAATCCTCGACGGGCGGCATCCGGTGATCGAGCAGACGCTCACCGGCGAGAAGTTCGTGCCTAACGACGCCCGGATGGACGGCGGCGCGAACCAGCTCATGATTCTCACCGGACCCAACATGTCCGGAAAATCGACTTACCTCCGGCAGGTGGCCCTGATCGTTCTCATGGCCCAGATGGGAAGTTTCGTGCCGGCGCGACAGGCGCGGATCGGCGTGGTGGACCGCATCTTCACCCGGGTGGGGGCCGCGGACGACCTGACGCGGGGTCAGAGCACGTTCATGGTCGAGATGAACGAGACGGCCAACATCCTGAACAACGCCACGGCGAAGAGCCTGCTCATCCTGGATGAGATCGGACGGGGTACCAGCACGTTCGATGGCGTCAGTATCGCCTGGGCGGTCTGCGAGTACATCTCCGAGCGGCTTCAGGCCCGGACCCTCTTTGCGACCCATTATCATGAATTGACCGCGCTGGCTTTCCTGGTGTCGGGGGCCAGGAACTTCAGCGTGGCCGTCCGAGAATGGGGCGAGGATATCCTCTTCCTGCGGAAAATCGTCGAGGGCGGAACAGACAAGAGTTACGGTATCCACGTCGCCCGCCTCGCCGGCATCCCTCAAGAGGTCATCGACCGGGCGAAGACCATTCTCGATAATCTGGAGTCGCACACGATCGATCCCACGGGGAAGCCGAAGTTCGCCCCTCCCCGTGTGCGGGCCAAGAAGCCGAAGGAGATGCAGCTCCTGCTCTTCAGTTCGCCGCATGAGGGGGTGATCCAGGCGCTCCGCGACCTGGATATCGACTCGCTTGCGCCGCTCCCGGCCCTCATGAAACTCAAGGAACTGCAGGAAGAAATTCGGAGGATTGACCATCCTTAGAGAACGGGGGCGTCCCACCGGGACGCCCCCGTTCTCTAAAAGGGAATCCCGTCATCGTCTTCGCTCCCTGAAGGCTCCGGCTGCTTCGAGTCATCCTTATCCTCTTCCCGCCTTGGCCGCCGGCCCCTCTTCGGAACGGTCCCTGCGGAAGGCGCGGATGCCTCGGGCCGCAACGGCGACGCTGCCTCCGGGCCCGCAGCCGAGGCATCGAACGGCGTCTCTTTCAGATTCCCCTCTTCGTCCTTCAGGAGCACCTGGATCGTCTGCTCCGCCTTCTTGAGAATGCCCTCGCAGTGGCGGAGCGCCCGAATGCCCTCCTCGTAGCGCCGGAGCGATTCGTCCAGGGACAAGTCGCCCTTCTCCAGCTCCGCCACGATCTCCTCCAGGCGACTCATCGACTTTTCAAAGCTTTCGGGCTCTTCATGCTCCATGGTCGAATCTCCTCGTTCTGAAACCACAGCGAAGCCGCCCTGTGGCGGCCTCCAACCGACGAGTCTTTTCTCGTCCTCGTCCTCGTGCCCGTCCTCGTCCTCGAAGTGATCGCCGTAATTCCCAGGTCATCCCGGCGCACGCCCGGTCGCTGGCGTCTTCCCGGCCTCGATGCGCTCGACCCGTGACACGATCTCTCCGGACTGGAGGAGCGTGCGCAGGAGCTCGCCGGCCTGGACCTGGGAGGCGCTGCGCACGACAGCCCGGCTTTTTTCATGGAGCGTGAGGCTGTAGCCGCGGGCCAGGACCTTCAGGGGGCTGAGGCTTTCGAGCACCTCGCCGAGGCGAAGCCATTGTTCCCGGGAACGCGCGAGGCGATTCTGCATGAGGAGGGCCGCCCGAGCGAATAGTTCATCGAGCCTCTGCTGTTTCTGGTGCACGAGGTCGATGGGGTGGCGCAGGGCATAGCTATCGGCGCAGGACCTCAGGCGAAGGCGCGCTTCCGTGACGCGGGCGAGCAAGGCGGCCCGGAGCGCGCTCCGGCATTGCGCCAAGCGCTGGAGGAGCTGGCTGCGCTCCGGCACCGACAATTCCGCAGCTTCCGTCGGGGTCAACGCCCGGCGGTCCGCTACCAGGTCCGCAATGGTCACGTCCGTTTCGTGCCCGACACCGGAGATCACCGGAATCCGTGAGGCGAAGATCGCCCGGGCCACGACCTCTTCGTTAAAGGCCCAGAGGTCCTCGAGGCTGCCGCCGCCCCGGCCCACGATGAGCACGTCGAAGCCTCCTCGCTGGTTCATCGCATCGATCGCGCCTGCTATCTCGGCTGCAGCGCCCTCGCCTTGCACCCGAACGGGGTAGAGCACAACGCTCACGCCTGGACAACGCCTCCGGAGCACGGTGATCATATCCTGGACGGCCGCGCCCGTCGGCGAGGTGATGAGGCCTATCCGGTCCGGAAGGAAGGGCAGGGGCTTCTTGTGCCGGGGGTCGAAAAGACCCTCTCGGGCCAGCTTCTCCTGCAGTTGCTGGAAGGCGAGCTGCAGGGCGCCGATCCCCTTGGGCTCGATCTTCTCGACCATGACCTGATAGCGGCCCTGAGGCGGGTAGACCTGCAGCGCGCCCCGGACCAGCACTTTCATGCCGTCCTCGAGGCGAAAGCGCAGGCGAGCCGCGGCGGACCGCCACATCACCGCGCCGATCTGCGCCTGGGAATCCTTCAAAGTGAAATACAGGTGGCCCGACCTGGGCTGGCTCAGGTTCGAGACCTCCCCGACCAGCCAGAAAGGAGGCAGCAGGTCCTCCAGGGCGGCCTGGACTTCCCGGGTGATCTCGGAGACCGTGAAGACCTTGTGCTGGAAATCCGCTCGTGGAGAGCTCGGCAAGGGTTCAGTATGCACGCTGGATTCGGGCCGGTGAACGGATTGACTTGAGCAGACGAGCACGCCAGTGCGGATGCATTGGCGTGCTCGTCTGCTAGCGTTGCCGGATTTGCACGCGCTCGATGGCGGCAGCGCGGCCCGTCGCGGGGTCCACCGTGATCAGGACGCCGGACGCCCGGACGTCCTCCTCAGCGACGTCGAACGGCGCGGGCAGCTGGCGGACCATCTTCTGCAGCACGGGCTCGATCTTGCGCCCCAGCACGGACCGGTGTGAGCCCGTCATGCCGAGGTCCGTGATGCAGGCCGTTCCTCCGGGCAGGATGCGCTCGTCGGCAGTCTGGACGTGCGTGTGGGTACCCCAGACGGCGCTGACTCGGCCGTCGAGATGCCAGGCCATGGCCACTTTCTCCGAGGTGGCCTCCGCGTGAAAATCGACGAGGATCAGCACCGCGGACCGTTTCGCCTCCTCGATAGCCCGATCCACCGCATGGAACGGGCAGTCGATGGGGTCCATGAAAATACGGCCCTGGACGTTGATCACGGCTACGGGGACGCCTGACCGGGAAGACACGACGGTCAGGCCCCGGCCCGGACAGTCCGCGGGGTAGTTTTCGGGCCGCAGCAGCCGGCCCCCGGGCTTCAGCGCTTCCGCGATCTCCATCCTCCTCCAGATGTGGTCGCCCGAGGTGAGAACGTCGATGCTGTAGGTCAACAGCTTTTCCATCTGCTGGAGATTGATGCCGGAGCCGGCGGCGACATTTTCACCGTTGGCCACGACGAAATCGACATCGTGATCCCGGACGTAGCCGGGAAGGATGTCCCGGAGCAGGGTTCGGCCGGGGGAACCAACAATGTCACCAAGCGCGAGAATACGAAATGCCATGGGTATGGGGGCCCTCTCGTCCCCACGGGTCCGAAAGGAATTCATCCCACGAGGCCGGAGTCCCGGCGCGATGGCGGCCTCGTGGGCTAACGGGCGTACTCGACCACCCGTGTTTCGCGGATGAGCGTGACCTTGATTTCGCCCGGATAACGCAATTCCTCCTCGACCTTGTTAGCGATGTCCCTGCCCAGGATGAGCATTTGCTCATCGCTGACCGAATCAGCCCGGACCATGACGCGGACCTCCCGGCCGGCTTGAATGGCGTAGGCCTGTTCCACACCGTTAAAGGAATGGGCGACCAATTCGAGCTGTTCCAGCCGCTTGATGTAACGGTCCAGCGTCTCGCGTCGCGCACCGGGCCGGGCCGCCGAGATCGCGTCCGCCGCCGCCACCAGGCTCGGATAGAGCGAAATCGACTCGCACCCCTGGTGGTGCGCAGCAATAGCATTGACCACGAGATCGTGCTCGCCGTGCCGCTTGGCGAACTCGGCCCCGATCTCCGGATGTCCCCCCTCCACCTCGTGATCGATCGCCTTGCCAAGGTCGTGAAGGAGACCCGATCGTTTCGCGGTCTTGGGGTCCAATCCCAGTTCCGAGGCCATGACCGACATGATATGAGCCACTTCGATGGAATGGTTCAGGATGTTCTGGCCGTAGCTCGTGCGAAACTGAAGGCGGCCTAGCAGCGCCTGGACCTTTGCGTCCATGTCGTGAATCTCCAGCTCGAAACAGGCCTTCCGGCCAGCTTCCTCGATCACTTGCTCCATCTCTTCCCGAGTCTTCTCCACCACCTCCTCGATGCGGGCCGGATGAATCCGACCGTCCGTGACCAGCTTCACCATCGCACGCCGGGCCATCTCCCGGCGGACCGGGTCAAAACCCGAGACCACCACCACCCCGGGCGTGTCATCCACCACAACGTCCACACCCGTGGCCTTCTCGAACGACCGGATGTTACGGCCCTCCCGGCCGATGATGCGACCCTTCATGTCCTCGCTGGGCAGGTCCACCGTCGAAACGACGTTCTCGGAGGTGTGTTCCGCAGCCGTCCGCTGGATCGTCGTCACCACGATCTCCCGAGCCAGACGGTTCGCCTCCTCCTTCGCCGCCTGAACCCTCTTGTGAATCCAGGCGCTCATCTCGGCTTCCATCTCCGTCTTCAACTTCTCCAGAAGAAGCTGCTTGGCCTCGTCAATCCCCAGGCTCGAAACTTGCTGCAATGCCTTGATCTCGTCTTGGATGACCTTGTTCCAATCCCGCTCCTTGCTCACCAGCCGCTCCTTCCGGTCGTTCAAGTCCTTCTCCAGGTCTTCCAGGTATTTCTCCCGCTTCGTCACCAGCTCCTGCTTGCGCTCGATCGCATCATCCCGCTTGTCCAGCCGACGTTCCCGGTCCGCCAGCTCCTGTCGCATCTGTTGCACGTCCTTCTCCGCCTGCTCCTTGAAACGGATGCCGTCGTCCTTGGCCTTCACCTCCGCTTCGTGCCGGATTCTCTCCGCATCCACCTTGGCCTGGTTCAGTATCTCCTGGGAGCTGGCTCGAGCGGACCCCTTCTGGGAACTGATGATGAAAAAATGGATCAGAAACCCGAAAGCCGCTGCTGCAGCGGCCACCACGATGTACGGAATCATTGTTCGCCCCTTTCTTTCAACCGCAGGACCCTCTGAAGCGCGGACTTCAAAGGGCGCACCGTGCCGGTCCGGCCGGCATGCGGAATCCTGCGGGGATGGAAGGAAAAAGATTGATCGGGAAACGGGAGAGCCGGAAGAGTCAGGCTCTCGGACCGATCAACCCATAGGGGCGGGGACCGCGGTCGAGATGAGGTGGGGAGCCGAGGGCTGGCCCCAGAAACCCTCGGGGGCCAACCCGGCAAGACAGGAAGTTCGAAGAGCGCCCAAAACGGAGTGCCCCGACGGGGTTGCCGCAGGAAGTCAGAACTCCTCCGCGGACCCCGTTGGCCAAGCTTTGCCCGGGAGGTCGCACAGCCAGGTTAGAACGCCTGCCCCTCCATATCACGACAAAGGATGCCAGGAATATCCACAATAGGTCCGGCAATCCGTTCATGAGAGCCTTTCTGATATCGGCACTACACTCCACTGACCCACAACGTCCCCGCGCCCAGAATCTGGCGATCTCCTCTTTCAAAGTGAGAAAGCTATCGATTCCAGACACGACAGGATATCGTCGATGCCTGTATCCAGCCCACCGGTTCTGGCCGTTCCAGCCGGTCTGGACCGAATGTGCGGCATTATATCGCCTGGCCCCTGGGCCGTCAATACGAAAGGCCAGAAACCGTTGCGACAGGCGGCCTCGCCTGTCGCAATTCAGCGCCCCACCGAGCACGGGCTCAGAGCATGCCGCCAAGATGGCCTCGCCCCCAGCCGACCGGTGCCCGGCATCCGAAAGCCTATCGGGCGGGGTTGACGCCCCTTTCCTCAAGGCTATAATCTAAAGAAATCCATTCCCGCAGAGAGCCCTGGCTCGCTCTGCCGCCGTGTCAGGTTTTCAGAACCCCCCGGTCCCTCCCATGAAAAACACGATTCGTCATTCCACCGGTTTCACACTGATGGAAATCATGGTGGTGGTGATGATTATTGGTATCATCGTTACCATGCTGATTCCCTCCTTGCAAAGCGCCCAGGACCGGGCCAAAGAGGCGTGGTGCAAGAACAACATGAGGCAGATTGCCGGCGCCCTTTCACAGTACTCCAACCAGTTCGCCGGCTTCATTCCCCAGGACCGTGAGTGGACGGATGCTCAATGGTATCCCCAGATCAATTTGGACGTTATTTACTACGGGACGAAAAAGGGCTTTTCCTGGCAACAGATTCTGGACAAGATACTTGAAGCGCCCAACAACAACGGGCTGTTGTACACCCTGACACCCGATTATGTGATTAACGGCGACCTCATCAACATGCGAGGCGTTTCGGGCGTCTTCAAGGATGCCATGAGCGGTTACGGCTCAGGTACCTACGTAGGAAGTTCACAGGTTTTTGTCAGCCGTACCCTGCCCAATGGGACGTTCTCTACCGGACCCGTTTGCATCCACGACATCGTGGCTCAGGGTGGGAAGCTGGACGTCATTCCTGCTATCGCGGACGGCACCCGCGCCAATTCAGACGATCTCTGGGCCCGGCGGTATCGCAAACCCTTTATGTTGACCGGGACAAGCCTAGAGAAGCCTCATACCGAGGTGACGGGGAGATTCTCGTACGTTCCATTGATCGGGTCGGACGCGGGCAAGGAGTTCCTCAACATCGATTTCCGCCATCGCAACAAGGCTATCGTGCTGTATCTGGATTCCCACATGACGGAGTGGAGAATTGGTGAGAACGTGCTCGGGTCCGGCTGGAAGGGTCCATTCCTGACACAGACGGGCGGCCAGGAGATTTCGACCCCGGGCAGCGATCTCTACCGGATGAGGGCCCAGTGGGACACGATGTTCTACGGAGTTAGCCCCTGACCCGGGCGTCGCCCGTTCCGTGAGTCAGCTTTTCAGAATCTCCCGCAGCCGCCGGGCCACCACCTGCTCTTCGCCGGATTCGAGCGTATTGGGCGAGATGGTCACCCCCTTCTCCGTCTCGAGCACTTCGATCCGGGGGCTGCCCTCTTGAAGCTCCCGCATCACGTCCTGTTGTGTCTTCCTGATCCGCTCGGAGTCGAACTGGACGTAAAGGCGGGGGATATGATTGATGCATTCTTTCGGGACCTGCCCGGTCTTCACGTGGGGGACATCCGAAAGCACGTCGGCCACGTGGGCGATCTGGGCCTCCCAGCGAGCCCAGTCCGCGGCATGGTCCCGCTGGACGTAAAGTTCCACGGCGGTCAATAGGCCGACGATCTCCTCCTTGCCGGCCTTCATCGGGCGGCCGATGCCATGGTTGGGGCAGCCGTTCAAAGCCGCAGCCTCGACCAGGTCCTTCCGGCCCAGGAGCAGGCCAGAGGCCTGGGGCCCCTTCAGGCCCTTGCCTCCGCTGAAAGTCACCAGGTCCGCTCCCATGCGGATGAACTTCGTCAGGTTGTCCGCGGGCGGCAGTTCCGCCGCTGCGTCCACGAATACGGGGACGCCCCGCGCCCGGCCCAGGGCAATCATCTCCGCCAGTGAGACGCGACTCTGAGGGTCGAACGCCTGCACGTAGAAGAGCATCGCGGTGCCGGGCCGGATGGCCGCCTCCAGCTCCGCACGGCCGTCCACCTCGATCAGCTTCGCTCCCACCATGGTCACGGCCTGGTCATACACGTTGCGGTGCTGCTTCTGGGTGATGACCTCGGTCTTGGCAAGACCTGCGACGTCCGGCAGGCGGCGCCGCGCCGCGGCATCCTTGCCGATCATGCAGGCCGCAGTGCACTGGGTGATCGCGGCCGCGGCCCCAGCGGTGACCAGCCCCAAACCTGCACCCGTCAGCTCCGCCAGACGCTCCCCCACCCGCTGTTCGAGCTCGGCGACGTTCACGTAGCGGCGGGCGGCTTCCGCCATCGCCGCCACCACCTCCGGTGGCATGAGCGATCCGCTCAACATCGTGAACGTGCCCTTGGCATTGATCAACGGACGGACGCCGAGGCGTTCGTAGATTCCCATGGTTCTGGTTTCCCTCAAGGCGAATGATACCCACAACCCAACAAGCCTGGAAAAGGTGTCAGGGTACAGAAATCAACTGACACCCGACACCTGACACCTTTCAACTCCTCCGCGTGGCGCGCAGAAGTGACACCTGAAGACTCTAAAACTCAAAATCTTGCGCGGCGGAAGTGCCGGTGCGCTCCCGCCCTCGTGCACGAGGTGACGAGTTCCTCAGTACGGGTGCACTTCTGAACTTGTCTGCTAGAGCCACTCTCGTTTCATGGAGACCGACCACTCCTTCTGGTGGAACAGCGCCTCATTCACGGACACCGTGCGAGCGATCGTCATGTGGAAGGACTGGGAATCGCTGCTGAGGATGCCTGTCGCCGTGCTGGCAATCTTCATTCCGGGCAGATGGGCTTCCCGCGTACTGGATTGCTTCGCCCACGCCTTCGCAGGGTCGTCATCCTGCACGCAAAACTCGCCCTGGCCCGAAAGGATGAATCGCGTCCTGCGCTCGAGAACGTCGCGTACCACTTGCCATCGGGGAGGCTGGCTGCCCGCAGCCCGCGCCGGAGGCGGATTCGGCGAAGGCCGGAAGCGGTAGGGCTCGCGGCCCGGCTCGGCCGGGGACGCGCTCCAGAGGGGAAGCGAGACCCGCGCGGTCACCCGCGGACCCCAGAACAAATCCACCCGGCCCGGCTGTGGCGTCGGCCACACGTTCGGAAAATCGCTGCCGTTCACGCTTACCCGGATGCGATGGCCCGGCCGGAAAGTCCAGGCCGTCGCTTCGAGCTCCAACGAAAGCTCGGTCCGGTTGCCCGCGGGCAACGGCTGCGCAAGGTCCATCCCGTTCCTTCGCGTCACGTTCAGGATGCCCTTGGTGACCAAGAAGCTCGTGCCGTCCGGGGCCACCTCGCACAGCCGCACCGCCACAGGCATCACCTCCGCGGTGGCGGAAACGTTCAGGATCACCACCGGTTGCCCCAGGAGCACCCATTCCTTCTCCAGCGGATCGGACGTGAAATTCACCGCCAGGGCCTCGTCGGTGCGCTGGTCGCCGGGGGCGCCGATGTGAGTGCCCGCATCCCAAATCCCACCGTTCGTGCAGGCGGCCGGCAGGTAGGGGTATGATGCGCCCCCGTTCCGCCTCGGCTTCCGCAGGGAAAGCTGCCCCGTATCCAGCCAGAGGCGGCCCGCCCGATCACCTTCGAAGGCCGGAAGGTCGTCCGCAAAATACCATCGGCCAGCCACTTCCGTCCGGTCCTCGACCGGAGGCTCGAATTCCCTGACCCAGACGGCCACCCTCGGCTCGCGGTCCACCCCGTTGTCCATGCCCTTGAGGTAATGGTCGAACCACCGGATCAGCTCGAAATAATAATCGATCCGCGGCCCGTACTTGGCGATGTGGGCCGATTGGTGATTCCAGGGCCCCATGAGCAGCCGCTTGGGCCCCTTCAAGGCCCGGAACGTCCGGAGCGGAGGATTCACGTAACCGTCGTGCCAGCCACCGACCAGCAACGAGGCCGCCTGGATGCGGTCGTAACGCTCCATGACGGACCCCGTGCGCCAATACTCGTCCTCCAGCGGGTGCTGAATCCATCGGATGAGGTAGGGGTCATTGCCCTCGAGCCGCTGATGCCACAACGCGTGGAACTGGTCGCCAACGACGTCCGGGTGCGGCGGCAGGCCGTTCATCGCCACCATGCTCAGCCCATAGGTCAGCATGTCGTAGAAGCCGCGCAGGCAGCCGCCCTTGTAGTGGCAGTCGTCCGTGTAGCGCCGATCCGTGAAATACGCCGGAGCAATGGCCTTCAGCGCTGGCGGGGACTCCGCGGCCACCTGGACCGCTGTGAATCCGGAATAGGACCAGCCGAGCATTCCAACGCTGCCGTTGCACCACGGCTGCCTCGCCAGCCAGTCGATGGCCTCGCAGCAGTCCCGCGTCTCCTCCGGCAGGTACTCGTCCAGGCTCAAGCCTTCCGAGCTTCCCGTCCCTCGGGAATGCAAGGACACGAAAGCGTAGCCCCGCTCGACGAATCGCGTGCGATCCCCCACGTTGCCGTCCCAGGCGCCCCGGTACGGATCGTATACGATGAGGCAGGGAAAACGGCCATCCTCCTTCGGCCGGCAAAGCGTGCCCGAAATCTTCAGCCCGCCCGTCACCGGGATGCGCAGGCGCATGTCGGACACCGGACTGTATTCCGCCGGCGAAATGGCGCGGCCGTCACTGTCTGTCGGGCTCATGAGGGCGATCCTTGATTCTCGAGGAAATCCGGCCGCCGTGCCCGCTCATCCTGCAGACGGCGTCCATCGACCACTCTGGAATATCGAGTTTTCATATTTCGCCGGGGTTTCCTATAGTAGACGCGTTTGCAAGTGCACCCGCACTTGCAAACTTGTCTACAAAGCTCTTGTGGTAGGACTTTTCTGTCACTGAGGAACGGGCAGAACACGAGGAAGTTGACCTTGAACCGAAAAAAGCTGGCAGGTTTCACACTCCTCGAGCCCAGAGTTGTCGTGGCTGTGGATTACGGTACCAGGAAGGACTATTCCTGGCAACAGATTCCTGACCAGGTTCTTTAGGTTTGAATTGCAGTTTCAAGGCTTTCGTTTCCCCGCCAGGGTTGGGCCGGCGAAGCCGGGCCAACCCTGGCGTTGGAATCCATGTGCCCGAGGGGCGTAGCGGATTCCAATGGCTACACCGGGCAGCGCGTCGTGTATGTCCCATGAAGAACTCTTGACCCTGCGCCAGGCCACCCTGCTCGAGGGTGGACGTGAACGCGTGGCTGACCTGCGGATAGCTGGAGGCCGCATCGTGGAGATCGGCCGACTCGAGCCCGAGGGGCAGGTGCTCGACCTCGCCGGACTGCTCGTTCTGCCCGGGATCATCGACGCGCACGTGCACGTGCGCGAGCCCGGCGCGACCCACAAGGAGGATTTTCGGTCCGCCTCGGAAGCCGCCCTCGCCGGAGGCGTCACCTCCTTCCTGGATATGCCCAACAACCAGCCGCCGACCGTATCCCTCGAGCGACTCGAGGAGAAGAGGCGTCTGGCTTCATCTCGGTGTCTGGTCCATTACGGTTTCTTCCTCGGAGCGACGCGTGAGAACATCCGAGAGTTGAACGCCATCCCCGGCGTGCCTGGCGTCAAGGTCTATCTGGGCTCGAGCACGGGCAGCCTTCTGGTCGATGACCTGGGCGATCTGACCCGCATCGTGGCGGAGACCGAGAAGCTGCTCGTCCTCCACGCGGAGAACGAGCAGGTCCTGCGTTACTTCGGCGACGTTTTCCGTGAGACGGCCCTGCACCACGTCATCCGCGACAACGCCGCCGCGGCCGTCTCCGTGGCCGAGAGCCTTATGCTCGCCCGGCGCTTCGGTAAACGCATTCATATCGCTCATCTCAGCACGAAGGAGGAGATCGAGCTGCTTCGGGCCCACAAGTCGTCCCTCGTGACCTGCGAGGCTTGCCCCCACCATCTCTTCCTCGACCAGGACTACTTCGTCCGGCGGGGCAACCTGGGGAAGATGAACCCGCCGCTCCGGGAGCCCGGCAGCGTGCAGGCTCTGTGGGCCGGTATCCGGGACGGGCTCGTGGACATCATCGCGACGGACCATGCCCCGCACACGCTCGAGGAGAAGGCGGCCGAGTACGAGAAGTCGCCCTGCGGCGTGCCCGGGCTGGAGACCTCTCTTCCGCTCCTTCTCGATGCCGCGCTGGCGGGCCGCCTCAGCCTCGCGCGTCTGCAGGAGCTGATGTGCCGCCGGCCCGCCGAAATCTTCCGGATGGCGCGGAAGGGACGGATTCATCTGGGTTACGATGCGGACCTCTGCGTGGTGGACCGCGGGGGGGAGACCGTCGTTTCCAACGATCGGCAGCGGACGAGGTGCCGCTGGACGCCGTTCCATGGCCGCCGTCTGCGCGGCCGCGTCGCCATGACCTTCGTGAAGGGCATCCTCAAGTACCGAGAGGGAGAGATCGTCTCCGACCGGCCCGCGGACGAGATTGCCTTCGAGCCATGACGAATTCATGGGAGAGGTGTCCGCCCGCCTGCTTCGTTCGCCTGGCGGGCCTCCATCCCCGGAAGCCTTCTTCGCCGACTCCAGCAACGGCTGCATCCACCGATCCGCACCCTGCCGGATGCCGCGCCGCCATACGGCAAGTGTCAAGAGTCTTGTCCCATGACGCACTCGCTGCCGCCGGCCGGCGAAAAAAAGGTTCAGGTCAGAACGCCTTCCATCTCGGCCCCAGCGTCCATCTCCTTCGCGAGCTCAACAAGCTTTTCATGCTCACTCCCAGGACACCTGACAGCCTTCACGCGCCAGCTTCTCGGCGATCTTGACGGAGGCGGTCGGAAGCTGGGAACGCGGCGGAAGATGGAGTTGCTTCAGCTCCATCCCCTTCAGAACGGACAGGTCGGTCACTTTCGTCGAGGCCAGCTCCAGTTCGACCAGCGGCATGCCCCGCAATGAAGTCAGGTCCGAGACCTCCGTGTGGGAGACGTCGAGTTGCTCCAGCGACATCCCTCGCAACGGAGAGAGGTCAGAGACCCGCGTGGACGCGCACTGGAGCGAGGTCAGGCGCATCCCCTGCAGCGCGGACAGGTCGGATACGAGCGTATTGCTGCAGTTCAAGGTGACGAGCGGCATTCCTTTCAGGGCGGCTAGAGAATCGATCTTCGTTCCGGAGCAGTGCAGGGCGGACAGAGGCATGTCGGCCAGGGGCGACAGATCGCGGATTCGGGTGAGGGAACAGTGCAAGATCGTCAGGGCCATGCCGCGCAGCGGCTCGAGGTCCTCCACCTTCGTCATCGAACACTGCAGCACGGACAGGGGCATGCCGCGCAGCGGCTCGAGGTCCTGGGCGTCGGTCGAATCGACAATCAGGGTGCGCAGAGGCCTCCCTTCGAGGGGCCCGAGGTCCGACACGTCCGTGAAGTCGCAGGCGAGGTGGACAAGGGGCATCCCACGAAGCGGGCCAAGATCGTTCACGCGGGTGGAATCGAAGACGAGATGGGCGAGGGGCATGCCCCCCAGGGGAGTGAGGTCCCTCACCAGACTGTCGCCACAATCGAGATGGCGCAGGGGCGACTCGCGCAACGGCGACAGGTCGCTGACTTTCGTGCCGCGGCAAATGAGGGTGTCGAGGGGAAGGCCGTAGAGAGGCTGAAGGTATTTCACCGATTTGCCGGTCAGCTCGATCTTGAAAGCGCGCCCGACGCCCGTTCCTCCGCCAAGGTCCAAGTTGAAACCGAGGCTCCGGGCATGCAGCTCCCACAGTTTGTCGTGGACCGCTGCGCCTTGTTTCTCGGGCGGAAGGGTCCGAAGCATCTCGGGAAAGCCCTGGCAGCGGACCCAGGCAGAAGCGAGATCGAGCCTGTTATCGACTGACTCGATCGCCTTTGGGGGGGCGTCTCGCGCCGATCGCATCTGCCGGAGCGCGGTCGCGTATGCCGTTCGGGCGCGAACATAGTCCCGGGCCTTGTAGAGCGCCTCGCCTGCGGCGACCAGGCTGCGCCAGTCCCGGATGTCCGCCAGATCACCCAGCAGCGCGACGACATCCCGAGGCTCGCCCCGGCCGGAGAGAATCTCGGCGAGCGCGGTCCGGGCCGGCACGTGGACAGGATCGCGCTCGAGCGCCTTCTTGAGCCAGGCCTCCGCCGAGGAATGATCGTCCTGCTGCCGGGCGACCATGCCCCGGGCGTACGCACCCCAGGGCCCGTCCGGTGCAAGCTGGTCCGCGGCGTCGGCCGCAATCTCGGCCTCGTTCCACCGATACGATTCTCCGGCCCGAACAGCCTGCTGCGCCAGCTCCCGGGAGGCCTCCCGGGCATCGCGGCGTCGCCGGCTTCGCTCCGAGACCAGCATGGCCGAAAAGGCCACCAGAAACAGCATCGCCAGCAATACCGCCGCGCTCAACGTCCGGTTGCGCTTCATCAGCTTCACCAGGCTTTCGATAAACGTGTCTTCCTTCGCCGAGACCGCCCGGTGCTCCAGGTAGCGATGGATGTCCCGCGCCAGGTCGCGGACGCTGGCGTAGCGCTCATCCGGACTCCGCTTCATGGCCTTCATGGCGATGGCGGAAAGCTCCCGGGGAATCGGCAGGCGCGGCGTCCGTTCCTCGGGCGGCATCACCTCGCCACGGGCCACTTTCTTCACGATCTCGACCGGCGTCTCGCCGGAGACCGGGCGCTCGAGCGTCAGAATCTGGTAGAGGATGGCCCCCAGAGAATAGATGTCGGACCGGTGATCGATCTGGTCGTTCCTGCCCTTGGCCTGTTCCGGCGACATGTAAGAGGGCGTGCCGGTGATCACGCCTTCCTCGGTGACGGCCCATTCGGCGTCGCGGCGGATGCTGGAGACCTCCTCGGGGCTCGCATCGCCGGATGGTGGCGCCGGCCGGGAGGCTGCGGCGTCAGCCCCGGCGGCAGGCATCTCGGAGGCATCGCCGGATGGCGGCGCCGGCCGGGAGGCTGCGGCGTCAGCCCCGGCGGCAGGCATCTCGGAGGCATCGCCGACTCGGCCGGGAGCGCCCACAATCTTGGCCAGGCCCCAGTCCATCACCAGCACCTCGCCGAAGTCGCCGACCATGATGTTATCCGGCTTCAAGTCCCGGTGGATGACGCCCCGAGAATGGGCAAACGCCATCGCGTCGCAAACCTTCAGAAAAATCTCGAGCCGTTCCGTCAAGCGGGGGCCAGGAAGCCCTTCCTTCAGTTCCCTCAGGACCTCGCCCAGGGAGAGGCCCTGGATCAGCTTCATCGTGAAATAAACGTTGTCGGAGGCATCCCGGCCCAGCTCATGGACCGGCACGATATGGGGATGTTCGAGTTGGCCGGTGATCTGGGCTTCTTCGAGGAAGCGGATACGGGCCTCCCGGGACCGAGCGACTTCGGCCTTCATGACCTTCATAGCGACGGGCCGGCGGAGGATGCGATCGGTGCAGACGAGGATGGCGCCGCGGCCGCCCTGGGCCATCTCTTTCCCCTTTTCATAACGCAGGCTGCTGGCCGAGGTCAACGCCAGCACGGCTTCGAGGGACTCGATGGGCCGGGCGTCGCCCGCCGCGTTCGGCCGGGCCGGAGACTTTGACCCACCCCGGGTCCGCTCGAGGTCCGAAAGACCCGCCAGGAGCGTGGTGGCGGAGTTGGCCGGCGACCCGGCACCTCGCCGGACCGTCCCGGGATCATCCCCGGGCGGCGTCGAGCTACGAGCCACCGCCGGCAGCTCCTCGGATGCCGCTGCCAGACTGGCCGTCGGCGTCGACTCGTCCGGGCCGGCCAATCCGCCGCCTGGCGCGAGCGTCAACTGCCCGCAGGCCGGGCACTTCACCCGCTTCCCGGCCAAGCCGAGGGGTACATCGAGCTGCCGGCCGCATCGGGGATTGGAGCAGGGGAATTCCAGGGACATGGCACCTCGTGCCGGATCACGATGAAACTTCGCCTTGGATGAACTCACCGGAACGGAAGTGCGGCAGAATTTCCGTTCCGGTGAACTAAGATCGGTCCCTCAACCAAACGCCCTGGACCTCGCTGTTGCCGTTCCGGAGAGACGTGAAGTAAGTGCAGAAAATACGGCCGCCCGGGAAAGGCACAAAGTCGACGTAGCCGCAGAACCAGTGGGTGCCTTCATAAATCTGGCCGATGAAGCGCCAGGTCTGCCCCTGGTCCTTGCTGAGCTGGAAGGATACACCGGGCCGGCCCGGCGCACGGTCCCGGTGCGCACAGAGTAGGTCGCCGGACCTCAGCCGCAGGAGCGTCATGCCGCCCGCCTGAAAACCCGTGGGCCGGACCGGCGTCCAGGTCCGACCGTCGTCCTCGGAAGTGGACTGGCAGGCGTTGAACGGCGTCTTCTCCGACCGGATCACCGCGAGCAAGCGGCCGTCGTCCAGCCGCAGAATGTCGTTGTCGCAGCATTCGAGATTCGGGTCGTCCGCGATCACGACCAGGTCCCGGAAGCTCCGGCAGGAGTCGGACGAAGTGACGACGCCGGTGGCCCAGCCGGAGTAGCCTGCCCGGCTGCCGACGACGCCGAGGATGAGCCGCCCGTCCCGGGTCAGAGGCACGACACCATGGGCCGTGAAATCCGTGAAGTCCGGGAAAAGGCGAATCTCCGGGCTCAACTCGCTCCACGTGCGGCCGCCGTCCTCAGACCGCGCCAGAAAGCAGTGCCCGTGGTTGAGCTGGGACACCATGCCCTGGCCCGGGGTGACCTTGAACTTGCCGGCGAAGAGAACGACGGATTGGTCCGGCAGAAGGCGGAGGCCGGACATCCCGGCGCAGTCCCAGCCCGGCTCGGCGAAAACGGGCACGGGTTCTTCCCACGTGCGGCCGTCCCGGGACCGGGTGAGAAGGATGGCCCCATTGCTGGCGCGGTCCGGGCCGACGCCCTGGCGGTAGGCGACGAGAAGCTCGCCATCGGGCAGGGATGCCATGCTGCAGAAATCGCGCTGGCGCGGCGGCCCGCCGCCAGCGACCACGGTGCGTTCGAGGATTTCGATGGGTCCGTTCTTTTCGAGGGGCATATCCAACTCACCGGGCGGGAAAGCCTCCTGCTTCCAGTCCGGCAAGCGAAAAGCAGGGAGCGGGAAGCTGGGGAGAAACTAGCAAGGGACGTTCTACAGGTTGCTTTTTACTTTTTACTTTCTTCAGCCTTCAAGTGAGGTCCTTCAGCCAGACGCCGTGCACCTCGCTGTTTCCGTTCTCCAGGGACGTGAAATAGGTGCAGAAAATGCGGCCGTCTGGAAACGTCGCAAAGTCCACGTACCCGCAATACCAGTGCGTGCCCGCATAGACTTGCCCGATGTAACGCCAGTGGCCGCCCGAATCCTCCGTGATGTAGAAGGCCACGCCAGGCCGGCCCGGTTCCCGGTCCCGGTGTGCACACAGGATCAGGCCCGAGCGCAGACGCAGGAGCGTCATCCCACCCGCCTTGAAGCCCGTAGGCTGCACCGGCGACCATGTCCAGCCGTCGTCGGAGGAATAAGACTGGTAGGCATCGAATGGCGGCTGCTCCGTCCGGATGATGGCAAGCAATCGGCCGTCGGCCAGGCGGATGATCTCATTGTCGCAGAAATCGGGGCCGGGACGGTCGGCGATGATGCGGAGGTCGTGAAAGCTCCGGCCGTTGTCCGTGGAAGTGACCACGGCGGAGGCCCAACGCTCGTATTCGAACTGGGTACCGATCACGCCCAGCAGAAGCCGCCCATCGTCCAGCTTCATGACGGGCCCGTGGCCCCAAAATTCGGTGATGGCGGGGAATACCCGGATTTCCTCGCTCAGTTCTGTCCAGGTATGGCCCCCGTCTGCCGATCGCGTCTGGTAGGTGTGAGTCTCCGTGATCTTCGAGATCATGCCGCTCACCGGAGTCACTCGCATCCGGGCGAGGAAGAGGACGACGGACTGGTCCGGAAGGAGCCGGAAGCCGGACATTCCGCCGCAGTCCCACCCGGGCTGGGCGTAGATGGGGACGGCCTCCTCCCAGGTATTTCCATCCTTGGAGCGTGTGATCATGACGGCGCCGTTCGAAGAGCGGTTGACACCTACGGCGAGGCGATAGAGCAACAACAATTCACCGCTGGGAAACTGGAGCATGCTGGTCGACCCGCGCTGGCGGCGGGCCGGGCTTCCAGCAATCACCACGCGGTCGAGCATCTCCAACGGGGCGTCCCTGAGCAATGCCATGGTAGGGGCCTCGAGTCATTCGGAAAACATACTATTCTAGGAGATTTCACCCCGGGATCCTACTGCGAAACGGCCCTCTGCCCTGTTCACCGACGCGCCCATGGGTTGACCCCATTCAGCGCAAATCTTATAGTCGGACAATCCGGTCTGAGCTGGCCCATCGACACCACCCTTGTCCTGTCACCAGGGCTTTTCCGCCAGCGCTTTGTCCGGGGGTCCGGGCGAAGTATACTTCACCCGGTCGTGCCGCTGGAGGAGATTCGGGAGGGACGAGATGATCGGGAAAGAAGACGTAGAAGGAAGGCTGCGGCATCGGTTGAACTGCTGGGAGCATAAGAAGTGCGGCAGGGAGCCCGGCGGCGACAACGTCGCGCATCTTGGCGTGTGTCCCGCGGCCATGGACGCCACCAGCGACGGATTGAACGGCGGCGTCCGGGGCGGAAGAATCTGCTGGGCCGTCACGGGTACCCTCTGCGGCGGGAAAATCCAAGGGTCCTTCGCGCAAAAGGAGCTCCGGTGTCTCGAGTGCGATTTCTTCAAGCTCGTTAAGGCCGATGAGGGCGAACAGTTCCTGCTCCTCAAGACCACCCAGCGCATGGAGGACGTGATCCGCGCGAGCGAAGAGCGCTACCGCGGCATGTTCGACAGGGTCCCCGTGGGGCTCTACCGGACCCTGCCGGACGGAAGAATCCTGGACGCCAACCCCGCGTTCATCGGGATGCTCGGCTACGCGGATCGGGAGGCGTTGCGGGCGGTGGTGGCGGAAGCGTTGTACGTCTCGCCGGATGACCGGGCGCGGTGGCAGGGGGTCATGGACCGCGAAGGCATCGTGCTCGGATTCGAGGTCCGCCTGCGCCGCCGGGACGGCGTCGAGATATGGGTCCGGGAGAACGCCCGCGCGGAGGAGGGCGTCGACGGACGGACGCTCTACTACGAGGGCGCCGTCGAGGACATCACGATACGCAGGAACATGGATGAGGAGCTGCGCCGTCACCGCGAGCACCTGGAGGACCTGGTCAGGGCGCGCACGGCGGAGCTTCAAGCCGCCAACGAGAATCTCCAGGGGGAGGTGCACGAACGCGAACGCGCGCAGGAGGAGCTCCGGGCGGCCAAGCTCGCCGCCGAAGACGCCAACCGGATGAAGAGCGCATTTTTGGCCAGCATGAGCCATGAGCTGCGCACCCCTCTCAACGCCATCATTGGCTACAGTGAGATGCTCCAGGAGGAAGCCCAGGACATCGGCCAGAAGAGCTTCGTCCCCGATCTCCAGAGGATTCTGACCGCGGCCAGGCATCTTCTCTCCCTCATCAACGACGTCCTCGACCTGTCCAAGATCGAGGCCGGGAAAATGGATTTGCTCATCGAGCCGTTCGACGGAAGGGCGATGGTCCAGGAGGTGGTGACGACCGTAGGGCCTCTCGTAGCCAAGAAAGCGAACGTCTTGAAAGTGGAGCTGGCGGACGACGTGGGAAGTCTGCGCACCGATCTCACGCGTGTTCGCCAAGTCCTCTTCAATCTGGTCTCGAATGCGTGCAAATTCACCGAGAGGGGAACCATCACGATCCGCGTGCTCCGCGAACGAGTGGGCGGGAGGGACTGGCTGGACCTCCGCGTGAGCGACACCGGAATCGGGATCAGTCCGGAGCAGCAGGGGAAGCTGTTCCAGGTCTTTTCGCAGGCGGACGCCTCGACGACCCGAAAGTACGGCGGGACAGGGTTGGGACTGGCGATCAGCCGGAAGTTCTGCCAGATGATGGGCGGAGACATCTCGGTCGAGAGCGAGGCCGGCAAGGGCTCCACCTTCATCGTGCGCATTCCGGCGGAGGTCCAGCCGGCGACGCCGGGCCCGCCGGTGAAGTCCGACGCCGCCAGGCCGCCCCTGCCGCCGGACGCGGAGGTCGTCCTTTGCATCGACGACGACCCGGCCGTACACGACCTCCTGGGACGGATGCTGGCCAAGGAGGGAATTCGCGCCGTGGCGGCCTCGACCGGCCCTGCCGGCCTCCAACTCGCACGCCAGGTGAAACCCTGCGCGATCACTTTGGACGTGCTGATGCCGGGCATGGACGGTTGGGCCGTGCTGAAGCATCTGAAGGCGGACCCGGAGCTGGCCCCGATCCCGGTGATCATGCTGACGGTCGCAGAGCACCAAAACCTGGCCTTCTCGCTGAACGCGGCCGGGTATCTCATCAAGCCGGTCGAGCGGGAGCGCCTCCTGGGCGCGGTGAGGAAGCACTCCGGCAGCGGGTGCAGGGCAGCGTTGCTCGTGGTGGAGGACGACAGACTGACGCGGGAGATGATGGCCGAGACGCTCGAACGGGATGGCTGGCCCGTACAAACGGCCGAGAACGGTCGAGTGGCCATCGAGTGCGTGAGGAGGAAGGCGCCGAGCCTGATCCTGCTGGACCTGATGATGCCGGAGATGGACGGTTTCCAGTTCCTGGAAAAGCTGCGAAAGGAAGAGATGTGGCGCTCGATTCCAGTCATCGTGGTGACCGGGAAGGACATCACGGCAGAGGAGCGGCTGCGCCTGAGCGGCTTCGTTGAGAAAGTGCTCCCCAAGGGCGCGGCCAGCCGTCCGGAGCTGATGCAGGAGGTCCGAGACCTCGTCGTGAAGCACGCGAAGAGCGGGCGCAGGAAAGAGCTGAAATAGGAAAATGGGGTTTCCTTGTGCTGCGAAGTCGCCACGGTTCGTGTTGGAGCAGGACTTATCCTTCGAAGCCCTGGATTTCTTTCCTCGCCACGGCGGCCGTTCTCGGCTGTATCCCCGGCCGCCTGGCCGCCGAGGGCGAGGATTTCGACATCGAGAAGCTGGATGACGACTCCCGCATCCAGGACGCCCTCATGGCCCTCGGCGTGGGACCGCCTTCCGCCCGCGGCCGCGCCCTCTGGTCCCTCGTGGAGAAAGACGTCGCCGGTGACCTCGTCGGCCCCTTCACACAGTGGCTCGGGGAACACCCTCCACCCGAGGAGCTTCGGCCTTCCTGCGCCTTCGCCGCCGTGCGACTGAAGGCCCGGCCCGCCGTCCCTCGGATGATGCACTGGCTCGCCGAGGCCCGCGACGATTTCACCCGCGAAACGCTCATCGCTGCCCTCGGCGAGCTGCGCGATCCTCAGGCCCGGACGGTCCTCGAGCCGCTCGTCCAGGACCCGTCCGATTGGGTGCGGTTTCTCGCCCGCGAGGCCGTCCAGAAGCTCGATGGGAACTGGAAGCCGGGCATGCCCTCGTGGCCCGGACGCCGCGGGCTGCGCCTCGCCGTCGTCAGCCGTACGGTCTGGGAGCCCGAGGAATATGCCTTCTGGAATCGGCTGGCTGAAAGCCTGGGCGGAGGCTTCACCGGCCAGGGACTCAAACCGCTCCAGCACGATGAGCTGCCCGCGGGCCTGCTGGGCGGAGGCCTCGATGAGGCCATCGCCCGGTTCGATTTCGGTCCGGAAGGCCGGCCCCTGCACGACCTCTGCGTGTTCACGGGCCTCCGGATCAACGAGGTCGAGCCCTTTTTCCTCTGGCGGCTGCACCACTATGTCCGCCGCGGCGGCCGCGTCCTGTTCAACGGCGATGACCTCTTTTACCACCGCGTCCACCGCGATGTCCAGGTCGTCGACGCGTCCACCCCGGCCGTCCGCGGCCGCCTCATCGCCGATTACCCCTGGCCCAACGGACCCTGGGACGACGCCCTTCCCGAACGCGTGGAACGGCATCCGCAGTTCCCGGCCATCGATGGACTCCCGCCGGACTGCAAGGCCGTCTGGCTCGGCTACCGCGGCTTCGAAAGCGGCGGCGTCCTCGTGGCGGCGAAAACCGAGATTCCCTTGGCGGAGATCATCCGGAAGGATGCGGGCGCAGCCGGCGGCGAGAAGCGCATCCCGCTCGAGGCCCGAATCCGCGACGGGTCGCCCGTGGGGAATAGCGCGGCATGGGAAACCCTGATCGGTTGGCTGTTCGACGGGCCGTCCTGGCGGCCCGCTACCCTGGACTGGACCGACGAGCCCGGAACACTTTCCGGCCGCCGCGCCGGCTCGGAGCTTCCGTTAAACCTCCGGATCACCTGGCACACCCACGAAGGCGGCGTCGAGGCCAGAGCCTCCTTGTCCGAAACCTCAGGCCCCATCGTGGCTCAAAAATCGGAAACCCTCACGGGGCAGCCCGGAGAGAGCAAGAACGTGCAACTGTCCCTCGCCTTCCCAGCCCTCATCGGGTCCGTCAATTATCGGTTGCAGTTCGACCTGGCCGACGCACAGGGGCGCATCCTTCACTCCTTCGCCCGCTCGTTCACCGTTCTGGGCCGATACGACATCGGCCTCCGGCTGTCCGGGCTGCCCTCGACCCTGCCGGCCGGGCGACAACGCTTGCCCGTGACAGTGAGCGTGACGCGGTTCGAGGACAAGGCTGCTGGAACGCCAGCGCCGGCGGAAGCGCTGTTCCTGGTCAATGAGTTTGCGGATGACATCGGCCGGGTGCTGTCGCGCGACCGCCAGTCCCTGCGGCAGGACGGGCCGGTGAAGGCGGAGTTGGAGCTGCCGGACCTGCCCGCGGGGCAGTATTTCCTGGAAACGACGGTCCGGGATGCCCGGGGCCGGCTGGCCGGCCCGCCTCTCCCGCTCGCCCAGGACGTCCTTGCCGTCGCTCGCGGTTGGGATGGCGCCGCCTCCATCTCCCTCCCCGAGGGCTCCTTCCGCACGCCGGTCTCCCGCATGGAGCGCTTCGAGTACGACCGCGACCTGCTCTGGGGCACGTGGCTTCAAAACCGTTTCAGCGACATCGAGGCCGAAGGGGCCAAAGCCGCAGGCATCAACGTCGGCGAGCGCGGCGATTACCGATTCCGCTACCGGTGGTTCGTCGACCACGCGGCCACGAGCGATACCGGCCTCTGGGGCGAGGAGGCCGGAGAACATCCGCACTTCCAGTGGTATCGGGAATGGACCCGGTGGGCGCGGGACGATCCGGGCTTCATCAGCATGGACTTCACGGACGAGCTGCCCTCGCGGTTCAAGGAGGGCTACCGCCGCAATCAGCTCATCACCTGGCGTCTGGGCCGCGACTGGCCCGGCGTCAGCACCCTGTCGGCCTACAACCAGAAGATGCAGACGGACGCACTGAGCTGGGACGAGGTGGCCCGGCCGGGCTTCCAGGGCCCCTCGGGTCCTCACGCTCAGAATCTGGAATGGGCCATGAGCAGTTACCTCAATGAGTTCTTCCAGCTTCGCATGGACGTGGTACGGGCGCATAATCCCTTCGCACAGCTCACGCCGGGCATGGGCGCCGGCCTGCTCGATAACTTCTACGATTCCATGCACAACCGGATTTATCCCCATGACTCGGCCCTTAGGGCCCAGGGCATGGTCCTCGCCGGCCGGCCCGCCTACGGCTCGAGACCCTGGACCTGGCTGCTCCAAAGCCTCGTCCCGCCCTTCGAACGGTTCTCCCACAGCGCCTGGGCCGCGCTCGCCGCCGCTGGACGCTTCTTCCCCGTCTATTGCCCCGGCGATTACCTCGGCGGCGTCATCGTCGATACCGGCGGACGGCTCACTCCATCCGGCCAGATGCTCAAGGCCGTGCACGACCGCATCGACCCTCTCAAGCCCGTCCTCTTGGCCGCCCGTAACCGCACCGACGCGGAGGTTCTTTACTGGCCGCCCGTCTGGTCGCCCGTTTCCTGCGGCCTTACCGAGGGCGTTTACACTTGCGGGGTCCAGCCCGAGTGCAACACGGATACCGCGAACCGGAAGCTCATCATCGCCTTGCAGATGTCATGGGGTGAAAACCCGGCGGCGTTGCGGCAGGCGGTGGAGCAGGGCGCTGGCCTTCTGATTGCCCCCACCACGCCGCCCGCCATCGCCAAGGCCTTCGGTATCTCCCAGCCCGCCAACTCGAAGGCAGAGCCTCAGCCGGCGGAAACGTTCGACCTCTCCAGCCTGCAGCCCGAGTTCCCGGGCCTCCAGGGGGTCCGGGTCGCCGGCGAGGCCGGCGCGGCCGAGGCCGATGCCGGCTGCCCCCTCCAGGCCTTCCGGTCCGGAGGCGGGACCGTCGCCTTCGCCGGCCCCGTCGGTAAAGGATGGGTCCTCGCCCTCAATGTCAACCTCGCTTACAACCGGGCCGGCAACGGCCGCCTCCTCCGGGCCGTACTCGACCGCGCCGGAGTCAGCGAGGCCTTCCGGTTCGCCGACGCCGATGCCCCTTATCATCCGGGCATCCTCGGCTTCCTCATCGAGACCGCCGATCGGACACAATCGTATCTCATTGCCGTTCCGGGCCCGGATGCACCCGTCAAGACCCGCCTTTACGTGAAGCCGGAGGTCCGAATCGTCCGCGATCTCTGCGCCCGCCGGAATGCGACGCCCGTCGAGTCCCCGGGCGGCCCCTTCGTGGACCTCGCCTTCGAGGCTGGCGTCGGCTGCCTCCTCAGCCTGGTGCGGGACCCAGACGACGCCGCGCTGGCCGTCACGCCCTCTCATCCCACGCTCCGGGGCGGTGAAAATCTACTGGTCGAGGCCGCTCGCCTGGGTCCCCGCGGCCAGGCTCTCACAACGTCCCATACCTACAGGGTCCGGGTCCGCGGACCCGACGGCCACGAAATCCCCGGACTCGCCGCCTGGAATACCGGTCCCAGCCCCGTCCTCCTCTCCTTGCCCGTGGCCTGGACCGACGCGCCCGGCCAGTGGACCATCGGGGTCGAGGACCTCACGGACGGCAGCGTCGCTTCCGCAGAGGTCCTGATGAAGCCGCCAGGGGAACGGCCGCCGCTGCCGCCTCTTTCGGCCTCGTTCAGCAAGACGCTCACCCGCGGGGCGGCCAACCGCGGCATCCTCCTTCTCCGCTCCGATTCGGACCAGCCTTCCGCGCTCGAGGGCCTTTCGCTTCGTTGCCTCGAGCCCGGGGTAGCCTTGAATCTCGAGGCGACCCAGGCCTCCCTGCCCGCCCAGGGACGGGTCGAGTTGCCCTTCACACTCGAAATCGAGCCTTCGGCCCGCGCCCGGAACGCCCTCCTCACCCTGCGGACGGGCAAGGAACTGGTCGGCGGGATACCCGTCGCCCTGCCCCCTCCTTTCCGCTTGGAACTCGAGCCTCTGCCGGAGTTTCGAGGTGATTTGACCCTGGCCGTCCTGCGGGGACATGTTCTCTCTTCCCTCGCCGCGCCTCCGAAGATCACCATCGAAGCCCGGCTGCCGGAGAGCTGCCTCCTGGCCGGCTCGAATTCCTTCGCCGTCCAGCCTGCCGCACCCTTCACGCCCACCCCTTTCGCTTTCAGCGTGATGATGCCGCACGGCCTCGCCCAGGCCCTTCGCGGAAGCCGTAACGAGGGCGTCGAGGTCGCCCTCAAGGCCGAAGGCTTCGAGCCCGTCCGATCCGCCTGGAAAATCCCCGTCAATCCTTACCCCCGTAAGCCTCATGCCATAGGCAGCTTGTCCGGCGGGAAGATCGATCTCCTGGTCGAGAATTTCACCGATCGCGGCCGCGAGGTAACCCTCTCGTGCGAGCCTTGCCCCGGCTGGGCCGGAGGACCCTTCCAGGTCGCCGCAGCCGTCCCGGCAGGCAAGACGGAACATTTCCTGCACACCGTTCGGTGGGCTCAGCCGGACCGACTCGATCCCGGATTCGCCTGGCTGCCCCTCTCCGCCCGGATCGACGGCAAAACCCTGGATGGCGGGCACGTGTTCATCGATCAGGACATGGAACAGGATTGGTGGGTCTCCGTCGGGCTTCTGCAGCCGGGCGAATCGGATGAGGAACTCACCGACGAAGTGCTCTCGATGACTCCGCAGGAGGCCGAGAAGAAGGGGTGGAAACGCGTGCGGATTCAGTCCGTGCTCTGGTGGGACGAGCTGGCCCGCCAGCTCCTTGGCGAAGAGGCGGAGAAGAAGACCGTGCCGCTCCTTGCCGCCACGCGCCTCTTCTCTCCAACGGAGAAAAAGGTCCGCATCGGCTTCTATGGGGCTGTCCCGCCGGAGACCGTCATTGTGAACGGGAAGGAAATCCCCGACCCGATGGACAGGGAGGAGGGTGTGGACGAGCTGGCCGAGGCCAAGCCGAGGACGAAGGTCTTCTGGGACCCTGAGCACCGTCTGGCCCCGGACCCCGTGGAGCTGAAGAAAGGGGCCAACACCCTCGTGGTCAAGGCCATGGTGACCCAGAAACTGAAGGGCCTGCAGAAGGTGCTGCAAACGGGGCCATCCTGGGGCACCTCCATCGTCCTCAAGGATGCCGCCACGCTCCAACGGGACAGATCCGTCATTTTTCGATTGGACTAACGCGGCCGCCCCTCCCTGGGCGTCGCTTCTCCCGGACCTGTCCCGCTGGCAGGGACCCTCCCATGGGGACAAGTGCGGAGGGAAAGGCGCCCGCCGGACTTCTCCCCCTGGGAGGCGGGCAACCGGAGCCTCCAGCCGCCGCCCCTGCCATTTCTTTCTGCCGACAGGCGCAACGAAAAAGGAGAAAAGCGGTTGAAAACATCTCCGTTGACTCCGAGCTTCAAGCACCTGGCATGCGAACATGAATTTGCTATAAAGTAATCGTAATAATAGTATTAGTATTACCAACAATGGAGAACGAGCCATGAGGATTACTTGCAAGGGACAGGTCACCATCCCGGGCGAGATACGCGAGAAGGCGGGTCTGCTTCCGGGGACTGAGGTCGAGTTCGTTCTCGAGAGCGGCGGCGTTTACTTGAAGAAAGTGGAGGGGCGGCATCCGCGTGGCCGCGCCCTCGTAGATGCGTTGAGGGGGAAAGGGACGGTAAAGATGACGACGGAGGAGATTCTGGCGTTGACGCGGGGGCAGTAAATCGTGCCATGGCGCATATTCTTGTGGATTCGAACGTACTCCTCGATATCCTGACTCAAGATGAGCAGTGGTCCGGATGGTCTGCGGAAACTCTGGAGCGCTACGCCGACAGTTACACGTTAGCCATCAATCCCATCATTTATTCGGAGGTTTCTATTCGTTTCGAGCGCATCGAGGAGCTTGAGGCAGCGCTTCCGCGAGAACTCGTCGATCGGCTGCCGATTCCCTGGGAGGCTGCCTTTCTGGCTGGCAAGTGTTTTCTTCGATACCGGAGAGCTGGGGGGCCGCGTCTGAATCCGCTGCCTGATTTTTTCATTGGCGCCCATGCGGCGGTAGCGGGTCTGCCCCTCATCACAAGAAACGCGGCGCGGTATCAAGCCTATTTTCCTACCCTACAGTTGATTGCACCCGAGTGATCCGCGCTGGCGCGCCTGCACCTTGGGACGGACCTCTGCGCCCCTCTGCGTTCTCCGCGGGCAGTGAGGGTGGACTCGTGTCGAAGGGCTGCTGGGTGATGCGTTGCAGGGATTTCAGGGGTCGATAATATGGAATGGCCATGAGCGACTGTCTGTTTCCCATTCTACAACCGGCGCCGGACCACCATCCGTCGTTTGCGCACGATCCGACGGACCGGGTCGCTGAGGCGCGGCATCCTGCGACCGTCCCCGGGCTCAAGCGTTATTACATCCAGACCTACGGCTGCCAGATGAATTTTTATGATTCCGAGCTGGTCGGCGGCATCCTCATGCAGGCGGGCTATGCGCCGGCCTCGTCTCCCGACGATGCGGACCTGATCTTGTTGAATACGTGTGCGGTGCGGGAGCATGCGGAACAGCGCGTCTACGGCCGGATCGGGCAGTTGAAGAGCCTGAAGGAGCATAGGCCGGGCCTCTGGCTCGGCGTCCTCGGATGCATGTCCCAGCGGATCGGGGGGGAAATCCTGGATCGAGCAGGCCACGTGGACCTGGTGGTGGGCCCGGACAGTTACCGCCGACTTCCGGAGCTGCTGGCCCGTCTCGAAAGCGGCGAGGGTCAGCAGCAGGCGCTCGACCTGGACAACGAGGAAGATTACGGGTCCGTGGCCGCGGCGCGGGGCCCCGGCGGATTGAAGGCCTGGCTGGCCGTCCAGCGCGGCTGCAACTATGCCTGCACCTACTGCATCGTCCCCTCAGTTCGGGGCCGCGAGCGCTACCGGCCCATCCCGGAGGTGGTCGCCGAGCTGGAGCGCCTCGTGGCCATGGGAACGAAAGAAGCGACCCTTCTGGGCCAGACCATCAATGCCTACCGCGACGGGCCTCATCGCTTTGATGCGCTCCTCCGGGCCTGCAACAAGGTCCGCGGCCTCGAACGCATCCGCTATACGACTTCCCATCCTCTCAAGATGCGTACGGAAATCTTCAAGGCCATGGCGGAGTGCGAAAAGGTGTGCGAATTCCTCCATCTGCCCGTGCAGTCCGGCTCGAATCGCATTCTCACTCACATGCGGCGCGGCTACTCGAGAGAGGAATACCAGGAAAAAATCCAGGGAGCTCGAAGCCGCATACCCGGCCTCGCCGTGGCCACGGACATCATTGTCGGATATCCCGCGGAGACGGAGGAGGATTTTCAGGCCACGCTCGACCTGGTCTCCGCAGTGGAGTTCGACATGGTCTACCTGTTCAAGTTCAGCGTCCGGCCCGGCACGCCTGCAGCCGACTTCCCTGACGATGTTCCCCCGGAGGTCAAACAGGCACGGCTCGAACGCCTGATCCGGCTGGCCAAGGAAATCTCCACCCGAAAGAACGCCGCCGCCGTCGGTTCCGTCCAGGAGGTCCTTGTGGAAGGCCGCGCGGAGGACGATCCCGAGCGCCGGCTCGTCGGCCGCACCCGCACCAACAAGCCGGTCCATTTCCCGGGCGACGACAACCTCATCGGACAGACCGTGGGGGTCCGTATTTCCGAATCCGGACCCCACAGCCTGCAGGCCCGGGAAACCCTGGGAAACGAGTAGACGAGTTCGCTGGTGCGGGTGCATTTGCGAGCTCGTCTACTCGCTGCCCGGCCGGGCCAGGCCAACGACCGCCATGGCGATGAAAATCCCGGCCAACTGCCGCCGAGTGATCTCCTCTCCCCAGATGAGCCAGACCAGGAACAGGTTGAGTCCAATCACCGCGGTGCTGCTCACGGGGAAGAAGACCGTGGCGGGTAGGGCCTGGAGGCCGCGCAGTAGAAAGAACAGGCTGAGGGTGTTGGCCAGGCCCAGGGGAATCCCGACCCACGCGTCCGTGCGTTCGAGCGGGATGCGGCGCATACCGGCGTAGATGAGGCCGCAGGTCGCCGCGCTCGAGAAAAGGCTGAGGTGGTAAGCAGGCTGCAATGGGGCGCCCGCGTAGACGTCGAATGCCTTGTGGATGGTCTGGACGCTGCCGCTCATGAGGAAGCTGAGGAGCAGGATGGCGTCGGCCTTCCATCTGAGCCGGCCTGCGGGGCCGTCCCGGCTGGTTTCTTCCCGGGGCGACGGGACCTGGCGTGGCCGCATGAGCACCATGGCCACCGGCAGAAGACCCACCGCGGCCCAGCGCAACAGGTTCATCGGACCCGACCAGGCGTACCAGGAGACGAGGACCGGGATGACTGCGCTCGAAGTGGTGACGGCGACGGTCACGCCCACGCCAGCGACTTCGAACCCGGCAAGGACGACGAGCAGATGCGAGGCGAAGAGGAAGCCATTGAGACATCCCAGGGAGACGGCGACGGTGAGGCCGCATTCGCTGGATGCGAGGGACGGCGGGCTCGACGTCGGCGCGGCCTGGCTTCCTTCGAGGAGGAAGCGTCCGAGCGCGAAGAGGGCAGCGACGACGTAATTCACCGCACCTGCAGCGATGGCGTTGCCGCGCCGCATCTGCCCGAAGCGCAGAAGCAACTGGAACAGAACCGTCGTGGCGACTTGAAGAAAGAGATAGACCATGGGCAGCCGCGGAGAATTCATCCCATGAGCAGACCCGTGCGTCCGTTCGTTTTTCACGAAAGGACTGATCGTGATGAAGGTGAATGACGAACGGGCCGGTGCCAGCCGGATGCTCCCGCAAGCGCCTCTGCGGCTGCTCAGGCCTGGCTCACCTCCGGCTCGGAGGGCCAGCCGAGGTCGTCATCGTTCCGCTGCCATCGAAGACTACGTCGTCGGTCCAGCAGGTGCGCAATGGTGATCAGCGTGTATTCCAGGTAGCCCTGATTCGGGTGGAACTTGCTGCCGCACTTGCACAACCCGTCGGGCCACGGGGTGACAAAGAGCCGCGTGACCTCCTCCACCCTGGGCCGGCGGCCGAGTCGCTTCAGCGTGCTCGACAGCTTCTGCTCCGCTCGGTCGCAGGCCTTCCAGAAGCAGGAATCGGGGCCGTCCTCCGGAAGCTTGAAAAGTGCCCGGTATCGATCCCGTTTCGCCGTCTGGTAGCGTCCCAGCGACGATTTCGGGTCGCGGCAGGCCATCCCGCTGATGTGGCTCTGGCCATCCGGGCCGGGCTCGTACACCTCGATGCCGTTGAAGCTGCACTTCTCGATGGCCACGGACCTCCTCTTCTTGTCATAAACGAGATTGTTCGACCCGCCCCAGAAGGGCGAGTACCGTCGCAGGAAATCGACTACGGAGGGCACATCGTTCGCATAGTGCCCGACCATCGTCAGGACCGGCAGCGGAAAAATCTCCTCCGGCTCGTCGTCGATATGAAGGCCGGAACCCACTCCATCCATCGCCCATTCCTGCTTGTCCCACCAGTATTCCGCCACGCGGGGCGGTAGGGGCTTGTCCCGCTTCCAGAAGGTCGGCGGATCATCCACGTTCTTGATGTGGAGCGCGCCCTGGTCCGTCTCCGGCACGTACGCCACCCGGCATTTCTCAGCGGTCGCCAAGACCGGCCTGGCCTGTGCAAACCCGCGGAATGCGAGGTAATGATGAAGACTCCGGTAGAGCGCCACCTCGCGGTCATTCAACTCTGCCAACCGGCGCAGCTCGTGCTCATGGGCCCGGACGTGCTCCACCCAGGGCTTGGCTTCGGGAAACCGGGCAGGCGAAGGGACGCGTGCCATGCGCTCACGATGAAAGGCTTCGAGCCCGGCCACCAGGCTCTCGCGATCCACCCATGGGGCGTCTTTCATGACGCGCTCGAGCGGATGGTACACAAACTGGTCCCGGTTCGTGCGGATACGCTCCGCCTCGACTCGGGCGGCCTCACGGGGGTCCGGCATGGATTGTGACATGGAACAAGGTCCTCAAAGTTACGTTCTGGCGGCTTCCGCGGCGCGCCCGGGGAACTCCGGCCGCCGAGGCCGTCTCTGCACCTCGACGCGAGCCGAGGTCAGAAAGTCATTCTATCTCGGCCAACCCTTCGGGGACAACTCGATTCGAAGAAGGTTTTTACCTGTTATTCATCGATGAACAAACACCTCACCCCGGCCATCTCCATCTGGGAGAGGGCCGGGGTGAGGGTCTTAAACGCTAATGCTCCAATGCGCAAATACCATGACCAATGACCATCATTGGATCACCCCGTTTGCTTACTCGGCACTAGTCCTGAGGGAAGAAATCCCTCATCGGATTTATGAATCGAAGGACTGGAAACCTATTACGATCTTGTGAACCGATGCGCTAAGTAGAGGTAACGCTTCGCTGAAGCCTGGTCCCGCGCACGGCCTCAAAAAATCGGCGGAGCAGACCCGGGTCCTTGATCCCCGGCGCGGACTCCACCCCGCTGGAAACGTCCACGGCATGGGGCTGCACCTGTTCGATGGCCCGGGCGACGTTTTCCGCATGAAGCCCGCCCGACAGGATGACGGGAGCGGGGAATCGGATGCCTCGGGTGGCCTGCCAGTCGAAGGTCTGGCCCGTGCCGCCTCGGGCCTCGGCTGAATAGGTGTCCAGGAGGAACGCACTCGCCGGATACTCCGCAAGCCCCTCGAGGCTGGAGCGATCGCGGACCCGGACGACTTTGATGGTCTTGAGCCCGGCCAGGGCGCGCAGGTCATCCGGGGTCTCGTCGCCGTGGAGTTGAACCGCGCCGAGGCCGCACCGCTCGGCCAGACGCCGGATTTCCTCCGGCCTTTCATTGACGAAGACCCCGACGGGCGTGACAAACGGCGGGAGTTGGCGGACAATGTCCGCTGCGGCGTCGGGGGTGACCTGGCGCTTGCTTTCAGCGAAGATCAGCCCTATGGCGGCCGCCCCGAATTCCGCGGCGAGCAGGGCGTCCTCTGCCCGAGTGATGCCACAAACCTTGACTCGACAGACAGGCATGGAGCGTTCCCGATGGGTGCGACACCGAGTTGCTGCACCCTTGGCTTCAGAAATTGACAAGGCCCCGAGTGCGTACTATCGCTGTCATGATCCCATCCCGGCGACCTTTTGCAACCGAGGCCACCCGCCGTTACTCACAAACTTTCGGCCGAAAGTTTGTGAGTAACGGCGGGTGAACGACTGAAGCAATTGATGAATTCGTTGACTGGCGACCGAGGCCCCCGCAACGGGGACAATCCGGCCATGTGGGTCATCATTGACGGTTACAACCTGATTCATGCCGACGAGGAGCTTTCGGCCTGCATGCTGCGCGGGGAGCTCGAGCGGGCCAGGGATGGACTGATCGGTCGGCTGATTTCCTATCACGCGGCGACGGGAGACCGGATCACCCTGGTCTTCGATGGGACGGTCGGCCGTAGAAGCCACACGGCCGACCCGCCCGGAATCGAGGTCCGCTTCTCGCGGTCGCCGCGGAAGGCGGACGGCGAGATTGAGGCGCTCGTCGAGGGGGAGTCGAACCCGAGGGGTCTCCGGGTGGTGAGCAGCGACCGGGCGATTCGGGGCGCTGCGAAGAAACGCGGGGCCGAGTCCATCGATTCGGCGACGTTCCTGAAGGAAATGGCGTCCAAGCGGACGCCCAGGGAGAAGAAAAGGCCGCCCCCTGAGCCGGGCGAGAAATATGGGAAGCCGATTTCCCCTCTCGAGGTCCGCCAATGGCTGAAGCTCTTTGGGTCCGAAGAGGACCAGTAAGATGGGCCATTCTGGGAGCTTACTGGCTGTTTCTTCTGGCGGCCACGAGTATCCCGGGAAACTGGTTGGTCTTGCAGGCGAGGCCGGTCCGGGTTTCAGACAAGGTGGCCCATGCGGCGGGCTACACCCTTCTTGCGCTCCTTCTCTGCTGGGCGCGTCGGCCCGGATCGGGACTGGGGCGCGCCGGCCTGGCCCTGTCGACCGCGGGGGTAGCCGCCCTCTACGCCTGCCTGGACGAGTGGCATCAGCAGTTCATCCCGATGCGAGCTATGGACGGAAAGGACCTGCTCGCGGACGTCCTCGGAGCAGCCCTTGGCGTAACCGTGTGGTGCGTTGTCGCCCGCGAAGAAAACCACGCCCGTACCTCCGTATCCCAGGGGTGAACCTCTCCAGCACCCAAGAGCATTGCAAGGTGTCATGCGCCAGGAAGGTAAAGTCTGATGCCGCGTCGGTACGGCCGAAAACCCGGGGAAGGGGCTTCTTAGCCCGCCAATCGTGTCCGCGCTACGTCCCGTGGGGCGAATTCGGACGCAGGCGCTTCTCGTAGTCCCAGACGCAGCGCTCCTGGTCCTCGGTCTCGATCGAGCCGGGCCGGCGGATGCGCACCTCCGTGATGGCGTCCTCCGCGCTGAGACCGGTGAAGACCAGGTAACAGGCGAGGATCACGCCCGTTCGGCCCATACCGGCCCCGCAGTGGACCACGACCTTGCCTCCGCCTTCCAGGGTCTGGTGAATCTCCTGGACCGCCTGCTCGACCTGTTCCTGGGCCGGACGGCTGAGATCGGGCACCGGCAGGTGCAGGATGCGCGACTCGAGGAGAATCTGAACGTGTTCGGGAAGTGGAAGTTCGGTGAGCGAGATGACCAGGTCCACGTGGAGCGCACGCAGGAACTCCAGGTCCACGGGAAACGTGGGCCGGCCCATACCCGCAAGCTGATTGTCCAGCACCCAGCCGAAGGAATGCGGCTTCGGAGGAAACTGGGTGCTGACGAAGGCCAGGTTGTCAAAAGCGGGATGCCACACCATCATGGGCAGATGGATGCGGCTGGGCTCGATGTGCACGCTCGCTCCGGCCTGCTCCAGCGCCGTCTTCACCCTCTCGATGTCCCGGGGATCGCTGAGACCGTCCAGCACTGGAAGCGGCAGATGCTCGATGAACCACTCGGTCTTGGGAAGGCTGAACCCGGTGAAGTCCCGGATACGGGCCATCACGCGGCCGGGTTGTTCGCCCAGTCCCACCAAGACGATGCGGAAATAATCAGGCATCAACAATCACCAGATGAAATTCGCTGCGCCCTTCAGGCTCGCGGATTTCAGAGCCAGGATTGGCCCGGCCTCGCCGGCCCAGCCCTGGCGGGAGAGGACATGCGTTTCCACCCCTATGGCGGGCCTCGCATTCAGCGGGCGGCCTGTTCGGCTTTGAAATTGTTCTTCTTGTGGCTGCCGTCGCAGAAGGGCTTGTTCCCGGAAGCTCCGCAGCGGCAGACCCAATAGGTGTCTTTGCCCTGGAGGTTGAATTCCTTTCCCTGATGGTCGACGAGTCTCACGGGGCCCTCAACCTTGAGAGGCCCGTTCAAGCAGAGATAAATGGCCGGGTCGGGCATGGGGGATTCTCCTTTCGTCAGTTCATCATCCACGGGCAAAGTAACGCCGCCCATCGCTGGTGTCAAATCCTATTTCCGGCCGGAGGGACCCGCAGCCGTACAGGCAAGTCGCCTAATGGTGGCACATGGAGGGGTGCACGTGGGGTGAGACCGCGGGGTTGGACGTTGTGGGGGTACGGGCATGGGCGGGCACGAAACCTGCCCCAAGGGGGGACGGACGCATGTTGGTCAGGCAGTGGAAGCTGATCACGTTGGACTTCACCGGCACGCTGGTGCAGGTACGTGGAGGCGTCGGCGCGGCCTATGCCCGCGCCGCACGCGAGCACGGGCTCGAAACGAACGCGCGGGCATTGGGCGAGGCCTTCAGCCGCGCCTTCGCCGCCGTTGAGGCCGAATCGCCCAACTTCGGCTTCCCGGTCGTCCCCGCCAGGGAATGGTGGAGGCGCGTCGTCTTTCGGACCTTCTCCGAGGCCGGATATCGCACGCAGCACCTACAACCCATTTTTGACCGCCTGTTCGAGACGTTCGCAGGGGCGGATGCCTGGGAATGCTACCCGGAGACGAAGGAGGTGTTGGATACCCTCAAGGGACGAGGAGTCCGGCTAGGCGTCATCTCGAACTTCGACGAGCGGCTGCCCGGCATCCTCGAAGCGTTGTCGCTCCTCGGCTATTTCGATTTTGTGCTTGCTTCCCGAACGGCGGGGTGGGAGAAGCCGCACCGGGCGATCTTCGAGGCCGCGCTCGAGCGGGCGGGCGTACCGCCAGGCGCGGCCTTGCACGTGGGCGACAGCGAGGGGCGGGACTACAACGGCGCCCGGGCGGCGGGGATGCACGCCCTGTGCCTCCAGCGGGATGCGCCGCGTGAGAGCGGCTTGCCCCACGTCATCGGCAATCTCAGGGAGATCCTCGATGGCTAGCAGACGAGTTCGCCAGTGCAGGTGCACTGGCGAACTCGTCTGCTAGTCTCCCCGTTCAGAGGTGCTCCAGCACTTCCGAAAAGGGATTCAACTTAAGTCATGGCGCGCATGTCCTCGTCCTGGAAACGCGAACGGACATTTCCACGACGGGAACGAAGACGGCGACGATAAGACGCGGCAGTCCATCGTCCATCGTCTTCCACCCGCCGGGTCCACACAGGTTTACGGCCGCGCGATGGCCAGGGCGACCGGGGCGGTCCACGACTTGTGATCGCCGTTGTAGTAGTAGAGGTAGGCCCGGGAGGCCGGTGCGGTGTACGTGCACGGCACGGCCGCGATGAGGTCCACTGAAATTTCCGCGACCTCGAACACCTCGGCCACGTCGTGGAACTGCATCAGGCCGTAGGCGGTGAGGGCCTCGTGCCCGGGGTCATGCCCGAACCACTCGTAGCCTTCACCCTTGCAGCGGAAGCTCGTGAGCCTGGCATAGCCGCGTTCGAGCAGCCCACGGCAACGTCGAGCCAGGTCCGGATTCACCGTGCCGGTCTCCTGCATGTACTTGAGCGCCAGGATGTTCGGGTAATTGCTCGACGAGGCCTGCTCGAAGCAGCCCCCGGGCTTCTGGAGCAGCGATTCCAGCCCTACCTGAATCGTGGCCAGCGGGCTTGGGAGGAGCTCGAGCGATGCCTGGAGCGTCCCTTCGACCATGCTGTCGAGCACGTCCACGGCCAGGTCCATCCTGTGCCTCTCACGCGTCCACTGGCGGATTGCTGGACCGGGTATCCCTGAGCAGCGACGCGCACCGTGTGAGACGCCTGGTCAGATCCGAGGGAACAGCGAGAAATGGCCTTGGCCTTCAGCCTCTGACATTTCCTCTTCTGAAATTCGCTTGCCGGCGGATTTCAACAAAAACTTCTGCTGACCCGCCCGGGCTGGGCCGGCGAAGCCTGGCCAAACCCGGGCTCTGAAATCCGCGAGCCCGAAGGGCGCAGCGGATTTCATCAGAGGCCGAGCTGATCGGCCACGCCTTTCATCGCCTCGAGGACGTTGCCGATGTGAGTGTCGAGATCCAGCCCCAGTTCCTTCGCCCCGGTCTCGATGTCCTCGCGGCTGCACGTGCGCGCAAAAGCCTTGTCCTTCAACTTCTTACGCACGGATTTGACCTCGACGTCCGCCACCTTCTTGCTCGGCCGCACCAGCGCTACGGCCGTGATGAAGCCGACAAGCTCATCGACGGCGAACAGGGCGCGGTCGAGGGTGGACTCACGCGGGACGTTCAGGTAATTCGCATGCCCCTGGATGGCATGGATCATCTCCGGAGGATAGCCCTTCTCAGTCAAAATTCGGCACCCTTTTAGCGGATGGTCCGCCGGGTCGGGCCATCGCTCGTAGTCGAAATCATGGAGCAGGCCGGTGAGGCCGAAGAGTTCCTCCTCCTGGCCGAGCTTCCGGGCGTAGAATCTCATGGCCGCTTCGACACCCAACGCGTGTTTGATCAGGTTGTCGTTCTTGGTGTATTCCGTGAGCAGGGCATAAGCGTCCGATCGCCGTAAAGCCATGACTTGGACATCCTTCCTTATGAAGTAATTGACATCAAGGCCACTAAAGGAGTAATTTCGTTCTCGAATGAAAAGTGTATATATCGAAACTTCTGTTGTTAGCTATCTGACATCACGCCCTTCCCGTGACCTGCGTGCCGCGGCATGGCAACAGATCACCCATCAGTGGTGGTCAGGAGAACGTTCCAAATATGAGTTGTTCACCTCCGAACTGGTCGTTGCCGAAGCGGCGGCCGGGAATCAGAACGCGGCGAGGTCGCGCGTCGGGGTGTTGAAGGACATTGCGGAGCTTCAGATCGACGATGAGGTCAAAACGCTTGCGGCTAAGCTGATTAAACGCGGAGGGGTGCCCTCTGGAGCCCAGGCGGATGCTCTCCACATCGCCGTAGCTCGTGTTCACGCGGTCGACTTTCTGCTGACGTGGAACTGCCGCCATATAAACAACGCGGCAACAAGACCCCTCCTTCGCTTTATCTGTGCGAGGGCCGGATACGCTTGTCCGGAGATATGCACGCCATTGGAGCTTTTGTCGGAGGAAATGGACAATGTATAGGGATGAAATCATTGCAGAAGTCTGGCGCCATCGGGATGCGTACGTGAAAAAACATCATCACAATCTCGACGAGATCGTGCAAGACCTTTGCGAGCGCCAGAAGAGGCCCAACTCACGACTGGTAGACCGTCGGAGACATCGAACAGCGTCGAAGCGAACGCGGAGCGTCAGCGGCTGAAACGCAGCCCGTGGCTTCTTCTTGGAGGGAGCCTGTGGAGGCTGGGACAGCGCTGGGGACTCAGGATACCGGTTTGAAGGGATGGTCAGCGCCGCCGCCGCCTTAGATTTTCCGGGCGGCAAGGGTGTTTCACCCCCTCCCGCCCGGCAACTCTAATTGCTGTGCCGGATGATGATGATATCGCCTTCCTGCACGAGATGGTCCCGCCCCTCGAGTCGAAACTTGCCAGCGGCCTTCACGCCCTTCATGTCGCCATACTGCCGGAAGTCCTCGAAGCTGACCACCTCGGCGCGGATGAAGCCTTTGGCGAGGTCCGTGTGAATCCGGCCGGCGGCCTCGACCACCGTGTCGCCGCGCCGGACGTTCCATGCCCGGCACTCGTCCTCGCCGTAGGTGAAGAAGGTGACGACTTCGAGGATGCGGTAGGCCGCGTGGAGGACCACGGGTGCGGCAAGCTCCTGGACGCCGAAATCCTTCATGAAATCGGCGCGTTCCGCTTCCCCGAGCCGGGCCAGTTCCGATTCGAGCGATCCGCAGATCGCCTGGACCTCGTACTTTCCCTTGAACGAAGTCATCAGCGCCTCCTCCTGGCCGATCTGGTTCTCCCCGATATTCATCATCAGAATCGCCGGCTTCTCCGTGAGGAAACGGAAGCTGCGGATGGCCCTGCGCTCCGCGTCCGAGAGCCGGGCATCGCGCACGCTTCGGCCCGCCTCGAGCTCGGCGCGGCAGCGCAACAGGATGTCCTTCTCCGCCAGGTCCTCGTCCGTCCGGTTTCGCTTCAGATTCTTTTCGAGCCGGTCGAGGCGCGCCTCGAGGATGGCCAGGTCCGCCAGCGCCATTTCGGAATCGATCCGGGCGAGGTCGCGTTTCGGGTCCACCGCGCCGAGAAGGTGCGGCGCGACCTGGCTCTCGAAGGTGCGCAGGACAATGACGAGCGCGTCGGATTCCCGGGCCTTGGCCACGACGCGGGCGTCCACGGCCGGGCCGCCGAACAGGCCGGGGAACTCGACCAATTCGACCGTCGCGGGCGTGGTCTTCTTCGGCCGATAGACGCTGCTGAGGAGCAGCAGGCGCTCGTCCGGCACCTTGACTACGGCCACTCGGGCCTGGCCCGGAGCGCCCGTGTAGGCGCCCGCCGGCTCGGCCAGGCCCGTGATCGCGGAGAAAAGGGTCTTGACTCCCGTGCCGGGTATGCCCAGAAGAGCAAGTTGCATGCAAAAGGCCTCTCCAGCCTTTAGAATAATGTCTCGGGCCGCATGCGGGTCGATGCAGGCCCGCAGAACTTCCAGAAGCCCATCAGGATCATCATAACGTCCGTTTCGGGAGTGACCATGAAGAAATTTCTGTTGATCTTCGCTCTGGCCGCCGCCGTCTTCTCGGGCCTTCCCCTAGCCTGGGGCGAGGAGGCCCCCGAGGCCGAGCCGGTCAAGCCTCCGGAGGAGGCCGCGGCTGGCCCGGGTGACGCCAAGCCGTCTGTTCCGGCTTCTCGGAAGCGAGTGCTGGACATTTCCATCCGCGGGACGATCTCGGAAAAACAGGCTATGTCCGCTTTTTTCTTCCAGCCCGGGGAACAGGCCGATTTGCTGGGCCTTTACCGCCTGTTCCAGCGCGCCCGCAGGGACGATTCCATCCAGAGCGTCCTTCTGCGGCTGGGGCCCGTGGACGCGGGTTGGGGCAAGTGCGAAGAGTTGAGAGCCATTCTGGCGGACTTCCGCGGATCGGGGAAGAAAGTCACCGTCTGGCTGCCTCTGGCGACGAATCGCGAGTATTTCATCGCGAGCGCGGCGGATGAAATCCTGATGCCGCCCGCGGGCCTGCTCCTGACCCTGGGGCTGAGGGCGGAGGTGACCTTCTTCAAGGGCCTGCTCGACAAGGTTGGAGTCGAGGCCGAGATCGTCCATATCGGCGAATACAAGGCGGCCGGAGAGCCGTACACCCGCAACGAGATGTCGCCGCAGTTCCGCGAGACCCTCGAGGCCATGCTGGATGACGTCATGGCCTCTTACGTCGAAGGCGTGTCCCAGAGCCGCGGCATGACACCCGAGCAGTTCCGCCAGGCCCTCGACCAGGGGCCCTACCACGCCGCCGAGGCCCAGAAACAAAAGCTCATCGATCGCATCCTCTACCTGGACGAATACATCACCCAGGTGCGGGAAACGGACAAAATGGAATTCGTCTCCCAGTCCCTGTACGAGGGAGCGGGTGCGAACCGGCCGGACTTCAGCAGCCCGTTCGGGCTGCTGAACTTTCTCACCCAGATGCTTTCCCCGCCCTCGCTGATCAAATCGGGAAATCCGAAGCTGGCGCTGATCTACGCCGTCGGGCCGATCCTGATGGAAGAGAGCCCGGGCCCCTTCGGCGGCGAAGAGATCGTGACGGCGAATCCCCTGATCAAGGCCTTCAAGGAGGCGCGGGAGGACACGACGGTCAAGGCCGTCGTGTTCCGCGTGGACAGCCCCGGCGGCGACGTGATCACGTCCGACTTGATCTGGCGCGCTGTGGACCAGACGAACCAGGTCAAGCCAGTGATCATTTCCATGTCCGATGTTGCGGCGTCGGGTGGCTATTACATTGCGATGCCGGCCCGCGCGATCGTAGCGTATCCGACGACGATCACGGGATCGATCGGGGTCCTGGGCGGCAAGTTCAATCTGCAGAAGCTGTTCGGCCTCATCGGCGTGAACGTGGACGTCGTGGAGCGCGGCGCCGGCTCGGGCCTGTTCTCCATGCAGCATAGGCTGACGGAGGAGGAGACGGCCCGGATGCAGCGGCTGCTCCGGCAGACCTACGACCTGTTCCTGGAAAAGGCCGCCAAGGGCCGGAATCGCAAGGTGGACGAGCTGGCCAAGGCCGCCGAGGGCCGGGCCTGGACCGCTCGGCGCGCCCTTCAGCTCGGGCTCGTCGACGAGCTGGGCGGGCTCGCCGCCGCCATCCGCCTGGCCAAACAGCACGCGGGTCTCAAGCCGGACGACCTTCTCGAGCCGCTGATTCTTCCAAGGCCGAAGACCCTCTTCGAGCTTCTGGGCGGCAGCCTGGAGGATGCGCGGTCGCCCTGGAGGCCGGCTACCCCGATCCAGTTCCCATTGCCCCACCTGAATACGGACCTGCGCCTGGCCTTCCTGCTGTCGGAGCGCTACGTCCTGCTCCACATGCCGTGGCGCTTCACGATCCGATAAGCTCTAGGTGACGAGTTCGCAAGTGCACCGGCGCTTGCGAACTCGTCACCAAGTGACCGCAGGGCCCCTGCCTCCCTTACGGCCAAAGCAGGCCCCCCGCCAGGGCGTCCGCAAAGATGCGGAAAGGCAAGACATCGATGCCGTCTTCGGTCTTCAGAACCGGTCCATCAGGATAGACCACCAGGCGTCGTCTCAGGCCTTTCAAGCCGGCAATCGCCCGGAGGCCGCGGCACCAGTTTTCGGCGAAGCGGATGCCGGATTTGACTTCAATGGCGGCGAATTCCGTACCCCTGGCCAAAAGGAAATCCACCTCCGTTTCCGTGGTCTCCGCGGGCGACCAGTAGAAAAAACTGTCGGCGAGGCCTGCATAATCTTGACAGGCTCGGATGAGCTGCGCTACCAAGCCCTCAAAAAGGACGCCGCGCTCCTCCGGCTGCACGCTGCCCCAGCTCTGCTTCATCGCTCGGACGATTCCAGGATCGATCCAGTAAAGCTTTGGCAGCTTTCGCTCCCTGACGCGCAGCTTGGCCTCAAAGGCCGGGAGGCGAAAACAGAGAAGCGTGTCTTCCAAAATCTGGAGATAGCCGGCCACGGTCGTTCGAGACACCCCGGCATCCCGCGCGATGTTCGACATATTGATCGCTTGGGCATGAAAGAGGGCGGAAATGGGCAGAAAACGGGCAAAGCCGGCCAGATTCCTTACCAGCGCCTCCGCCTGGATTTCTTCCTTTAAGTAAAGCTGAGCGTAGGCCCGGAGGGTCTCTTCCCGATCCCTGGCGTTCCACACAACGGGAAGTAGCCCGAATCTCAAAGCATCGTCGAGCACGAAGGAGTCCCCCAGCTCGCCAGGAACGAAAGGATGCATGAACCGCCTCAGTGCACGTCCGGCAAGAAGATTGGTGCCGTGGGCCTTCAGTTTTCTGGCACTGGATCCGCACAAGACAAATTGGAGGGCACGCTCCTCGATGAACCGGTGAACTTCATTCAGAAGGTTAGGCAGTCTTTGAACTTCATCGATAATAACCCGGGAACCCACCGGAATGGCTCGAAGTTCGGAAGCGAATAGTCCCGGGTTGGCCAGAAGTCGCTGATAGGTCTCTTCGCTGAGAAGGTCCGTTCGGCAGGTTTCCGGGAAAATAGTTCGTAGCCAGGTGCTCTTGCCCGTTCCCCTTGGTCCCAGGAGGAAAAAGGTGCTCTGTGGTGTTTTTAGGAGTCGTGTTACTAGCATAATGTTACTCATGTCGTCCAAATACGCCGTAATTTGATAGAAATAATATCAGATTCCGTTAAAAGGTCAAACAACATCGATGCGGGTTTACACAGGCCGGCGGCTGGCTCGCCTGGTGATAGGTTCGGCGGCCGTACAGCGTCGGACTCTGCCAGAAGGTTATTTCCGCGGGGTCCCGTTTCCCAAACGGACCCTGCTTCACTTGCTGTGCGATTGAAATTCCAAGACTGTCAAAGTAGGCTCAGTTGCCGCGATGGCCGTGCTGGCGCTGATTGACCGCGGAATGGCCAAGTCCGCCTCATCGCAGCGGGGGACTACTCCGGAATAGGTCGCCGCTGGAACGCCTCTTGACAGTCCCCCGAGTTCCCGCCTAAAATCTGGACCTCAGCGGGAACAGGTCTCCCGCGTGGGCAATCTTGACGACATCCTGATACCAGCACCTCGAGGAGGTCACGTTTCATGGCCAAGAAACTTTCCATTGGGAGTTGGGCCTACACCTTCGGCCCCTATACCGACCATCCCGTGCCCTTCGACAAGGTTGTCAAGAAGCTCGGGACCCTCCGGTTCGACGGCGTCGAGGTCGGCGCCTTCCGGCCCCATATCCACCCGGACGACTACCCGATGAAGTCGGACCGCCAGACGCTGGCGGAAAAGCTCAAGGTTGCCGGTTTGCAGGTTTCCGGCGTTGCCGCGGATTTCTGGACCGGCCACCCGCTGGGCAAGGATCGCGTCGGATGCGCGCCCGCCTGGAAGGACGCCGAGTCCACCTACGTCAACCTGTTCAAGAAAAACCTGCAGCTTTGTCTGGACTTGAAAGCCCCGGCGATCCGAGTCGATACCAAGGAGGGGCCCGATGCGTACACGAAGCCCGAGGAGCGCCAGGAAGCCCTGAAGCAGATTGCCAAGGTCTGGCGCAAGTGTGCGGCCGTCGCCGCCGACTCCGGCGTGCGCGTCGCCTGGGAATTCGAGCCCGGCTTCCTCTTCAACAAGCCCAGCGAGGTGGTGGAGCTGATCGGCCGCGTGAACCACGCCAACTTCGGGGCGCTTTTCGACTCCTGCCACGCCTACATGTGCGCGGTCGTCGGCGCGCGCCAGGCGGGCGAGAAAGAGACGCTCCCGGGCGGCGTCGCCGAATTCGCGGGCAAGCTGAGGGGGAAGATTCTTCATGTTCACCTCATTGACTCCGACGGCACGCTCCACGGGAACGAGACGAGCACGCACCGCCCGTTCGGCGAGGGCTTCATCAACTTCGCCGAGGTGATCCCGGCGATCGAGAAGGCGGGCTACCAGCACCCGTGGTGGACGATCGATCTCTGCTTCTGGCCGGAGGCCTGGCAGGTGACGGCGAAGGCCAAGAAGTTTCTTTCGGCCTATTTGAATTAGTTTTTGCAGCCGAACGGGAATATCCGGCTACAGGAACTGAGCATCCTTTCGGCCTATCGGCCTCAAGGATGGACGGAATCCCCTTGCAAGCTGGAGGAAACCATTTATGGCAAAGGCAAAGAAGGCCCCCGTGTCGGCGTCGAAGGCGAGTCCCTCGAAGCCGACGATGAAGGCCATGGTCTTCTACGAGAAGGAGACCCTGAAGCTGGAAGAGAAGCCGATTCCTGAGCCCGCGGACGACGAGGTTCTGGTCCGCGTCGAGGCCTGCGGGATGTGCGGCTCGGACCTCAACTACTATTTTGGGATTTCGAGCCTCGAAACCAAGACGGGCAAGGGCCCCCTCGTTCTCGGACACGAGTTCACGGGCACCGTCATCAAGGTCGGCACCGTGCCGAACCGGCTGGGACTCTTCAAGGAAGGCGATCGCGTGGTGCTGGACCCGGTCCAATCCTGCAACACGTGCGACCAATGCATTCGCGGCTTCACGAACCTGTGCACCAAGATGTCCGTCCTCGGCGTCTCCACGAACGGCGGCTTCGCCGAGTACTGCGTCTCCAAGTACACGGGCACGAAGAGGCTTCCGGACAACGTGAGCTTCGAGCATGGGGCGATCACCGAGCCGCTCGCCTGCGCCACCTACGCCGTACAGAATCTCGACGTTCAGCCTGGCCAGGTCGTCGTCGTTTACGGCCCCGGTCCCATCGGCTTCATCATGACCCAGCTCATCAAGGCCAGCGGAGCGGGCCACGTGGTCGTGGTGGGGACTCGGGATTATCGCCTCGAGCTTTGCAAGACCGCGGGGGCCGCCACGGTCCTCAACCCCAAGGAAGCCTCTTCGGCCTATTACTGCCCCGACGTGGTGGGAAAGATGCGCGACCTCACGGGAGGGCGCATGGCCGAGCGCGCCATCCTCGCCACCAGCTCCGTGCCCGCCATGGAGCAGGCCCTCGAGATCACCGGCAAGAAATCCGTCGTCGTCTACTTCGGCCTGCCCGGCGACAAGGACGTCGTGCGCGTCCCCGCGCTCCGGTCCATGTTCGGCGATAAGACCATCCGGTTCTCCTGGCTCGCGCCGTTCACCTGGCCGACGGCCCTCAACGCCATCTCCACCGGACTGGTGAATCTGGCGCCTCTCGTCACTCATCGCTTTTCCGTGGATAAGGTCGAGAACGCGCTCCAGCTTCTCAGCAGCCGGCAGAACGGCGTGATGAAGGCCCTGGTGAAGCCGAACCTGTGATTCGCCGGCGGCCCGAGCAATGGCCGTCCCGGCTTCAACGGGAATGACCTGCGAGGGCTCTCAGGGCGTCCGCGGACGGTTGCGGCTGAGGCCGTGATTTCGATTTCGGATGCAATCTCCGGTGAGATGCAATCAGCGAGCCGTTGATTCCTGCCTTCACTCAAGGAAAACCAGCCATGAAGTATGGCGTGAACATGCTGCTCTGGTGCGGCAGCTTCGAAAGGAAGCACCTGAAATTCATCCGGCGCGCCGCGGACCTCGGGTTCGACGGCGTCGAGTTCGCTTTCTTCACCCCCGACACGGTACCGGTGAAGGAGACCGCTGCGGCTCTGAAAGACCACGGGCTGGAAGCCACCTCCTGCACGGTGCTCGGGCCCCAGACGAGCATCATCTCGGACAACCGGCTGGACCGGGACCGCGGGGTGGAGCATCTCCGCCGGGTGGTCGACCTCAACGCCGCCATCGGGGCGAAAATCCTCTGCGGGCCGCTCTATGCGCCCGTGGGCATCCGCCCGCCGGCGGACCGGAATCCGCCCGGCCGCATTCGCCGGGAGTGGGACCATTGTGCGGCCTCGCTGGGCAAGGTGGCCCGCCACGCGGCCCGGGCCGGGATTTCCCTCGACCTCGAGCCGCTCAACCGGTTCGAAACCTACTTTCTCAACACCGTGGAGGACACCGTGAAGCTGTGCCGCGACATCGGCGAGCCGAACGTGCGGGTCCATCTGGACACCTTCCACGCGAACATCGAGGAGAAGGACTTCGCCGGCGCGGCACGAAAAGCGGGAAAATGGCTGCACCACGTGCACTGCTGCGAGAACGACCGCGGCATCCCGGGCTCGGGGCACGTCGATTGGTACGGCGTGATGCGCACACTGAAGGCCTTGCGCTACGACGGCTGGCTCACCATCGAAAGCTTCGTCCCGGCCGTCAAGGAGATCGCCGCCGCGACCGCCATCTGGCGTCCCCTGGCTCCGAGCGGCGACGAGCTGGCCCGGCAGGGCCTCCGTTTCCTGAAGAAGCTCGCCCGATAGAGATTACCCGGCCTCGGAATTTCCATCGTGATGCTGCAACACGAGGGGAAACTCGCTTGAATGCCCGCGGCTTCCTGCTCGTGCTCGCCGCCCTGGCCGGGTTTCAGGGATGCAGGTCCGCTCCGACCAGCACGGACTCGCCGGAATTCACGGCCCGATATCGGGACTGGGACTATTGTCGCCTCCGATGGACGCGGCAGACTCACGACGACTCCTGCGGCGCGGCCTGCCTCAGCTCCGTGCTGGCGTACTGGGACGTCCCCATCACCGAGGCGGAAATCGTGCTGCACCATCCCCCGCGAGACCCGCATCTCGCTCCCGGACAAGGCTACACCCTTTTGGACCTGAAACGCATCGCCGTGTCCAGGGGCAGGGAGGCCTTCGTCCTGTCCATGGCGGAGGACCCGGCCGGCAAACTGGAGGCGCAGGTGCGAAAGGGTCGGCCCGTCATCCTTGCAGTGGAATGGCCGATCACCGAAAATGCGGGCCGGAGGGTCCCCGTGCTCGGCGCAGCGTTCCGAGAATTCCTGAGATCACGCCAGGAAGGCAACCCGCCCCTGACCCGGCATTTCCTGGTCGTCTTCGGAATCGGCCGCAGAGCCGGGGAGTTCCTCATCATGGACCCGATTGTGGGTTATCGCGTTATGGACACGGCCCCTCTGCTGGCGGCTTGGTCCCGGACGCGCTACTCCGCATTGCTCTGCGGAAGCCGCGAACCTGAATGAAAAAGCCTGGTTTCCCTACTCGATGAACGGGAGATGCACTCATGAACCGCCTGACCTTCCTCATGCTGATGGCTTCGCTTGCCGCCTGCCCCGAAGGCCGGGAAGTCTGGGCCGGTGAACTGGACAGGTCGGAGTTCACACCCCTGGAAATCGAGGTTCTGGCAGTGCAGGAACACGATTCGCAAAGAGTGGCCGACACCGGTCCGGCGGGCGGGGAGGATATGATCGAGACCGCGGGCGAGGTGGTCTTCGTGGTGGTGGTCGTGGCGGGTCTCGTGGCGCTGTCGGTTTTCGGAATATCCTCGCTGGGTGATTAGTACACCAGTACGTTCCTTTTTGCTGGTTTTTGGCCGGCTCTGAGGAATGAGATTTTGTCGCACGGAGCTGGCGGCGTCAGGGGGCGGCGGCGCGCCGATGAAAAACGGATGGAAGTCATCGCCGCGAACCCCAACCCCATGTCAGCACCTTTGGGGCCGGCCACACCGGCCGTGACAATGTTCGCTGAGAAGGTGCCCCCGCCGATTACTCGCCCTTTTCCATCACGCGCCAGGTCTGGTTCGTGCCTTCGTTCGGATTGTAGCTCGGATCGTCCGAGACGATGTATTCGCCCAGGCCGTTCGCCCACGCGCGGCCATACCCGCTCGGAAGCTCCACGCTCCGCTCCCCCACCGGGTCGCGGAAAGACTCCACCCCGCGTATCGCCTGGCTGAAATTCGTCGAAATCCGGTCATACGCCGCCTGCCGCTCCTCGTAGCTCTTCATGATGATGTCGCTGATCTCGTTCTGCGTCTGACTCAGGATGCGGCTCAGATTCGCTGCCTGCTGAATCTGCTGGTTTTTCATTTGAATCAGGGCCTGGCTGACCTGCGTGTACTGGTTGAACCACTGCGGATTCCACCGGAACGAGGTCACCATCGTCTGGAACACCCGGGCGTTGGCGTCCAGCTTGCCCTTTTCCGTCCGGAAGGCCATCAGGTATTCCGCGAGCCAGTTGGTCATGGTCACGGCGCCGTTCATGCCGAAGGTGTTGAACGAGGCCGACTCGACCACCGCGGTGAGGTCCTCCTCGAGCATCCGCTGACCCGCGGGGTATTCGACGCGCAGCTTGGCCGCATCCACAAAGGTGGTGACCCCCGCCGCGTCGCCGGGGAGCGTGCGGAGCTGGCGCGCCAGGTCCGGAAGCTTCTCCTCGCGCACCTGGCGCAGGCCCGTGACGCTTCTGCGGAATCGGGGAAGCACGATCTGCGCCAGCACCTTCGATGCGTCCGCCAGCGGCCTCACCTCCGAGCCCAGATAGTTCGAGCCGACCGGGAAGAAGGACAGGGACGTCGGGTCCGTCGTATAAAAGAAAATCTGGTTCGGAAAGACCTCGAGCACCTCGTCCCCGGCGGGATTCCGGACCGTGTAGGACACGGTTGCGGGCATGCCGGGACATGCCAGATTCCAGCGTACGCCACCCTCGAATTTCCAGCCGGCCGGGATGAGAAAGCGGAAGGCCTCTTTCCCCGTGCCTTCCTTGTCCACGCAAGTCTGCATGAGGAAGTGCAGGGACTTCGGCTTCGGCTTGGCGAGGGGATTCTGCACCGCCGGCGGCCTGGCGAGGGGATTCTGCTGGGATTGAACGTCGGACATGACGGAAAACAGGAGATAGGCCAGGAAAACAGGAGAACGGCTGAAGCGGCTCATGGGCGGGACCATTCGGGATGACGGGTCGCGGAAGGAGAGGAGCGAGACGGCCCTTGAGTAGCGTACACCGTAAGTTGCGGCACGCAAAGACGCCAGTCAACAAGCTCGTCCGTGCGAGTGCACTGGCGAACTGGTTGCACGATGGCTGGTCATCCGCTGACGGACGCTCTCTGTCTCGCGGCCTCGAAGGCGAGAATCGTGGCGGACATGGCCAGGTTGAGCGAGTCGGCGCGCCCGCGCATGGGGATACGGACACGAGCGTCGGCGGCCTCGAGCCAGAAGGAACTGAGGCCCGCGTGCTCGCTGCCGAGGAGAATGGCGCAGGGCGTCCGATAGTCCACGGAGGTATAAACCTGCTCCCCCTGGGGCGTCGCGGCCACCAGGAGCAACCGGCGAGCCTTCAGCCAGGCCAGGGCCTCGGCAGCACCCGACACGACTGCAGGCACGGTGAAGAGGGTTCCCAGGCTCGACCGGATGGCATTCGGGTTGAACAGGTCCGTCCGTGGCTCGCAGAGGACGACGCCGGTGACGCCCGCGGCGTCCGCGGAGCGAAAGATGGCCCCGAGGTTGCCGGGCTTCTCGATTCCCTCGATGACCAGGAGAAGAGCCGAGGCGGCGGTCTCCAGTTCCCCGAGGGAGATCCAATGCGGGCGCGCCACACCGAGGAGGCCCTCTGCGCGGTCGCCAAAGACCATCTTTTCAAATACTCGAGGGGTGCAGGAAACCACGAGAATGCCGCGTTTCCGGGCCTCCTCGAGCAGGGAAGCGTCTCCCTCGGACCTCAGCCACGGCTCGCATGCATACAGCTCAACGAATTCCACCCCGCCCTGAAGGGCGCAGGCGACTTCACGCCGGCCCTCGACGAGCATCAAGCCCAGCTCCTCCCGGTGCTGCCTCTCGCGCAGCTTGACGACGGTCTTGACCCGGTTGTTCTGGGTGCTGGAAACCATGAGGTCAGGCATGGGAAGGAGACTTCTGCTTACCCACTTGGGTTGGGCCGGCGTAGCCGGGCCAACCCTGGCTCTGAAATCCGTGAGCCCGGAGGGCGCAGCGGATTTCATTAGAGTCTAAAGGTGTAACTGCTCCGCGCCACTCGGACAAGTTGAAAGGTGTCCCGCCAGACTTGTCCCAGTGGGAGGCGGGTCGGGTGTCAGTGGATTCCTGAACCCTGAACCCTGACACCTTTCCGAGCCGTGTTGGGTTGCGGGCTTCGCCCGCCTTAAGGACTTTGTAGACTTTGCCTCTGGAACATGGGGAGGTATTGCCGATCGAGGGACAGGATGAGGAGGGCCAGGGCGGTCGTATAGGCGTGTCCCGCCGGGTGGCTCTGTGGGCTGTTGTCCGGCGGGAAGCCCCAGTGGCCGTCCGCCTCCTGGTGGTCGAGGAGGACCCGCTGGATTTTGGGGGCGAAGTCGGACCAGGCCTCGTCGCCCCTCTGGAACGTGCCCTGCGCCATGTAGAAGCTGCCGAAGTAGAAAAAGCCGTTGTACTGGCGGCCTCCCCAGCCGGGCGAGAAATCCTCGAGATACTCGAGCGCTTTCTCGATCTTCTCGTCCGAATCCCTTTCGAAGAGGCTCTTGAGGAAAACGGCAACGCCCGTCACGGCCGGCTCGGGCACGTTGCTGGCCCCGACGCGGTAGAGGAAGCCGGCCTTCCCGGTCTCGGTGACCAGGTAGGCGCCGTTGACGTATTTCATGGCAGCTTCAAAAACGGCCTCGTCGATCTCATAGCCGCACTGGCGCGCAGCGTGGAGCGTAAGAAGCTGCCAGGAAGTGACGGAGAGGTCGCTGTCGTTGGAAAAGGGGCTGTAGCGCCATCCGCCCTGCTCCAGCCGCGTTTTCTTGACCTTCTGCGCGGCCAGGGTGAGGGCGAGGCTGCGGCGACACCATTCAGCCAGCTCGCGGTCCCGCTCCCCGCCGGCCGAGCGCCCGAGGCAGGAGAGCCCGAAAAGGGTAGCGATGGCATGGACGTACATCGAGTTGTCACGACTGCCGAGGTAGCCATCGGGCGTCATGCTGGCCTGGACGAACTGGAGGGCCCGTAGGACGACATCACCGTAGTCGCCTTTGCCGGGCTCATATCCATTGGCGAGGAAGGCGAGGCCGGCGAAGCTGGCGACGGCGGTCTGGTAGCGCGGATTGCCCCAGCCGCCGGCCTCTGCCCCGTCTCGGACCTGTTTTTCCGCGAGCCAGTGAAGGCCGGCGTCGATGGCCGACCGCACCTGTTTGGCGTCCGGCGCCGAGTCTTCACTGGCTCGTGACACGGCCAGGGGGGCCAGGAGTACGACGGCCAGAACGCGCAAAGGGCATGGAGGAGTGAGCCAGAACGACACGGCAGCCACGCAGCATGGAGCACGAAAGCAGGGAGCGCATGAAGAGTATATCCACCGGGCCACAAAGCGCACGAAACAGCGATGGGAACATTACGGAGCAAGGCTTCGTACGCCCGGACGTGGTTAGGGCCTGTCAAGAAATAACCGTCGAGGAGGAGCAACGAAGCAACCGGCCAAAGATGGGCCTCCCCGAAGGGCCAGGGCGCTTTTGGGCTGCGACTTCGTCGCTCGTCGCTTCTGTGCCGTCCAGGCACATCACGCTCCTCGCTCCTTGTCTCGCGCCAAAATTACCCTGGCAAATTGCACAGTTTATTTCTTGACAGGCCCTTAAGGAAGAACAACAGGTACTTGTTTAGCGCCATCCGCAGCCTGAAGGCGTAACCCATTGCCTCAAAATGTGTTGCGCAGGTGGTCCCAGGAGTTGCACTACCGTCCATTCTCCGTGGTGATTTCGTAATTTATTGTCTGAAAATGGGTTACGTGGTCGCGTCTGTTGACCCGCTAAACAGATACGGGCCTTCACCTCCCATCGCATTCTGAATCTCACAGGTACTACCCCGCTAAACTGATACTACGCATTGAGATCGAGTTCCTCGGCCTCCCGCGTTGGGTAGCGATCTCCAGGATACGCCTTCCCGCAACGATCCGGGCAATGACTCCGGCCATCTACATCGCCATCGTTCTTATCTTCGTGACGTGCGTAGAGGCGGAGACGATAGCGACCACGCAAGCGCCTACCGATGGCCTAGCGAAGTTCTACTTGCGAACGGGGTAACTTCTTAGTGATCGTCACCGGAAGCCTGTATCTGTGAGTCCCGTAGGGACGACAGAAGTTTTCACTTCCTTACACGTGTACTAATAGCGGAGGAAATCCGCCAGGGAATCGAGGTACTCCTTGGTCGGCGCGGCGTAGTTCCTCAAGTCCTTGACTTTCCGGGCTTTCTCCAGCTCGACCCGGAGGAACTTGAGGTGCGGATCCCCCGAGGGGTCCTCGGATGCCGGGGCCGGACGCATGCCGCTGCTGCCGGCGAGGCCGGACCGTGCGAGGCGGAACAGGAAAAGAGACCAACCGGAGGCCTCGACAAATCGGTCGGGATTCGGCTGGGGCCGGACCGTTTCGAGGACGCCGAGGGCGATGGCCTGGCGGGCCCTTGCGGCCTGGCCCAGGAGGCGCTGCCTGGCCTTTTCCGCGTGCTGGCGGTAGGCCTTGGTCCAGAGATCATCGGGCCCGCCCCGCCAGGCCGTCTCGGACTCGGGATCGGCGGCGAGGTCTGGCTGTTCCAAGTCGGCGGCGAGACGGTCGAGCCTCCGGAGAATTTCCTCGAGCGCATAGAGCCGGGCTTGAACGCCGGCGGGTCCGGCGGCCTCCGGCGGCCCGGAAATCCGGGCCATCGCTTTGACGGCTTCGGTCAGAGAAGACACAACGGCCGCTGGAGCTTCAGAGCCGCCGGCCTGTTCCTGAAGGGCGTGCAGCGGCTCGAGCCGCCCGCGGGCTTCTGCGACCTGGCGGCCCGCTTCGGCGGCGTCCGGGTCCGGACGCCGGAGGGCCTCGCGGGCGCGCTCGATGGCCATGCGGGCGGACTCGACGCTCGGGGCCTGCGCCTGCAAGCCGATCCAGAGGGCCTCGGGCGACTTTTCCAGGAAGTTCCGTGCGGCTTCGAGGGCGTCGCCGGACCCGGAGATGAGGGAGGCGGTGGTATCGACTTGAAGCCGCGTACGATCGAGTTCCTTCATGAGGCCGAAGCGAACCAGTTCCTGGTCCCCGAGGAGATTTCCGCCCCGGGAGTCGGCAAGGAGGGAATCGAGGCGAGCCGCTAGGGAACGGTGGAGGAGCTGGAGGGACGCGGTCTCCGCATGGAGACTGGCCAACTGGCCGGCATCGAGGGCGTGACCTGCGGCCCCTTCGAGAGCGCCCTCATGGGGCCTTGCCCGCGCCTCGTAACGTCCGAGGGCTTCGCGCAGGTGGAGGAGCAGGACGTCGTCCCGGCGGCCCGTTTCCGCGTCACCCGGTGGCAGCAGCGTGAGCCGGAAGAAGAGCTGTTCGATCAACCGTTCGGCCCCTTCCACGTCCAATGCCACTCGGCGGGCGGCCAGGGCGATATGCCGGCCCAGGGCGTCGGTGTCGCCCGCTTTCTGAATCTTCGAGGCCTCCTCCAGCATCCCGGCGGTCTCCCGAAAACGGGCCGCAAGCGCTTCGAGCGAAGCCTCCGGGCTGGAGGAGGAGAAGGAAAGGGACGCGGCTTCCGCGAGCGCACGCGTGGCGGTCGGGAGGTGTCCCAGGGCGGCGGCGGCAACTTCGACCGTCCGGGCGCGCAGCTTCGTGATCTCATCGGCCGGAACGCCAGAGTCCATGTCGAGGCTCGAGAGTCGGCTGGCGAGTGCTTCCCGCTCAGGCGAGGGGCTGTTCCCGGACGCCCCGGTCTTCTCGAGTTCGAGGAGCGTGAGCTCCATGAGCATTTCCGTGGTGGAAAGGCCGCGCATCCCGAGGAGGGTGTCGAGGTGGGAAAGGAAGGCCAACTCCTCCGCGGCCAGGCGCTCGAGGCGCACGTTCTCGGACCATGCCTCCGGCGGATGCACGAGATGATGGAAGTCGCCGGCTGGGCCCGCACGTGCGATTTCCGTGGCAGGCCCGCCGGGCCGGCCCCGTGCGAGCTCGCTGGCGAGGGCGAAACTGACGACGCGAGGCCAGAAGGGGCTGAAGGGTTGCCGGCCCAGAAGGCGGGCATCCGCGTCGAGCCAGGCGATGGCCCGGTCCAGCGCCTCGGGAGTCCACGCGGCGTCCGGCGGGCGTGCGGCCACGAGGTCGAGCAGGGATTCGAAGGCCAAGTGCAGCCTGGCCCGTGCGGCCTGTTCCTGCTCGAGAAGAGGGAGGAAAGCCCCGCGTACTTCGACGAGCAGCCGAGGGATCAGTTCAGCGACCTTCTCGCACGAGGACTGCCGGCGTGCGAGGGAGCCCCGGCCCAGATAGTACGCGGCGGTGTTCAGGTCGCCGACGAGACCCCGCGTCCGGACCGGGTCGAGCGCCCGGGGAGCGCTGCGGCTGACTCCGATCAGCTCATCGCCGATGTCCTGGAGGGTCTTGAGGTACAGCTCGGCCCGGCGTTTGACCGAGCTGGCGCCGTCCGAGTCGGCCTTCTTTTCGGCCGCGGTTTCCTGGAGCTGGCCGCGAATCTGGAGAACTTCGGCGCGCATCCCGAAAAGCCGCCAAGCCAGATTCTTGAGCTGACGATAGGCCGAGAGGGACGGAAGGACCTCCTCCGCCAGGGACCGGAGCAGACGGGTGCTCTCGTCACCGGAGAGAGGGCTTCCGGCCGCGGGAAAAGGCGCAGCGGCGTACCGCACGAGGCCGCTGACGCAGCGGAGGTCCTCCTTGTGCCTCGGGTCGTCGGTGAAATGGTGCTCCATTTCGAGGACGCGTGCGAAAGAATGAAGCGAGGGCTCGGCCGGGAGCGGAATCTGGAGGGAAGCGGCGAGCTTCGTGAGGCGGTCATAGGCATCCTTGCCGAGGGCGGGGACCGAGGGGCGGGCCGTTGAATCCTCGGCGGGTCCGGCGGCCTCCGCGAAGGCGTCCCGGACGAGCCGGAGGGCCGCAAGGCGGTGTCGCTCGTTCTCACCACGGGTGAAGGAGACGACGCGGACCAGCATCTCACGGGAGAGGCCGTCGTTTCCCGCGGTGTCGCGGGCCCGGAGGCGGAAGGCGACGGTGTCGCCAGGGACCGCTCGCGTCTGGTCCAGGTCGAAGAGAGCCGAGACGGGAACGGACTTGAGGCCGCTTTTTTCAAGTGGAATCGGAATCTCCTGCGGTGCGATCTCCTCCTCGGGCGTGGGGTTGAGGGTGAAACGGAGGACGACTTCCGCGATACCGAGATCGTCCTCGATGGCGGCCTGGACAGGGACCAGCTCGGAGGGCACCTTCTCGAGATCGGAGGAGGGCCAGTCGAGGCGGGCGACGGGTGCGGCATCCTCGCGCAGACCCAGCACGGCGCGCACACGCTCGACGTTGGAGAAGCCCCGGGCGTTGGTCACCGTGATCTCCAGCTCCGTCTTCTGCTTCAGAATAAATCCGTGGTGGCCGGAAAGAGCCTGCTCGTCCCAATCCGGCTCGACCGATTCCCGGGCCTTGTCGAAGCGGAGAAGACGGGTGGGAACAGGCTGGTCGGCCCGAAATGAAAGAAGGATTTTCGTCCCGGGAAGGAACTGGAGCGGCTGGCGGAAATCCTGCAGGGTCACCTCCGGGAGGCCGGAATAGGCCGGCGGTGTGGCGGTGAGGCGGAGGTCGAGGATGCGCGGCTGGGCGATGACTTCGACGGCGCGGACTTCGGTCTCCGCGTCACCGCACCGGATGCCATATCGGAAGCTCTGCTGGAGATCGGCCCGGGTGAAGAGGAAGGTGTCCCGGAGCATGCGGACCATGTCGGCACGGACGGCGCGGTCCCGATCGATGGCCCCGCCGCCGGCCGCGGCTTCTTCCTCGAAAGCGAGGGTGCATCGGCCTGGTGTGACGCCCAGCCGGTTCAGCATCCACTTCCAGGGCACGGGAATCCGGCCTGAAATCCGGGCCTGGAGGACGGCCTCGCCGCCTCGGCCGACCACGAGGCGTTCGGGCGTGACGTGGATTTTGATGAAGCTGGGCTTGGGCAGAGGCCGGCCCGGGGAAAGGAAACGCTCCGCCATCAGCGGAAACTCGTAGGCAGAATCCAGCGCAAGAAACGTGGTCAGGGCCGCCAAGAAAACGAAGCCGGTGGCGAGGAGGCGCAAGGCCGGGTCGCGAACGAGACGGGCGGGCCGAAGGCCTTCGCTGGTGCGGATCGTGGCGGCTTCCAGCTCCTGCACGAGCTCCGTGGCGATCGGACTCGAAAGAAAGTCCCGCCGTTCCAGCAGATTGTCCAGAGTGACGAAGCGCTCCTCGGTCTCGGGCGGCAACCGGCTCTCCAGTTCGTAAGCGACCTGGCTGGAACGCGTGCGGCGTCGAGCGAACCGGACGAGGCCGGCGAGCAGGAAGAGGCCTGCGGACGCATGAACGGCCAGGGACATCCGGACCCGGGTTTCAGGCCTGAGGAAGAGGAAGCGGTCCAGGTGCATGGCCGCGAGGGCGAGAACGAGATAGACGATGGCGGCCGAAAAGGCGACGCGCAGGGCCTGGAAAAGCTGCTTGCGGCGATGGTAGGCCTTCAGGCGAGCAGCGACGGGCGACGGGAGGTGTTCAAAGCTCGGGCCGGAGGCCATCGAAGTTGGCCTGCATTTCTCATCCTGGCGGGATAGAAAATGCAGGCTCGTAGGGATTCTTCGGGCAGAAGCCGGGAACGCATACAGGTCCCATTGAAACGGATGGCATCGGCGGGGTCAAGAGACCTCCCGCTAAGACGCGAGGAATGCGGAAAATCTCTGATACGGATTCCCGAAACGACTTACCGGCTGCGCCGCCCTGGCCGGATTCTCCTCACTTCGAGAAGCCTGACGGATTGCGCCGGGATGCGAAAACGGTTGCCGAGCCGGACACGCCCGTGGGGGTCGATGGCGGCCTCACGGCTTCGCGAGGGCGCGTGGCTTCCCAGCATGCGGAGCTTGGCCCGCCGGCTGCCGGCCAATCCCGGGAGGACCAGAGAGAAGCCAGCGGCGTCGTCCAGCCCGAAATTGGCCAGCCCGATCACGGCGAGACGCCGTCGAGGGTCCTCTCGGAAAACGACAGCGAGATCGGAGACTCCTTCCAGTGTCACGGGGAGGGGCGACCGGGCCAGCCATTCGAGGATGGCCTCGATCTGGGCCTTCCGGCTCGGGTTCAGAAAGGCATGGAAAGAGTCCGGATCGTCGAGGCTGAAGGGGAGAACAGCCAGGCGTCCGCTGGGCCATTGGCGAATCCAGACGGCCGGAGAAAGCGGCTGGCCGTCCGAGTCTTCGAACCGGCTCAGCGCCGTGAATTCCTGGCCCTGGGGCAGTGCGAAGGCCCTGAGCTTCGGTCGGACGGGAATGGCCATTTCCAGGGAGATCACGTCCGCAGCGGCCCGGCCATTGACGGGATGAGGGAGGAAGGTTTCCCGAACGGGGACGCCGCCCATCGGGCAGGATCGAGCCTCACCCAGGATATCGTCGCGTCCCATGTCGCCGAGCATTTCGAATGCGGCACGATCGACCATGAGGCCCGCGCGGGCGAAGGTTTTCAGCTCGCGGGCTCGGACGAGGGGTGCGTTGCCGGCGAGGACGTGGCCGCATCCTCCATCGGGCCAGAGGGGAATGCCGAGCCGCGCCAGGACCCTCGCCGGGTTCGGCTCGACCCGAATGACACCGGGTCTGGGCCGGAGTCCGACGCCATTTTCGCTCAACTCGAGGCTGACGCCGCGGGGCCGGAGTGTTTTTGGATCGAGCGCTGCGGCCATCCTTTCCACCAGGTTTCGGGCCCGGGCCACCGCCCGGGCCGTCCTGGCGTCGTGGCCGACGTTCAGGGTGGAGCTGGTGAACCCGTGGGCCGCCCCCCAGGCGAGCTTCATCTGAATGACGGACCGGCTGTGGTTGAAGTCCGTGTAAGGCCAGGTCTCCAGCTCCGGCCAAGCCTGGAATCGGCGTCCAAAGGCCCGAGTACAGCACCAGAGGGGCAAGTAGGCGCTCCAGGCGGCACGGTTCTCGTCCGTGTAGGCCCCGTACTCGGGACGAATGAGGGGCGACCGTTTCCCGCTGAAAATCCTTCCGAGCCGGGCCAGGTAGTCCCGGCCGTAGGCCTCGATGCCCAGGGTGATGGCCATGAACCCGATGCGCGTGCCCCGGCGTCCGCGCCGCGTGCCCCGGACGATGGCCTCAGCGGCGGAAAGCATGGCTCGATTCTGGAACTCGCCCCACCGCAGCGCTCGCTCGCTCGGCCGGATGCCAGGCGATGCCAGGGCCTCGACCAGCTCGTCCCGACTCCATGACCTGCCGGTCAACTTCTCCCATTGGGCGAGGTGAAGCGGGCAAAAACACTGGGAGGCCTTGTTCTTGTACCGGAAATCATCGTCCACCCAGACCTCCTCCGCGCCGGTAGCGGCCCAGGCGGCAAAGACGAATTCGAGGTAGTCGAGGAAGAGCGAGTCCAGCGGACAGAAGGTTTCCGTGAATACCTCTCCATCGAAATCGACGAGATTCTGGAAGGGCAGGCGGTGTTTCCGCGGCGGGGAGAAGTTCATGCCGATGGTGGCCAGATTGTTGATCCCCGCTCCGATGCCAGCCTTCTGAAAACCGGCGATGGCGGTCCGCAGGACCTCGGCGCGCTGCAAGACCTCTTCCCGGTCGAGATGGGCCGGCTCGATGTGACCCCGTGAATTGAACAGCATGACGCGATCACAACGCATGCTCCGGGCAAGGGCGATGGAGTCTTTCAAGGCGTCCCGGGTCTCGATGAGGCCGTAGGGCAGGCGCAGGACGAACTGGAGTTTCACGGGGAATCCTCTTTGACTTTTCCGGCTGGGACGGAGAACATCCTGCCGAGGCGGGCGTTTCTGATCCTTGGCCGCGATTATACCGGTGAAAAGGAGAACGGGAGCAAGGCGTGTCAGAACTAGCCACACGGGTCCTGGGAAAGACGGGGATACGGGCCAAGGCCCTCGGCCTTGGCTGCGCCTGGTTCGGAAGTGAGAAGAGCAGCGACCGCGACACGGTCGAAGGCGTCCGGCGCGCCATCGATCTGGGGATCAATTTTCTGGACACCTCGCCGCTTTACGGCGAAAGTGAGGGCCGGGTCGGAATGGCCCTCGACGGCGGTTGGCGCGAGAAGATTTATCTTCAGACGAAGATGGGCACGCATCCTCAGCGGAGGGGGGATTACACGGCGGAGGGGACGCGCTGGAGCGTGGAGAACAGCCTCAGGCTGCTGAAGACGGACCATCTGGATTCGGTGCTGATCCATGATCCGGGCGACATCGAGCTGCCCCTGTCTCCGGGTCATGCGCTGGACGAGTTGATGAAGATGAAGGAGAAAGGGATCGTCGGGCACATCGGGCTGGGCGTGCGGCAGCACGAGTTTCACCGCCGGGCCATCGAGACGGGGAAGATCGAGATCGTGCTGAGCTATCTGGACTACACGCTGCTGAATCAATCGGTGGCGCAGACGACGCTCCCTCTGGCGCGCCGGCACGGCGTGGGCATCATCCTGGCCAGCGCGCTGGGGATGGGACGGCTTTCGGGGGTCGAGCCGGACCGGGCGAAGGAGCCGCGGGCTCATGCCATGTGGACGTGGTGTCAGAAGCGGGGCGTGAGCCTCCGGATTCTCGCGCTCCAGTTCTGCCTGGCCGCGCCCATCAACGGAATCGTCATGTTCGGCCCATCGAACCGGAGAGAGGTCGAGGAGGGATACCAGGCGGCGGTGAGCGAGGTACGGCCCGAGGTGTGGCGAGACTTCAAGGCGGAGTTCGGGGTCGCGCCCGAGGGGTTTTAAGGTGCCGGTAGAATGAGGCGGATCGGAGGGTCAGTCCGGAATCCTTTCTTATGTCCAAAATTCATGTCCTCGAGCCGGCCATCGCCAACAAGATCGCCGCGGGTGAAGTCGTGGAACGGCCCGGCTCGGTGGTCAAGGAGCTGGTCGAGAACTCCATGGATGCCGGGTCCGCCCGCATCGATGTGGAGATCGAAGAGGGCGGGAAGAACCTGATCCGCGTCACGGACGATGGCGTCGGAATGGACATCGGCGACCTCCCTCTGGCCTTTGCCAGCCACGCCACGAGCAAGCTGGAGAAGCCGGAGGACCTTTTCGCCATCAGCACGCTGGGATTCCGCGGCGAGGCCCTGGCCAGCATCGGATCGGTCTCCCAGGCCCGGATCGTCTCGCGGCCCCGGGGGCAGGAAACGGGTGCGGAGATCGAGTGCCGTGGCGGCGAAATCGGCGAGCCCAGGGTCTGCGGCGCCAGCCCCGGCACCCTCGTCGAAGTGCGTCACCTCTTCACCAACGTGCCGGTCCGCCGCAAGTTCCTCAAGTCCACCGCCAGCGAGACCGCCGCCATCACCGAAATGATGACGCGGATGGCCCTGGCCTTTCCTGGCGTCCATTTCCGCTTCCTCAGCAACGGGAAAGAAGTCTTCCACTGTCCGCCGTCGGACCGGCTCGAACGCGTGCGGCACTTCTACGGGAAAGAACTGGCGGATTCCCTGCTCTTGCTCGAGAGCCGGAGTCCCGAGCTGCACCTCGAGGGCTACGCCAGCCTGCCCGCGCTCCACCGGGCCAACCGGGCGTGGCAGCTCCTGTTCCTCAACGGCCGGTTCATTCAGGATCGTTCCATCAGCCACGCCATGAACGAGGCCTATCGGGGCCTGCTGCCCGAGGGCCGATTCCCCGTCCTGTTCCTTTTCCTCGAGATGGACCCGGCGGAGGTGGACGTCAATGCGCATCCGACCAAGATCGAGGTGCGCTTCCGCAACACCTGGAGTCTTTACGGCCGGGTCCTCAGCGCCGTGCGACACCGGCTGCTTTCGGAGGAGAAGGTGGCGGCGCTGCGCGTGGACCCTCAACCCGCTCTGTTCCTCGACACGGTCGGCGGTGGGGCAACCGAAGGCCGGTCGAACCCTTCGACACTCGCTTTCCCGCCTCCCGGCGTGGCGCGGCCGACGACGGCGGCCCCTCCGGATGCCCCTCCGGCCGATGGGACCGGATCGGCGCGCCCTGCGGGTCCGGCGGATGCAGCGGCCGCCTCGGACCGGCCTCCGGCGTCGGGCGGACCGACCTCCCGGCGGGACTTTCCCTCGGATCGGCCTCCACGGGGAAGAGAGGCCGCCCAGGCCGGGCCCGAGCCGCCGAGCCCGCCACAGGACTGGGACCCGAGCGCTGGCCCGTTCCTCCAGATTCACAACTCCTACATCGTCGTGCAGAGCCCGGAGGGCTTCGTGGTGATCGACCAGCATGCCCTGCACGAGCGGATTCTCTACTCTGAGCTGCTGGAAAAGGTCCGGGCGAAACGAATGGACACGCAGCCCCTGCTTCTGCCCGAGCCGGTGGAGTTGACGCCCAAGGAGCTGGCGCTGGCCCGGGAACTGACCGCGACGTTGCGGGAATTGGGGCTGGAGATCGAAGAGTTCGGGCCGCGGAGCGTCCTGATCCAGTCCGTGCCGAGTTTTCTCGAGAGCGCCAGGGCAGCCCATGTCCTTCATGACCTCTTTTCCGAACTATCCGAGGGCGAGAGGCCCCGCAGCCTCGAGAAGCTCAGGGAACGCATTCTGGCCACCATGGCCTGCAAGGGCGCCATCAAGTTCGGCCAGGCGCTCAAGCCGGACGAGATCGCTTCGCTCCTGCAGCGCAGCCGCCAGATTCCAGAGTCCATCGCCTGCGCCCACGGTCGTCCCACGCGGCTGGCGGTGAACCTGAAGGAACTCGATCGCCAGTTCGGGCGGAAATAACTGTGAGACGCCTTTCGCTATGGGAAACCCCAGCGGAATAAAAAATAAAAAACCCGATATTCCATAAATGGCTAATTCAGAATTAATGAAGTTGGGATGACTCTTGAATTTCTCTGGGGTTTCCAGGTAGTATCCCTGTTCAGAAGCGCGGCTTCACTTTTGAACAGGGATACTCGTGTCATGGTCAGCAAGTTCCCTTTGGAGCGTCTGCCGGTAGAGGGCGCCCGCTATCGCATGGATTTGGATTCACTGCTCTCCCGTCACGACATGGTCTGGGGCGAGCCGCAGGGTCCGCCGGCAGACTGGCGTGCCGGAGCGCCCATCGGCAACGGCGATTTCGGCGCGATGATCTACGGCTATCCCGACTCGATGAGCTTTGTGCTCGGCAAGACGGACGCATGGAATCGATGTAACGATGAGCGAAGTTGTTTCCCGGGGCGGTCGTACGCTGAGTTTCGCCAGACGTTTTTTGACGGTGACAAGGCCCGCTTCCAGCAGATTCAAGACGACTCCAAGGCGTCCCTCCCCTCGCAGGAGCCGCATCTCACCACCTGCGGGCGGTTGCGGTTGCATCTCGACGAAACCAGTCCCGTGGCCGGCTGCACGCTGCGGACCCATCTCCAAGACGGCCTGGCCCGGCTCTCTTGGTCGCCGGAGTATTGGGGCGGGCCGCCGGCGAACGAAGTAACAGCGTGGGTTTCGCGTCAATTCGACGTGATGTGTGTGCGGGTCGAGCGTCCGCGGGCGGACGAACGCCAGGAGCCGATCCGTTGGGAGCTTTCCCGCGGCCGCCTGCGCGGCAATCTGCCGCCGGCGTGCCAAGTGGAGGGGCAATTCGGCTGCCTCACGCAACGGTTCACCGCGGGTGGTGGCTACACCATCGGGATGATGTCGGCTGATGGGCAATGGATCGTCGAAGAGGCCTTGGGAAGTCTGACGGGGATTCTCACGCCGGATGCGGTGGGGGAATGCTCGCTGCTGTTGACCCTGGTGAGTGCGACGGAGGCAGCGGACCCCGTCACGGAGGCCCGACGGAGATTACAGGCTGCAAAGCAGGCCGGCATGGAAACGATTCTCGACTCTCATCGTCGTTGGTGGGGCGAATACTGGCTGAGGGGTCTGGCGAGCGTCGGGGACTTGGCCGTCGAGCGATGGTATTACACCTCTCTTTACCTCTGCGGATCGACGCTGCGGCCCGGCAAACAGTCCCCCGGCAGCCAGGGGCTGTGGGTAGGCGAAAACGTCCCGCCTTGGAGCGCAGACTTTCACACCAATGTCAACATCCAGTGTCTCTACTGGGGATTGCTGACGAACAATCGGCTGGACTTGATGGAGCCTTATCTCCGTCATTATCACGACACCGCGCCCGCGGCCCGTCGAGACGCCGCCGAATACTTCGGAATGCGCGGCCTGCGATTCCCGCACGGTGGAAGCGTCCGCGGTCATGAAATCACCGTCCCGACCTGGGGCGTGCTGGGGACCGACCCCTGCGGCTCGTCGTGGGTCACGCAACTTTTCTGGCAGTACTACGAATACACGCAGGATCGGGAGTTCCTCCGCGACGTCGCCTACCCTCTGCTGCGGGATGTGGCCATGTTCTACGCCGACTTCCTGACATGGGACGAACGGCGGGGCCGCTGGATGATCGCTCCCTCGGTCCATTTCGAGGCGAAAGGCCGCCGTTTCGAAGCCTGGGGCAAGAATTCGCTGTACGCACAGGCCATGTTCCGCGGCGCGTTTCAGCGGGCGATTGCGGCGGCGCAGACGCTCGCTGTCGATCCAGAGAACGTTTCGCTCTGGCAGGAGAGGCTCGCCAACTTAAGTCCGCCGCCAGTGACCGCTGAGGGCTACTGGAAGGCTTGGGAGGATCAGGAGCCGTGGTACGGCGGCCATAATTTTCTCATGCCCCTGGTATTTCCCGCTGAATTGGTCAGCCGATTCCACGGGCCAAAGGAATGGCGGGACCAGGCCCAAATGACGTGGCAGCATCTGCGCGAGTTGAGGGATCGAAGCTGCACGGGTGGTGCGTGGTGCGGCGGACAAGGCCTTTGCGAGGTGATCCGGATCGGGGACCGTGATTGGGCCTTCCGCGTCGCGCGGTATCCCGAGAAGGCCGATCCTTGGGGAGTCAACGGATTAACACGGCACTGGAATTGGGGCATTGCTCAGAACGAACATGCGGCAGGCATGTGCCGCGTGCTGGCCGATATGCTGCTGCTGAGCCTCGACGGGGTCATCCACCTCTTTGCCGGCATCCCCGATGGTGTCCCCGCGCGGTTTCACTCGCTGCGTGCGCCGGGCGCGTTTCTGGTCTCGGCCGAAAAGCGGGGGTTGCGGCCCGACTATGCCCTCGTCCGATCCCTCGCCGGCGCCACTCTGCGAATCGAGAATCCCTGGACAGGCTCCGCGGCGGCGGTCTCTTCGCCACCCGAAGCGCAGCCCGAACAGGTGACGGACGCCGAGACGATTGAAGTCAGCACACAAGCAGGGGCGGACTATCTGCTCATCCCGAAAGGCTTCAGGCTGACGGATATTCCCATGACCGATTTCGCACTGGCCGGGCAGTGAAGCGCTCTAAAGCTCAGGCTTCCGACGGATCCCTGTCCCTCGGCCCGGATTCGTTCTCATTCCTGTGCGACGACCGTTCCAGGTCCAGCATCTGGGTCGTGCCCAGATAGGTCTTGGTGACCGGCGTGGTCACTTCGGAAAGCTGCCGCAGCACCTCCGCGATGCGGAGACTGCTCTCCCGGACCGTCCCGAGGTCCCGCCGCCAGTCCTCGAACGACTCCGGTATCTTGTCGAGCAGGATTTCCGTCTGGCCGATGACCACCTGCAGTGCGTTGTTGATCTCGTGGTCCAGCGTGATGGAGGTCTGCAAGATGGTCTCGCTCCGCGACCGGTTCAGCTCGCTCAGGAGCAGGGCCTTTTCGACCTCCTTCCGCTTGACGGCATATCGGAGGGATCGGGCGAGGACTTCGCTGCTGGTCCGTCCCTTGATCAGGTAATCCTGGGCGCCCGCCTCGACCGCCTGGACGGCGAGGTCCTCGATGGCGAGCCCTGAGAAGACGACCACCGGCGTCTCCGGGGCCGCGTGCTGCAGCCGGCGAAAAGTCTCCAGCCCCTCGCTGTCCGGGAGCATCAGGTCCAGCAGAACCACGTCCAGTTCCTGCCGGCTGACGGCCTCCAGGGCCTGTTCCAGCCGCGTGACGTGCGTCAAGCGGTGAAGGAAGTCTCCGCGCTCTTCGAGGGCCTCCTGGAGCAGCTTGGCGTCTCCGAGGTTATCCTCGACGAGCAGGATGCGAAGGGGATGATCGGGCATGTCGTCACTCTTCCACGCCGCGCAGGGTGAAGAAAAAGGTCGAACCCTTGCCAGGCCGGGACTCCATCCAGATGCGGCCACCGTGCCGCTCCACAATTTTCTTGCAGATGGCGAGGCCCACGCCCGTGCCGGCGTAATCCGCCCGTCCATGCAGCCTTTGAAATATCTGAAACAGGCGGCCGGCCTGGCTCGGATCGATGCCGATGCCGTTGTCGCGCACGAAGAAGACCCATTCCGATCCCTGATGCATGGCGGAGACGTGCACTCGCGGCGCATCGGGCCCCCGGAACTTGAGCGCATTCCCGATTAGATTCTGAAAGACTTCCGTAAGCTGGATGGGGTCCGCCATCACCTGGGGGAGGGGATCGCAAGTGACGGCCGCTCCGTTCCCTTCGATGGCCACGCAGAGGTGCGCCATGGCCCGCTCCAGCGCGTCCTTCGAGCCGGTGGGCTCGAAGGGCTGGCCATGGGTGCCGACCCGCGAGTAGGCCAGGAGGTCGCGGATGAGCGCCTGCATCCAGTTCACACCGTCGAGGATGTAATGGATGTACTCGTCGGCCGAGGCGTCCAGCTTGTCCCGGTAACGCTTCGCCAGAAGGTCCGTGAAGCTGGCGACCATGCGCAGGGGCTCCTGGAGGTCGTGAGAGGCCACGTAGGCGAACTGCTGGAGGTCCGCATTCGATCGGGCGAGTTCCTTGGCGTGGGCTTCTGCCGCGGCGCTCCGCTCCGCCACGCGCTCCTCCAGCGTCTCGTTCAAGACCTTCAAGTCCCCCTCCGCCTGCGTCCGGGCGATCACCTCTGAGCGAAGGTCATGAACCGTCTCCGCCAGCTCCGATGTGCGTTCGAGCACCCGTTCCTCGAGACGGTCCCGGGCCGCCCGCAGCGCCTCCTCCGCCGCCCGCCGGTCCGTGATGTCGATGCAGGACCCGATGTAGCCCAAGAAGGTGCCGGCGGCGGCGAACCGAGGCACGCCGGTCTCGAGCACCCACCGGGGGCCGAGCTCGCGCCCCCGGAGGCGGTATTCGATCCGGAAAGGCTTGCGGGCGTCGATCGCCGCCGTGCTGGTCTCAAGATACGACGGGCGATCATCGGCGATGACGCCGGATAACCAGCCTTGGCCCAGCTCATCGGCCAGCGTGCGGCCCCGGAACTCCAGCCAGGGCCGGTTGAAAAACGTCCGGGCCGACGTCGAGTCCGAAAGCCAGATCAGCACCGGCGCGGTATCCGCCATGTTCCGGAACAGTTCCTCGCTCTCGCTGAGGGCCGCCTCGATTTTCTGGCGTTCAAGGATTTCGGCCTCGAGCGCCTGGTTCGCCTTCTCCAACTCCACGGTCCGCATCCGCACCCGCAGTTCCAGATCCTCGTGAGCGCGGCGCAAGGCCTCCTCTGCGCGCTTCCGTTCCGTGATGTCCCGGGCGATGGTCGATGCGCCGACCACCCTCCCCTTCGAGTCCCGGATGGGCGAGATCGTCAGGGATACGTCGACCAATCGGCCGTCTTTCCGTTGCCGGATGGTCTCATGATGCTCCACGCCTTCCCCATGGCGGGTCTTGTCCAGGATGCGCAAGGACTCCTCCGTCCAGCCGCGGGGAGTCAGGATCGAGATCGGCTTCCCGATGACCTCTGCCGCCGTATACCCGAAGAGCCGTTCCGCACCGGGATTCCAGCTCACGATCACCCCGTCCTGCGTCTTCCCGATGATCGCATCGTCGCAGCCTTCCACGATGGCCGCCAAGCGGCTGCGCGCCTCCTCGGCCTTCTTGCGCTCCGTGATGTCGTGGATGAACGCGCAGAAAAGGTGGCCACGGTCCAGACGTAACGGCGTGATCACCAGCTCCACGGGAAACTCGTGCCCCCAGCGGTGCAGGGCCATCATTTGCACCCGGCGGTTCAGAACCGGCCCCTCGCCCGTGGCGAGGAAACGCTGAAAACCCGCGTGGTGCGCCTCTCTCAAGGCGGGCGGGATGATCGTCTCGCTCATGATGCGGCCCAGGGCCTCGGATCGGGACCATCCGAAGACCGCTTCCGCCTGCCGATTCCATTCCGTGATCCGGCCATCGGAATCCATGGCCACGAAGGCATCGGGAGAGTATTCGAAGAGGCGGCGTATCCACTCGTTCCGCATCCCCCCAACCTCGGTTTCGCCGGCAGGTAGGCTCTCGGACGATGTCACCATCGGGCTCACCCTGATTTCAGAAGAGGAGCGATTGGATCAACCCGGGTTAGGCTCGAGAACGCTAGCCTGGATTTCTCACAAGTCACAGCGGCACGCTCGATATCCGCCTGTGCAGCAATCCGTTGCAGTGCAGGCTTCAACCCGGCCTTCCTGGCATCTCGATCCGGGTTAGCACTGAGCGAGAACGGCGCAAGTCGTTCGTGTCGAAACCCGCAGGACGCATTTCGAACACATCGCGTGTGAAATGCGGGCTAGGGACCCTGCCGGAGATGCCATCCAGTCAGGTGCTGAATGACGGATGTGAAGAAACGTGTCGTGCGGGCGCCTGTGAGTACGATTCAGTCTAAGCCAAGAACAGTTACAATCAAGCCAGAAGTAACGAAGCGTCTGTGTCCGCGGGCTTCTACCGGCCTTTACAACAGATTTCGAAACCGTTACAAAGGTGTGTTCTGCTCATCCCGTCGCGGAGAGGGAGTTCAGCAGCCCCGTAACCCCGTTTGTGGAAAGGAGTAGGCCATGCGTTCAGCGTCCTGCCGTTGGCTTCTGTTCGGCTTGATCGCCGCCATTCTTTCGGTCCCTGTCGTCCTCTTCGCTGCGAGTGCGAAGAAGTATCAGGTCACCGGTCCCGTCCTGGAGCTGACGGACGGCGTGATCATGGTCCAGAAAGGCGAAGAGAAGTGGGAAATCGGCCGCGACGCGAATACGAAGGTCACGGGCGAGCTCAAGGTCGGCGGAAAGGTCACCATCGAGTACCGCATGGTCGCCACTTCCATCGAGGTCAAGGCGGACAAGGGCAGGTAGTTCCGATTGGGATTGATCCTCTGCGCCCTTCTCATGGAAAGCAACCAGTACCCGACCTGCACCGACGACACGGTGGCGAATGCCGCGGCGGACACCGAGCACGAGTATGCGCCCGGCGTCGTGGCCAATGCCTACCACACGCTCGGGCCCGTCTCGCCCAGCCGACTCTTCACGGCGCACCTGCGCCGGACGCAGTTTCTTCAGCGGCCCGCTGGCGTCAGCCTCGATGGCTGGGCGATGTACCCCGAACGGACAGGCGGCAGCGCTGCCCTTTATGAGGGCGTCGTCACGCTCCGGCGCGACCTGGACGTGGAGCTGGTGCACTATGCCTCGCTCCTGCCCCACAGCTTTCCGCGGGATGGCGACAACGTCCCGCTGCTGGCGCTCCAGACGGGCGGCGGCGTCATGGGCCTGGGCCTCGCGGATACTTTCGACGGCCCGCATGCGCCGGCAGGACTCGGCCCCGCAGGCGGCGGCCCCTTCAACCTCGAGCCCGGCGGCACCGTCGCCTTGCTGCCGTCCAGGATCGGGCTGCCGACCTATTTCTTCAACGCGGATGAAAAGCCGATGCGCGCCCGGGCCACCCGGGCCTTCGGGGCCTGGTGGGTGACCAGCCCGCCCCTGGGGCCCCGCAAGGCCGGCGAGTCCTTCTCCTACCGCTTCCTCACCGTTTACGACGCGCTGGACGAGCCGGCGATCAACACGATGCGCATCGAGAGCCTGCGACGCTATTTCGGGCTCACCGGCGAGAACGGATGCGGCCTCAACGTGAGGCGCGGCAAGCCCATTTCCCAGTTTGGCCTCATCGAGATCGAGGCCGAAAATGGCGTGGTGGATTTCGAAGTGCCCAACCCCGGATGGCGAGTGAACCTGCCGCTCGGATTCCGTTTCCACGGCTTCAACCCGAACTGGACCGTCGGGGAGGTCCAGGTCGCCGGCGCCTCTCAGGGTTTCTACACGGACGGGCGCAACGTTTATCGCCAAGTCGGGCTCGACGACCGCGACCTGGCGCATCTCTCGGTCTACCCGGACGCCGCGGCCGCCACCCATTGCCGGATCGGCCATCCTGTGCAGTGCGATCGGCCGGACCTGATTCTGGAGTTCACGGTATTGCGGGATCAGCCGTTCGAGTGCCGTGTGGCCGTGAACAATCCGACGGACGAACCGATCCGAGCGACGCTGCGGCAGGGCATGGACGTGCCGAGCTTCAGCTTTGCCGACACGACGATCGAAGCGCCTGCGGGCGGGTACGTGGTGGTACGCGATCACTGATCGCCGGAAGTGAAGCAGCCGACTTCGAGCGTGACTTCCCCCTCCTCTGGCCGGAGTCCCCTTCCCTGTGACGCCGGCTGTGAAGTTCATCTATTGCCGTATAATAGACCGTACTGACGAAACGGGTTTCCGGACCGACCCAGCATGCAACCTCAATCCGCCGAAAAGCCTTGGATACCGCCTGAATGGCTCGAAGAATTCGAGGCCGCGTCTCGCCGGCCACTCGCATTGCGAATGCGCTATGCCTTCATCCGGACTTACAAGCCCGTGCTGGATGATGTCCCTTACCGCGCTTTCGACACGATGAGCGATTATCGCCGGTGGTGTGAAGAAAACCTGCCCGATTGGTTGGGATATGGCCGCGTTTGAATACCGCCAGGCTCAAGAAATTCGCGACGCCCTCAGCAGGCATGGCTGCCGATATCTCTTCATTGGAAAATCAGGCGCTATCCTGCTCGGGTTCCCCGACACGACCCAGGATGCGGACCTCTTTGTTGACCGGTCTCCGGCTAATGGTCGAGCACTCGTTCCTGCGCTCCGCGAGCTCGGATTCGCACTGACCGAGGCTCAGGCGAATGACATCGAACGCGGCAAGGATTTCGTACAACTCAAGAATGGACCGTTCGATCTCGACCTGGTGTTCGCTCCCGACGGGATCGAAGGCTTCGATCTCGCGTGGAACAGGCGCGTCGAGGTGGAGGGCTTCCCGGTCTGCCATATCGACGACATCATCGCCAGCAAGGCGGCGACTCATCGGCGTAAGGACCTGGAGTCTCTGCCTCGCCTCCGCGCTTTCCGAGAATATTGGATGCAAAAACACTCCTCATGACCGCCCTGACGCATCGCTTCTCCCGGGTCGCCGTTCCTGCTTGCAGGAACAAGATCGCGATTGAAATTCCGAGAGTGTTCAGCGAAACGGTTCTTGTCGTTACTCTCTATCACGGGCCGTGATCCCCGCAAGTCATGGAGGGCTGGGCAAGGTCACAAGGACGAAGAAGCCCACCCCTGGGCCTGACAGGAGCGTGTGAAAGACGTCGGTCACCGCGTAGAGACGCTCGGTCACGACATTGAACTCGTCCTGACACCCCGCGGCAACCCGGTCCAACGCCTCAGGCAACCGCGCGGTCTCTTCTCCTGTTTCCACCACATACACCAGCCATGGCTCCAGCTTGAGATGTCGGCGCAGCGACCGAAACAGAGGCTCGCCACAGCGGACCGGACCAGCGACCCGACCCCACCAGACCGCGATCTCCGTATTGGATTCAGCTTCCCGAACACACCGGAGGGCGTCCATCAGCGGTACGCCATGGCGCAGCAGCGGGGTCAGTTCGCGGCATCCCGCGGCCCCACGCCACATGCGAATCATCCGGCCCACCACGGGGATATGGAGCAGCACCCAGTGGAACACTCTTCTGCCGAAAGAAGTCCTCAGCATCATGGGAGCGCAAACGGCTGCGACAGCGGTTGTGCCCAAGAAAACCGGCAGATCATGTTGAACAAACCCGACGGTCGCCTCAAAAGTGCAGCGGCACTTCTGAACTCGAGTACCTGAAGCCATATCCGTCAAGCGGAAAAAGCTGGTACCTCGTCTTTTCTCTCTCTATTTATCGCGACAGGGAACGGAGCGTCCACGCGAAAAATACGAATTCCGCTGACGCCCTGGAGCGGCTGTCTCGCGATCCTTGAAAATATGGCCTGTCCACTCATACCGCCCGGAGCACAGGGGACCGTTTCGCCCTCCTGGAGATGCTCTTCACGAGGAGCTGGCCAGCGTGACACTTGGTAGAAAAACCCTCCTATCCATTTGCTTTTGGAACACTACAATCATTCGACACTGATCCCCTATTCTGGAGGACATGAGAGCCTATGAGCACTCGTGTGGGAATCATCGGGTGCGGACACCGCGGCCGCGCACATGGCGAGGCCTGGAACGCCCTGCCCGGCTGCAAGGTGGTCGCCGTCGCCGACCTCGATCCGGAGCGCCGGTCGGCCGTGTCCAAGGCCCTCTCGGCATCCGACACCTTCGGACACTACCGGGACCTCCTCGAGCACGCCCGGCCCGACATCGTGTCCATCGCTCTCCAGCCCAACCTGCGCCTCGAAGTCATCCGGAAGGCGTGTGAAGCCGGAGTACGAGGCATCCTCGTCGAAAAACCCGCGGCACTCGGCCTGCCCGAGCATACCCTCATGGAGGAGGCGGTCCGTCAGAACGGTGTCCTCTGCATCGTCAACTACCAGACGCGGTATCTCCCGGCGTGGCGCAAGCTACGGGAACGCGTTCGTTCCGGTGCCCTCGGCCGGATTGAACGCATCCTGGTCACCAGCCGGCTGGTTGCGCTCGATCAGGGCACGCACCTGTGCGACCAGCTTTATGCCTTTGCAGGGCAAGAACTTCCGCAGGCCGCCGTGGGCCAGGCCTGGGGCTGGAGGGAAGGCATGCACCCTGGCCCAACGGAAATGTTCGGCTCGTTCCATTTCGATGGCGGACTCGAGGCGTTCATCCGGCTCGGGCCCGACTCGCCCACAGCGCGCTTCAATCCCGCCGCGGGCGCCCTCGCCTACCAGCTCGACGTCTGGGGCGAAGGCGGGCACGGACACGTTGACATCCTCGAAGGCGGCCGAACGTGGATTCGAGGCCTGTCCGAATGGGAGATCACCAACGAATCCTGGACCACACCGGGCGTCGTGCCGCAGGCCCAAAAGGAACTTTCCCAGAGCCTCTTGGATGCTCTTGAAAAACCTGGCTTCGAGCCGCCGTGCAGCCTCCGCCACGCCCGCGCCTCCTTCGAGATGTGCGAGGCCCTGTGCGCATCCGCCCTCGAGCGCCGAAAGATCGAGTGGCCACTCCCCGCCTGGGAACATTCCCCCATGCAGGCCCTTCGCACCCTCAGCGAGCAGCCCCTCCGGAAGCCCTGGTGACCCATGGCGAGAAGGGAACGGGCCGCTCACCTCGACACTCCCACGGCCCCAAAGGAGGCCAGGTCCCGGGACCTGGCCTCCGAGGCCGACTTCCGCCCACGGTACGACCCTTCGACGCCCACGTTCTTCCTCCCCGGCACCCGCATCGAGATCATCCGAACGCCAGCGAGCCGCGGCCGTTACGAGCATGTCCTCTTCGACTTCGATGGCACCCTGTCCCTCATCCGCGAGGGCTGGCCCGAGGTCATGGTCCCCATGATGGTCGAAATCCTCCAAGCCACCGGCACTCGCGAATCTTTCGAGGAGCTTCGACAGATCACCATGGATTTTGTCATGCGCCTCACGGGCAAGCAGACCCTCTACCAGATGATCCATCTCCGCGAGGAGGTCGTGCGGCGCGGCGGGCAGCCCCTCGATCCCCTGGAATACAAACGACAGTATCACGACCGCCTGATGGCGCACATTGCGTCGCGCCGAGAGGCCCTGGCCTCCGGGCGAGGCCACCCCGACGACTTCCTCGTGCCCGGCTGCCGCGACCTCTTGGCCCATCTCGTAGAGCGGGGAATGCGCTGTTACCTGGCCAGCGGGACCGACGAGAACTATGTGCTGGAGGAGGCCGGCCTGCTCGGCCTGACGTCCTTCTTTGAAGGCCGCATCTTCGGGGCCAAGGCCGATGTCCGCGACTTCTCCAAGGCCATGGTGATCGAACGCATTTTGAAGGAAAATCGAATCCCGGGCGACCGCCTCCTCGGCTTCGGCGATGGATACGTCGAAATCGAGAACATCAAGGCCGCCGGGGGCGCCGCCGTGGCCGTAGCCAGCGACGAGGCCGGACGCAGCGGCCGGCCGGACCCGTGGAAGCGGCATCGCCTGGTGGGCATCGGGGCCGACCTGGTCATCCCGGATTTCCAGGAGCAGGCCCGCCTCGTTTCCTGGCTCATGGGCGACACCGATCCCTGATGCGCGCCTCGCTTCCCGATTCCGGGTCATCGCAAAAATGAGCAACAAGTCCAAAAAAACGTGGAACCCTGGCGACCCCATCCCGTATGTTCGTCAGGAGATTCCCAAGTTCGATGTTCCACCACACCAAGGTGAGCGTTACGAGACGATGGTGCCCGACACGCTGGATATCCAGGAGCGTGCTGCGCTGGCTGTAAACGGCTTGACCGGCCCCCTGGATGCAGGGAAAGATTACATGCTTTACTTCAACGTGAGTTTCCGGACCAATCCGCCTGCCATGTGGCACCGCGGTTCGGACATCTGCGGGGTCAAGTTTGAAGAAGCGCTGCCGCTCATGCGCCTGGCCAGCGGGAGCCATCTCAACGAGCAGGTGGATGGTGCCTGGATGGCCAACGCGTTGCGCCAAATCGGGCCCGATGGGCTTGTCTACTGGCCATTCTTTCCTTGGGTGAAGACCCCGGACTGGGGCGTCCACTATGCATCAAGGAAGGAAGCGCCGCCGCGTCCCGCCGAGGACTTCTACTCGCTTCCCCTGTTCACGGGCAGGCGAATCGGGGCCATGACGCTCTACCACCTGCGCGATCCGGCCGGCCCCTGGGACCAAGAGATACGCCGGATCGTCGATGGTCTCCGAGACATCGTGATAGACAAAGGGGACTACGCCTATTTCCCACAAGGCGAGTTTTACCCGAACCGGCCGCGGGTCCGCGATGCCGCGATGCCCGTCGGGATTTGGTCCAGCCTCGTCGGATGGACCATTCAAGGACTCGCTCAGTATCACCGCGTCAGCCGCTATGAACCGGCGATGGATATCGCCGGGAAATTGGCGCGCTACCTCGTCCGTCATGGGCGCTACTACGGGCCGGACGGGGAATTCCTTCCCAATTACGCAGGTGAGGACGGCGGCCGAGTTCCCGAAAAGGATGGCGTCCCAGGCTTTGAGCCAGGCACGGTCGAATGGAAGAAGTACATCCATTTCCAGCATCATACGGTGCCGCTGTTGGGGACGTTGGACCACGCGCTGGCGGTCGGGGACAAGGAGCTTGCCGATTTTGTGCGCCGGGCCTTCGAGTGGAGCAAGACCAAAGGCAACCTCTTGGTCGGCTATTTCCCGGAGAACATCGACCGCGTTCACGACCTCCAAACCTCGGAGCTTTGCGAGGTGGCTGGGATGATCGGCTTGGCGCTCAAGCTCAGCGCGGCCGGACTCGGCGATTACTGGGATGACGCGGACCGGTGGATTCGGAATCAGTTCGCCGAAGGCCAGCTTCTGCAGTCCGACTGGGCCTATCGAGCGGGCACGGCGGGCCCGAAAATGCCTGACGCGACCTTTGACCCCGTGGTCACGTGCTGCGACCGTGTGCCCGAACGAAACGTGGGGGCTTTCGCGGGTTGGCCCTCCGCCAATGACTGGTTGGGGCAGGGTCCGGGCATCATGCACTGCTGTACCGGCAATGCCACACGTGCACTCTATTACATCTGGGAGAACATCCTCGCATACGAAAACGGCAAACTCAGGGTGAACCTGCTGCTCAACCGGGCATCCCCTTGGGCGGACATCAACAGCCATATCCCGTACACGGGCCAGGTGGACGTGAAGGTCAAGCAGCCGGTGGCACTGTCGGTCCGCATTCCGGAGTGGGTAACGCCCGATGAGGTGCGCTGCTCAGTCAATGGCCAGGAGCGTCGCATCCGCTTCGATGGCCGCTACGTGCAGGTAGGTGGTGTCAGCCCAGGAGATGAGACAACACTCACCTTCTCCATAGCCGAGCGGACGGACAAAGCGTGGATTGAGAAAGTCAATTACACGCTCATCCGCAAGGGCAATGAGGTCGTTCGCATCATTCCTCCGGGGATGATTTGGCCTCTGTACCAGCGGGAGCACTACCGTGAAAACAGCACCCGGTGGCGGAAGGTAGAGCGTTTCGTTTCAAACGAACGTATCTGCTGGTAGGGCGAATAACCCCATTCGCTTCGGCGAAATATAAGAGCCATTTCGATTGAATGAATTGACGGTTCTTCCGGTTTTCCAGTGGGTCACCCCAATAGGTTGCGGTCAGCGCGAATGGCCATCGTGGGGAACTCCGTCCCCCAGACCCCCTGGAGTTTATCGTTTTATGTCCCTCGCGGAGAGCGGTGTTCCCTGGCCCGCGCCTGAGCTGGACCGCCTCGGAATAACCACGGAGAGTCTGTAACCGGGTCGGCCTTCATCGTAACGCGGGCTCGTCGCCCGCGCGCCGCACACGTTATAAACTGTGCGGCGCGGCAACTATTCCCGTGACGTGACAGCGAGACGCACAAGGACCCGGGCCAGCGGGCTCTCAGGCACACAGGCCCGATAGATTCCACCTTCCATGCGGATAAACCCTCTGCAGCGCAACTTGTTCAAGTGCCTCCGCAGGGCATCGGAGGAAATCCCTGTCTCCTCCTTCAAAGCCTTAAGGGTCAGACCGCGGCCACTTAGCGCCCGATAGATTTTTTCACGCCGTGGGTGCGTAAAGGCAGTGGAGAGCAGAAAAATCTCGTCAATCGGATTGTTCGTGCCCTCGAATGTCCGTCGTAGGGCGCTCAAGAGATCCGTGGAGGAGAGGATCGAGTCATCCGGGGCTGGGCGGTAATACACCCACCGCCCCACCCGACGCACGCCCAGCAATCCCCGAGCGTTCAAGGCCCTCAGGTATTGCGTGGTCACGGATCGGCGTACCTTCAGTGCTCTGGCTACCTCCGAGACAGACTGATCGGAGCGGTGAAAAAGGTGCTGAAGCAACCGCAAGCGAAGTCGGTTGGCAAGGGCGCGGCACGTTCGCCAGAGCGTGGGGTGAGCCGGCAGAGTTTTTTTCTGAACCATAACGCACACTTTATAAACTATGCGGCGCGGCGTCCAGAAACGGCAAGCGCCCATTAACCACGCCAGACGACAAACCCTGCCACACCCTGAGAAACGCCACGCTGTCCTCGCACCAAAGCGGACGCATGTCCTTCACTCCGCCCGCACGCCGCCCTCCGGTACACCGAGCATCTCGGAAATCCGTTTGCATGTCCCCGCCCGGCGCCGATATCTTCGGCTCGGGATCGCCCGGATGCGTCACCTCGGGCACCGGACACGGCTTGGGATTCCCCAGGCAGAACACGATGAGATCGATAGCGTCGGCCTGCGGCATGCCCACCAGGTTGCACTTGACGTCATCACTTAGCAAAACCATGATTTCCCTCATCCCAAACTTGTCCCTACCGGAGGGATCCTCCCATAGGGATCCCGTTGGGACGTTGGGACGCGGGAGGGACCTTCGATCTGGGGCTGTCGATGAAGGGGCAACTCGCTGAATTCAACAAGTTCTTACGCAAGCCGTCACCCGCAAAAAAGGTTGCCAAGGGGCGTTCGCCGGCTTTAAGTGGTACATTCTCAAATCGACACGGGCAGCCGACACCCAATCTCTGGCGCCGCCAACCATGCCTTTCCAGCAATTCGACCGCTCCCGACTCCGGCTGAAACCGCTCGCTGAACGCCGCCATGACCTGGACCTGTCCGTGATGAAAAGCCCGGACGGACCGATCGTGCCGATGGACAAGCCGGTCATCGAGGCGTTGGCCCGGGAGATTCTTGCCGCTCGGGACCGGGACGCCGGTGTCATCCTGATGATGGGCGCCCACGTCATCCGGGCCGGGAACGGGCCGCTGATCGCCGACCTGATGCGCCGGGGCCTGATGACCCACGTGGCCATGAATGGGGCCGGCGCCATCCACGAGCTGGAACTGGCCACCATCGGCCATACCTGTGAAAGCGTCGCTCGCTACGTCCGCACCGGCGAGTTCGGCCTCTGGGAAGAAACGGGCCGGCTCAATGACTACGCCGGAGTCGCCGCACGCCGGGGCCTCGGGTTCGGCGAGACTCTCGGCCGCATTTTCGAGGAACAAGCCTTCCCCAACCGCGGCGTCACGGTCCTCGCCGCCGGACACCGCTATCAGGTTCCGGTCACCGTCCATGTCTCCATCGGCCAGGACATCGTCCACGAGCACCCGAACTGCGACGGCGGGGCCATCGGGTCGGCTACGTACGCCGATTTCCTCATCTTCACTCAAAGCGTCACCCGCCTCGAAGGCGGCGTCTTCCTCAATTTCGGCACCGCCGTCATGGGACCCGAGGTCTACCTTAAAGCCCTGGCCATGGCGCGAAACGTCGCCTGCCAGCAAGGCCGCCGCATCGCTGCCTTCCATACCGCCGTCTTCGACCTCGTTCCCCTCGAGGGCGAGGACTACCGGCAGGAAGCGCCGAGAGGCACGGCCGGCTATTATTTTCGGCCCTGGAAAACCATCCTCGTCCGTACCGTCGCCGACGGCGGCAAAAGCACTTACGTCCAGGGCGACCATGCACAGACTTTCCCCACTCTTTATCACCACCTGCGCCGGTTGCGGCCGGACTCATGACCCCACAGCGACTCGCTCAACTCATCGAACACTTCCCCTCCACCCGGATCGCCGTGGTCGGCGACTTCTTCCTCGACAAGTACCAGGAAATCGACCCCGCGCTGGACGAGGTTTCCGTGGAGACCGGCCTCGCCGCACACCAGGTCGTCCGCAAGTGGCACTCGCCGGGCGCGGCAGGAACGGTCGTCAACAACCTCCGCGGGCTCGGTGCAGGACGCCTGTTCGCCGTCGGCATCACGGGAGACGAGGGCGAAGCCTTTGAGCTGCGCCGCGCCCTGAATCGCCAGATGTGCGACGTGTCCGCCCTCTTGGCCTTTGCCGACCTGTTCACCCCCGTCTACCACAAGACCCTGGTCAGAGGGAAAGCCGGCCTCGAGGCCGAGCGGGAACGCTACGACACCAAGAACCGGTCGGCCTTGCCGGCCCAGGTGGAAAACCTGCTCATCGAGCAGTTGGACACGCTCTGGCCCGAGGTCGACACGATCGTCGTCGCCGATCAGGTCGAAGAGGAAGACCGCGGCGTGATCACCACCGGCGTCCGCGAATACCTGATCAGCCGGGCGCTCAGCGACCGCCAGAAGATCGTTTGGGCGGACAGCCGGCGTCGCATCGGGCTCTTCACCGGCATGTATGCCAAGCCGAACGAGACCGAGTGCGTCCGCGCCATCGAGGCCAGCCAGAGCCCCGCCCACCACGCTGAACGCTTTCCGGACGAGACCGTCATCCGATGCGGCCGCGCCCTCCAGGAGCGTCTCGCCATGCCCGTCTTCGTCACCCGCGGCCAGCAAGGCATCTGGATTTTCAAAGAGGACGGGATCGAAAAGGTTCGCGGGGTCTCCGTGCCCGAGCCGACGGACACCACGGGTGCGGGCGACAGCGCCACCGCGGGGGCGGTGATGGCCCTGGCCGCTGGGGCCACGCTCGCCGAGGCCGCCCTGATGGCCAACCTCGTGGCCTCTCTCACCGTTCAACAACTCGGCACGACGGGCATCGCCACTCCGGACCAGCTCCCCGCCCGCCTCGCCCTCTGGCATCCGTAATCGAGCTCGGGTCAGATCGTATTCCTATCCCGTCAGTCCCGCCGAGGCCCAGGCCCGGCCGAGCGCCTCGGACGCCATCCGAGCCGCTTGCAAAGGAGTCTCCTTCGCCACCGCGTTCAGCGCCTGGTTGAACGGCTCGACGACCACCGGGCCGTCGAAGCCGATCAAGCCCAGCGCCTTCAGGAAGCCCCGGATGTCGATCACGCCCGTGGTCGCCGGCAGCGCCCGTACGCTATCGACCTGTTCATCTGCGGGAATCCCCGCCGGCGCATCGTTCACATGGACCACGACGATCTGCCGGCCTTCCAGGCGCAGAATCTCGCCGATTGTCCCGAACGAGGTATACCAGTGCCAGCAGTCCAGGAGCAGGCCCACGTTGCCCGTGCCGATGGCGTCCGCCAGTTTCAGCATGCCAGGCATGTCGAAAACGAACGGGTGTTTCTTCTCGCGTCGCATCGTCCATGGCCCGATGAACTCGAGGCCCAGCCGGCAGTCGTGGTCGCGGAGGATTCGGGCGCACCGCGCCAGCCGCCGGGCATGGAAGTCAAAATTCGCCTGGTAGTCGAGGGTCTCCGAAAAGGGCAGAATCCAGGTAGCGCACCAAGGCGATCCGAGCTCGGCCGCAGCCCGTACCAGCCTTGGCAGGCCGTCCAGCCCCTTCTGGAAGTCCTCCCCGGCTCCGCGGTAATTGACGGGAAGGCCCCAACCCCCTGGCCGGACGCCCGCGTCAGCGAAGAGCCTCTTCACGTGCCCGATCGAATGCTGGTCCGCCAGGTCGGCCAGGTATCCGATGGGCAAATCGAGGGCATCGAAACCGGCCGCAGCGGCCAGCTTCAGACCCTCTTCGAAGGACGCGCTGATGCCGATCGCACCCGGCGACAGACTCTTGAACATGCTCGGACCTCCTCGTCGAATTCGGGGTTTCCTTAAGGCAGCGCTTCGCTAATATCCAAGGACTTTGAGCTGTTCCTTGTAGAATCCGGCGGACTTTCGCAGCTCGCCCAACTCCGCGTCCGTCAGCTTCAGCTCCAGGATTTGCTCCACGCCGCCCGCCCCCAGCTTGATCGGCACCCCGATGTAGAGGTCCCGAATGCCATACTGGCCCGTCAGATAGGCCGACGCCGGCAGAATGCGCTTCTGGTCGCGTACGATGGCCTCGGCCATCTTCGCCAGGGACGCGCCTGCCGCATAGTACCCGCTGGTCTTCATCAAGTTCACGATCTCCGCTCCGCCGTCCCGCGTACGCTGCGCGATCCTCCCGATCTGCTCCGCGGGCAGCAGGTCCACAACCGAAATCCCGCTTACCGTCGTGTAGCGCGGCAACGGCACCATCGTGTCCCCGTGCCCGCCCATCACCATCGCGGTGACGTCCGCGGGCGAAATGCCCAGCGCCTCGGCCACAAAAGTGCTGAACCGCGCGGAATCCAGCACGCCCGACTGGCCCAGCACCCGCTGGGCCGGGAAGCCAGAAACCTTCCAGGCATGGTAGGTCATCAGATCAAGCGGATTAGTGAGCATGAGGAGGACGCACTTCGGCGCGTACTTCACCACCTGCTGCGTCACCTTGCTCACGATGTCCGCGTTCACCTTCAGAAGGTCCTCACGCGTCATCCCCGGTTTGCGCGGCAGCCCGGAAGTGACGATGACGACGTCCGACCCCGAGATGGACTCGTACTGGTTGGTGGTTCCCGTTATTCCTACGCTGAAAGCAGCCAGCGGCGCGGCCTGGACCATGTCCAATGCCTTCCCCTGCGGCAATCCTTCCACGATGTCCACCATCACGATGTCCGCTACGTCGCGTTCGGCCAGGCGGAGGGCCGCGGAGGCCCCGACGTTACCCGCCCCGATGATGCTGACCTTCGGCATGATCATGCTCCCTGTTCGAAATCAACCCCACTTCAGAAACGGAAATGGCATTCTAGGGACGCCTTCCGGGTGATGCAAGAGTGGAGGCCGAATGATGGGTTGCGTCTCAGGATATCCGTGACGACAGCGTGATCCCTCGACTCCGGAGATGCTGATCTGCGAGTTACGAGTCCGGAAGGATCGCGGAGACCTTCTGCACCGCCCGCGCCATGTCCTTCACGTCCTCATCCGCCAAGCTCTCGTGAACCGGCAGGTTCACCATGTGGTCGAGTGCTTCCTGCGCCCTCGGGCAGAGCGATTCGTCGTACACCCGTCTGCCATCCACGTAAGGCGAAGTGAACGGGAAACCCGACCTGCCGAAGGTCTCCCAGCGGCATAACGCGTCCGCGCACAGGAAGATCGGCTTGCCGATGTAGCCGCCGCTGGCCGGAACGCCCTCGGCCTGCAGAGCCTTGGCGAAAGTTTCGGGCTTCCACCGTGTCACCCGCAAGGGGTACGACCAGTAGGTGTGCACGCCGCCAGGGGTCACCGGAGGCGCATGAACCCCGCGAATGCCCTCGATGAGCCTCGACAGCAGGCTTCCCAGCTCGTTTCGGCGGCGTACCACTCCCTGCACGCGTTCGCACTGGGCGATGCCCACCGCGCCCTGCAGCTCCGTCATCCGGTAGTTCGGAGACAGGAAGAGATAGGTCCTCGGGCCCCAGCCGGGCTTGCGCGTCCAGGCCTTGTCCACGAAGAGCCGCATCCGTTCGGCCCATTCGCCGCGACGCGTCACGGTCATCCCGCCGTCGCCCGTCGTCAAGTGCTTCGACTGCTGGAGACTGAAGGCTCCGAGATCGCCCATCGTGCCGACGAGGCGGCCCCGGTAGGCCGTCAAGTGCGCCTGGCTGCAATCCTCGATGAGCGGAATCCCGTGCCGTTTCGAAATATCCAGCATCGCATCCATGTCGCACGGATTGCCGAAAAGATGCACCACCAGGATGGCCTTCGTGCGCCGCGTGATCTTCCTCTCCACGTCCTCCGGGTCCATCGTGTAAGTCCCGTCCACGTCGGCAAAGACCGGAACGGCCGTCTGGTAAAGGATCGGCACGACGGAGCCGAGGTCGGTGATCGGGGCCGTGATGATCTCATCGCCGGGGTCCGGATTGATCGTGCCCACCGCCACGTGGATGGCCGCCGTTCCGGATGAAGACGCAGCGGCATGCTGGAGTCCGTAGAGCGCCGCAAATCGGCGCTCGAACTCGGATACCATCCGGCCGCTGGGCCCGAACAGGTTCTGCGACCGGATGGCCTCGGTGACCAATTCGATCTCGCGGTCGCCGAAGGGTGTGCGCCGCGGAAACGGCCCGGTCCGGACGGGCTGTCCCCCGTCCAGTGCGAGTTTCTCGCCCGATGGAGTATTCATGCAGGGTATCACCCAGAAAAACGGGGCGTCTAGAGGAGTCCCAGGTTTCAGAATTCATGGCACGCGTTCAGCGCGTACAACATACGGTCCCGTGAAGGATTCCGCTAGCCGGCGAGCTCGCCGACTAGCGGAATCGAAGATTTCGTTGGGAGTTGAGCCTGTGGATCAACGGCGTGAAGGAAATATCGACCGCGACATTCACAGGCAGCATCTATTCCGGCAGCGCATCCCCGGGCATCGGATGGCAGGCGGACTTGATGGACCCGGGCTGGCTCAATGGACGGATCGACGTGGTGCGGGTGAATTCGATGGCCCCGGGCGGACTCAGCGATCCGGCCAGCCTGACCGAGAACCTCAACGGCAATCTAAGGTCGGACCTCGGACGCTGACCGGCAGTACAAGTTCGACGCCTTGAACCGTGTCGTGCAGGGGAGCGGTCGCACAGCGACCGCGCTACTGCCGATGCGGTCGCACAGCGACCGCGCTACTGCCGATGCGGTCGCACAGCGACCGCGCTACTGCCGATGCGGTC
>JACPCR010000044.1 GCA_016179685.1 Planctomycetota bacterium | reverse complement strand
GCCGCAGAGTCGGGGTAGCGCGGCCGCTGTGCCGGCCGCAGAGTCGGGGTAGCGCGGCCGCTGTGCCGGCCGCAGAGTCGGGGTAGCGCGGCCGCTGTGTCGGCCGCTAGGTTGCCGATTCCCCGCCGGCGCAGCGGCGGGTCCACTTCGTGCGGACCGCTACGACTGGTCGGGACGACGGTAATACCGAAATTCATCGCTTCTCAGATTCGCTCGGATTGGGTTTTCGGCAATGTAGCGCCGGTAATGAATGAACTCCTCCTCGTCTCGGACAATGTGATCATAGCTCTCGGTTTGCCAGAGGGTGCCTCGCCGGCCAAGGATGCGATTGATCTTGAAAGCCGTGAAGTTCTTCCAGGCACGGCATTGTTCCCGGATGGAATTGTCAACTCGCGGTTGGACCAGAACGTGGACATGATTAGGCATGATCACAAAATCACCCAGATCATAGTGCTCACCGTCACAATGATGAAATGCTCCCGCAACGATTTCCGAGATCGAAGGATTTCGTAGGAGGCATTCCCCATAGCCGGCATCCAGAATACGATTCATGCGTGTGGAGAATATCTTTTCAAATTCCTTCTTGAGCGAAGTGTCGCACAAACGAAGTTGTTTGCGCCAGTCAGAACAATGAGGGTTGATCCCGTTTCGCTGCAACCACTTATTGCGGATATCGACCCACACACGCACGACGTGCGCGGGCAGAGAGTCACCAGTTCTGAACGTGAGAAAATAGGTGACTGCGGCCTGCTCCCAATGTGGCAGATTGCGCCAGCGCGAGGTGACCGGTACATCGGCCTTGAAGAACGTGAAAGACATCACTGGTTCCCTCGAAGGCATGGACCAAGGGGTCGGAAAGACGCAGCTTCTAAATTCATATCCGCAACGCGGGGATGAAAGTGACAAGCAAAGACAGGATGACCTGAATCTGCCGCCGTCCGCGGGGTAGCGCGGCCGCTGTGTCGAGTCGGGGTAGCGCGGCCGCTGTGTCGGCCGCGGAGTCGGGGTAGCGCGGCCGCTGTGTCGGCCGCAGAGTCGGGGTAGCGCGGCCGCTGTGCCGGCCGCAGAGTCGGAATAGCGCGGCCGCTGTGTCGGCCGCAGGGTAGCGCGGCCGCTGTGCCGGCCGCAGAGTCGGGGTAGCGCGGCCGCTGTGCCGGCCGCAGAGTAGCGCGGCCGCTGTGCTGCCTACGGAAGATATTTCAAGATGCATCCCCGTTTGAAATCCAAACGCCTTTTGCTATTCTAATGTAGAAGCGAGGCACTTCCTCCCCGAACCGAGTCTCGGAGTACTCAAACATGTGGGAAATGCTGATCAAGGGGGGCCCCACCATGGTCCCTCTTATGATCTGTTCCATCGTCGGGCTGGGCGTCATCATCGAACGCTTCCGTTATTTGAAAGAGATCGACATCGATACGGAGGCCTTCCGGAGCAAGATTGGCGCGCTGGTCCAAGCTGGGCGGCTGCGCGAGGCCATTCTGCTCGTCGAAAGCACTCCGGGCCCCGTCGCTTCCATTTTTTCGGTCGCCATCCGAAAGCTCCAGTTCCTCGTCGACCTGGGCAAGGACCCGGAGCAGGTCGAGGAAGGCGTCGTCAAGGCGATGGAGGACCACGCCATCCACGTGGTAGCGGAGCTGGAGCGCTACCTGGTCGTGCTGGCCACGGTGATCAGCGCCGCGCCGATGTTCGGCTTCCTCGGGACGGTGACCGGCATGATCAACGCCTTTGAAGCGATCGCCCGAGCGGGCGGCATGGAGGCCAGCCTGGTCGCCAGCGGCATCGCCGAGGCCCTGATCACCACCGCCGCCGGACTCATCATTGCTCTCCCCTGCCAGTTCGCCTACAACTATTTCACGAATCGGGTGCAGACCTCCGTTCTGCAAATCGAAGAGAGCGCGGCGCATCTGGTCGAAGTGCTTTCCGCCTCCGATTTCAGCCGCATCGTTGAGCAGGCGGGCTCCGCCCCCGCCGAGCCGCAGGCGGTCGCCGCTTCGTGACGTTTCTCCGGACCGGAAGGGATGGCCGCGCCGGGTCTTCCGGGTGCCATTTCGTGAGGGAATGACGCATGCCGATGGTGCAGAGCAAAACGCGGGCTCAGCCGGAGATTCCGACCGCCTCGATGGCGGACATCGCGTTCCTGCTGATCATCTTTTTCCTGGTGACGACAAATTTCGTCAAGGAAAAGGGATTGCTGATGGACCTGCCCAACACGGACAAGGAGCAGCAGGCCCCCGAGTCGAAGAAGAAGAACCTCGAATTGTTCGTCGGCAGCAAGCGTATCCTCATCAACGGCCAGGAGATAACTATGGAGGACCTCCTTCAGCGGTTGAACCGCGAGCTGGACGGCGCGGCCTCGGATTCCGACCGCGTCGTCATCCTGAAGTGCGATAACGACACCCCTTACGAGCGCTTCGTCCGGGCCGAGGACATTCTTCAAAAAACAGGCGAGCCGTTCACCGACAAGAATGGCAACGGGCTGCTGGACGCGGGTGAAACCTACACGGACGTGAACAAGAACGGCCGGTTCGACCCCGGCGCGATCCCGACGATCGAGGTAGAGGACAGCAAGGAAGGGGGCGGGAAGACGGTGAAGGAAGAAGATATCAAGAAAGTGGACATGCGCGGGGAGATCGAAAAGAAGATGTCCGACGAGGAGGAGGAAGACAGCGACGAGCCGCCGGAGGGTCTGACTGACGCCCCGGCGGCCCCCAAGTAGTTCCTTTCGGGGTCCGCCGCGGTCGGCATCCCGAAACAACTTCACGGCGGCTTCGCCGCCGAATCCTTTCGATCCAAATTACGATGCGCCTGTTCAAGAGCCAGAAAAAAGCCGATCCGGTCATCCCCGTGGTGTCGATGTCCGACATCGCCTTCCTGCTGATCATTTTTTTCCTGGTGACGACGAACTTCGTCAAAGAGTCTCACATCCGCCTGAAGCTCCCCAAGGCGGAGACTGGCAAGAAGGAGGACAAGATTCAGCACAGCGTGTCCGTGGACCAGGACGGCACCATCTGGCTCAATGGCCGGAAGACGGACAATCTGAAGGGTGAGCTGGGAGCGTTGATGGTGAACCGGACGGACGCGAGCCAGAGGAAGGTTTTTCTGAAGTGCCACCGGGACCTCAAACGTGCGGACTTCATGCCCGTGATCGAGCAGATGAACGAGGCGGGGGCGGTCCTCGTCTTGAAGACGGACGACAAGTCGCCGGCGGACCTGGCGCAGGAGAAAAGCAGCGCCAAGAAGGCCTCGGAAGCGGGCGCGCCCAAGAAGGAGTCATCGAAGCCGGAAGCGGCTGCGCCCGGAGGTCAGGAGAAGCCGGAAGCGGCTGCGCCCGGAGGTCAGGAGAAGCCGCGCGGTTCATGAGTGAGAGGAATAGAAAAAGGACCCACCCTTATGCTGTCGAATCTGAATGAAGCGGGAATGCAATGCCTGGAAGAGGCCAAGAAGCGCATCTACAGCCTGGTCGATCTGCAGACTGCGGTCTGGCTTTTCGTCGTCGTGATGCCCAGCGTCCTGGCCATCGATGCGCTCCGGAAACTGCCGCCCCTGCCCCTGCTGGGCGACGCGCTGCCGGAGGGGATGATGTCGGCCGGGACGACCTTTTTCATCCTTCTGGTGATTGTGGCGACCGGGGTGGGGGCATACGGCTATGGCGTCTGCTCCTGGACCCTGGTTTCCATGGGCTTCGCCCTAGTCGTATTCCATCTCACCATTCTGGTGCTCGCGGGCTGCTGGTATCTTTTGAGCGGGCTGTGGCATCTTGTTGCCGTGGGCATCTTCGCCCTGCGCGAATGGGGCTTCGGAGACGAGACCCGCCACCATACGGTCGAGGCCATTTTCACCCTCATCGCCCTGGGCTTTGCCTTTCTCCTCTTCCGGCTCGTCCTGAAGGCCCTCAAGCCGGCCTACGAGGGCATCCTCGTGCTCGGCCGAGCCCAGGAGATCGAAAATCCGTTCATGGCGATGCTGGCCTCGCTCGAGGGCAAGGAGAGGGACGAGATCCTCTTCCTGCTGCTCAGGAACTCGCTGGCCCGGTGCGTCGCCATTTCCCTCGTCGGCCATTTCATCGTCATCAACGTTCTTTCGATTCCACAGGCGATCAACGCGGTGGCCGAGAGCATCAAGGATGCCGCCGCCGCTCGGGAGGAGCAGATCGCCAAGGAGAAAGAGGCCGAGAAGGCCGGCGGCAAGAAGCCCGGCGAGGCGTTAAAGCCGGTTGGGAAAGGCGGCAAGGGAGGCGAGGTCGCGCCGCCGGCCGGCAAAGGAAGCGAGCCGGGCAAGCCGGGCGAGGAGCCCGGCGTGGAGTTCAACACGCCCGCGGCAACGTCGAAGCCGGGCGGCAGCGAAGCCGAGAAGCCTGAGGAGGGCCCGGACGAGAACGCTCCGTCCGGCAACGCCACCGACTACGATAAGCACAAAGCCGAGCCCAAGAAAAAGGGCGCCGGCGACGAGGACTTTGGAGACCTCGATGGAAGCGACGGCGAAAATTTGATCAAGAAAGATTAGCGAAGCGCTGCTTCAAACCGTCCCGTGTGGCTCGCGCGACCAGAACTGAAATAGGATACAGCAGGCGTTTCGCTAAAAGGCTTAGTTCGCAAAGCCAAAGTTTCTAGGGAGACCGAGTTTCATGGCCGTGAGCGCACCGGTTGCGCGCCCCCGCCGAAGGAATCCAGCCCGCAGGCTGCGGCTGACGGCGCCCCCGCATCCCGCCTCGCTCTGGGTCTGCATCACCGGCCTGCTGTGCCTGGCCGCAGCGGCGGTGCTGTTGCCTTCGGCCCTGGCGACGAGCCTGACTCCCTTCATGGGCAAGGGCCCCGCGCTGGCGGCCAAGCCGCCCGTCCTCGTGCGCGTCCTCGGCATCAGCGTCTTCGCCGTCCAGTGCGTCCCGTCGCTCCTCCTCGGACTCAGCGGATTCCTCATCCTCCTTCGCGTCCGGCGTCCTCACGCGGCCTGGCAGACCCGGCCGGGCGATCCCCCATGGGTCGAACGCTGGATCGAACGGCACAACCGGCTCTCCCGCGAGGCGCTCTCCATCGCTGGGCGCGGCACCTACCTGGCCGTCCTCTTGTGCCTCCTGGGCCGCGTCACCATGGTCGCCGGCGAGCTCCTGCGACTCCCCTTCGAGGTCGAGCCGGACTCCATGGTGGCCTATTACGCGTATCCCTTGACCCTGTGGATATGGCCTGTCGCCTTCCTCTGCCTGGCCAACATCTACCAGGTCAAGCGGCATTTCCTCCCGGAAGAAGCCCACGTGGAGTCCATGATCCGGCCGAACGACATCATAGACCTGATGCACGAGAGGGACGTCGCGCCGGCAAGGCTCGACCGCGACGCCGCGGAGGAGAAGGGCTTTTCGCTGCGCCGGACCCTCTCGTTCTGGTGGAAACGCATCTACCAATTCTGCCAGGTGCGGACCTGTTATCTTCGCCACCGGACCGTGGACATCGGGCAGACGGACGTGCACTCCCGCTGGTGGAGTCAGCAGGCGCTTCGGGGATATCGCTGGGGCCCCGATCACCGGTTCAGCGAATCGAATGCGTGGTCGTTTGCGGTCCATGCCGGTGTGATCTTCGGCCCGATCGTCCTGGCCTTCATCCTGGGCCTCTTCGGATGTCTCCAGCCCTACAAGCTCCCCTTCGGCGGCGGCGACCGCCCCATGGGCACCAAGCAGCAGCAGAAAAAGATCACCAAGGTCAAGAAGATCAAGAAGAAATACCTGGTGAACCCGTACAGCTCCGTGGTGTTTGCGACGATCAAGCCGGACATGATGGACCTGAAGCTGGAGGAGGACACTCTGCATCCCTGGACGGGGGTGGGAGGAGGAGGAGGAGGAGGCCGAGGCGGAGGCCAGGGCGGCGCGGGCCTGCCCGGCTACGGTGGCGGCGTCGGTGGCGGCGTCGTCCGCTTCATCCGCATCCAGCACAACGGGCCCGACTGGGACCGCAACATGAAGCTCGATGGCGACAGCCTGTTGCTCGCCGAGTTCCACAAGCGTACGCGGATACCCGTGGCCGCGAAGACGGAATCGGTGACCATCGAGCAGCTCGAGAAGTTTCCCAAGAAATTCACGCCGCCCTTCATCTACGTCACGGGCCGCAAGCCCTTCGGCGTCGATTCACGCGAGGCCCGCATTCTGCAAGAGTACCTCCTCAAACGGGGCGGACTCATCTTTGGCGACAGCCCAGGCGAGTCCTTCCAGGGCTCCTTCCGGGGCATGGTCAGCCGCGTCCTGGGCAGCCGGGCGCAGTGGGTCGATATCCCCGACGACGACGAGATTTACACCTGCTATTACATGCTCGACCGCGGCGCCCCGCCGCTCTGGCATCATGACGGAAACCGCGCCCTCGGCGTCAAGCACCAGGGCCGCTGGATCGTCTTCTACCACCCGGGCGACCTCGGCGACGCCTGGAAGGTCGGACACTCGGGCGCCTCGCCGGAGTCCGTCGAGGCCGCTTACCAGATGGGCTGCAACGTCATGCATTATTCCTTCATCAAATACATCGCCTTCCATCGGGGTGAGAATTGAACAGGGAACAGTCATCAGTCATCAGTGCTCGGAGCCTTCAGCCTTCAGGCTTCAGCTTAAGGAGACCTTCACCCCCGCAGGAATCGTTTGGAATCTGGAGGCATGTTGGATAACCTATTTCGCATGGCCCTTTTCGCGTGTGGCCTCTTGTTCCTTGTCCCCCTGCGCGCCCAGGATACCAAGCTGGACATCGAGCGCTTCAAGAGCCTGCGGGAGGCGGAACGCTACCAGATGGAACTGGCGGGGAAGCAGTTCAAGGCGGGCCAGTGGGAGGCCGCCATCAACGAGTTCGGCAAGTTCCTCAAGCTGCACCAGGACAGCGACTCCTGCTCCTACGCCCAGCACATGGTCGGCGTGTCCTACGAGAACAATCGTTACGTCAACGAGGCCTTCAAGCAGTATCAGAAGGTGCTGGACTATTACCCGAACAGCCCGGAAGCGCCCTACGCGGTCTTCCGGATGAGCCAGTGTCATTTCAAGTCGGGCGACATGGACATGGGCCGCGAGGGCCTCCTGAAGATCGTCAGCAACAAGGCTTATGCGGGCCATTCCCTGGTCGCGGAGGTTCTCTGGCAGCTTTCGGACCTCGCTGCGGGCGGCGAGAAGCCGCGCCCGGACCTCGTGATCGAATACCGGAAGCGCATTGTGCTCGAATACCAGCAGCAGAATCCGAACCTGTACAACCGGAGCGTGGACTGGCTGGCCCGGAATTACGCCACGCAGGAGGACGATCCGGTGTCGGCGCGCGAGATGATCCTGCGATATCCCGGGATGACCCGGGAGGAGGCGGAGATGTGGATGGCGGACCGTTACCTGGAGGCGGCGAATGCCCGGCGCGACAGCGAGGAAGGGAAGAAGTTCCGGCAGAAGGCCCGGGACATCTGGAGTCACTTCCATGAGAAGTTTCCGAATGCGACGAGCTATGCCAAGCGCTGCCTGCTCTCGCACGCCCAGAGTTACCGGGACGAGGGCAATGCGAACAAGGCGCTCGAGTTGTACGCTCTTTACCTGAACCAGTGGCCCAACGACGACGGTGCCCGGAACAACATCGCTTACTACCTGGGCTACGAGCTGAAGCGCTGGAACGACGCGCGGCTGGAATACACGAAGCTCCAGGACAAGATGCTCGGCCAATGGCAGATCGCGGAAAGCTACCGCTACCAGGGCGCGGAGAAGGCGGACGACGCCATCGCGGGCTTTCAGAAGGTGATCGACACGGATTTCGTGCGCTATGCCCAGGGGATGTATCATATGGCCTGGGTCTATTACCACCACAAGGGTGACTTCGAGAAGGCGATGAAGCTTTACATGGAAAGCAATTACAGCCCCCCGGAGCACCTCTTCCGCGTCGCCGAATGCCTCATCGCCCTCAAGCGCTACGAGCCCGCGGTCAAACAGTACGCCGAGATCATCAGCTTCTTCAAGGAAAGCGCCCCGCGGGCATACCTGGCCATGGGCGATGCCTACTTGAATTACCTCAAGAAGCAGGACGACGCCGTCAAGGTCTATCGCATCGTCTGCCGCCAGTTCCCGCGTTCCTCGGAGGCCTCCCAGGCGCACCTGCGACTCGAAAACCTGGGAGTCGTCATCACCGAGGGAGGCGTCGAAAAGGAAAAAGAATAATCCCATGAGCCATGCCGATGAAACCATCCCCAGGCCGCTCCAGGCCGTCCCGTCCCGCTTGACCCTTCGGGACCTAGGTCTCCTTGAAGAGGACCTGCCGGTGCTCGACCCGGAGAAGGGCGGCCTCCGGATTGACGGCAAGGAAGTGCCCAGCGGCGGGCGCGTCTACCTCTACAACTCGAAGGGAGAGCCCCTCTTCGGCTTCACCGTGGTGGACGGCGCGATCCAGGTCGCTCCGCACGCGGCCGCCCGGTCCGTGGCCGCAGCGTGCCTGGGGGCTGCGGGCCCCGCCGTGGCAGAGCCGGCGGCAGAGGCTCGGGCCGCGGCTGCGGCAGAGGCTGAAACGGCCGATTCGGCGCGGCCCGCCGCCGCCCAGGAAGAGATTCCAGATGCCGAATCCACGGCGGATGCCGGGGCGGCCGATTCGGCGCGGCCCGCCGCCGCCCAGGAAGAGATTCCAGATGCCGAATCCGCGGCGGATGCCGGGGCGGCCGATTCGGCGCGGCCCGCCGCCGCCCAGGAAGAGATTCCGGAGGCCGAATCCGGGCGCGCTCCCGTTCCCGACGCGAAGGCTGCGGAGAAGGGTGAGGAAACGGAAGAGGCTGAAGAGGCCAAGGAAGCGGAAGAAGCCCAGGAGTCGGAGGCCGAGGAGGAAACGGAGGCCGAGGAAGCCGAGAAGGCTGAGGAAGCGGAGGAGGCTCTTCCCGCGGAGCTGGCGGAGACGGTGGCGGATGCTTCCGAAGCGGGAAAGGCTCGGGGCGACGGGCGTCCCCGGACCGAGGCGGAGCGCCGGGCCCGCGCGATGGAACAGGCGGCGCGGGGCCGGGCGCAGCGGACCGAGAAGGCCCCTCGGCCACGGATCCGCGGGTCGGCCAAGCCGGCCCCCAAGTCTCCCCTGGCGCCTCTGCTCATGATGTCCACTTTCACCTGCATCGTGCTCGTTGTCCTTTTCTCCTTTAATATCTTCGGCCTCAAAGACCGATTCTACGGGCAACACCAGTCCGGCAGCGGCGAGGACGCGGAATCCGAGATGACCTTTGAATCCGGGGCTTTTTCGCCGGCGGAAATGGATTTCTCGGAGCCGCAGGCGGAGTGCATCGCCCGCCTCCAACAGCAGGGCTGGCAGGTCAACAAGCCGGAAGAGGACTCGGAGTGGGTCATGCGCAAGGATGGCGTCATCGACAACGGGGAAATGGACCGGCCCGGCGCCATCCAGCTCGAGAGAAGCGGCAAACAGGCCTTCCGCCTCGCCGTCGAGTCCGGCTTCCTCGCCCTGCCGGGCGCGAAGCCGGACCGGCAGAGCAACCTGACGTTGATGCTGCATGCGCCGAGCCAGAATGCCAAGGCCAGCTTCGGCTTCGGCAAGGAGATGGGACAGGCCTTCATCGTTCTTCAGAAGGGCCAGAGGAAGGATACGCCGAGGCGGCACGACATGCCCATCGAGTACAACCGATGGTATCAGCTCCGGGTGGAGGCCGACGGCACCTACGTGAACTTCTATTTCAACGGGAAGAAGCTCGATAGCGTCGAGCTGGAAGCCAGTCGGGTGACGCATATTGCGCTCACCACGTTCCGTTCTCGCGCCCTGTTCCGGAACTTCGAGTTGAAGGAGCAGGGGGTCAAGCGCGGCACGCCTCCCACCAGGCCTCAGACCCTATCCAGCGAGGCCGCCCCCGTCACGCCGTCGAAAAAGTAGCCATCTGAAATCCGCTGCGCCCTTCGGGCTGCGCGGATTTCAGATTTGTCGCAGCCGGAGCGCTCCTGCGCTTCGGAAGGGGCCCGCGCCCGACGCCCGAAGTTCATCCCGTTGGGAGGCGTCGGCTACGCACACCGCCCGCGTGCGCGCGTCGCGAGCGCAACCGAAGCGCTCCTGCGCCTCGGAAGGGTGCCAGCAAGATGCTGGCGCTACCAGCGAAGGCCAGCAAGATGCTGGCGCAGGGACCCTCCCGCAGGGACAAGTCCGGGAGGCGCTCCTCATCAGCATCCTTCATAAGGTAATCCACTCGGACGGACCCGGCAGCGGAGGAGGCTGCGGCAAACGAACGGCGCTACGGCGCACGTCGCACGCCCGGCAGGAGCCCTGGGGGCATAAGAGGAACACCGAATCGGCCTGGAGCAACTCGGCGACCGTGTTGAGAACGTCTCGGGCGCGGACCACCTGGGCCCGCGCTGGCCCGATCATCCCCTCGCGCAGGAGACCGCGGGCGCGCAGCTCGGGCTCGATGCGGCCGAAGGAGCGGCTGCAGCCGGGGCACTCATAGATGGCCAGGGTCCGGACTCGGCCCGTCGGGTCGACGAAGCGCGCCTGGGGCTGCCACCCGAGATGCAGCCAGCAAAAAATGCCGACGTAGGGCATCCCGGAAAGAATCTCGGCGGTGTGGATGATGGAATTGGAGTCATGTCCGCAACCGACGAGGACGATCCATCCGTCCCGAAGACCGATCCGGTGCAGGGGGCTGTTCCGTCCCAGGGGCGTGGACTCCAGGTGGTTTCGGACGAGGGCATCGGCCTCCGGCCCCAGCGCTGCCATGGAGTGCGTCGGATGCAGGCTGCGCCGGGCCCCGGGTCGCCTTCGCAATGCCTCCGGAATCTGGCCTGTCACGCCCGGACTCGTCTCCGGTTCGAAGAGCGGCTTGCCGCCCTCGCCTGCGAATCCGTAAGTGAACACGGGCGCGGCCAGGGTGCCCCACGGCCCGAGTACAGCCAGGAAGGCGTCGATGACCGCGTCGGCCCCGCCTTCGACATGTCCCAGGCTGCTCAAGGAACTGTGGAGAAAGACGATCCCGCCGCGCGTCAACCCCAAACGAACGAGCCCCTCGGCGATGAGATCAGCCTGGATCGATGTCACGAGTACACCGGAACGAGATTCCCCCAGCACATCCCGTTCCGCGGTGCTAGAGTATGCTGCTAGGAGCAGCGTCCGCTGCAGGCGACGCCACGACAAAGAAAAGCACGGTCATGTCCTTGCTGACGCGAAGGACGAACACGGACGGGTCCGGGACGCCGTAATCCGTCCAAGTGAGGGTGTATTCACCTCGGACCCGGACCTCACCCGCCTTGAGGGCGAGTTGGGCAGGAATGGAGACGGGCCGGGTGATCCCGCGGATCGTCAGTTTCCCTTCAAGCGAGACCGCGATCTCTGACCCGCCGGCCAGCCGGCCGAGGGGCCCCTTCACTCGCTCGACCTCGAAAGCGATGGCCGGGTATTGCTCGACGTCGAGCGTTTCCCCGTGCATCTTCGCGTCCCGCTTGCGGCTGCCCGTGTCGAGGCTTGCCGCGTCGATCTCGACCCTGGCCGAGACCGCGAGGGATTCCGTGTCCCAGGTGCGAGGGAGGCGGAACTCACCGCGGAGCGCCTTCGTCTGCCCGCGTACCTTGTGGCCCGTGGCCTGGAGGACGAAGGAGACCGCCGAGCGCTCGGCGTCGACGCGGTAGAGGATGCCCGCCTCCGCTTCCGCGCTTGCACGGCCCCGCGCAAGGGTCAGCACTGCGGCGATCCGTATGAGATTCCGGGCTCGACGGTGTATCCTCATTTCCATACTCAGAGGTTGTTGGGGGTTCAGGGTTCACCTGACACCTGACACCTGACACCTGACACCTGACACCTGGCTTTACTGACCCGCTCCGATGCGGGCCACGGCCTCGATCTCCACTTTGCAGCCGCGGGGCAGGTTCTTCGCCTCCAGGGTCGCACGAGCCGGCGGACTCGCATCGCTGAAGAATCGGCCATAGACCTCATTCATGGCGCCGAACTCGGTGAGGTCCGTCATGAAGACCGTCGTCTTGACCACGTCTTTGAGGCTGGCCCCTGCGGCTTCGAGGATGGCCTGCACGTTCCGCAGAACGCGGTCCGTCTGGGCCTGGATATCGCCGGTGACAAACTGCCCGGTGGCGGGATCGATGGGCACCTGGCCGGCGACGAAGACCCAGCCATCCACCTCGATGGCAGGGGAGTAGGGACCTCCCGGTTTCGGGGCCTGCTTGGATTCAATGCGCTTCTTGGGCATGGGCTCTCCTCTGGAAAAAAGCATCATCCCTGCGTCCCGATGCTGGGACACTCCGGACATTCAACTCGCCGTCTCACTGAAACGCAACCTCGGCCGGGGCATCCCCGTTCACTCGAGTGGAGGCCTCGGGCCCCGGGCATCAAGTTTGCCGGAGGGCAAGTGGTTTGGCAATACTCTTGGAACAAGGCACAATAAGAGACATAGGAAATCTTGGGTTGCGTCGTTTCTCTGCGATCTCCTCCCTTTTCCGTTAGCCGAAGCCATCCCTCCAGTAGGGATCCCGCCGGGAGACGGGATAAACTCCGGGCTTCGCTACGAAAATCCATGAAGTGCCAAATCATCATGGGTTATGAAATCGGGCGAGTCCATCTCCCCGAACTTATTGAAAGGTTACCGATCGACGGTTTAACGAGTTGTCTCGAAATAAGTTACACGATTCTTCTCTTCGTGTCTTAAGACGAGTCTGATTCGGCGAAGCCGAAACAGGCCCGTCTCTGAAATCCGCGTAGGCCGAAGGGCCCAGCGGATTTCATTACCATGGGCTAAACTCTTGCTGCATCTCCTCGGACTGAGCATCTTCGGGGTCAGTCTCTTCCTGGCCTGGACATTGACGTCCGTGATGGAGGGGCTGGCGCCCCGACTGGGGCTCATCGATCAGCCTTCGGGCCGCAGGGTCCACCTCCGGCCGACGCCCAAGTGCGGCGGCCTCGCCATCTTCGTGGCCACGGCGGCGCCCGTCCTCGCCGGATATCTCTGGATTCTGTTCGCCCGGGAACATCCCCGTTACCTCCCCGCTTCCGTCGCGGCGGAAATGCCCCGGATGCTCGAACATGCCCGTACTCTGCTCATCCTCTTTGCGGGAGCGGCCGCTTTCGTGGCCCTTGGCCTGGCCGATGACCTCCGCGGCCTTTCCGTCTCCCTCCGCCTAGGCGTCGAGTTCCTCGTCGCCGCCGCCTTGTTCTTCCTCACGGACGAGGTCCGCGTCACCCTGTTCTCCCCTTATCCCTGGACCTGGCTGGGCTTCACCCTCCTCTGGGTCGTCGGAATCACCAATTCCTTCAATCTGCTGGACAACATGGACGGGCTGAGCGCTGGGGTGGCGTTCATCATCAGCGCCATGCTCCTGGCGGTGGGCGTCATCACCCAGCAGTACCTCGTGGCGGCGCTGACCCTCGCCTTCATGGGGGCGCTCGGCGGCTTCCTCATTCTCAATTTCCCACCCGCCTCCATCTTCATGGGCGACTCCGGCAGCCTTTTCATCGGCTATTTCGTGGCCGTCCTCACCACCGTCTGCACCTTCACCTCCTTCCAGGAAGGGAACTTTGTCGCCGCGACCGTGCCGGTGCTCTTCCTCGCCGTGCCCCTCTATGACACGGCGAGCGTGGTGTGGATACGCTGGCGCAGCGGGCGCTCCATCTTTTCAGCCGACAAGAATCATCTCTCTCACCGCCTGGTGGGCCTCGGGTTTTCCCATCGCGACGCCGTGCTCGTCATCTACCTCCTCACCTTCCTCTGCGGCGTCCCCGCCACCCTCGTCGGCCAGCTCAACCTCGCCGGGACAATCCTCGTCCTGGCCCAGGTCTCCGGTATCCTTCTCCTGACGGCCATTCTGGAGAGGGCTGGCCGCCGGGCCATGAGGGCTCAGAATTCGGGGGCGAGGCCTCTGGGAGAAGCCACGGAGCAGAGAACAGAGGCTGGGAGTTGAGAAGGGGTGTCGGGTGTCAGGTGTCAGTTGATTCCTGAACCCTGAACCCTTTTGCAACCTTGTTGCGTTGCGGGCTTCGCCCGCCTTAAGCACAACGATGTTCAAATGCGGCGTTTTCACGGGAGGCTAGAATCCAGCCAACTCCCGTTCAGCGAGCTTGCGGACCTCGGGGTCCGGGTCGTGGTTTTTCAGCTTTTCGAGAGGGGCGACGGAGGAGGGTTGCCTGAGGCGGCCTGCGGCTACGATGGCCTCCTTGAGAATCTCGCTCGAAGCCTCGTGACCGCAGCCCTTGCGGAGAAGGGTGCGACGGTCCAGCCGGGCCTCGATCACCGCCAGGCCTGCGGCATCCGGGAACTCTGCCAGTGCGAGTGCGGCGGACCACCGGATTTCCTCTCGGGGGTCCGCGAGAAGCTGCCGGATGACGGCCTGGGCCTCCGGCGGCTTCAGCCGGGCGAGAGCGGCGAGGGCTTGACGGATGACGCGGAGCCGCTGTCCTTCGTCAAAAGTGGGGATGGGGCTACCGAAGGGCCAGGGGGTGCCCCAGCGTCCGAATGCGGTCTGCTGGGGCTCGGCGGGGCGAGAGGCTGGCAGAGATTCCAGGTATCTGGGGTCGAGCATCTGCATGAGCACGGGGACGGCGGCGGGGTCATCGAAGCTCGCCAGCGCAAGAGCGGCATTCCAGCGGATTTCGTGGGAGTCCGACTCGAGGAACGGCCCGAGCCGTTCGTGGGCAGCGGGACTTCGAAGCATGCCGAGTGCGCAAAGGGCGGCCTTGACTTCCCCAGGGTCCCCTGACTCGAGGAAGGGCAGGATGTCCGGGGAGGCGTCCGCCTGGCCGGAGATGCCGAGGGCGATAAGGGCATGAATGCGGACCTCGGAAGAGGGGTCCTTCAGAGCGTTTTGGAGGGCATTCGATGCCCGCGGGTCCCGCACATTGGCAAGAGCGAGGGCGAGAAAGCAGCGGATTCGGAGGTCGCCGGAGGCCGATTCTTCAAAGGCGCTGATGAGATTGCTGGAGAATTCCGGGCTCAGGGTCCGCCCGCTTTCCGCATAGAGGCGCCGCGCCAGTTCAAAGGCGGCCTGCCAGGGCTTGTTGATGCCGCGGCCGCGCAGGCTGACCAGGAGCTCCTCCGGCGTCTTCTCCCGGGATGTGACGGATGAACTGCCAAGGAAAAGAGCGACCCCGAGAATGACGAGAGCGACCGGGATGAATGAGGAGGACCGGCGCGTGAGCATGGTGGACCTCCTATCGGGTCGGCCCTCTTCGTCAGACGGGCCTTCGTGGAAAACAGCAGTTATGCTTCACAGACATTATGTGCGACGAGCATCATAACTGTCGCCGGGTCGATCGAAAGAACCTTTCATCAACGACAAGTGAAGATCATTGGTCGGGACCAGCTTGCCCCGAGGACGCGGGCTCTTCGATTTCGCGCGCGAGTACTCGATCGCATTCGTCGACGAAGGCGCTCAC
>JACPCR010000087.1:64329-119064 GCA_016179685.1 Planctomycetota bacterium | reverse complement strand
GCGGGCCGAGACGCGGGCACTGCTGGTGACGCTGGACGAGCCGATCTACGCCCGGCAGATTGACCGAGCCCGCGAAGCCCTCGAGAGCGCGGCCAGCCGTGGTATCGGCCTCGTGTTCCTCGAGCTTCACGTCCCCGAAGGGGACCCGGCGCACGGCATCGAGGTGGCCGAGGCGATCCGGGACGCCTCCGGTCTGAGGGTCGTCGCCTTCATCCGTGACAAGGGCTATGCGGCCGCCGTGCCCATTGCGCTGGCCTGCCCGGAGATTGTCATGAAACGCGGGGCCACTCTTGGCAATGCGGGCCTCGACACGGATGACGAGAAGCGGCTGTCGCCCCTGCGCGCCCGTGTTTCCGGCTACGCCCGCAGCCACGGGCGTCCCCAGCGCGTCGCGGAAGCCATGGTGGACCCCGGCCTCTGCGTCCTCGAGGTCAAGACCTCCGAAGGGATGCGGTACTTCACCCCGCAGGAGATGCAGGCCCTCACTGGTGAACAGCAGGCCGATGCCCGAGTTCAACGCACCCTTGTCGAGCAGGGCAGAATCCTCACCCTCAGCGCCGAGGAGGCCGTGGCCGTCGGCCTCGCCCGCAAGGTCGTTGCCGGCCGACCCGAGCTGTTCGAGCTCTATGAACTGGCCCCCCAGCAGGTCGAGGTCTTTCAAGGCCGCAAGTCCAGGTCACCCTCCGAGTCCGCTCAGGATGCCGCTGCACCTTCCGAAGCCCCTCCGGCCACAAGGCCCCAAAACCTTCTCTCCGGCAAGAAAGTCGCCATCATCCCCATCCGGGACGACGGCAATATGGTCGATATGAGCCTCGCTGGGTTCGTCCGCCGCAAGGTTCTCGAGGCCAAGGCGGAGAAGGTAGACGTCATCGTCTTCGAAATCGAGACCTGGGGTGGCCGGGTGGACTCTGCGGACCTGATCACGGGGTACGTCAGCGGGGCTGACCCCATTCCGACCGTAGCGCTGGTGACGGAGAAGGCCGTCTCGGCCGGTGCCCTCATCGCCATGTCCTGCAAGAGCATTTACATGGTCAAGGGAACGATGATTGGATCCTGCCTGCCGATCCAGATCGGCCAGAAATACACGGGGGATCCCCAGGACCGGAAGATGGTGTCTGCCATCCGCGGGCAGATCAAGGCCCTCGCCCAGAAAAATGGACACCCGGACCGTATCGCGGAAAAGATGGTCGATCCCGACCCTGAGCTTCTGGAGTGCCGGGTCGACGGCCAGACCCGCCTGTTCTTCGATTCCGAAATCGAAGCGGAGAAGCGCCAGGCCCGGGAGGAAAAGCACCAGTTCGAGGTCGTGCGAACCCTGGCCCGCCGGGGCGAGATTCTCAATTTCACCGCCGAAGACGCCGAGCATTACGGGCTCAGCGCCGCCACCTTGCCGGCCGAATCGGACCTCTGGCCCGCTCTCCAGCTCACGCAACCCGCCCTGTTGCGTTACACGATGAGCTGGCCCGAACGCGTCGCCCGAGTCATCGGCAGCCCCTACGTCTGCGTGCCCCTCATGGCCATCGGCTTCATCGCCCTCATGATCGAACTGGTCACGCCCGGCTTCGGCATTCCCGGGACCGTCGGCCTCCTCTGCCTCGGACTCGGCCTGTGGGCGCAATACATCGTCGGCAACGCCAATCCGTATGAGATTCTCCTCTTCCTCCTGGGCTTCATTCTGATCGTGATCGAATTGCTCGCCCTGCCCGGCTTCGGCGTCATTGGCATCGTCGGCATCATCTGCGTGGCGCTCAGCATCTTCCTTGCCTACGTGCCCGACGCGTACTACTACGATCCTTCGTTCGGCGAGCGTCCCTGGCGCATCACGATTCTCAATCAAGCCCTCGGCGCCTTCGCCGTCATCGTTCTGGGCAGCATAGGCGGCCTCTTCCTCGCCGCAAGATATCTCCCGAATTTCCGGGTGTTCAACCGCATCGCCGTCACCACGGAACTGCGTACCGACGTGCCGGGCGCCCCGCCCGATTCCGTGAGGGTTGCTTTGATCGGCAAAACCGCGGAAACTATTACGCCGCTGCGGCCCGCCGGCACCGCCCGGCTGGATGGCGAACTTTACGACGTCACGTCGGATGGGGATTACATCGACTCTGGCCAGAAGGTTCAGATCGTTCGGATCGAAGGAAACAAGATCATCGTCAGGCCTGCGGATGGAACGCGCGATGGATAACTTTCCTCCACTCCTCTCCTGGCTGCTCTACCTGCTCGGATTGTGCTTCCTCGGGTGCGAAATTTTCGTGCCCGGAGGCGTCATCGGCGTCGTCGGTTTCTTCCTTGTCCTCGCCGGCATCGGCCTCTCCACCTACGAGTCCGCCTACCTCGCCGCCATCCTCATGATGGTCGTCACCATCGTGGTGATCCCCACCCTTTTCTTCTACGCCCTGCGCCGCGTCTCCCTTCATAACGAGCTGTCCAGGGACCATGGCTTCACCGAAGGGCAGGAAAATCTCGACCTCCTGGGCCATGTGGGCCATACCCTTTCCCCCCTCCGCCCGTCCGGGACCGCCGAGTTCGAGGGGAGGCGCTACAGTGTGGTCTCCGAATCTGACCTGATCGATGCCGACGAGCGCGTCACCATCATCAAGGTCGAAGGCAACCGGATCTTCGTCCGCAGGGTTGATACGTAGCGAAGCACATGCCTCGATTGAACTCCAGAAATTCGCTCCTACAATAGAAATGGGCAACAAACGGGGAACTGGCCCCCTGCGGGTCATCCCGGTTCAGGCCCGGCTCGCCTCGGTTTTTGGGCGCGGACGTGCCTGATAGGGGAAAAGTCGTTTCGCGGCGCGTCCTGCGGCTCTGAGGATCAGGATACGCACCGCAAAAAAGTGGGATTCTTTCACCTGGATTGTTTGGAGATTCTCTCATGCCTCCCTCCGCTGGGCCCTGGCTGTTCGGTATCGCGGTCGTCTTCGGGATTGGCGCCCTCATCTTCTTCCTCGTCTTCTCGAGCTACTTCCTGCTTTGGTTCCAGGCGCGGGTCTCCGGGGCCTCGGTGAGTTTTATCGACATCGTCCTGATGCGATTCCGCAAGGTGAATCCGAGCGTCATCGTGCAGTCCCGCATCGCTGGAAAGAAGGCCGGTCTCGAGATCGGGTCACGGGACCTCGAGGCGCACTACATGGCTGGCGGCAACGTCATTCGCGTGGTTCAATCCTTGATCGCCGCGGACAAGGCCGCCATCCCCCTCACGTTTCAGAAGGCCTGCAGTATCGACCTCGCTGGTCGAGACGTCCTCGATGCCGTCCGCACCAGCGTCAACCCCAAGGTCATCGACGTCCCGAACCCGAATCTCGGTCGCCACACCATAGACGCCGTGGCCAAGGACGGCATCCAGCTCCAGGTGAGATGCCGAGTGACCGTGCGCTCGAAAATCGAGCGCATCATTGGCGGGGCGACCGAGGAGACCATCATCGCCCGCGTCGGCGAGGGCATCGTGACCACCATCGGCTCGTCCGAGAGCCACAAGGTCGTTCTGGAGAATCCTGATCGTATCTCGAAGACGGTGCTTTCCAAGGGCCTGGATGCCGGGACGGCTTACGAAATTCTTTCCATCGATATCGCTGACATTGACGTAGGAAAGAACATTGGGGCCGGACTTCAGGCGGATCAGGCGGAGGCGGACAAACGCGTCGCACAGGCCAAGGCGGAGGAACGCCGGGCTATGGCCGTCGCCCGCGAGCAGGAGATGCGCGCTCAGGTCGTGGAAAACCGCTCCCATGTCGTGCTCGCCGAGGCCGAGATCCCCAAAGCCGTCGCCCAGGCGCTCCGCGAGGGCAACCTCGGTGTCATGGATCACTACCGCCTGCGCAATATTGATTCCGATACGCAGATGCGGTCCGCCATCGGTAAGGCCGGCACGGAGACGACGACAGATGAGAATACCTGATGTCCCGCGCCCTCGTAGGCGGCGAGGTCAAAAGGTGCAATTCCATTTTCCTGAGGTCCACGGTTCTGAGCCCCATGAAATTCTTCATTCTTCTCGCCTTCATTTTTGCAATAACACGGATCATCTCGGCCGCTCTGAAGTCGGCCAGCCAGCAGGGGCACAGCGGCGGCGCCCGGCCCATGGCTTCCGCTCATCCTGCCCCGGCCTCCGTCATCCGGCCGGAAGACCTGGAGAAATATCTGGGCCGGAAAAGGGAGACTCCCGTCCCCGCGGCATCGCCGGCCCCCATTCAGGCCTCCGCTTCGACGCCGACTTCCAGTGAAAGCCAGCCCTACCAGGCCATGCCGCCGGTGAGGCGGCCAGAGCAGCCCGTGCGCTTGATGCCGGCGATCGCCAGGCCGCAGGCCGCTCCCGCCACGGCCGCCGGCCAGGCCGGGGCCGCGGAGGTGACCGGCAGCCGGGAGGCCGTGTCTGGGAAGCAGGGCCCCAAGTCTGGCCCACCGAAGAAAAAAGTCGTTCGGCGGCCAGCGCCTCTCGCCGGCCAGGCGGCCGCCCGTGTGGTGTCGCCGGCCACGGCCGACCCGGGCCTGCTGCTGTCGCACCGTCTGACTCCCATGCAGCGCGCTATGGTCTACTTGGAAATCTTCGGCCCGCCGGGCGGTCGAATCGCTTCGCGGCCGGACCGCGACGTGTTTTGACAACGGCCGCTCTCCGGACCCCTCGACCCATGTCGGACTGCACATCCCTCATCCAACAACTCGAAGAGGTTCGAACTCGTTCCGCCGCTATGGCCCGCCTTCGCCATAGTGGGCCGGCGGCCGTTCCCGCTCTCCTCCAGGCGCTGGGCCACCCTTCCGAGGGTGTCCGCTGGGCGGCCGCCAAGCTTCTCGGCGAACTGGGACAAGCTGGAGACATCGGAAAGCTGCAACCCTACCGCGCGGACCGGCAGATCGGCTACTTCATCGAGCAGGCGATTCACAGCATCGAACACCGCGCCCAGGCCCGGGTCACCTCCGCCGCGGCGGACGACCCGGCCTCGAAAATCGTCGGCCGTACGGCCGATGACGCTGAACTGATGAACGAAGTGGTTCAGGCCAGCGACTGGACCCTCTCGGGTGGAAAAGAAACCTGGTCCGTGCGCGTCCCGCTCAAGGAAGGGCGCGGCCAGACGGTGCGGTGCATCTTCCAGCCGCCCAGCGACAAGGCGACCACGCTCGTGCTCATCTATACCGAGTGCGGGCCGGCAACTCCTGCCCTCTACGAGTGGGCCCTCAAGTTGAACGCCCGGCTTCCCTTCGGGGCCGTGGCCATCCGTGAAATGGGCGGTGAGAAACTCTTCATCATGGTCAATTCGTTCCTGCGCGAGACCGTGACCGCCCGCGACATCCAGAAGTCCATCTCCCGCCTGGCCCGAGAGGCCGACGCCCTGGAAAAACAACTGACCGGGGGCCAGGATCAGCGATAGCGAAGCGAGATATGGACCAGGGGCAGGGAGAAGAGGGTTGAGGGTTGATGGACTCTAACCCTTAAGGCGGGCGAAGCCCGCACTGGAGTTTGGCAGATTCTCCCTGGGACGCCGGAACGCCCCTTGGGCATGCCGCTCCGGGGTGCGCGCCTCCTGAGAAGCAAACGGATAAGAGCCCTCTACGCAAACACTTACATTTTGTCCCTCTTTCCAAGTATAGGCTTGGAATGCCCCAAACGGAGACTGTTCATCAGCCACCAAGGCGCAGGGACTTTCATCATAGCGAGGAGACAAACTCAAGGTGAACCACGGAGGACACGGAGGGATTCTGATAAATACCTTTGTTGGTTCTCTCCGTGCTCTCCGTGGTTCACACCGATTTTGTTTCTCTCTGTCACAACGAAGCGAGTCCGCAAGCTTCATAACTCATGCTCCTGAGAAACAATCCGGTAACTCCTTTGTTTACATACAGTTAACAATGACACCCGACCCGCCTCTGGCGGGACACCTTCATGCTGGTCCACCCATCGACTCCCATCAAGGCCAATCTGGACGGCGTCACCCTCCTGCTCAAGCCATCGCACAGCGCCCCCGTCGTGTCCATCGACTTTCTTGCGCAGGTAGGGGCGAAGGAGGAGCCGCCGGAGCAGGCCGGGCTGGCGCATTTCATCGAGCATCTCCTCTTCCGAACGCGGGAGGGCGGCCGGGCCACGGACCCTGCCAAACGCCTCCAGCAGGTCGGGGGTGAAATTAACGGTTACACCACGCACGATTTCACCTGCTGCACCGTCACCGTAGCGTCCCGCGACCTCGACCTCGCCCTCGAAGTGCAGTCCGAAATCTTCGCCTGCCCAGGCTTCCGCCCCGGCGACGTGGAGACCGAGCGCCGTATCATCTTGCAGGAGATCGACCTCTACGAGGCCAACCCCTTCCAGAGCGTGCAGGCTGCCAGCCACTATCGTCTCTTCCGCGACCACCCGTACGGGAGGCCTGTCCACGGCTTCCGCCGCACGGTGCGGAAACTCGGAAGGGCTTCCCTCGAGGCCTTCTTCCGGGCTCGGTACGGCCGGCAGGCCCTGATCGTCGCCGCCGTAGGCGACTTCGAGCCCGATCGGCTTCAGTCGCGCCTGGCTGAATGCCTGCGGCCCATCCGTCCGCTTTCCTCGCCTCCTCCCTCCTTCTCGGACCCGCCGGCGCCGCCCGAACCGGGCCGGTTCGCCCTTTACCGGCCCCTCATGCTCTCCTACCTGGATTTCCTGTTCCCGACCGTTCCCATGGGGCACGCGGATTTCCCGGGCCTCTGCGCCCTGGGCATCATCCTTGGAGGCGGGCGCGTCTCCCGCACCTACCGCGAGCTGCAGGAACGCCGCAGCCTCGCTCACACCACCGGTGCCCAGGCATTCGCCTTCAAGCTCGCCGGATTCTTCGGCGTCAGCACCACCCTTCAGCCCGGCCTCGAAGACAGCGTACGCCTGGCCGTCCAGGAACAGATTCAGCGCCTCCGGGCCGAGCCCGTCACCTCCGAGGAGCTGGCCGTCGCTCGCCAGAAACTCGAAGCCGCCTCCGTTTTCAAGAATGAGACCGCTTCCGGCCAGTCTTTCACGCTCGGCACCCTCGCCTGCATGGCCCACCCGGATTATGAAGAGGAATTCCTCGGAAACGTCCGGGCCCTGACTCCCGAGGGCCTCCTGGGTCTCGCGCGGCGTTGCCTCCGGGACGATCTCTGCCTCGAGCTGTTCTGCGGGCCCCGGGTGCCGTCCACGGCATCCGGCGGCGCACCTGTGCCCGATCGCCCGCCCGCCCGCGCCGAGGCCCCGGGCAAGACGGCTGCGCCCGCTCCTCCCGAGGGTCCCTTCAGCCTCGTCGAGGAGGGCCCGACGCGTAAGGTCCGGCTTCACACGGGTGTCACCCTGCTCCTCAGAGAAGACCACACCCTCCCTGTAGTGGCTCTCGCTGCCTTCCTCAAGGCCGGCGGCCGGGACGATCCGCCCGGCAAGACGGGCGTGGCCGCACTCACCCAGGCCGTCCTGCTGCGCCGTACACGACGCTTCACACCCGACGCGCTCTCCTACCACATCGAATCCCTCGGCGCTGAGCTTAACGGATCGTCCTCTCTGGACCACACCCGGATCGACCTTTATGGCCTGAGCCGGGACTTTCTCGCGCTCGTCCAGCTTCTCGGCGAGGTCCTCCTCGACCCGTACCTCGATCCGGCCGACTTGGAGAAGCTGAGAGCCGAGAGCATCGCCGAAATCCAATCCGACCAGGACCGGGCCGAGGTGGAAGTCCATCGGCTTCTGGCCCATGCCCTCTTCGAGGAGCATCCCTACGGCCTCGACCCGGAAGGGACCGAAGAGTCTCTCTCTGCAATCACCGTGGAGGATATCCAGGCCTTCTACACCCGCCACTATCGAGGTCACAACCTCGTGGTGGTTGCCGTCGGGGACTTCGACGGGCAACAGGCAGCTTCGCACCTGGCTGGCGTTCTGGCTGGCCTCCCTGCCGGTCCGGCGAGCAGCTCCGATTCGATTCCCCTGCCGCCTGTTGGAGGCCCCCGGACCCTTTCTCTCCGGATGGACTGGACCACCTGTGCCGTCTATCTCAGTTTTCGCCTTCCCCCCATCACGCACCCGGATTTCCCGGCGATCCATGTCCTCACGGCCATCCTGGGCGGACCCTATTCTTCCCGCCTCTGGCAGGAGCTTCGGGACCGCCGGGGCCTGGTCTATTCCGCTGGAGCGGAGAGCCTTGGAGCGGCCGAGGCCGGTGTTCTCGCTGTTTCCGCCGCCACGGGCCGCTGGCAGCTCCGGGAAGTCACGCGAATTCTCATCGAGCAGGTCGAGGACCTGCGCGCCCGGGCCTGCTCCGATGAAGAGGTCCGGCACGCTCGGCGCTACCTCGTCGGAAGCCACGAGCTGGCCCACCAGGGGGCCAGCGCCTGGGCCGACCTCCTGGGAAGCTTCGAGTCATCCGGTCTCGGCCACGGCTACGACGTCCTCTATCCTCGCCTCATCGAGGATGTCACCCCCGAACGAGTCCGCCGGGCCGCCGCGACCTATCTCGCCCCCGACCGGCGCGTGCTCCTGACCCTGCGCCGCACGTGGCCCCTCGAACGGCCGTTCCGGGCCCTCTGGGCAGCTTTCCGCGGCCGAAAATGAGGACGTTCCGCGCTCTTGCCGGGAGGATGATTTCATGCCCGATGGATTTCAAAAAAGCAGACCGTTCCTCCGGCTCTCTGCCGAGTGGCGTCAGAGGGTATTGGAACGGCTGAAGCTCTGTGCTTTCCTCCGGGACTACTGGCGTGAACGCGTTCTGCTCGGCCTGGCTGAGGAACTCAGTCACCATGCCCCGGGCCAGACGATGTCCGTAACCGAAGGACGGGCCGGCGCGACCCTGCGCATGGCGCTCGGCTGGAAGATGACGCAGGACGACCGGTATGCGCGGGCCGCCTGGGGCAACCTGGTCGGCCCGCTTCAGGGAGTTCCGACCGGCATGTTGTCCATGGGCGGGCGGACGATCGAACTGGCGACGGCCCTTTCCTGGCTGGAGGACTGGCCCGGCGTGGAGGAAGGCCCGGCGACCCGTGCGCGCACGCGGATAGCCGAAATGACGGAGGCGATGTTCCAGTATTTCAATCCTCCACCCTTCGGCACGCTCCATTTGAATCGTGGAGAGAACTGGGATGCCCAGATTTTGGCCGCCCTCGGCATCGGGGCATCCTGCCTGCACGATCATCCTCGATCAGCCGCTTGGCTCGCGCAGGCCGAAATGTCGGCGGCGGAATGGCTGGGCCGGCGGGCCGGCGACGGTGGCCTCTGTGAAGGCTCTCTCAACTACCATCTCTATGCCCTGTGGAACATGACCCAGCTCGCCGATGTCCTGCGGGAGTTCGGCCGCACCGACCTCTTCGCTCAACCCGGCTTGCGGAAAATGTTCGAGTTTCTGGTCTATACCCTGGCCCCGGATGGACGCGTTCCCGGGTTCAACGACAGCGAGCGAACCAACCTCCACAAGCGCAATGCGCAAGACACGCTGCTGCTCAAGGCCGCCTCGGAATACGGTGATCCCATGTTTCTCTGGGCCTATCAGCGGGTGCGGGCTGACTTCCCGGTCTATTACGAGTGTTTCCCTTACGTGCTTCTCCATTACCCGGAAGGCGAGGCGAGCGGGCCGCCGGACGGGGTGGACTCCATGGCGTTTCCTCATGTGGGATGGGTCTCGATGCGCAATGGCTGGGACCGGCGGAGCACGCATCTCGTCTTGAAGGCCGGGCCCTGGGGCGGATGGCACGACCACCTGGACCGATCGACCTTCGAGCTGGTCGGCCGCGGGGTGCCTTTGGCCGTCGATACCGGATGCGGGAGCTACGAGGACCGCATGGACTGGTTTCGGCGGACCGAGTCGCACAACGTCGTGCTCATCGACGGAAGGGACCAGTTCCCGCTCGGAGGCCGAATCGTCCGGTTCTTCTCCTCGGCGGTGGCGGACTACGCCGCGGTGGATTGCCGCCGTGCCCTCATGCAGCGCGACGGCGGGATGGGGACGGGCTATCTCCGACAGGTCCTCTATGATAAGTTGAAAGATCGATTTATCTTTCTCGATCGTATCACGGGTGCGACAAGGTGCACCTGGCTGCTCCACGGCCGGGGTGATCTGGTCATCGGTGAGCAGCAGGGCGTCTGGACCACGCGGGAAGGCGTCCGCCTGAGCGCGAGGTTTCTCAGCCCGCGGGTGGCGCTGGACAAGAATCTCGGTCCGGCCTCGGGTGTGGATGCCTATGCGGGCCCGCCCGAGGAGCTGGCCTATCTCACGGCCGTGCCCGCGGGCACGGAAACCTCCTTCGTCGTGCTCCTGGAAACTTTGGCCGGCGGAGAGGAGGCGTGCCGGGCGGAGGCCATGAACCCCGCGGGAAGCACCCTCCGGCTTTGGTCCGGCGAGGAGACAACCCATGTTCAGTGGGGTTCAAGCAGTTCGGATGAGCAGCCCGGAGACCTGCGGCTGAACGGCGCGGCCGCCTGCGTCGGTTCGCAAGGAAGTCGATTGAGGCGGTTGGCGCTCATCGGAACGACACGGGCCGATTTCGCCGGCCGCACGCTTTTCGAGAGCCCTTCGGCAGCGGACCTGTCGTTAGGGGGATGCGACCGCAATCGCTTGGAAGGCAAAATCCATGTCTGGGGTGAACTGGCCGAGATGCCGATCCTGACCTGTGACGGTCTGGCCGCGTCCATCTTCAGGGAGGTGAACAAGGCCGGCCGCGTGGAGGTCAGCGCCTTTGTGCCTTGGCGCCCGGCAAGGGTCCTGGTCGGCGGCCGGAGCGTGCCCTTTAGTTATGTGAAAGACTCGGCTCTGCTCTCCTGGGAAATCGAAGCCATCGGCACAGAGTTTTCCCTGGTCATCATGGGCCAGACGGACGAAAGGTGAGACGTGGTGCGTTCAGGTGTCAGACGTCGGGTTTCAGGTTGAGGTATTTCCCGGCACCTGACACCTGCGCAGGTAGAATTCAATCCGGATTTTCATCCCGCCGGGATGAAAAATCCGGATTAAAGGAGGGCTCGGTCATGCCGGAAAAAGAACTGTCGGACGGGACGCCGGATCGATGCGGCCTGGTGATCTTCGGGGCCAGCGGCGACCTGACACGCCGGAAACTGCTGCCTGCGCTGTACAACCTGTTCCTGGACGGCCTGTTACCACCGGCCTTCGGCATCGTCGGCTTCGCCCGCAGCGCCTTCTCGCGGGAGGAGTTCCGCGTACTGGCCCGCGGCGCCGTGGACGAGTTCTCGAGACGCCGGCCGGCGGACCCGCAACGGTGGCCGGAATTCGAGCAGATGCTCCATTACCAGCAAGGAGGCTACGGGGACGCGGAATCGTTCCGCCGCCTCCGGGAAGTCCAGACGAATCTGGACCGCGTTCACGCCGGCGCGGGCAACTGGGTCTACTACCTGGCCACGCCGCCCAGCGCCTATCGGGAGATCGGCCAAGGACTCGAGCAATCGGGCCTCGCCTGTTCCCGCATGGACGCAAAACCCTGGTCGAGGCTGGTCGTGGAGAAGCCTATCGGGCATGACTTGTCCTCGGCCCGGGCGCTCAATGACGCTCTCTCCGCCGGCTGTGAGGAATCCCAGACCTTCCGCATCGATCACTACCTCGGCAAGGAAACGGTCCAGAACATCCTCGTCCTGCGGTTCGGAAATGGCATCTTCGAGCCGCTCTGGAATCATCATCACATCGACCACGTGCAGATCACCGTGGCGGAGACGGACGGCGCGGGCAGCCGGGGCGGCTACTACGAAGAGGCCGGGGCCCTGCGGGACATGGTGCAGAACCACCTCTTCCAGCTCCTCTGCCTGGTGGCGATGGAGCCCCCGCACAATCTGGGCGCAGACGCCATCCGTGACGAGAAATTGCAGGCGCTCGAGTCCATCCGGCCCATCCGGCCGGAGGAGCTGGACCGGCAGGTCGTCCGCGGCCAGTACGCCGCCGGCCTGGTCGATGGACAACCCGTGAAGGCCTACCGCGAGGAAGAGAAGGTCGCTCGGGAGTCGGTGACCGAGACCTTCGTCGCCATGAAGGTGTATCTGGACAACTGGCGTTGGTCCGGCGTGCCCTTCTACCTGAGGACGGGGAAACGCCTCGCCCGCCGGACCGCCGAGATTGCCATCCAGTTCCGGAAGCTGCCGCCGATCCTGTTCAACCGGAATCCGGCCCGGCCGCTCGATCCCAATGTCCTGAGCATCCGTCTCCAGCCGAACGAGGGCGTTTCGCTGCAAATCGGCTCGAAGCGGCCCGGCCCCCGGGCCGAGGTCAGCACCGTCAAGCTCGATTTCGGATATCACTCGGTCTTCCCCGCGGGCACGCCGGAGGCGTACGAGCGGCTGCTCCTCGATGTGATGCTGGGGGATGCGACGCTTTTTATGCGGCGCGACGAGGTGGAGGCCGCGTGGTCCTTCGTCACGCCGATCCTCGAGGGCTGGACGCACTCGACCCCGGACGATTTCCCGAACTACGTGGCCGGGTCCGCGGGACCCGCTCGGGCGGATGAGCTGCTAGTCGTGGACGGGCGTCGCTGGGGAAGGCTGTAACATGAAAACCATCCCCATTTTCTTCGGCCTGCTATCTATTGGCCTGCTTTCCGCCCCGTGCCACGCGGAGCCCACCGAAGCCCAGAAGAAACTTCTCGCCGAAGCCGAAGCCCTCCATACCAAGATGGTGGCGCTTTATAGAAAAGGGAAATACACCGAAGCCATTGCCTTGAGCAAGAAAGCCCTGGAAATAAAAAAGGGAGTTTTGGGCGAAAAGTACCCGGACTATGCAACAGACCTGAACGGCCTGGCCTTTCTTTACGATTCCATGGGCGATTATGCGAAGGCCGAGCCGCTCTACAGAAACGCCCTGGAGATCCATAGGGCAGTCCTGGGCGAGAAGCACCCCGACTATGCCACCAGCCTCAACAATCTGGCCGGGCTCTTGGCGGCCAGGGGACAGCCGGCCCAGGCCCTGCCCCTCATGCAAGAAGCCTGGCGCATCCACGACGCGCAGCGGGCCGCCATCTTCGGCTTCACCAGCGAACGGGAGCAACTGGCCTTTGCCCAAACGCTTAAAGGCCACATCGATACGAACCTGAGCCTCGCCGCGGAGCACTTGGCCCAAGACCCGCAGGCGCGGCGCTTCGCCTCCTCCGTGGTGCTCTCGATCAAGGGTGCGATCCTCGAAACGCTCATGCGCCGGCAGGAGATGCTACTGAAAGGCTCTGACCCGCAGCCCCAGGCGCTCTGGCGGGATTACCAATCCGCGAGTGAGCAATTGCTGAAGGCGGTGATGGCAGGGCCCATGCCCGGGCGAGGCGCGGCCGGCCATCAGGCCACCATCGCTGAACTGGAAGCAGAGAAGAGACGGGCGGAAGAAACGCTGGCCAGGGCATCCTCGGCCTTTGCAGCAGAACAGCGGGTCGGCCGGACCACCCTGTCGGACCTGGCCAAGGCGCTTCCGGCAAACGCTTGCCTCGTCGAGTTCGCCCGGTATCAGTCGTTCAATTTCGGCGTCAAAGGCAATGAGAAGAAGTGGGGGGAGTGGAAATACGTGGCGCTCGTGCTGCGCGGTTTCCCGGACTCTGAAAAGTCCGGCCACGATGGGGACCACAGCGCGGACGTGCAGCTCATCCCGCTGGGGCCGGCAGAGCCGATTGAAAAGGCGGTGCAAGAATGGCGGAAACTGGCCGGGCCCGACCTGAGCCAGAGGACGGCAACGCCTCATCAGCGGGAGCTTTTGGACCCGGCCGCGGAGGAATTGTCCAAGCGGGTGTGGCAACCGTTGGCGCCGGCGATTGGAGATGCCCGGCGGCTTTATCTTTGCCCCGACGGCGAACTCTCCTTCGTGGCCTTCGAGGCCCTGCCTATGCCGGCACGGCAGACAGGGCAGGCAGGTCCGCTCGGCCGCGCCCCGGGCCAGTTCCTTATCGAGGAATACGAGTTGGTCTACGTGGCCACGGGCCGGGACCTGACCCGGCCCGCGGGCATTGCTGGCCGCCAAGCGGGAGTGGATAGAGAAGGGGCGGGCCGCGGGCCGTTATCCGCACCCGTATTACTGGGCCGCGTTCGTCGGCAGCGGGACCGGCCTGGCGCTGGATGAGAAATCCGGGACCGGTCGCTCGGAGTAAGCAGGCGGCACTCTTGGATGCGTTACCGTCATGGTGGAAGCGCCTGCCTTTCCCGCTTGGCCCTGACCTTGTGTCCGGGCCGGCCAGCCCGCGCATTCAGGCATGGTGTGAAGCATTCTGCCCCCTCAAGTCTTCCGCGCGATGTGTGAGAAATCCGGGCTAACCTTTGACCGGTCTCGCCGGGGACCGCGTTGACAGCGGCTGAAGGGGCGACTAGTATCCCTGTTCATAGGAGATTTGTTTCGGTTCCTGGAATACTCCCAGAGACCCCGGCGAGATTTCCAAGCTTCTTCGAGTGAAATGGACGAGCAGCAACACCGGGCGGTCCAGAAGCACCGGGATCGAATCGAAAAGTGCCGCAGCGAGGTGGACGAGCAGCGGCGCGGCGGTGATGCCGGAGCGGCCCAGAAATCAGAGGCGAGACTGGCCGATGCCCAGTCGGAGTACGCTCTCTACCGGCTACGCGAGGGGCTGGGACCCGATCCAGTCTTCATAGAAGATTCGACGCTGCACAAGACGCTGAAGGACCTGGTGGCCCGCAGCAAGATTTCCGCGCTGGTCGAGGAGGGGATTCCGACGCGCATCGGGGACGCGGCGCGGCAAGCCATGCTCCTTTCCAACTACTCCCTGGCCGGCGGCTTCGAGAGCGCACCGAACCAGCAGCCGAAGCTCCTGTCCTTGCTGAGCGAGCGATCACCCATCAAGGAGAACCTGCGCCGGTGGTCCGTTCAGATTCATGACCCTTATGTCAAGGAGACTCTGGAGCAGCTCCGCCGTCTGGAACAGAATTTCGACAACACCCGAATTTTGCTCCAGAAGCGTATCGACAAGCTGCGCCGGCGCTACGAGGATGAATTGCCGGAGTTGGAGCACATGGAACTCGATCGCGTGGAGAACCAGACCCTGCTGAGGGTGAGCCACGTCTGGAGTGACCTGGCCGCCGAGTTCCCCGAGGACGCCCGCGAGGTCTATGGCATCTTCCGTGCCCTGGAGCTGCAACTCGAGGAAATCCAGTCCATCAAGGAGCTCCTCAACGCCGAATTGAGAAAATTCGTGGCCAACCTCATCCCCGCCTATCTCGCCCTCATCGAGATGCAGTCCCGGTCCGTCCGCCGGGCCGTCCTCGGGTCGTTCTCCCCATCCGCCAAACTGGCGGAGAAGCTCATGAGGGAAGCCCGGCAGGCGGATTACCTGCTGCCCGGCGAGGGTCTGCCCGTGCCCCACCCCCGTCTCCCCCGCGAGTTCAGCGCTCTCCGCAAGTTGTCCGCCTACCAGACGTTCAAGGAAACGAATCGGATCGAGCGGGTCCAGAACGCCGAGACCGTGGAGTTCCCCACCAACCGCTAAATCAGAATCCCCACGTGTCCTCCGTGGTTCATCTTGGGTTTTCATCCTCGCACGGAAGTGCGGATGCGCTTCCGAACGGGTCTACTCGGCGGGCACTCCGTTACTCGGTGGGGGACCAGACGTAGCGGCCCGTGGAATCGATATAGCCGTACCGACCGTTGTTCTCGACCGCTCCGAGGCCGCCGGTGAATTCCTCGACCGAATCGAACTGGGGCTTGATGGCCATTTCTCCCCGGACATTGACGTAACCCCACCGGCCTTCCAGCCGAACGCCGGCGAGGCCTTCGGAAAAATTCCAGGCCTGGTCGAACCGCGGTGCAATCGCAATCGTTCCCGTCTTGTCCAGGTAACCGGCTTTGCCGCCGATCTCGACGCTGGCGAGGCCTTCGGAAAAGTTCCAGGCCTGGTCGAACCGCGGCGCAATCACGAGCCGCCCTGTACGGTCGATGTATCCCTGCTTCCCCTCCTTCTCGATGCGGGCCAGGCCCTCGGAAAAGCTCATTGCCGCCTCGAAGGGGGCCGGGATCACCTCCTTGCCCGTGCGGTCGATATAGAGGCCTCGTTCCCCCTCGATCACGCTGGCCAGGCCCTCGGAGAAGCTCAGAGCCCACGGGTAGCGCGGCTCAATCACCCACGCACCCATGCGGTCGATGTAACCCCATGTTTCTTCCAGCTCGACCAGGGCCAGGCCTTCGGAAAAATGCTCCACGTCGTCGAACTGCGCGGGAATCACGAGCGTGCCGGAGCGGTCGATGTAGCCATATCGCCCGCCGACCTCGACGCAGGCCAGGCCCTCCGAGAAGCTGAGCGCGCTGTCGAAGCGGGGCTCGATGGTCATTCGACCTTCCGTGTCAATGTAGCCCCCCGCGTTGCCGACCCGGACGCAGGCCAAGCCGTCGGAGAAGGGGCCGGCCCAATCGAACTGGGGCGCAATCCGGACCTTCCCCTCGCGATCGATGTAGCCGTAACGGTCGCCTTGGATGATAGGGAACAACCCGCTGTCTCGTGTCATGTTCTCGCCCATCGGGAAACCCCCAGACGGCGTCGGAAAATTCGGAAAGCGGCGCGGCACCGCGAGGACATCTGCCGCACCAGGCCGGGCGGACCGTTCTTCCCCTGAAGGACGCCGATCTCCCGGAGCAGGACGTCATAACTCGCCGGGCGGTCCTCCCGGCGTTTCGCCGTCATGCGCAGCAGCAGCTCATCCACGCCAGGCGGCAGGCCCGGACGAATCCGGCAAGCTGAGGGAAACGGCTGCTCCAGGTGCGCCATGACGATCTCGAAAGGAGACTTCCCCGTAAACGGCCGCATCCCTGTGAGAACCACGAACAGGGTGATGCCCAGCGAATAGATGTCCGACCGACAGTCCAGATCGGGGTCTCCACGGCCCTGTTCCGGCGACATGTAATGGGGCGAGCCCAGACCGGTCCCCGTCGCCGTCAGTCTCACCGGCTCATCCAGGCTGCGAGCCAACCCGAGATCGGTGATCTTCACCGCCCCGTCCGGGCAGACCAAGATATTGTCCGGTTTGATGTCCCGGTGAATGACCCCGCGCTGGTAGGCGTAATCCAGGGCCTGTATGACCTCGACGAGGATACGGAGGGCCTCGGCCAGGGGCAACGGCCCGTCCCGCTGAACTCGCACGAGCAGGTCCTCGCCCTCCACATACTGCATGGAATAGAAGTAGAGTCCCCGGTCATGCGCCATCTCGTAGACCTGGACAATATGGGGATGGTCGAGTGATGCGGCGGCCCTTGCCTCACGCTGGAATCGGCGCAGAAACAACTCGTCCTCCACGAACTTGCGGGCCAGCGTCTTCAACGCTATGCGGCGGCCCAGTCCGCCCTGAATGGCCTCATACACCGTCCCCATGCCCCCCTGGCCGATCTTCCGCACGATCCGGTAATTGCCGAGCTGACACCCCACCAGATCATCACGCTCGCCCGATGCCCCCTGGCGAAGCTGCGGCGTGGGGTCCCACACGGCGCTGCAGCCCGGGCATCGCACACGATGGCCCGGCGGAATCTTCTCCCCCTTGATCTTCATCTTGCAAAGGGGACAACGCACAACGATACGGTTCACCAACGTGCTCACGTCAACCTCTTAGCTTGCCCGTCATCCGTGCTCACTCCCTCTTGGGAAAAGAGCCGCCGCCATGCCCCTATTAAAGCAGAGATAGCGTACCGTATCCAAGCGCCGGAGTTTGGCACTTTTCTCCCTTCGCCACCGGGGAATGCCGGGTTCCTGGAAGCGCCAGCATTTCCCGGCGGGATTCCGTTGGGACTGCTGGCTTTTTCCTCTTTCTTGGAAGACCAGCGAGGCAAGTCCAAAGGGCCCCGACAATCGCAACGGACCCCCTCCTGGAGATGCCTCCGCAGGCTCCCGGAGGGAAGCGATCCCCGAAGGGGCAGGCCCAGGGGCCGTCCTCCAAGCAAAAATCTACCAAACCGGAGAAATAGCGATGAAGTCTGTCGTTTAACGCCTGACATCAGCGGCGGTGTACAGCGCCGTCGGCTGAAAGCCTTTGTTGCACAAGGGATTACTGCTTGCCGATCCTCACGGGCCCGCTCTAGGTCCAGTACCGTCAGCCGTTTGGATACCTCGGCGGAGGTCGGCGGGGAGAGCCGCGGCAGCACGAGTAGTCTATTGAAGGGATTCACATCGCAGCCTATGGGACGCCTTCCCAACAAACCTGCCTCGATTACGGTGGTACCTCGGCCCATGAGGGGTCGTAAACGGTGTCACCCGGGCGCGTCAAGCGTTCGATAAGGAAGCGTGGCAGTTGAGGTTTGAAGCACGCACGATAGGAGACTTCGTCAAGCGAGTGCGCAGCCCGTTGCTGAGACGTCCAGAACTCATTGACATGTGTCATCTCAATAGGTTCGGGGAGGACGATCAGGTCAAGTCCATCACGAACCACCAACCGATTCCCGAGGGGCCACGACCAACGCGCAGACGCGCTTCGTGTCTCTCCCGGTCACAACGAAGCGAATCAGCGAGCTTCGGAAGCCGCGCTCCCAATCTAAATTGACGACAACCATGTCGAGAGGGCCAGCGTCGCCAGTCGGAACTCGCGTGTAGGCCCTCACCGATGATGAGCCACCATGGGGACATAAACCAACTCGGAACTTGGCAGACGATATAGGATATCATGTGGTTCCTTCGACGCCCAAAGGGGCTAAGGAATGCTGGTTCGGACGTTGAGGAAGCGGACCGAAGGGTTCACAGGCGAATGAATCAGACCCTGTTTGACCAGCTACGCCGGCATTGGGTCTTGGCGCTCGCGGGCCTTCTGGCCCTGGGGATACGGCTGGCCTACATCGCCGAAATCCGGCCTAATCCGTTCTTCGATGCCCCCTACATCGACGCCCGGGAATATGATGCCTCCGCCTGGATTCTCGCGCACGGAGGCCAGCCTCCGGAATCGAGCGCCCAGGCACCGCTTTATCCGCTTTTCCTCTCGCTCCTCTACCGCCTCCGGGGGCACGACTACCTATTCGTCCGGCTGGTGCAGGCGGTGATCGGCACGGCCAATGTTCTCCTGATCGCCACTCTGGCGGCCCGGACTCTAGATCCTGCGACGGGCCGTCTCGCGGCCCTGTTCGCCGCGATCTACTGGCCCTTTGTCTTCTTCGAGGCGGAGCTCCACCGAGAGCCGCTCGCCATCCATACCATCCTGGCCAGCCTCTGCATCCTGATCAGCGTCCCCACCGCATCCAGGCCCGGGACCCGAAGCTTTCTCGCTGGCCTGGTCCTCGGCGTGGGCGCCCTGGTCCGGGAAAATGTCCTGCTTTTCGTCCCCTTTGCGGCATTCTGGCTGCGTGCCGCCCTGATCCGTCGAGGGACGCCGCGGTCGCAATCGCTGGCCGCAGCCCTGCTTCTCGTTCTCGGCGTCTCGCTCGCCCTTCTCCCCGTCTGCCTGAATCATAGCCTGGAGCAGGGGGAACCCGTTCTCGTCTCCACCCAGGGCGGGCTCAATTTTTACATCGGAAACCATCCCGATATGCGAAAGCTCACAGGGCTTCAGCCAGGCGCCGAATGGCAGAGCCTGCTCCGCCTCCCGGACCAGGAGATCGCAGAGCCGAACCCGGCGCGTCGTTCCCGGTGGTTTTACTGCAAAGCGATCGAGACCTTCAGACAGAATCCGGCAGGTTGGCTGGCTCGAAGCCTCGAGAAAGCCTGGCTGTTCACGACGGCACAGGAGCTTCTTCCCAATCACGACCTGGAGTTTTACCGCAAACGGTCCCTTCTCCTGTCCCTTCTGACGCTCAACCTCCCCGACGGCCGCTTTCCCTTCGGCCTTCTTGCCCCCCTCGCAGTGCTGGGATTCTTCATTTCCGGACGCCGGGAGGATGTCCGCCTCCTCCGCCTCTTCCTGCTCACTTACATGTTGAGCGTCGTGCTCTTCCATGTCCGCAGCCGGTATCGGCTTCCGGCCGTCCCGGTCATCCTCATGTTTTCTTCCTCGGGCGTATTCGGCCTCATGCGGGCCTGGCAGGAAGGCGAATCCCACCGTACCCGAATCTTGCTGGCGGCTTTCGGCCTCGCCGCCCTCTTCGTCAACCTTCCCCTCTTCGATGTATCCTGGGCCAGACGGTTTTCCGTGCCCTTCCATCTCGGACTCCGCCAGGCCGAGAAAGGCCGACTCGACGAAGCGGAGGGCCAGTTCCGGCAGGCTCTGGCCCTCCAGCCCGACCTCGCGGAGGCGCATCTGGAACTGGGCCGGTTGAACCATCGGAAAGGGCTTGTCGATGAGGCGGAGGGCGAATTCCGGAAGGCTCTGGCGCTCCATCCCGATGATGTCCGCGCCCTTTTCCTTCTCGGACGCCTTCAGGCGGAACAGGGACGCCGTTCCGAGGCCGAAGGCCTATTCCGCCAGGCGCTCGGGATAGACCGGCGCTATGCTCCGGCCCTCGCCGGGATCGCCGCTCTGAGGATTCAGGAAGGCGCCCTCGACCAAGCCATCCAGTTTCTGGAAGAGGCGGCGCGGCTTGATCCCGAGCGCGCCACCATCCATCTTTACCTCGGGGACGCCAAGACTTCCGCTGGCCGGATCGAAGAGGCTGTCTTGCATTTTCGGACCGCCTTGCATTTCAATCCCTTCCTCTTGGAGGCGCGGCTGCACCTGACCGCAGCCCTCGAGTCCCTAGGCAGACCCGAGGAAGCGCGAGAACAACGAGATAAGGCGCGTGCGCTCGGGACCGAGGCCGCCGACGTCCAAAGGTCTCTTCAGGACGGTGCGGCTGAAGCGGGGCATTAAAGTCCAATGAAATCCGCTGCGCCCTCCGTGCGACGCGGATTTTAGAGCCAGGGTTGGCCCGGCGAAGCCGGGCGAACCCTGGCGGGGAAGACCAGAAGCTCTTGATGAAATCCGCCTCGGAGGCGGATTTCATCAAGAAATGCAGACGCCCGAGGAGCGGCGGCATTTCTCCTCCTGTCTTGCGGAAAATCCATTTTATGCGTAGATGTGCCCCTGCATCTACTTGTGGTCATGCCTGGCAAGTCCCTTTTCGGATATTCGCAAAGATGAACCTCCCGGTGGTGCCCATCGTCGGCCGCCCGAACGTCGGAAAATCAACGCTCTTCAATGCTCTCGTGCGGAAGAGGATCGCCATCGAAGAGCCTACGGCGGGCGTGACCCGCGACCGCATCAGTGCCGTCGTGACACACCGACAGCGGCATTTCGAGCTGGTGGATACAGGCGGGATCGGCATCGAGGACTCCCTCGGTCTTAATGATCTCGTGGAACGGCAAATCCAGTATGCTCTCGCTCAGGCCCATGTCCTCCTGTTCGTGGTCGACATCCGTGAAGGGGTGACGCCTTTAGATGAGCGAGTGGCCCGCCGTCTCCGGCCGCTCAACAAGCCCGTCATCCTCGCGGCGAACAAGTGCGACACCGCCCGCGACGAGGCCGGCGAGCCGGAACTGTTCCGACTCGGCTTCGGAAGACCTCTGCTCTGTTCCGCCCTCCAGCGATTCGGGCGCACCGATCTCCTGGACGAAGTCGTGGCGCGCCTGCCGGCGGAATCCGGCCTCGAGCCTCCGCCGCAGCCCGTCATGAAGCTGGCGCTGGTCGGTCGGCGCAACGTGGGCAAGTCCTCGCTCATCAATGCCCTTGCCCAGGAGGAGCGGGTCATCGTCAGCGAGGCGCCTGGGACGACCCGCGACGCCATTGACGTGCTGTTTGAGTTGTCTGGCCAGAAACTTCTGGCCATCGATACTGCGGGGATACGCCGTGAGCGCAGCGTCGAGAGCTCCATCGAGTATTTCAGCATGGAACGGGCCCGAAAGTCCATCGGCAGGGCCGACGTCGTCCTTCTCATGATGGACGCCCGGGAGACGGTCTCGGCTATAGAAAAACGGCTCGCCTCCCGGATCGTCAGCGAATGCAAGCCTTGCATCTTGACGATGAACAAATGGGACTTGGCTTCACAGGCGTCAACAGGCGAATTCAAGAGGTATCTCCAGTCCCAACTGCCGGGGCTCTCCCACGCTCCCATAGCCTTCGTTTCAGCAAAAACACGGCTCAACGTGGTCCAGACCGTCAGGCTCGCCCTCGAACTTCACCGGCAGGCCGGACTCCGCGTGGGAACGGGAGAACTGAACCGGGCTCTAGAGCGTATGTCGGCGCAACAAGCTACCCGGGTGGCCCATCAACGCGTCGGCCGTGTTTACTACGGAACGCAGACCGGGACCCATCCGCCCACGCTTCTGCTGTTTGTCAACGATCCCAGGCTGTTCGATGCCAACTATCTTCGGTATCTGTCTCATGGGCTGCGTGCAGCCTTTCCGTTCGCCGAAGTGCCACTTCGTCTGCTCCTCAAGGCCACGCGGCAAGCCGGGAGATTCACAAAATGGTGAAAAAAGGATACAGGGACCCCACGGGAAAGCAGGAGATTCCGGAGAGCAGGCCGAGAGTAAAGCGAGGGAATATTTTCTCTTGTGGCCACGGTAGCGTTTGAAATCGGCATCAGGATGACACTTTCGTTTTGCAACACGGGTCTTGACGTCGGACCCGAACTGAGTTATCATCATGGCGTTGAATCAGGCACCATCAGAGGAGCTGCATGTGGGCGCGGAGAGCTTCAAGGTCTTTGATATTTCGAAGACAAGCTTAGGCTTCCGTTCCTTCCCACCAACCGGCTGGGCTTTGATCACTTAGGCGCACAACTGCGATTCGGCGGCTCAGCGAGCGGGATTCTGTCTTACCCACCTTGGTTCACCTCCCATCCCCGGGAAGGTATAGAAGTTGCTGGAACGGTCTGAGGAGGCGCTATCGCGTCTCGGCGTCGTTCTAGCCACGCTTTTCCATCGAAAATTCGTTCTTTGTAAACGTTCGTATGGCCAGGGCCCCTGGGGTCGAGGTTCAGCTCGCTCCTCGCCCTGCGGGCCCGTGCTTTCTGCTCTTCGTTCCGGCCCCGGCCCGCCGAGGCCGCGTGAGCAACCTCGATCCCTTCTTGGCCGGCCGACCAGGAGAAACAAAATGGATACCGCCCAATCCACTCATCCGCTGTTCGCACTCATCAATGCTGAAATCAGCCCCACCGATTACCGCCATCTCACCTGGGAAGGCACTTTCGAGGAGTATCTCGATCTCGTCGCCAAGAACCCCATGGTCTGCAGGAACGCCTTCCAGCGGACTTACGACATGATTCTCTCTTACGGCACCGAGGAGGTCAGCCGCAACAAGGAGACCATCATCCGGTATCGGTTTTTCTCCGACTCTCTCGAGGGCGGGAAAGACGCCATTTACGGACTGGAAAAGCCCCTGTCGCGTCTAGTCATGACGCTCAAGTCTGCGGCCTATGGATACGGCACGGAACGCCGTGTTCTGCTCCTGCACGGGCCCGTCGGAAGCGCCAAGAGCACGATCGTCCGGCTGCTCAAGAAAGGACTCGAGCACCATTCCCAGACGGACGCCGGCGCCGTTTACACCTTCTCCTGGATCGATCCCAAGACGGAAGCACATGAGCCCTGCCCCATGCACGAGGACCCTCTGCGGCTGGTCCCCGAAAAGGTCAGAAAAAAGCTCATGATGGAGATGAACCACCGGACCAATGGCAGTTTCCCTCTCAACATCGAGGGAGACCTCTGCCCGGCTTGCCGGCGGACCTATCGTGACTATTTGCAGGCTTACGACGGGGACTGGAAACGCGTCATCCAACATGTTCGCGTCCGCCGGCTGATCCTCTCCGAGAAGGACCGGATCGGCATCGGAACGTTTCAGCCGAAGGACGAGAAGAACCAGGACTCGACGGAACTGACGGGGGACATCAACTACCGGAAGATCGCCGAGTTCGGGACGGATTCGGACCCGCGGGCGTTCAACTTTGACGGGGAACTGAACATCGCCAACCGCGGGATTGTGGAATTTATCGAGATTCTCAAGTTGGACGTCGCCTTCCTGTACGACCTTCTGGGCGCCTCCCAGGAGCACAAGATCAAGCCGAAGAAGTTCGCCCAGACGGACATCGATGAAGTCATCATCGGGCACACCAACGAGCCGGAATACCGGAAGCTCCAGAGCAATGAGCTGATGGAGGCCTTCCGGGACCGGACGGTGAAAATCGACATCCCGTACAACATCCGGTTAAACGACGAGATCAAGATTTACCTGAAGGACTACAACGAGCGGCGTGTCCGGGGGAAGCACATGGCGCCCCACACCCTTGAAATGGCGTCCATGTGGGCGGTCCTGACGCGCCTCGAGCCACCCAAGAAGGCCCAGCTCACCCTCCTCCAGAAGCTCAAGCTCTATGACGGGAAATCGCTACCTGGATTCACGGAAGAAAACATCAAGGAGCTCCAGGCCGAAGCCCTTCGGGAGGGAATGGACGGCATCAGCCCGCGTTACATCCAGGATAAGATTTCCAACGCGCTCGTTCACGAGTCGGATCAGAAGTGCGTCAACCCTTTCCTCGTCCTCAATGAACTCGAGGCCGGCCTGCGCCATCACTCCCTCATCACCAACGAGAACGATCGCAGCCGTTATCGAGAGCTTCTGGCCGTGGTCAAGAAGGAGTACGAGGACATGGTCAAGCACGAGGTTCAGAGAGCGATCGCGGCCGATGAGGAGGCCATGACCCGGCTCTGCGCCAATTACGTGGATAACGTGAAGGCCTACACCCAGAGGGAGCGCGTCAAGAACAAGTTCACCGGGCAGGACGAAGAGCCCGATGAGCGCCTGATGCGGTCCATCGAGGAAAAGATCGATATCCCGGAGAGCCGCAAGGACGACTTCCGCCGGGAGATCATGAATTACATCGGCGCCCTGGCCCTGGAAGGCAAGAAGTTCGATTACAAAATCAACGAGCGCCTTCACAAGGCTCTCGAGCTCAAGCTGTTCGAAGACCAGAAGGACACGATCAAGTTGACCAGCCTGATCTCGAATGTGGTCGATCGGGAGACCCAGCAGAAAATCGATGTCGTCAAGTCCCGGCTCATCAAGGACTACGGCTACTGCGACATCTGCGCTACCGACGTACTGCACTTCGTCGCCAGCATCTTCGCTCGAGGCGACGTGAGAAAATGAACCGTCAGGCCGAAGGCCCGACCCCTCGGACATCTCCTGCCATGATCCTGAACATCGAATCTGATCACGCCCGGTTCAAAGAGATCCTTCGCGGGAAGGTCAAGCAGGACCTCCGGAAATACATTACCCGAGGGGAGCTCATCGGCCGCCGGGGCAAGGAACTGGTCAGCATCCCCATTCCCTCCATCGAGATTCCACGTTTCCGGTTCGACATCCGGAGGCAGAAAGGGGTGGGGCAGGGCGACGGCGAGATTGGCACATCCTTGGGGCCCGCCGAGGAGGACGGTCACGGGAAAGCTGGCGACGCGGAGGGCCAGCACATCCTGGAAGTCGAAATGACGCTCGATGAGCTGGCCGAGATGCTCGGGGAGGAGTTGGAGCTCCCGCATGTCCTGCCCAAGGGCAAGATGAATATCACTTCAGAGAAGGAGAAGTACACCGGCATCCGCCAGAGCGGCCCGGAATCTCTCCGGCACTTCAAACGGACTTATCGAGCCGCCCTCCGGAGGCAGATCATCAGCGGCGCCTATAACTTCACCACTCCCCTGATCATCCCCGTCCGGGAAGACAAGCGCTACCGGTCCTGGAAATCCACACACAGCCCCGAGAGCAATGCCATCATCATTTACATCATGGACGTCTCCGGCTCCATGGGCGATGAGCAGAAGGAGATCGTGCGGACCGAGGCCTTCTGGATCGACACCTGGCTTCGCCACCAATACCACGGTCTGGAAAGCCAGTACATCATCCATGACGCCGTTGCCCACGTCGTGGACGAACAGGATTTCTACCATACCCGAGAGAGCGGCGGGACCATGATCTCCTCCGCCTATACCCTCTGTAACGCCTTGATTGATCGGCAGTTCCCGCCGATCGATTGGAACATCTACGTTTTCCACTTCTCCGACGGAGACAACTGGGAAGGCGACGACACGGCCAAGTGCCTGAAACTCCTTGAGGAAGACCTTCTCCCCAAATGCAACCTGTTCTGCTACGGACAGGTCGAGAGCGTCTATGGCAGCGGGGAGTTCATCGAGGCGCTGCACGGGCGCTTCACCAGCGACGAACGTCTCGTCACATCCGAGATCGAGAACCCGGACGCCATTTACGATTCCATCAAGAAATTCCTGGGAAAGGGGAAATGAGCCCATGGACATTTCCGCCGACCTGGCCCAGATTGCCGAGGAGATCAAAGGATATGCTCGTGAGAGCGGGCTGGACTTCTTCGAGACCATTTTCGAGATCGTGGACTACCGGCAGATGAACGAGATTGCCAGCCTGGGCGGATTCCCCACGCGCTATCCGCACTGGCAATTCGGAATGGAATACGAGTACATGCAGAAGAGTTACACCTATGGGCTGCACAAGATTTACGAGATGGTCATCAACAATGACCCCTGCTACGCCTACCTCTTCGATGGCAACCATCTCGTCGATCAGAAGCTGGTCATCGCCCACGTCTTTGCTCACTGCGATTTCTTCAAGAACAACCTGTTTTTCGCGAATACGAATCGCAAGATGGTCGATGAAATGGCCAATCACGCAGCTCGCGTGACCCGCTATGCTGAGCGCTTCGGCCACGATACGGTTGAAAACTTCCTCGACCGTTGCCTCTCCGTGGACAACCTGATCGACATCCATTCGCTCTCCATCCGCCGGCGGCCTACCGAGCGACCCTCGGTTCTCGCCGAGGAGCAGCCCTTCAAGCCCACGCCCACGCGGTTCGAATCGCTCAAGGCCTATCTCGACCCGTTCATCAATCCCCCCGAGGTCCTGCGCGCGGAACAGGAACGCCAGGAACAGGAGGCGCGGGATCAGGAGCGCCATTTCCCGGCCAAGCCGGAACAGGACGTCCTGCAATTCCTCATCGAGCACGCTCCGCTGGCCAACTGGCAGAGGGACATTCTCTCCATGGTCCGGGAAGAGGCCTACTACTTCGCGCCTCAGGCCCAGACCAAGATCATGAACGAGGGGTGGGCCACTTTCTGGCACTCGCGGATCATGACGGAAAAGGCCCTGACGGACGCGGAGCTCATCGATTTCGCGGACCACCACAGCAGCACCGTTCACGCCCTTCCCAACCAGCTCAATCCTTACAAGCTCGGCGTCGAGCTTTTCCGCGACATCGAGGAGCGCTGGAACAGGGGCCAGTTCGGCAAGGAATACGACGAGTGCGAAGACCTGGATGCCAGAAGACGCTGGGATCGCCAACTCGGCCTCGGCCTGGCCAAAATCTTCGAGGTCCGACGCATCTATAACGACATCAATTTCATTGATGCCTTTCTTACCCCGGAATTCTGCCGCAAACACCAGCTCTTCGTCTACGCCTACAACGAGCGCAACAATGAGTACGAAATCTCGGACCGCGAGTTCAAGTCCGTCAAGGAGCAAATCCTAACCCAGCTCACGAACTACGGTAACCCTTTCATCTTCGTCGAGGAAGGCAATTACCAAAATCGCGGGGAGCTCCTCCTCCGCCACCAGCACGAGGGAATGGACCTCCGCACGGACCACGCGCGCGATGTCCTTGAAAACCTCTCGACGATCTGGACTCGACCCGTTCACCTCTCGACGGTCGTGGACGGCAAGCCCAAGCTTCTTTCCTTCGTGGAGGGGGGATACCAGGAGAAAGAGCTCTAGTGAAATCCTCTGCGCCCTCCGGGCACCGCGGATTTCAGAACCAAGGAATCGAGACCCCATTCCGCCCAAATCTAAGAAAAAATTTCGAGTGAAAGGAGGTGAGTCCCTTGAACTTTAGCCAGATGCTCAATCACGAACTGGAGGCCAGGAAGGCCTCCACGGCTCGCGCCCGTCACGATGCAGGCCGATGGGAGGAGGATTTTCGGACCCGCCTTCCCGTCCGCCTCTCGAATGGCCGCCGGGAGGTCGCCATCGATATCGGCGATTTCGGCCCCTTCGGCTGCGTCGTTCAAGAGGTCCGTTGCCGTTCACTCGCTCCGGAGGAGAAGCCCGAGTCCCTTCGACGGCGGGCTGACCGCCTCGTCCGCACGGTCACCTATCTGCTGGAGCGTCTCCTGCTTCTCGAATGTGACGAACCTGGCCAGGTCGCACTGGTCCGCAGCTCCGCACCCTACCGGACCGCGGACGCTCTGGCCTACTACGAGGCCCGATTCGATTCGGACGGCCTGCGGTTCGCCCGCTTCCGCCGGCAAAGGAGGGGGCGCGCGCGAACCCGCATCCCCTTCGTCTTGACCCGGGAGGTTCTCGAACGCCTGGCGGACGACCTTGCCGGCGCACTCCACGCCAAGGATTAGCGAAGCCCCGCCTCGTGCGTCAAGCGCCGTCCGAGAGAGACGAGCCTGCCACACGGCAGGCGCTTCGTTAGAGCAGCTCGTCCGCTTGGGCGGCAACCTTACGGAAAGCGGCAACGTATTCGTCGATCTCTCCGGGGCGGTGGTGCTTGAACCACGGCACCCCAAAACAACGCTCGCCAAGCCGTTCGCTCACCGGCAGCGATCCCCTGCCCTCCCGCACGTCGCGGCCAGCGAAGGCGATACGGGTCGGCCTTCCGTCACCGTAGACGTCCGCCTCCTGCAGCACGGAGTGGAGATGGAGTGGGAAATTGCACCCACGGCCCACCCGCACGCCCTCGGCATTGAGCGCCTCGATCCATTTCTTGACGGGCAGACCGCCCAGTTCCTCGGGCCGATAATGGCCCAGAGGATTGTACCAGCCGCCCATGGTCGAGCCTGAATCGCGCTCCGGCCGGTGCGCTCCGATTCCGGGCACGTCTTCGAGCTGGTCCCAGAAATAGTTCATCGCATCCTGAATCTCGCGCATGCGCCCCGGATAAGACTTGAGCTGGACCCTTCCCATTGCGGAACAGGTTTGGTTGATGCGATGCTTGACGCCGCCGAGGGGCAGGCCAGCGTAAGGCTTCAGGTCCGGACGCGTCAATGCCTCCGCCGTGCGCTCGTAGTGCCCGAAGGCCACCGCGCGTTCGTAGATTTCCTGATCGTTCGTGCAGAGCATCCCTCCTTCTCCGATGGCAAACGACTTGCCAGCCATCATGGACATCGCGCCCACATCGCCGATCGAACCTGTCAGCCGGCCCCTGTAAAGTGAACCGTGCGCATGAGAAACGTCCTCGATGACCCGGATTCCGTGCCGCCGGGCCACTTCGAGAATCGGGTCCATCTCCGCCGGGTGGCCGCAATAATGAACCACCACAATCGCTTTCGTCCGGCGCGTGATGCGGCGCTCGATGTCCCCGGGGGCCAGACAGACTGAGACCGGATCGATATCCGCAAAAACGACGGTTGCCCCGAGATTCCACGCCGGGAGAGCCGAGGCCCAGTAGGTCAGGCTCGGCACGATGACCTCGTCTCCTCGGCCCACTCCGCATCCATACATCGCCCCCAGCAGAGCCGCTGTGCCGTTGCAGTGAGCCAGGGCATACCGCGTGCCCTGGAAGGCCGCATACTCGGTCTCAAACTTTCGGGTCACGTCCGTGCCCGACATCTTTCCGGCCCTCAGAACCTCCAGAACCGCCTGCTCATCCTCCTCGGTCACGATGGGCCACTGAAACAAGTCCCGATGGTCTCCCTGCACGCACCGGACCCCTCCCAGCAGGGCCAGCTTTTCCTCGACGACTGCTGCGGCCATGTTTTCCTCCTCACTGGGTAGGCAGCGGACGAACTCAGTTCGCACTTTCCCAATCGGGTCCCGTACCAGGACTCTAACCTGAGGCCTGGCGAAGTCCGCAAACCAGCAAGCGTGCAAAAGGTGTCAGGGTGCAGGGCTCAGGAATCAACTGACACCCGACCCGCCTCCCACTGGGACAAGTCTGGCGGGACACCTTTCAACTTCTACGTGTGGCGCGGAGAAATTACACCCAAAGACTCTAAGCCGATTCAACAACTACGTATGGAATCCAGGCGGCGGCTGATCCGCCGCCTGGATTGTCATACCAGTGGAACCTTGCGGATCACAAAGACCCGATTCACACGTCGGAGGCTATTTGGGATGCTCAGGATGCTCATGCTCCTTCTTGGCGGGCTTTTCCGCTTTGTTGTCCTTCTTCTTCCACATCCCCCCTTCCTCCTCCCAGTTGTACCGGGGCGTCCCGTCTTCCTTATGCACAGAGGTCTTTTCGGCAAGCACCTTCAGGTTTTCCTTTTTCGTGCCGGCAACAAAAAAGTCCAGGTCATAGACCTTCTGACCATCCGCGGTCTTGAAATCCGCACAGACGAAAAAGGTGTCTTTGCCGATCTGGGACAGCCGCTCACGGTGCACCTTGTCGAGAGTCAACGACAACTTCTTCTTCGCGACGTTGTCCATGACCGAGAACGCGCCTTCCTTGGAGTTTTTCTGGACGTAAGACTCGATGAAAGCGGCTACATCTTCCAGGCTGACCGAAGCTTCCTTTTTCCCTTTCGGATGCTCGGGATGCTCTTTCCCATCCTTCGGCTGCTCGGGATGCTCGCCTCCGGAAGCCAGTGCGCCTTGGCCATACCATACCAGCGACATCACCACGGCCGTCCTGGCCACGGTTCGACCAAAATGCGTGATGCTCATGCTGACCTCTCCAGAAAAAGACAAGAAGCCCTGGGGTCACCAGGATCATGCACGTCGAAAATAACGCTTCAGGTATTGCTTGTCAAGCGCCCGGGGGCCAAAATCGGGGCAAAAGAATTCAGGGCTCCGCAAAGGATTTACCTATTGACTTTTCGGGTGACCCTGCTATACTCCGCATCCCGATTCTTTGCGTAACCGTGACCATGAAATGGCCTCGGCGCGGGACTTTCAGTGGCGCTCGGCCGGGCACTTCGCACACGACTTGAGCCCTTGAAAGGCATATCGCGGGCATCCATACGCTGCCAACAATCAACCTACCGCGCCCCTGGGCGGACGCCAGCAGAAGCTGGGAGTCACTCTCTCCTGCGATTCAAGCGAAGGGACGTCTTATGCCGAATTCCTCGTTCAAGCTCATCCCGATCATCGTTTCCGCTCTCGTCCTCTGGATGGACCGCCCCACCGAGCCTTCCACACCCCTCGCTTCATCCACTCTTGAGGAAGTGCTCCCCACCCAGGCCACGGACTCGAAGAGCGGCCGCGAGCCGATTCTCCTCGCCGAGGCCGGCACCGTGGAGGAGCGGCCGACCCTGATGGATGCGGACGAGATGCCGTCCGGCGGCCCGAGACACAAATGGTGGAGCCTTGACCTCCGTTCTGCCATCGAGTACGACCGGAACGTCCGGCTGGATGACGGCGCCCGCTTCAAGGGTGACTTGCGCAACGTCGTCGGCCTCGACACTCAAATTCGCCTTCCCAAGTTCCTGGGAACTTCCACCACCTTGGGATATTCCTTGATTAAGGATTTTTATGATGGACTGGACCAGTTCAATGTCGAAGGACACACCTTCAGCGGCGGGTTCAACCGGCCGGTAACCTCCAACATATTCCTCTCGCTCGATTACGCGTTTATCTGGTTCAAGTTCGACGACGAAGGCTATCTCCAGAGGCACAGCTTTCTCCCAAGCGTGTACTGGGCTCACAATGAATCGTTCGCCAGCTTCTTGCGGCTGAACTGGGATAACAACGACTATGTCCAAGTCAGGGAGCTTTCGGGCGACAATTACGCTGCGGCTCTGAGAGAGTTCTTCTTTTTCGGAGAAGAAAAACAGATGTTTGTCTGGGCGGAGTATGCGGCCAATTTCAACTCGGCCATAGCCAAGTTCGAGAGCTTCCTTGGCCATAAAGCCACTTTGGGATATACTACCCCTATCCCAGGCCCCGATTGGCTTCAGTTGAACCTGGAAGCGGAATTCTCTTACGCCAATAACAAGTACAAGTCCAAAGACGCCCGTTTTGGAAATGGCTTCCGCGAAGACAACATCTTCACTGGAAGAATCGCCCTTTCCAGACCGCTCTACAAGGAGTACCTCACCGTGGAGGTCTCTCATAACTATTTGCGTCACCGGTCGTCGTTCGCTGGACGTGACTATACGGATCAGATTTCCGGAATCGAGTTGCAGGCAAAATTTTAGGGTCTGAGTCGTCATTTCTTCGCCGTGTGCCCGCCGCACTTGTCCTTCCCACAAAGACAAGTCCAGGGGGCGGGTCCGGTGGGGCGCTCTTTTAGAAGGTGATTGGTCCTGTTTTCTTGCGCAGCCTGGGCGGCTTGGTAATGGCAGGGGCAGTGGCCTCCGGCGGCCCCCGCCCCCGTTTCCCAAGTGACGCCCGCGGACAAACGGCGCAATAGGAGAACGGTCATGATATCCAATTGGAGGCATGCGTTTCTTTGCCTTGCCTGCTGGGGACCCGCCCTGCTCCTGGCAGAGCCTGTCGGAAGCGTCTTTGACTTGACGGGGGACGTCAAAATTGCCCCGGGAGGCGGGGCCCCGGCACCGGCCGCCAAGAGCGGCGGTGTGAACGAAGGGGACAGGATCACCACGGGCGACAAGCCCTCCTTCGTCCAGATCAATTTCAACGACAACAGCATCGTCAAGCTGGGTCCCAACAGCGATCTCACCGTCACCACGAAGAGCCCGAAGCTGAAGAAAACCGGTGTCCTCTTCAAGAAGGAAAAGCTGATCAACACGACGGAACTGGACTTGGCCGTTGGCGACGCCCTCATCCAGGTCGAAGGCTTCAAGAAAAAGTCCTCCAGCTTCGAGGTCCGCACGCCGACCGCGGTGGCCGGTGTCCGCGGCACGCTGTTCCGACGCCAGTTCACGCCGCCCGTGGCTGAAGCCCCGGCCCAGGACGCCTGCACCTGCTACCGCGGCCGGGTGGAGTATTACGCCAGGGACGTGGAAAGGCCCAAGGTCGAAATCGTACGCCAGGGTAGCGAGTCCGGCACCCAGGGCCAGGGCAACGATGTCCGGCCGCCGGCTCCTCTCCCGCCCGAGAGACGGGAGGAATACCGAGAACAGTTTGACGGCGGCATCACCCCGCCCCCAGCACCACCCCCGGGCGGCGGAGGCCGGGGCGAGGGCGGCCGCGAGCCCGGCGAGGGCGGCCGCGAGCCCGGCGAGGGCGGCCGCGAGCCCGGCGAGGGCGGCCCAGAAAGAGGCGCCGAGAACCCCATGCGTCGTGAGCAGATTCGCCAAGATATCAACCGCGATTTCATCGAGGATGCTCGGCGTGAGACGACCAATCAGGCCGCGCCGACCATCCAAGGCGGACCCGTTCCTCTGCCAGGCGCCGGTGAATTGCCCAGGCCGCCGGAGCCACCGGCTAATCCTTGACACGCGGGCGATTTTCTCCTCTGGACCGCGGACGATTGCACTTCTACAGGCGGGCGACCCACGTGGTCGCCCGTTTCTTTTCCCGGGCGTGCCTGAGATGCCCCGACGTCGCCTCTCACCGCCACCGGACACGTACGTTCTGGAGTCCGCTCAGAGGCGGCCACTCCACTCCCTTCCCCTGAAGGAGCACCCGATAGGTTCCCCCCATCATCTCTGGGTGGATCAGATTCAGGATGCTGGATCGGCGGCGTACGGAGTCCAGATCGTGGCCGCCCGACGCCGCTAGAGCGTCCCGGATTTCCGCCTCCCCGATCCCCATCAGAAAGTGGGTCTGGTCCGTGAACCCGAGCGTGGTCACGCCCGCCTCCTCGCCCGCCAGGCCCACGGTCGTGAAATCCACGTGGCACGTCAGGTCCTGCTCACCCGGCGAGGCCAGGGGATTCTCGCTCACACGGTGTTCGCGATAGGCTCGGAGTGTGCCATCCCTTCGCGCCGGCGAATACAGTTCGAACGCCGGCAGACCATAGTCCACCGTCATCACGTATCCTCGCCGCAGGGCCCTGGCCACGGAGCTCATCCAGGGCCGTATCCGCAGGTTGACCTCGGTCCGAATACCTTCCGGAAGCGCCAGGCCCAGGCCATCAAAATACCGCACGCAGTCGTGCTCCGCCGCCCCTCCGACGACCTCGACGAGCCGCCCTTTCTCCTCTCCAACCCGAAGCGCCAGAAGCTTTCCTTCGCGGAGGGTCACCCGGTGGACCGGAAAGCTATCGACCAATTCATTGGAAAACACGCAACCGACCAGACTGTCTTCTGGGAACAGGTCCAGCGAATCGGTCCAACTGACAGAGGCACGAAGCCGCTGTCCCTGAAGCTGCCGGAGGCGCTGACTGATCTCCACGACGCGGTAATCCACCGCCCGGCTGAATTCCGCGTCGCTGGCTGCGAAGTCCAGAACATCCCGGGCCAGAAATCCTTCCCCGGCGCCCAGTTCCACGGCGTGGAAGACGCCGGGCCGCCCAAGAATATCCCACATCTCCTTCAATTGCTTGCCAATCAGGCGTCCGAAGACCGGGCTGACGTGAGAGCTGGTGTAGAAATCTCCAGACTTGCCCAGCTTGACGCTCTTCTGGTAGTAGCCGAATTCCGGGTGATAGAGGGCCAGTTCCATGAACCGGGCGAAGCTCATCGGCCCCCGGCTGCGTATCTCTCCCAGGATGAATTCCAGCAAGGGATGCACCACCATAGCCAGTGACGGATTCGAAACCGGGCCGTCCACAGCGTGTCGGCCCGACTGGGTTCAGGTTTCACAGCCTCGCCATGACCATCGAGAAGCGGTTCGCCGCCGCCACCCTTACGCTCAAAGGGCACCCAGATGCGACCGGTGGCAGTGGCATATGGCCACGGCGAGTGCGTCAGAAGCATCTTCCGGCCTCGGCAAATCGGGAAGCCCGAGGAGAATCTGAACCATATGCTGGACCTGGGACTTGTGCGCTGATCCGACCCCCACGACCGCCTTCTTGATCGTCGCGGGAGGGTACTGGGCAAGACTCAGGCCAGCCTTTCCCGCGCAGACGATGACCATTCCCCGGACCTCGCTGATCCGCATGGAAGACTGGATGCTCTTGCCGGCAAACGCCTCCTCGATCGCGGCATCCTGTGGACGATATTCCTGAATGACATTCTCCAGGCTCCCGAACAGGGTCACCAGTCTTTGAGGCAGCGGCACGTGAGGCGAACATTCCAGAAGACCGAAAGCCACTGACCGGAATCGGCTCTTCTCGTAGTCCACGATGCCGTAGCCGCAGGAAACCGTGCCGGGATCGATTCCGAGAACGCGCAAGCTGGCCTCACTTCCAGTAGTCTCAAGGGTTTCCCGTTGGCCCCTCTCGATCGGCGCGAGCAGAATCCTGCCGAGGCAGCCCTTGCCCCGATGCGCCCGGAGGGAGTCCCGTTTCCACCGCCGCCTCAAGCGCTCGCACCTTCTCCCGAATCGTCAAAATCTCTTCGGGGCGAGCGGGCCGCCACCGGCCCGTCCGTAATTTTCGCCGGATTTCCTCACCTTCATAATTAATGCTGGTCACCAGCCTTCCGTCCAGGCTGAAGATGTGCGTCCTCCGATGCGGTCCGATCACCGCCACGGTTCGCGCCGATTCATCCAGATGGAAGTCGCCAACCCGGGCCCCGTGCAGGTCCTTGAGCGCCGCCGCCAGCGGGCGGTCCCCGTGCGCCCTCTCCTCACGGGCGTGGCGCGTCCGGCTTCGCTGCTGGACCGAGGCCCGTTGAATGAAACGCGCGAGTTGGTGGAGCGCCTCGCGGACCCCGGGCTCGAAGTTTCTGCCGTACCACTCGAGCGTCGCCGGGTCCCGAGCCCCGCGGGCGATGGACCCCATTCTCACCCGGGCCTGAGCGAGCGCGGCATATAACGCTTCATCCCGTACCTGCACCAGAATTCCCTCCACCCCGAGCGCTCCCAGCGCCGCACCCACGACGTTCATCCCCAGCTCGGGCACGCCCCGGCGAGTCCGGTACTCCACGGCCTGGACCGAAATCGCCCAACGATCCCACGCGGACCCCCGGCCACCCGGGGTGGTGAAATAACCGGCCACCACCTGTCCCAGAATGTGATGGGTACGGGAATCTCGGCCGAATGCCGCCATTTGCTTCGAACACAGGCCATCCCCGTCCTGCACCAGGCAGAGAACCACCGGCCGGTCACCGAACAGGAGGTGCACCCGGGGCTCACCAGCCTGGAGCAGCACCTGGGACAGGTCCTTCCATTCTGGCTTGCCATTGATGCCGTATCCGGCGAAGACCATCTTCGGGTCCTGCGGAGCGGAATGCTCGCACTCCGCCGATTCGCACAGATGACAGTAGACCCGGCCCTCGCGGAAGCCGTCAGGCCGGGAATGGGCGTCCAGCGCCGAAACGATATCCGCCAGAAGGCGGCTGGCCAGAACACGGCTGTCTCCGCCCGAAGAAGCCAGAGGCAGCCGTACGGAAAGTTCCAGAGGCGGGGTCCCCGGCTCGGGGTCCTGATCCGGCCAGCGGCATCGCCACAGGCTCCGTGCCAGACCCAGCAGTTCGTGTCCGATGGCCTCGGCCCGGGCCTCGAAATCCCGCTGGTCGTGTCCACCCCCACGCCTCGCCCTCCTGCGGCGACGCGGCCGCCACCGGGTAGCTTCATTCCCATCCGGCATGGGACACCTTTCTGAAGGACATGCCAACGCCCGTTCTGATGGGCAGACCCTCTGATTATACAAAAACATTCAGTCCCGGGCAGAGGGCATCCGCCAGAGGAGCACGCTCCGCAATCCGTCCGATCGCACGGCCTCCACGCGGGCCGTGTGCCCGCGGACCATCGCCTCGGGCTCGATGAACTCGCCCCAGGAATGCGCATTGTTCCCCGGTATGAATGCGGGACGCCCCTCGGCCCGCCACGCCTGAATCTGAAAGGATTCTTGATCATAGACCCGAAAACTCACATCGGCCTGGGCCGAGCGAGACGCCAAGTTCTGGACCGTGACGGTCAGACGGCCCGCATTCAGATCGACGGCCAGCTCGAAGGGCTTTGGACTCAGGCCGCCCCAGCGCACCTGCCAGAGATCCTCCGTTCCCCCGGGCTGAATGACACCCTGTTGACCCTCCGGCGACCAAGCGAAGGCACCCGGGCAATCGGTGCCCGGCGGCCGCATGACGGCCACCGGGCTGCCGGCCGCATCGCACGATGCCGCACACCAGCCGGTCACGCCACCCGGCTCCGTCCGGCAAAACACGATGGCGTGTCCCAGAGGATGATACCGCGGCATGAAGTTCCGATGTTCCCGGGTCAACCGCCGCACCGCCTTGCCACGCTCCAGCCGGTATACCCAAAGGTCCGATCGCTGCCCTGAATATTCCTGCGCCCCTACGATCAGACTGCCGTCCGGCGACCAATCTGCAGCGCTGACTGGCGTCCGCCGCAAGACCGTTTCGCCCGCCAGGTCAGTGACCTGGCAGCCGGGCGGGTCCCGAACGGACCAGAGAATTTGAAGTCCGCCGGGCGAAAAACGTGGAAAGAGCGCAGGAGACTCGACCAATCGCCAGGCCGGCCGATCGTTGGTCAAGTCCTTCAGGTAAATCCCCTCCATCCCCCCTCCCCCCTCGCTCACATCCATGGCCAGAAGCCTGCCGTCCGGAGACCAGCACACGCTCCCGATTCGACCGGTCAGCCCAAGTTTAACCTCCAGGGCATCGGTGGGGCTGTCCATCGGCTGGATCACGATCCGATCACTTCCATCTCTTTCACGCACCATCACCAGCTTGCGTCCATCCGGCGACCATGCGGGCTGGCGTCCACTCCAAGGGAGCTTTTGAGTATCCAATTCAACCAAGCCGTTCCGGGCCAACCAGGCCCGAGGAGATGAGTGTGCCTCGACCTGAAGGAAGCGTCTCCAGGAGGCCTCAGCCTCTATTCCCTGCAACTCCTGCAATACCGCCAGGCGATGCAGTGCCGAAGCGTCCAGAGGGTCCAGCCTCAGGATGGCTTCGTATTGGCGTTGCGCCTCACCCGGCTTTCCCATCTGCACCAAGATTTCAGCCAGAACGTGCCGACCATGGGCCTGCGGCCCCCCGCCCCGCACCGAATCGTGCGCCATCTTGAGGGCATCCTCCGGACGTCCCCGCACCCGCTCCACTTCGGCCAGCCCGGCCAGGGCGCCGCAGTCCTGGCTATCGAAATGCAGCGCCTGGCGGAAGCGCATTTCCACCTCGTCCAGCGGCAAACGTCCCATGTCCATCCAGCCGAGGACGACGTGACATGTCGGATTCATCGGAGCGAGACTCAAGGCCTGCAACAGCGGGACACGGGCCTTCCCGACATCCCCTTCGGCCTCGTAGACGTGCGCGAGCAGTAGATGGGGCCACTCGTCCTCGACCTCTTCGGCTGCCCAGCGTCGGCAGAATCGCTCGACTTCCGGCACGTCCCCGGACCTCGCGGCCAAGCGCGCCAGCCGTTGCACGAACACCAGCGCGCCCGACGACGGCGCTCCTGCAACGAGGGCCTTTCGGGCCGCTTGTAGCGCCTCGGCCATTTCCCCGCTCAGTCCCATAGCCAAGCCGACGAGCGCCTCCCGCCGCCAAGCCGTGGACCCCTCGGACAACTCTGAGAGGGCCTGCGAGGCCCCCAGATAGGCTCGGGCCTTCAAGTCGTCCGGCGATTCAGCGAGCACCGACCGGCAGCATGTTTCCATCTCCTCAAGCGCGCCAAGCCGAGCCGCCATCCTCATCCGCTCGGAAAATTCGGCCTCCCCTTCCGAATGGCCGGCGACGGGCCACGCGCCAAGAATGAACGCCAGAACAGACGTCCCAGGGACGATCCTCCGGCTGAGCAGAGTGCCTTTTCCACTGGAAAAAAAACGGCGCATTCTTATCCTTGCCACCTTCGAGAGTACGATCGTTCGCCGGAACGAACGGCGCGGGGGCAATCCCGCCCCGATCGAGCAGAAGGGTACGGAAGTGCAGGTGCACTTGCGAGCCCGTCTATGAGTATAGGCGCCCGTTCGTATCCGATCCCGAAAAGGAACCGACATGCCGACTTTATACAAGGCCTTGACGGTGGGCGGCTCCGACAGCAGCAGCGGGGCCGGTATCCAGGCGGATTTGAAGACCTTCCTGGCATGCCAAGTTTACGGCCTTTGCGCCATTACCGGCGTCACCGCCCAGAACACGCTCGGCGTCATTCAGGTCGCATCGCTCGAACCGGCCTTTGTTTCCTCGCAGATACAGGCCGTCCTGGACGACGTCGAAATTCACGCAGCCAAGACCGGCCTGCTCTTCAGCGCAGCCACCATCGAGGCCGTGGCCGACATCCTCGGCCGGCGGCACGTGCCTCAACTCGTCGTGGACCCGGTTCTCGTGGACAAGCATGACCGTCCCATCCTGGATGCCAGCGCGATCGACCGCATGCTCTGCGTCCTGCTCCCCCTGTGCCGGCTGGTCACCCCGAACCTGAAGGAGGCCGAGTTGCTCTCCGGCCGGCCCCTCTCCGGCCCGGACTCACTCCGGGACGCGGCGCGCGCCCTCCATGACCGGTGCGCTGCCGCGGTGCTCATCAAGGGCGGCCGGTGGGCCGAACAGACGGGAATGGACCTCTTTCATGACGGCCGGAACCTCCAGTTCCTGCCTCCCCGGGTCTCCGGCGTCCCCAAGGCGCTCGGCACCGGCTGCACGCTCTCGGCAGCGATCGCAGCACACCTGGCCCGCGGGGCGACCTTGCAGGAAGCCGTCGAACAAGGACGCCGATATGTTTCCCGGACCCTTCAGGCCTCGATCCTCCTGGGACGCGGCCAGGCGGTCCTTTGGCATCTGCCTCGGGACGCTGAACCATGAAGCTTCTCCGCACCGCCGCCCTCTTCGCCACCGTCTGGTTGATGCTCGGATTCGCCGCCGGAACCATCGTCCTCCTCGGCCCCGTCCGATGGGTCACCGAGACGGCACGCGCCCGAGACCTGTCCCCGAAAACTGAGAATCTCCTGGTCATCCTCATCATCGTCCTCTATGTCGCCGCTACGGCAGCAGCCTCCGCCCTCCTGGCCCGCTATGAGCGCCGCGCCCGAAGCAGGTCCGTCACCGCCGTCCTCCTCGTCCTCGTCACCCTCCCGGCCGCCGCCGCCCTCTGGCTCTGGATGCATCCCGCCCTCTTGGTCAACATCCAGAATATCCCGGATGCCCCGAAGGAGCAGTTCACCTTCGGTCCCTACCCGGCTACCGATTCGGACCTGCAGCTCCTGAAACAACGCGGCTACACCGCGGTCATTTCGCTCCTCCACCCCGCCGTCGTGCCGTTCGAGCCCCAATTGATCGCCGAAGAGAAAGAACGCACGGAAAAGGTAAAACTGCCCCTCATCCATGTCCCCATGCTCCCGTGGGTCAGCCAGAACCAGGAAGCGCTCGATACCCTGGGCCGCCTCATGCTCGATACCCAGGCCCGATACTACGTCCACTGTTACCTGGGTAAGGACCGTATCCGGGTCGTACGCCGGTTCATCGAATCCCACGGCTTTAAATCCAAACTGGCCACGCCGGAGCAACATCGCCTGCTGACCGACGGCCTTGCCTGGGAACGCGGTCAGGTGGTCCAGCTCGACGAAGGCCTCTTCTTGACGCCCTACCCGACGGACGAGGAGTACTTCGGATACGTCCTCGCCGGCTCCGTCCAGCACGTCGTCTCGCTTCTCGATGTGAAGAATCCCGAGAATGAGCCCTGGATTCAGAAGGAGCAGGCCCTCGCTAAGACCTATTCCCTCTCGTGGTCATCGATTCCTCTCTCTCTGTCGCCCTTCGACCCGGCCCAGGCCATCGAGGCCGCACAAAAAGTCCGGCCCATGGCTCGACTGACCGTCGTTCATGCGTTCCGCGACGACTCGCCCGAAGCCGCCGCGTTCCGGATCGCTTATCAGACCGGACTGCCCCCGCTGCCGCCCCCTCTGTTTCGAGAACCTCTGCGGGGAGGAAACGTGGAACTGCTCGGCCCGAACATCGCCGCGGGCCCATCCCCGACTGCCCCCGAATTCGATTCCTACCTCTACCAGAAGGGCGTTCGGGCGCTGCTCTTCTGCGGACCCGACCCGGGCGGGCAGACCGAGGAAGACCGCCGCCTGGCCCAAAAGGCCGGGCTCTCCTGGCAGGCCGCCAGTCCACGGGATGAGTCCCTCGAAAAAACCCTCGAGCAGTCCCTCACCTTCTACCTCTATGGCCCGGAGATCGAGGCGGTCCGAGCCCGAATCCGACCACCGAAACCACCCGCCCCGCCGGCCGTTTCCGACCCGGGAGAATGAACTTGCCGCTCCAGGCGTTTCTCGATCCGTTTCTGCCCGATTTCGACACGGTCGCCGCTGCTGGCCTTCCTGCCGTCCTCTGGACCCTCTTCGCCGCGACGCTGGTGGGCCATCTCAAAAACCGTTACAAAATCCCGACGCCTTATACCCGAAAAATATTCCATGTTCTCATCTTCTCCGCTGCCGGCGTCTTCCACGCCTTCTACCAGACCCGCGGCGTCGCCTTCTTCGGCATCGTCGTCAGCCTCGGCGTGCTCTATGCCGTCTGGAAGGGTGACCGCTTCCCCTTCTACGAAGCCATGGCTCGGCCCGGCGATCACCCCCATCGGTCGTTCTTCATCCTCCTGCCCCTCGCCACCACCGCCCTCGGCGGTGTCCTCAGCAATCTCCTCTTCCCCAACTCCGCCGCCATCGGATACCTCGTCTGCGGATGGGGCGACGCGGCCGGAGAACCCGTTGGAAGCCGCTGGGGCAGGCATCCCTATCGTGTTCCTTCGCTTCTGGGGGTACCTGCCCGCCGCAGCCTGGAAGGCTCCCTTGCCGTGTGGCTCTGCGGCTCCACCGCCGCGGCGATCGCCCTCGGCTTCAGCGGCCTTCCCCTCGCCCAGGCCGTCGGCCTGGGCCTCCTCTGCGGCCTCGCCGGCGCATCCGCCGAAGCCGTCTCCAATCATGGCTTGGACAACCTCACCGTCCAGCTCGCCGCATCCGCCGCCGCATCGTTCCTCGTGAACCGCGCTGAGCCTGCATGGCTCATCTCACCGGGATGAGCCATGCAGGCTAGCAGGGATTTTTCCGGCAGAAGCCTTCTTTCATCCAGTTTGCGTGTCCGGGAAACTGCTGGCTCAAAATCATGAAGGGTGCACAGTGTGCTCGTGTGCGCTTTTCCGAAATCCATGTGTTAGCCCGAAAAATCCCAGGTCAACCGGGGAGACCTTCTTCAGGACGTGCTGGGATTCTCCTTCTGGGCCGCCAGCCCCAATTTCCTTCGTTTCCTCCATTCCTCGAGACGCCGGCGGATTTCCAGCTCGTGGCCTTGATCCGAAGGCTCGTAGAAGACTCGGGCCGCCGGCAGGTGTTCCTGGGGCACAAAGTGCCCCTCGAAATCATGGGCATATTGGTAGCCCGCTCCCCGGCCGAGCTGACCTGCCGACCCGTAATGGGCGTCCCGGAGGGCCTGAGGCACTTCGAGCAGCCGGCCCTTGCGCACCTCTTCCAGGGCGCGGTCTATGGCCACGATGGCCGAGTTGCTCTTGGGACTCGTCGCGAGATAGAGCGTGGCCTGGGCGAGCGGGATGCGGGCCTCCGGCATCCCGACGAGCTCCGCGGCCTGGGCGGCGGCCTGAGCGATGGCGAGGGCGTAGGGGGCGGCGTTGCCGATGTCCTCGGCAGCACAGATGACGAGCCGCCGGGCGATGAACCTGGGGTCCTCGCCCGCCTCGAGCATCCTGGCCAGCCAGTAGACCGCCGCGTCGGGGTCCGACCCCCGAATGCTCTTGATGTAGGCCGAAATGACGTCGTAATGGGCGTCCTCATCGCGGTCATAGAGCACGGCCTTCTTCTGGATGGACTCCTCCGCCTCGGCGAGCCCGATGCGAACCCTGCCGTCGGGGCCGGGCGGGGTGGTGAGCGCGGCCAGCTCGAGAGCATTCAGCGCACGCCGCGCATCCCCGTCGGAGACGCGGGCGAGATGCGCCACCGCCTCGGCAGCTACCTCGGGCCGCCGTCCACCCAGTCCTCGCTCGACATCCCCGCACGCCCTTCGCAAGATGAGGCACACCTCCTCTTCCGAAAGGGGACGAAACTCGAAGATCTGTGACCGAGATACCAGGGCCGGGACAATGCTGAAGAAGGGGTTGTGAGTGGTGGCCCCGACCAGAAGAACGACCCCTTTCTCGACGGCAGGCAGGAGCACGTCCTGCTGAGCCTTGTTGAATCGGTGGATTTCATCCAGGAACAGGAGGGTCCGCCGGCGCTCGCGACGCTGCTCGTCGGCGCGCTCGATCGCGGCCTTCACCTCGGCGACATTCGAGGCGGCCGCATTGAGCTCCTCGAAACGGGCCCGGCTCGTCGTGGCGAGTATCCGGGCCAGCGCCGTCTTCCCGGTGCCCGGGGGACCATAAAAAATGACCGAGCTCAGGCGATCAGCCTCGATCATTCGCCAGAGCAATTTCCCGGGCCCCAGGAAGTGCTGCTGGCCGACGAACTCGTCCAGTCGGCGCGGGCGCATCCGGTGCGCCAGAGGGGCGTCGGAATCTGCTTCCGACTCTTCCAGTTTCTCGCGGGTGAAGAGCGACATGGGAGGAAGAAGCGCTTAGCCCGGATTTCTCACAAGGCGCGCCGGCACGATCGATATTCGCCTGTGCAGGAATCGCTTGCAGTTCGGGCTTCGCCCCGGCCTTCTTGGCACCGAGGCTGTGAGGGTGGAGGCCGGGCAGGAGCGGGCCCAAAAAAAACCTCCGCATCGTGCCGTGGAGAAGAACTTAATAGAACCCGTGAATTAAACTGGGGTAACCGGAATCTGGGCTACGCTTCCACGCAGCAGCGGGAATCAAGATTCCATACCGCGGGCCTGCGTTGCGCCAGCGACTAGGCTACCAGGTTTATTGCGTCGGTTCACTTAAGGCAAGCTTCTACTCACGAGCACAGCAGAGGTTTATTCGGGAAATTCTACTACATGCGGGCTGAGTTCTTTCACGTCCACGCGATAGCCCACAGGCGGACCGACCAAGAAAAACGTTCGGCTTCTGACGGCCGCCGACGGGTTGTTCCAGGCACTTGAAACCGGTGAAGGGGCCCGTCCCGTGCCCCGGACATCAGCAGCCATTATATCAGGGCACGCCGCCACCGCAAGCCGTCCGGCGCACTTGCCGTGCGAAGCGTCACCAGTTGTGGAGGTAGAAGAAGGATTCGAGGCAGGAGAAGACCCACGGGGAGAGGGCGAATCCGGTGGCGACAGCGGCCAGGAGGACAAGCGGGATGGCGGCGTACTGAAAGGAAGAGGATCGATAGCCCAGTTGTTGGGCGAATTTCTGTGTTAGGTCGAATTTCTCCTTCCGGGCGCTCTCCGGGAAATGCGCGAAGTGCGTGAAGAGGTGTCCCATGCTGGCGGTGATCCTCATATTGGCATTGATGGCCCAGCCAGAGGCTTCAAGAATCGGGCTGACATTGCGCCGGCGCAGCTTGAGGACGCCCAGGACGATGAGGGGAGTGACAATGACGGACAGGCCAGCGATGCCCCAGGCGAGCAGATGCCAGATGCGGAGTTGACTCAACGTGCTGGTGATGAAGGCGAAGGAGGAACCCAAGGCGGCGACGGCCACGCCGCCGCCCACCAGCATGTCCCGCATGGCGCCGCCCCGGTTTGCGGCCGGAGCTGCAGGGGCCGGCGCCGCGGTCGCCGGGGTCGCCGGGGCCGCTTTGGCCGATTCCTCGATGCTCTTCTTCACGCTCTGATCTACATTGGAGATTCCCCTGCCCAGCCCGGCCTCCATATCTGCATATCGGGTTGTCGTGAACCGATCGGCCTGCTTCTCGACGAACGAGCTGAGCTGCACGAACGGGGCCTTGATGGCTTCAAGAAGGCTGACGGGATTGACGATGAGGTCCGCGACGCGGGCGTCCCAGACGCGGCCGTCCGGCGTGATGAAGATGCCGCGCCGGCCGCGGTAGAGACCCTGGGCGTCGCCGCGCGTGACGGGTGTGGCGACTTCGAAGTGTTCCCCGGTGGCCCCGCTCGTCACCTCGACGTACATGACGAACACCTGGGCGCTCTGGGCGGAGGCCTTATGATCGGCCCGGTTGTCCACACGAACGTTGAAGGTGAATTCCATCCCGTTCATGATGAGCTTGCCCATCTGGAACAGCGACTGTTGGTCCGGGTCATAGAGCAGCGGGAAGCTGACAAAATTGTTGGCGAACCGCATCAACCCCTGCTGGTAGAGGATGAGCCGCTCGACGTTGGCGATCTCGGCCATCTCGGCGGCGACGGCCATGTCTTTCTCGATGAGCTGCCGCACCTGCTTTTCCCCATCGGACGCCAGCAGACGCCGGAGCGTCTCGATTCCGAGTTTTTCCACGGAAACGGCTGGCTTTCCCGCGACCCATGCCCGGTACGGAGCAAAGAGGTCGAGCACCGCCTGCCATTCTCCGCGCGTCAAGCGGCCATCGTCTCTTCCAAGCGCGCGCTCGAGAATCTGGGCCTGAAGCTTCTGGAGCGGCTCTCGGTAGTAAGGATTGATCGGGCCGCGAAGGTCCAGCGTCTCCTCCCGAGAAGGCGCGGCCAGGGGCGCAGCCCGGGAACGAGCCTCGATGGCCGCTCGATCGGAAAAGTTCATCCGGGCCAGCTCCTCATCCCGCAGGCGCATCTGCGCAGCCGAACGCTCATCGATGGCAACGAGACAACACAAGGTAAAAAACTCGTCGAGCTTCTCCCGGACGGCTTCGACGGTGGCGCTGGCAGAGGGGGTGTCCGAGCCCCAGACCATGACCTCGCTGCGGTCGGACCCGGAGGGGACGCGGCCCCGAGCATCCCAGGCGAGGTAGGCTTCCGCTTCCTGGCGGAATCGGACCAGCTCCGCATCGGAGACGCCCGGCTCGCCGCTGGCGTCCGGCTTCGATCCGGCGACCGACATGACGGAGCGGATGAAATCGGCCACCTCGGGGGCGGGCGCAGCCCCTGGCGTGATGATCCCGTCCCCGTTCTCGTCCGAGTCCGCTCGGATGCGCCGGAGGTCCCGGACCTGGGCCAGGGACAATTGCCGGGCATCCGGCTGGCCCAGATTTTTTAGAATCCGAACGGCAGAGGCCCGCAACCTTTGGCCGTCCACATGACTCGTATCGATGTCTTCCAGCCGCAGAACGTCGTTGCCCTCTTCGATCCCGCGCCGCCCGGACAGCATGCGCAGCGTCCAGGAGACGGCGGCCCTGAATTCATCCGTGCGGATGCGGCCATTCCGGTCGCTGTCCAGAAATTCCAGAAACTTCGGGTCAGCCTGCACACCTGCGCAGGGTGCGCTCGTCGCCATCCAGCACGTGTTGTCGAGCTGGAGCGCTTTCTCCAGGTCATCGATGGTTTGAATGACGAGCTGATACTGGCCCCCATAGTTTCGAAATACCATGGGAGGGTTGACCGGCGACGAATTTTTCCTGGCAAGGAACATGATGAGAATCTGCTTAAACCGGACGAGCTCCCGGCTTCGCCATGGACAAGTGACGGTTATTGTAAGAGGCATTCCGATCAATCTCTACTCGTCTAGCATTCCAGTTCAAAAGTGCTCCCGCACCTCTGAACTGGAATACTAACCCGAAGCCCCTCCCGGACTTGTCCCCGTGGGAGGGCTCCCGTTTCTCGAGGGGTCCCTGCGGGAACTGACCTTTGGCCACAGTCGACACTGTGAGTTGCTCAGCCGGCCTTCAGCCGGATTCTCGTCTGCCACCCGTTTCAACTGGTGAAGCCGGAGTCTATCAAAAAGATTGAGCCCGCTTCAGCGGGCTTCCCGCTCCCGCCTTTAGGCAAGTCCCTTCAAAATGGATGAATCCTTTCCGAGAAGCCCGGCTCAAACCGGCTTCAAATGGACTTGGCCAATCTAGCACCACCTGAAGGCGGTGGCAAAGGGCTAACCGGCTTAACCGCATGTAGATCGGTCACTTATGAAATATCGAGTTTCCTTATTTCGCTGGGGTTTCCTATAGTAGACGAATTCGCAAGTACGGGTGCACTTGCGAATTCGTCTACTCGTTCGATTCCTTATGCTGTATCTAAGGGTTAAGGATGGACATGGATCGCATCATTCGTGCTGAAGGAATCCGCTACGGCCCGGTGGCCGAGCCGAACCTCGAGTTGCCTCGCGGCTATCCGGCATTGCCGGCTGAAGCGTTCCGCAGCCGGCTGGAACGCCTGGAACGCGTCCTGGCTCGGGAGCAGGCGGGCGCGGTCGTGGTCTACGGCGACCGCGAGCACTTTGCGAACCTGTCCTGGCTGACGGGCATCGAGCCGCGGTTTGAAGAAGCCATCGCCGTTTTCACGGCGGGCCGTCCGCCCGCCGTGTTGCTCGGCAACGAGTGCCTCGGCCTCGCCGAATGGACGCCCGCACCCGTCCGGGCCATCCACTGGCCCGCTCTCAGCTTGAACAACCAGCCACGGTCCGGCATTCGCCCCCTTCCGGACCTGCTGCGCGAGGCGGGCCTTCCGTCGGGCCAGCGCATCGGCGTGGCCGGATGGAAGTGTCCGGACGCGCAGGAGTTCAGGGACCCGGAGCACACCTTCGAGACGCCGAGCTTCCTGGTGGACACGTTGCGGGAGATGGCGGGTCGGCCGGAGATGGTCTTCAACGCCACGTCGTGCTTCATGGGCCCGGAGGCCGGCCTGAGGGTCGTGCACGAGCCAGCGGCGATCGCCCAGCTCGAGGCCGCGGCCGCCCTCGCTTCGCACGGGGTGTCCAGGCTGTTGCAGGCTCTCGAGCCGGGTCGGTCGGAACTGGAACTGGCCGAATGCTTCCAGACGCGGGGTCTGCCGCTTTCGTGCCATCCCATGGTCTCCACCGGCCCGAAGGCCCGCTTCGGGCTCACCAGCCCCAGCGACCGCCGAGTGCAGCGCGGCGACGCCTTCACCACGGCCCTCGGAATCTGCGGCGGACTGACCTGCCGGGCCGGCTACGTCGCAGAGTCCCTTTCCGATATCCCTGCCGCGACTTCCGGCTGGATGGACGAGATCGCTCGACCCTTCTTCGCCGCCGTCGCTACCTGGTATCAGGCCCTCCGCATCGGCCTGCCCGGCGGAGAGCTTTTCGATCTCATGGAGGAACGCATCCCTCGAGCGCGGTTCGGATGGTCGCTCAATCCGGGCCACCTCCTCGGCCTGGACGAATGGATCAGCTCGCCGGTCTACCCGGGCAGCCGCGTGCCGTTCCGCAGCGGCATGGCGGTGCAGATGGACATCATCCCCGCCCCAAGGGAAGGCTGCTGCGGAGGCAACGTCGAGGACGGAGTGGTCCTGGCGGACGAGGGCCTCCGGGCCCAGCTCGCTTCCGGGTGGCCCGAGGTGTGGCGGCGCATCCTCCTCCGACGCCGTTTCATGACCGAGGTGCTGGGCATCGCTCTCGACGATTCGGTCCTGCCCCTGTCCCAGATTCCCGGCCTCTGGCGGCCGCTGCTCCTCGACCGCCGGAAGGCGCTGGCCGCGCATTGACTTTTCTTCTCCCACCCGTTAACAAGTCTGTCCCGCGGGAACGGATTCCTGAAACATGACCTGAAAAAAAAGGCTCTCGAGATTTTGGTTGAGGTGAAAGTCTCCGGCCCGCACCCAAGACCCTTCGGAAACCCCGTTCATGCAGAAAAGCCCCAGCGAAGAATCCGTGGATATGGAACTCTTCCGGAAGGCACGCTCCGCCCGCGAAAAAATTCTTGCGGAGCTGCACAAGGTCATCATCGGCCAGGAGGAGCTGATCGAACAGGTCCTGACGGCCCTGTTCGCCGGCGGACACGTGCTCCTCATCGGCGTGCCCGGGCTCGCCAAGACGCTCCTGGTCCGAACGCTCTCCCAGGCGCTCGCCATGAGCTTCAAGCGCATCCAGTTCACGCCGGACATGATGCCGTCCGACATTACCGGGACGGAAATCCTGGAGGAGGACCACACGACGGGCCGTAAACAGTTTGTCTTCGTCCAGGGTCCGATCTTCGCCAACCTGCTCCTGGCCGACGAGATCAACCGCACGCCGCCCAAGACGCAGGCCGCGTTGCTCGAGGCCATGCAGGAGAAGCATGTCACGGTCGGCAAGAAAACGTACGTCCTCGACGAGCCCTTCATGGTGATGGCCACGCAGAACCCGATCGAGCAGGAAGGCACGTATCCGTTGCCGGAAGCGCAACTCGATCGCTTCATGTTCAACGTGATGGTGGATTATCCGAAGGATCACGAGCTGAAAGAGATTATCAAAGCGACGACCGGCAGCGCGGCGCAGCAGCCGGCGCCGGTCCTGACAGGCGAGGAGGTCATGGCGCTGCGGGAGGCGGTACGCCGCGTGCCGGTGAGCGATCACGTGGTGGATTACGTCGTGCGGCTCGTGCAGGCGACGCATCCGACGGACGGGCGGTCACCCGAGATGACGCGCAAGTACCTGGCGTGGGGGGCGGGCCCCCGGGCCGGCCAGTATCTGACGCTGGGAGCGAAGAGCAGGGCCCTCCTCCGAGGGAGTTACCAGGCCACGATCGAGGACGTTCGGGCCGTGGCGCATCCCGTGATGCGGCATCGCATTTTCACCAACTTCACGGCCCAGGCCGAGGGGGTAGACGCCGACGCCATCGTGGGCCAGCTCCTGGCGCTGGTGACCGAGTCGAGTCAGACCAAGGTGGCTTGAGCGCCGGGTGCCGAGCGCAACCCGGATGATTCATTTCTTTCTCTGGGTGTCGTCGTGCCGTGGTGGTCAATCCTCTGGGCTGACACCTGACACCTGACACCTTCCCTACTCCATGCCAGAATCTCCGGGAATTCGATTTCTTGACCCCGCCGTTCTCCGTTCGATCGCGAGCCTGGAGCTGAAGGCCCGACTGTTGGTCGAGGGACTCTACGCCTCACGCCACCGCTGCCCCTTTTACGGCTACAGCGTCGAGTTCGTCGACCACCGCGAATACACGCCGGGCGACGAGCCCCGGACCATCGACTGGAAGATGCTCGCCAGGACCGAGCGCTACTTTGTCAAGCGCTTCGAGATGGAATCGAACATGAACGTCCTGTGCCTGCTCGACGCGAGCGGCAGCATGGGCTACCGGGGTCAATACGGGACACGGCTCGGCAAACTCGAATACGCCTGCACCCTGGCGGCGGCGCTGTGTTACCTGGTCTACCGGCAACAGGACTCGCCGGGCCTGGTCACCTTCGACACGGCCATCCGGGACTTTGTCCCGTCCCGGCAGGGCCAGCGACACCTGTTCACCATCTTGGCGCGGCTCGACGCCCTCGCCGCCGGGGGCGAGACGCGCCTGGGAAACGTCTTCCGCACGGTGGCCCAGCGCCTTACCCGCCGGGGCATCGTCGTTCTGATCAGCGACGGTTACGGCGACCCGGACGAGGTGATTGACGGTGTACGCCACCTGGCGGTCCGCGGCCACGACGTCGCCTTCTTTCATCTCTTGGACTCCGAGGAGGTGACCTTTCCGTTCCAGGCGCTGGCCAGTTTTCAGGACCTCGAGACCGGTGTGCAGCGCATGAGCGATCCCCTGAGGCAGCGCAAGGCCTATCTGGAGCGTTTCGGGCGCTTCCGCGAGGCCATCCAGTCCGGCTGCGATGCGTGCGGCGCGGAGTATCGCTTCGTCGATACGGCGGGCCCCATCGAAAGGGTGCTGCGCGAGTACCTCCTTTACCGCCGCAAGAGGGGGCGCTGAGATGTCCTTCCTGTTCCCCGTCATGCTCGCCGGCCTGGCGGGCCTGGGCGTGCCCGCCATCCTCCACCTCATCGCCCGGCAACGCTTCCCGGTCCTCCCGTTCCCCTCCCTGCGTTTCCTGCAGCAGGAGGAGCGGACGAACGTGTTTGCCTGGAAGCTCGTGGACCCCTGGCAACTCCTGCTGAGGCTGCTGGTGCTGCTCCTGCTCGTTCTGGCCATGGCGCGGCTGCATGCGCCGTGGGGCGAGCGAGCGGCGGCGCGCAATCTCGTCGTCGTCCTCGATGCTTCTTCCAGCATGAATCTGGAAGTGGAAGACGAGGGCGGACGCCGGGTTACGCTTGCTGAACGGGCGCGGCAGGAAGCCCGGAAACTGCTCTCGTCTATCCGGCCTCCGAGCCAGTGCGCAGTGCTGGTCGCCGGAGACTCGTTGCGGGCGGTGGGCCTGCAGCCGTCGCCGGAGGAGGCCCTGGCCGTTCTCGGGGCCCCGCCGGCCTCCCCCGGCCGCGGCGTGGGGATCGTCGGGGCCGTGGCGGCAGCCTGCCAGCGCCTGCGTGGCCGCCGGGAAATCCGCTCGCAGATCGTGGTTCTGACGGACCGGCGCGCCAGCGCCTTCGGCGTACGCAGCCTCAAGGACCTGGAAGCCATCGACGCGGCCCGCAAAAAACTGGGCTCAAAATTGGAAATCGTGATGGTGGACCTGGCTGGCAGTTCGGATGAGAATTTGGCGATTACCGGGGGTCGCCTCCGCGGGGCGGCCGTGCGGGTCGGTGACGAGGCCCATGTGGTCGCCCGAGTCGTCAACAGTTCCCAGCAGGAGAAGACCGCCTCGGTCCGGCTCGCTGTCGGCGAACGCGAGGAGCCCCTGATCAAGACCGTCAGCCTCGGTCCAGGCGGCGAGGCTGACGTGGACCTGACCGCCCGGGTGGACCGATCGGCCCGCACTTTCGCACAGGCGCGCCTGAGGGAACCGGACCGTCTCCCGGGGGATGACCTTTTCCGGCTGCCCCTGAACGTCGCCGATGCTCGGCGGATACTGCTCGTGGACGGCAGTCGAGAGGCCGAAAACGAAGCGGCCGGTCAGACGTCACCCGCCGTTCTCGGAGGCTTTGGGCAAGCTGGACAGCCGAAGAGCGACGCCGCACGGGTTGAGACCGTCAGCGGCGCGGTCATCCTCCGTTTCGCCCTGAATCCAGGCCGCGAGCTCGGCCTCGCCTACGGTACCGGCATCACTACCGCCGCCGTCACGCCGGAAGCCCTCTCGGGCGTCCCACTCAGCCAGTACGAAATCATCGTCCTGTACGACGTCAGCAGCCTGCCCGAAACGCTCCTGGAAGACCTCGACGGCTTCGTGCGCCAGGGACGTTCGCTCCTTTTTTTCGCTTCTCGATCATGCCATGCCCTGAAATTCAACCGCACGTTCGCCGCTTCAGGGCCCAAGCGCAGCGCCATTGCTCCAGCGCGCCTGGGCAACGAGCGCGAGTTCGAACCGCCCCTCACCCTGCTGCAGAGCGGCCAGAGACACCCGGTCCTGGCCGGTTTCCGAGACCCGCTCCAGGGCGACCTCTTCGCCCTGCGGTTCATGAAGGCGAGGGAACTGACCGGATTGGCGGACGGCGCGTCCGTCTTGCTCGCTGCGGCCGGTGACGTCCCTCTGGTGGTCGAAGGCGGCCTCGACCGCGGCCGCACCGTCCTCTTCAGTTTCGGCCTGGAGCTCGACCAGAGCAACTTCGCCCGCACCCGCGTCTTCCCCGCTCTCCTCTGGCGGCTCGTCGATTACCTGACCGGCCAATTGGATCATCGGACGCCCGACCTGTTGACGGCGTCCACGCCGGGCGTCCTCGATGTCTCCGAGCCTTCCTTCGCCCTGGCCAGCACTCTCGAGCTCAGTTCGGCCGCGGCTCGGATGGAGGCGACGAGGGCTTCCGAAGCCGGCCGGCCAGATGTACCCGCCCCGGCCGCCGCGCCCTCCATGCCTATCGCCCTCCCCGTCAGCGAGGACCGCACCGTCTGGATTCCCCCCTTATCCCCGGGCCTCTATCAACTCCACAAACCGCAGCAGCCCGGCGAGGTGGGCGGCCGAGTCACGGACGCCCGTTACGTGGCCGTCAACCCGGACCCCGCCGAAAGCCTCATGGCACGCCTCGACCCGGGGGAACTGACCCGTCTCTGGGGTGATTCCGTCCGGATGGTCCATTCGGGCGAGGTCCTTGATCTCGCCCCCAATGGGTTCGAGCTCTGGCCGTTCTTGGTCTCTGCCCTCGTTCTGGCCTATGCGGCCGAGGCCGGGTCAGGCTGGTGGCTCACGGCGCGCCGGGAACGCCAGAGGGCAAACGAGTAGATTCTCTTTCTCTCTGAAATTCCTCAGGCCGGGCCCCCTTCCTTCAAGAGGGAAAGGGACCAGGGACAAGGGGAGAGGGGGAAGGGGAAAGTGAGCAGCCATCAGTGCAGAAGAGTTAGAACTATGGCCTCACGGATCGGGAAGCGGCCAGTCGCGGGCGAGAACGAGGACCAGCGCGAGGACGAGGGCCACACCTGTGCAAGTATGACGCCTGGAAAAAGGATGAGGAGGAGGAGGGGTTTGCTCCTCGTAGGCCTTGCCAGTCTGGAGGGTTGCCGAAAAATAGCCGGGGGTAACACATCCGGGGTCCGCCATGACGGTCAGAATGGTGACAACGACCATACCTGTCAAAGTGCTTGATGGGCACGAGGCTCGGCATGTCGTGGACGTGAACGCCGTCCTCGACCCGGGAGGCATCATCACCCGGGCAATTGCAGGTGAGGACGTGGACTTCATGGTCCTGGAAGGCCAGGGCTGCAGCGAGCTCGCTGGCATGCCGGGCCAGGTCAAAGCCCTTGGGCCGGCGGGTACTCGGTCGCCAGCATGAGGATGCGCTGCCGTGCGGCCCCTTGCAGGGCCGCGCCGGGGACAAGAGATGCACCCGGCCGGATCGATTCATATCGGGCGTCCTGCGCGTGCTGCGGGCGAGCGTTTGGGGATGTCGAATGGCGGCCTGGGCCCAGAGCATGACTTGGTCGGGGGCGCGGGCCAGCGGCTCAGGGTCTCGTGTACCCGGCCGCGCCAGGGAATCTCGCGGCGCAACAGCCGAAACTCATGAGGTATGAATTCCATAGCGGAACGCGTCAGGGTGCCGTCCGAGAGATGAGATTTGAGGGCCCAGACGAAGCGCTGGCGCGCTTCGCTACAAAAATCCGCGAAGCGTTGAATCAGCATCGGTTACGAAATCGGGCGGGGTCGTCTCCCCGAACTTATTGAGAAGTTGCGGATGGACTCCTCAACCTGTTGAAGACAAGCAGGTTGGTGGCCGTCGCTGGCCAGAACGAACTCGTTGAAATAGGGCTCGATGTGCTCTAGGTAGGGGATGACCTTCTCCGGCTCATCCTCGAGCAGGCCCACCAGCGAGACCGATTCGCCGTCGGGGACCTGCGGCTTCAGATACTCGTCGTGCTGGACGGTCGAGCCCCAGCGTTGGATGAAGTTGCGCTCGTTCTTGCGATTCGTCGCCTGCCATTCAGCGCTGTCGGTCTGAAGACTGTCCTCCTTTCGGGAGCCTCGGCCGCTGAACAAGTCCGTATGCACCATGAAGTTGCAGAGGTGTGGGGCGGGAATTCGGCGTCTGACGGGTGCGCACAGTTGCACAGGTGTGCGCAGGGGACCGCGCCTCGACGTCTGACGGGTGCGCACAGTTGCACAGGTGTGCGCAGGGGACCGCGCCCCACCGTTGCACAGGTGTGGGGCGGGAATTCGGCGTCTGACGGGTGCGCACAGTTGCACAGGTGTGCGCAGGGGCCCGCGCCCCACCGTTGCACAGGTGTGGAGCGGGAATTCAGCGTCTGACGGGTGCGCACAGTTGCACAGGTGTGCGCAGGGGACCGCGCCCCACCGTTGCACAGGTGTGGGGCGGGAATTCGGGGCCCCGCGTCCGACGCACCGTTGCACAAGTGCGCGCAGGGACCGCGGTCGCAACTCGGGGCAGAGCCGCGGGGAAGATCGGGCACTCGGCGGTCGCAGAGCGCCGAACCTCGCCGGAATCCTGCCGGCAGACTTGGGGGCCGGCGGCAGCATTGGGAGCGCATACCGCCAGGGATCCTCCCATACTTGTCCCTGTGGGAAGGACAGGTGTGGAGACACCTACCTGGCCGGTAGGCAGGTCCTGGAGGCAAATTCCTGTGGCGGCCAGCCCTGGGAGCGCCGCCATCCTGGCGGCATCATTCACGAACGGTCAGACCCTGCCACAGTTATCCCGCCTGCCTGCAGCGCTGCGCAGCGGCGCAGACAGGTGAGCGCGCCCCACCCCATCCGGTTACTCAGAAGGGGCCTGTCAAGTGTTCGCGCATGATACGGATGAGTTTTATCAGTTCTTAGTCAGTAATGGGTAATGAAATACAAAGTGAGATAATGCCCAGGTGG
>JACPCR010000087.1:0-64302 GCA_016179685.1 Planctomycetota bacterium | reverse complement strand
GAGTGGGGCGCGCCCTGGGGCCCGGCGGCCGGATAAGTGGGAAGCCACTCGCCGTCGACGACGGGGTTAGGGCCGGTCGCGGGCACGCCTACGCTCTAACCCGGATCGCCCAGAGCGCGGTCGAGGGCCTCGGACTCCGACCCGGACAGAAAAGTCTGGAGGTCATGAATGAGAAGGAGGCCGCCGGACGCCTTGACGACTCCGGCGACGTAATCCGCTTCGGGCACGACCCTCTTGGCCTCCTCGATCTCACGGGCCTCGAAGGAATGAATGTCCATCACATGATCGACCCGTACAGCGACCACCCGTCCCTGTGCTCGGGCGACGATCAGATGGTCTCCCGGCTCGGGCGCTTTCGCCGGCAGGCCGAATCGGTGACGGAGATTGAAGACCGGGACGAGGCTGCCGCGTACGTTGATGAGGCCTTCGATGGCCGATGGAGCGTTCGGCAGGGGGGCGATGGCCACGGAGCGCAGGACCTCCTGAACCTGCGACAGCAACAGTGCAAATCGCTTCTGGCAGAGTTCAAAGACCAGCACGTCGATTCTTGTGCTGCTTGGGTTCATGGATGTCTCGGCGGCTTCGCTGTGGCTTACTCCGGGATTTCGACTCTTAAATAGAGCGTCCCACAGATTCTTCCCAGGTTTTCCCTCACCTCGGCCATCTTTGCGGGTGAGAGGGAGCAGGTTTCTTGTAACTGTTCAGGTGGATGGGCTGAAGAGGCACTATAAACATATCCATCCGTACCCCCCTGTCCCTTTGGGAGAGGGCCGGGGCGAGGGTCGTAAGCGCCAAGAGCCTGTGACAAACTTCTGAACCCGATACACTGAGTGCACGGGTGCGTCCATGTGCAGCGTCCAGGTCACCTCCGGCGATTCCAGAAGCGGCGGTAGAAGCCCAGCGGCCGCCTCCAGCGCGGTGTGACCCGTTCCTGCAGGCCAGCGAGGAAGGCATCCGGGAGGCGATCCCCGTAGGCCACCAGGGCGCTCCAAGCACCCTGCTTGTGCCTCTCGGGCCTGCCCTGAAAGCAGGAGAAGGCTCGGTCCAGAGCGGCTGGCGGATCGGACTGGAACAGGCAGCCGCTGGCGATGACCGAGACGGCCGGGTCCGGGTCACCGGCGAAAGAACGCAGCGCCTCCGAATCTTCTGCCTTTTGAGCCTCTTGGAGAGCAAAGAGCTGGTCGAGGCGTTGGAAGTCCTGGGCGGCCCGAGGCTTCTTGGGCCGGGCTTCAAGAGCGGCCCGGACTTGATCGGGCGGGAGGCGTGAAAGCACCAGGCTCGCGACAAGGCGGTATGGGTGGTCTCGATCCTGGAGTAGGCGGGAGAAGCGAGGCAGAAATTTCGGGCTTTCCAGGCAAGCCAGGAGGCCGATTCGGTTGTATTCGTAAGACGGATCCTCAAAATGCCTGATTCCATCGTAGTATGAAGCGGCCTCTATGACGAGCCCAACGTTGTCGCTCTGCTCGAAGAACTCTTCGCTACCGCAGGGATTGCCGGAGAGGGCCAGGGCCATCGCTGCCCAATTCCTGACCTGCTTGTCGTCATCCTCTAAAGCGCAGAGAAGAAAATCCCGCGTCTTTTCCGCGGGAAAGAACGCGAGCATCTCGGCCGCTTCTCTGCGCACCGTCCTGCTCGGGTCTTTCAGTGCGGCGCAAAGAAGGTCAGGGACCCTGGGGACCTGCAAATAGGCTGCTCCTCGGACGGCCATCGCCCGAACGGTCTCCCCTTCCTCTTGCGCAGCCTTCACCAACAGGTCGAAACTCCGGTCGTCCCCATGCCATCCGAGGGCGAAGGCCACCGCCCCTGATCCGGGGCTAAGCATGAAACCCCAACGACTGTCTCTTGCCGCTGCGTTCTGGTTCAAAGAGCGCGTGAGGAATTCCTGGTACAGGGTCTCGAGAGCGTTGCTGATCCGGGCGTCGTCGAATGAGGCGAGGGCCAGGCTGGCGCATCCCCAAACCCATACATCGTTTTCGTTGAGAGCCTCGAGCAGTGGATCAACTGCCCCGGTGTTTTCCAATTTCATCAAGAAATCCGCGCCGACCGTGTGAAAAATATAGGCCACATCACTGTCTCTGGACGCGACGTTCATTAATTGCACCAGGACCCCCGCATCTCCCATTTCGCAGAGTACTCTGAATGCGTGATACCGAACTTCCACGGCTGGATCAACCAGAGCTGCATGCGCAAGTCCTCTGGCTTCGGTGTGGCTCAGAAAACCCAAGGCAGCAAGGGCATTCGCTCGCACTTCTGAAGCGGGATCACTCAAGAGTCGGACGAGCATCTCGGTTGCCCGGGTGTTCTTGAAGTTCCCCAATGCCGATGCGACTGATTTTCGGACCCCGGCCCGGGTATGTGCCACAGGGGAGAGAAGGGCTTCTAGCCCCTTCATATGGCCCAAGCTGCCCAGAGCCGCCGCGGAGGCTGAAGCGACCAATTCCTCCGAGTCCCCAAGCGCAGCAATGAGAGGCTCCAACGCCTCGCTGAACCCCAAATTCCCTAGCGCCAGAGCCGCCGATGCTCTCCTGCCCGCGCTCGCTTGGTGATTCAAAGCCGAGACCAGAGGATTCACGGCCCGGACGTCGTCGAGCCGGCCGAGGGCTTCAATGGCCGCGGTGATGTCCTCAGAATCCTCGCCATCCAGTGCGGCGAGCAGGGGGTCCAGCGCCATAGGGTCTCGACGCCAGGAGAGGACCACGGCTGCCCTTTCTCGCACCTTCGGGTTCGGATCGCCCAAGCACGACTGAAACAACTCGACAGCCCGGGGGTCATCGATGAACAGGTTTAGAGCAGAAGTAACTGCCCTGCCGACGGAAGAATCTTCATCATCCAACAGGCCGACCAGGGGTTGCAGGGCTCCCCGGTCTTCGAGATGCCCCAGGGCCTCGGCTGAGATTCCACGAACTTTGTGGTCGGCGCGCTTCAACGCGGCGATGAGCGGCTCGACCGCTCGTTGATCATCCAGTGCTTTGAGGGCCGCGGCGGCTGCGCAAGCGACATCCGGCGCAAAATCTTCCAGGCAGGCAATCAGGGGTTGGACGGCTCTTCGGTCTCCCAGGTAGCCGAGTGACCTCGCCGCACCTTCGCGTACCGTTACGCTCCCGTGTTGGAGGTTCGAGATCAGAGGCTCAACCGCCCGTGAATCCCCGAGCGGCCAAAGCGCCCCCGCTGCCTCGGCTGCGATCTCAGGGTCTGCATCGCCCAGCGCCTGCAAGAGGCAGCCGACGGCCTCTTTCCGCATCGTCCATCCCATCACGGAGATGGCGTATTCTCGGACTTTATTCCACTTTTCACGGTCGGGTCCCCAGATAAACTTACGTTCGTGGATATCGCGAACGAGCCGGTCCCAGTTTTCCGCGTTATCGAAGGAGTGGCTCGAATTCAGCCAGAGCAGCTCCTCTTTAACCCTGCGACCATCTACATAGGTGCTGTAGAGTGCGAATCCCAAACTGCCCAGGATGAGCAGACTGGCGCCGAAAAGAAAGAGCATCCATAACCCGTTCTTGAGCGCGTCTGTCTGACGTCGAGCGCCGGCGGCGTCCCCGGAGTGAGCGTGCTTCATATCACCTCTCCACGCCTCCATCCGTTTTCGTGCGGAACGCCGGAAGGGATCGCCCCTGGAATTTGCCGCTCACTCCCGGGCCGCGTTGGTTTGCGGCGGACGTAGGCGTACAGTGTGTCCCGCGTTGCAGGATTCTACTGCTCGGCTTCGAGGATTTGAAGCGGGCCATTCTGAAGACCACGGGACTGGGCGAGACCCTCTTCTCGTGGGCGACCTGTCCCTTCGTGAGGCATCTACCGTTCTCGGCCCCGCCGGTCGGGAACTGGGACGCGAGTTCAACCCGGCCGTTTACCCGCCGAGCGAGTTCAAGGCCAAAGTCGCGGAAGGGCATCACTTCGTCACGGAAGTGCTGAAAGGCGAGAAGATTTACCTCGTTGGAGACGAGCATGAGCTTGGAAGAATTGTTGGCTGACGGGTGCATCCGCGCGCGCAGGACGTCCGCCAGGGAAGCGGCTGACCTCCTGCGCGTCGTGGATGGCGGTCTGGCGGACGCGGCCGTTCCGCATCTCTCGACGGACCGCCGCTTCGCCACGGCCTACAACGCCGCGCTGCGGCTCGCTGCCGTCGCGCTTCACGCGCCCGGCTACCGGGCCGCTGGCGCGGGGCATCACTGCGCCACCTTCCACGTGCTGCCGGAAATCGTGGGGCCGCAGGCACGGGCGCGAGCCGGATACCTCGACAACTGCCGCTCCAAGCGGAACGTCACGGATTACGATCGCGCCGGGGAGATATCCGAACGCGACGCCGAGGGGATTCTTGCGGAGGCCAAGACGGTCCGCAAGGACTGCTCGCTTGCCGAGGCACGGTTGTTCATGTAAATTGAATATTCGATATTCAACTGTCTGAATGGCCGGCGCAATACCATGATTTACCGAACCTTGACAACCCGCCTGAACGAGGCCGCTGAACGGTTTCCCGTGGTCACCGTCACTGGTCCCCGGCAATCTGGCAAGACCACACTGGTCCGGACGCTGTTCAAGAGCCACGCGTACGTGTCCCTGGAAGCAGCGGATCAGAGGGCCTTCGCCTTAGATGATCCGCGCGGCTTCATCAGCCAGTTCGACGGGCCCGTGATATTGGACGAGGTCCAACGGACACCCGAAATCTTCTCGTACATCCAAGTCCTTGTTGACGAGCATCGAGCTGGGTCGGGGAGGTTCATCTTGACCGGATCACAGAATTTCCTGCTCCTGGCGAACATCTCCCAGTCGCTGGCCGGGCGCTGTGCGATTCTTCACCTTCTGCCATTTTCCTTGGCCGAGCTGATGGGCCGCGAGCCTCTCTCGCTCGACACCCTGGGAAAGGCTGTTCCGGAGAAGACACCTTTACCCGAGACGCGTTTGATGGAGACGCTTTATGCAGGTTTCTACCCGAGAATTCACGATCAGCACATTCCGCCTCGAGACTGGCTGGATGACTACTACCAGACTTATCTTGAGCGCGACGTGCGCCATGTCTTGAATGTGGCAGACATCGAAGCCTTCGGCCGGTTCTTTCGACTGTGTGCCGGACGATGCGGGCAACTGGTCAACCTTTCGGGCCTCGCCTCGGATTGTGGAATCTCGCACACGACCGCCAGGCGTTGGCTCTCCGTGCTCGAAGCCAATTTTGTCATCTTGCTGCTTCGCCCGCACCATCAAAACTTCGGCAAGCGGCTCATCAAGAGCCCCAAGCTATACTTTCTGGACACGGGCCTCTTGTGTTATCTGCTCCAGATTCGTGCACCGGGTGAACTGTTCCAGCGTGCGGAGCGGGGTGCCGTCTTTGAAAGTTTTGTGGTATCAGAGCTTTTCAAGAACTTTGTGCATCGGGGGGAGCCTGCGCACTTATATTTCTGGCGGGACGCGACGGGCCATGAGATTGACGTGATCATCGATAGGGGGGCCGAGCTGATCCCTGTGGAGGTCAAGTCCGGTCAAACCGTGGCATCAGATTCCTTTGACAATCTCGTGTTCTGGCGAAGGCTCACGGGAGATGCGAACGCCCCCTCAGCCCTGATTTACGGGGGCGACCAAGGCTTTGTGCGTTCAGGCGTATCGACCTATCCCTGGTATGCCCTTTGAATGGGAGAAATCCATGGCAAAGAAACCGAATCGATGGCTGGTCAAGTCCGATCCGGAGGAATACTCCTGGCAGCGGCTGGAGGCGGACGGCATCACCGTGTGGGACGGCGTGACCAATCCTCTGGCTCTCATCCATGTCCGCAGCATCCGCAGCGGCGACCCGGTGCTCGTCTACCACACCGGGCGCGACAAGGCGATCGTGGGGATCGCCCAGGCTGCGACGGGGGCCTATCCTGATCCGAAGCAGGGCGACCCCAAGCTGGTGGTATTTGACGTGCAGCCCGTGAGGGCGCTTCCCAAGCTGGTTTCGCTATCGGCCATCAAGGCCGAGCGGAAACTGGCAAACTGGGAACTGGTGCGGCTGGGCCGGTTGAGCGTGATGCCGGTGACAGAGGCGCAGTGGGCGGAGGTGATGCGGATGGCGGGGGCCTGAAGGCAGGCAGGAATATGGAACCCAGGAAGGTGTTGATTACCGGGGCCGCTGGCCACCTCGGCGGGTATCTGGCCCGGCAGTGGGCTGGGCGCTATGATCTCCGGCTGACGGACGTCCGGCCGCCGGACGGTGTGCTGGCGGCCCCCCACGAATTCCTGGAGCTGGACATCCGGAAGCTGGAGCAGATGCAGTCGGCGTGCGGTGGAATCGATACGGTGGTGCACCTTGCCGCCGACCGGTCGGTATCCGCTCCATTCTATGACTCGCTGCTGGAGCGAAACGTGATTGGCGTTTACAACGTATTTCAGGCCGCGGCGGACCAGAAGTGCCGGCGTCTGGTCTTCGCCAGCAGCGTGAACGCCATGAGAGGCTGGCCGAAGGAAGTTTGCGTGACGCCCGAGATGCCGCCGAATCCTTTGAATCTCTACGGCGCGTGCAAAGCGTTCGGTGAGATTCTGGGCCGCACCTTCCGGCATCTCCATGGCCTCTCCTGCCTCTGTATCCGGTTTGGCTCGATCACGGCGCACTCACCGATGCAGAATCCGGACCAGCCGGCGGAATGGATAACGCTGCGGGACGCGGCACAACTGACCGAGCGATGCGTCGAGGTCGAGGGCATCGATTACGCCGTCCTCCACGGCTTCTCACGGCATCGCGTTTGCCCCTTCGAATTGGAGCAGACGCGGAAACGTGTCGGATACCAGCCGCAGGACGGGACGGCTACGCCTGGCTACGGCGTCTCTGGCGAGAAGTCGTCGACTGGGTTTCCGCGTTGAAGCCGTCCCCGGCCACCGCTACACTCTGCGGCTTCGCCCTGCCCGCAGGCCCGGCAGGCCATCCCCGTCATGTCGTGAAACGAGCTTCCTTGAATCGCAAGCCCGTCTTGTCCAAAGCCAGCCGCCCTCACCTGTTGAGACTGACCGTTCTGCTTGGCGTGGGGCTTTGCGGCCGCCGGTCGGCGGCCGCCGACGTGCAGCCGAGTCCCATCGAGCAGGAATTCGAACAATCCTGCAAGTCCCTCCGTGAATCACAGTCCCATCCCCGATCGGTCGTCGAGGCCTATCGGTGCTTCCAGATGGAGTCCGAACTGCCGTCTCCCCGGCGGCTGGATGCCCTTTTTCGTGAGATTCTGGACTCGCCGTCAGCGTGTCCGGTCCTGCGTTCGCATGCGGACTGGTTTCTGGCGCTGAGGGAGTTCAATCGTGGGGAGAGAGGGAGGGCCGAGGCGCGCCTGCAGCGCATCGGGGTCGTCCGCGACTGGTGGGTGATCGGCCCCTTCGACAACGAGGGAAAATCCGGCTTTGACCAAGGATATCCGCCGGAGGAGTCGGTGGACCTTTCCGCCTCGTATCGAGGGCGGGAACGGATGGTGTCGTGGCGGGTCTATCCTTCCATCAATCCCTATGGGGAACAGGACCTTGCAGCCATCTTTCGCCCCAACCTCCACGTCTGCGCCTACGCGGTCGCGGGCGTGCAGAGCGACCGGAAACAAGACGTGGCCATCCGGGTCGGCTCAGACGATGCCGTCAAGGTCTGGCTCAACGGCTACCCCGTCCTGTCCAACGCCTCCTACCGGCCCCTGCGGTTCGATCAAGACGCGGGACACGGCAGTCTGGCCAGGGGTCTGAACGCGGTGCTGGTCAAGGTCTGCCAGAAGGACGGAGAATGGGGCTTCCGGCTGAGGCTGACGACGCCGGAGGGGGGTGGTGTTTCGGGCATTCAGGTAATGCCGGCGGGCCGGTTGAAGGGCCAGAAGCTATCCTGGCCGCGGCGTGAGGCGCCGGACACGCCACCCTCCTCCGGCGGCGGAGCTGAAGCAGGAAAGGACTCCGAGGCGGGCGTGGTCTCGCCTCTCGTCGATCTCCGAGATCGGGCACTGGAGGAGCATGCCGCGGCCGAAGCCTATCTGGACCTCGGGGACTACCTCGCCGCAGTCCAGGCCGAGGACGTGGGCCGGAATGCTCCGCGAGCCGCTTATGAGAAAGCACTCGAACGGGAGCCGTCGCGGGTCAGGACCCTGCTGCTCCTGGCGGCGGGGACCGAGGACCATAACGAGCGGCGGGCGTGGCTTCGGCGCGCCCTCGAGCTGGACCCCGGGTCCGTCCGCGCCCTGATGAGTCTTTCCTACGAGCATCGGGATCGAGGCGACTGGCCCAGGCAGATTGATCTCTTGCGGCGCGTCCAGGCGCTCTGCCCCGACTATTTTCCCGCGGAGGTCGCCCTGGCCCGGGCCATGTCGCAGCGCCCGATCGAGGGGCTGGCCTGGGAGACGGTCCAGAAGGTGAAGCGCAAGTGCCCGGAGGCTGCCTGGGTGGATTTCGTGATGGGGGAGATCGCGGGCGAGCTCGGACTCGTCGAGGAGTCGTCCGCCGCCTATGAGCGGTTTCTGGCGTGCCGGTGGACGGATAACGTGCCGCGCCGGAGGCTGCTGGAGACCGCCCTGAAAAAGAGGGACCTCAGGCGCTGCCTGAAGCTTTACGATGAGATGATCGAGGCGCAGCCGCAGGACCTGTCCGTGCGGAAGGAGAAGGCACGGCTGCTGGCCAGCAATGGGAAGCTGCGGGAAGCGGCCGAGGAGCTTGAGGCGGCGCTCGCCATCTGTCCCGAGGATGCGGAGTCGCTGCAGGCCCTTGGTGACGTGCACCAGCGAGCGGGCAAGATGTCCCAGGCGCTCGCCGTGTGGCGTCAGTCTCTCGAGCTGCACCCGCAGAATCCCGAGCTTCGGGAATACCTGGAATTTCTGGCCAGCGAGGAGGATGCCTTCGAGATTCCCTACCTGGCGGACGCCGCCGGCCTCGCCGCCGAGCCGCTGGACGCCAGCCGTTACCCGGAGGATTCCGCGGTTCAGCTTGCGGATATCGTTGTCCAGAAGCTTCATCCCAACGGGACGTCCAGCCGGTACACCCAGCAGGTCATTCGGATACTGACGGAGAAAGGGGCCGAGCGGGCGCGGTATCATCGAGTCTACTATTCGGCGGACCATGAGGGGGCCACCATCGAGGGATACCGCGTGATCAAGCCGGACGGCCGTGAGCTGAAGGCCGGCGAGGTGGACGAGGATCGTGTGACGCAGGGCGAGATGAACACCTTTTACGATTATCGGGTGAAGACTCTGCGGCTTCCGCGCTTGGAGGCAGGCGACGTCATCGAATGGCGTCACCGCGTCAGCGACGTCGCGGATCGGACCTACTTCGGCGAACATTTTGGCGAGCTTGAACTGTTCCGGTCCAGCCTCCCGACCCGGCTCAAGAAATACGTCCTGATCGCTCCGCGGGACCGGAAGCTATATTTTCATCAGGAGCGGATGGGGCCGCCGGAGATCGAGACGGGTGAGTGGACGAGATACCAGTGGTCGGAGCGGGACGTTCCGGGCTTGCCGGAGGAGCCGTTGAGCCCTGCCCCCACCTCCGTGCTTCCCTACGTACACGTCTCCTCGTTCCAGGACTGGGGGCAGGTGGCAGAATATTATGCGAACATGGTGCGGGACCAGTTTCAGGTGGATGGGGCCATGAGGGATGTGGCGGGTGAGATCACGCGGGGCAAGGAGACGGACCTGGAGAAGACACAGGCTCTTTACCACTACCTCTCCCGCAAGACGCGCTACGTGGCGCTGGAGTTCGGCATCCATGGCTACCTTCCTTACCCGGCCCCGCAGGTCTTCGCACGCCGGTACGGGGACTGCAAGGACAAGGCTGTCCTTCTCGCGACCCTGCTGCGGACCGTCGGGATTGACGCCCAGATCGCCCTGGTGCGGACGCGTTACCAGGGCGGGCTGCACCCTGAGCCGGCCTCCCTGGCCGCGTTCGACCACTGCATTTGTTACGTGCCGAAGCTTCAGCTCTGGCTGGACTGCACCACGGAGTTCAACGGGACGACCGAGTTGCCGGACATGGATCGTGGCGCTCTGGCCTTGCGCATCGGCTCCGAGGGCGATGGGGAAATCCGGCGTCCTCCCGCCGCCACCCCGGCGGACAACCGCATCGGAATCGATGTTCAGGCCGTCCTGGGGCCCGGGGGTCAACTTTCCGGCAAGGGAGTCGAGGTGGCGACGGGGTCCCATTGCCCGCGATTGAGGGAGCTGTACCAGAAATCCGGGGGTCATCAGGAAATCTTCGAAGGCATCCTCCGCCGCCATCAGCCCGGCGCCCGGGTGACGAAGGTTGGCCTGTCCAATCTCAAGGACATGGAGAGCCCGGTGAGGCTGGAATTCGAGTTTCGGATTCCGGATTTTGCCCGGGCGCGTGGCCGTGAAATGCAGTTCCAGCCCGGGCTGTTCCGGCAGGACATGGTCCAGCGCTACGCGCCGCAGTCCAAGAGGGCGCTTCCTCTCGAAGTTTTTTCGCCCTGGCTCATGGAACAACGCGTCCGGATCACCTTGCCCGAGGGCATCCAGTGGATGCACGTGCCCGCCGAGGTCGATTGGTCCGGCAAGTTCGGGTCCTACCGCTATCGCGTCTTGGCCCAGGATGGGGCGCTGGCCGTGGAGGAGCAGCTCGTCCTGCAAGCCCTCCAGGTCGCCCCGGCCGAGTACACCGAATTCCGGGATTTCTGCCAGAAGGTGGATGAAAAACGCAACGAATCCGTCCGGTTTCAGCTTCCATGAACTCTATGGGACTCTTGGCTTCTCTTCTTTGCCGACTCCGACTGCGGGCGCGCCTGCGCCCCGCCGGCGGGGGGTGCTGCGCCGCCCTCCGCATCGCCTGCGCCTCTCTGCTCGTCCTGGCGGCAAGGACGACGGCGGACACCTGGTTTCCTCCGATCCCGTCCGCGGACGAAGCGCGGAAAGAGACGGAGGACCGAGAGGGCCGGGTGCGTTCCGGCGCGGCGACGCCGGAGGATTACTATCGCCTGGGCGTCCTCTATTTTCTGCACACCCCGTCGACCAGCTTGGCCAACGTCTACCTGCGCCGGGCCGTGCAGCTCGATCCCGGCAATCCAATGGCCGCGTTTCTCTACAGCATGGTTCTCGAACGAAGAGGGGACTATGCCAGCGCTCTCGATCCGCTTCTGGCCATCGCCGCCCAGGAGACCGAGCCGCCCATCCGCGAGCTGGCGGTCAGAACGATCCGCAGTTACCTCGGAAACACCAATGATTTCACCGCACGCGTCGAACCGGCCTTCCGCCGCCTGCTCCGGCGGCCCGGCTCGCAGCCGCTCCTGACGGTTCGTCTTGCCCGGGAGGTGCTCGCCGACCTGTATGAACGGACTGGCCGGCATGACCAGTATGTGCGTGCCCGGCGTGAGATGGGCGAGGTGGGCGCCTGGCGGGTGACGGGCAGCTTCGGCCGCCACGGCCATCTCGATCTGCACCGAGCCTTTCCCCCGGAGGCGGACGAAGCCTTCCGGCCGACCTACGAATGGGAGGGGGAGGAGGTCAGGACCCGGGATGAAGATTTCACCGGGGACTGGGTGCGACCGGTGGGGAAGGACTTACGCCCGGGCACGTTCTATGCCGCCGCGCGTTTTTGGCTGCCGCTGTCACAGGAGGTCATTTTCCACCTGGACTGTGCGGACCCGCTCATTCTTGCGATCGATGGGCGCACCGCCCTCCTTCGGGACTCGACGCGGAACTGGGTCAGGGAGGAACAGAGCTTCAGGCTCGCTCTGGAGGAGGGGTGGCATGGTCTCGTGGTCAAGGCGTGCTCGGGCAGCGTGCCCGCCGGCTTCAGGCTTTGCGTGACGGATGCTTCCTCCAGGGCCCTCGAGGATTTCAAGGGGCCCGCGGCGGTGCGGAAGACCGAGCCGCCCCCGTCGCCGGAGGCCTGGCGCACGGAAGCGCTGGCGGACACTGCGGAGCGATTTTGCGACGCGATTTTGGCCGAGAGGCACGGCGATCCCTGGGCCCATTTCGTGAAGGCATGGCTGGCCAGCGAGGCAGGCAATGGGGTCGAGGCGCGGCTTCATCAGGAAATGGCCACGGCGGCCCTGCCGGACTTCGCCGAATTCCACTTCTATCTGGCTCGTTATCTCAACGACGACGACTCCCTGTCCAAGGAGGAGGCCAGCTCCCGTGCCCGCCAGGAATACCAGCGAGCGGCGGACCTGGCGGACGAATTTGCCGCTGCCCTGGACGAGGTCTCCGATTTCGACATCACCGAGAATCATTCCCGGGAAGCCATCCGATCGATCCAGCGCTGCACCCGGATCAACCCGCACTACTGGGGCTACGGCCTGACGCTGTTCCTGGCCTACCGGGGCCGCGGCTGGGAGAACCTGGCGACGGAGGCCCTGGACCGCGCCCTGTCGCTCCATCCCGAGGCTGAACAGGCCTTGAAGCACGGGAGGGACTGGTTCGAGGCCCGCCACGATTTTGCCCGTGCGGACGATTGCGAGCGGCGCCTCCAGGAGGTCCTGGCCCAGGAGGGTCATCGAGCCGGCCACCTCGAGGACCTCGGCCGAACGCGCGAGGCCATCCGGGAGTACCAGAGGCTGGTCCGGCAGCGTCCACGGGAAACCCGATTCCGCAGCGCTCTGGCGGACCTTTACCTGCGAGAGGGGATGTGGGAGGAGGCCCGGTCGGAACTCCATGGCCTGCTCGCGTTCGACCCGAATCCGGAGGCCGTGTATAAGGACTTGGCGCGCCTGTTTTTCCGGTCGGGCCGACCGGAGGAGGGTCGTGCGGCTTTGAAAAAAGCACTCGAGGAACGGCCGGCGGACCGGGAACTGCGGGAGGTTCTGATCCTTCTGGGCGAGAAAGACGAATTCGAAGAGTTCCGCATTCCTCTGGAGGAGGTCCTGAAGGCCCGGGGCGACGGGGCCCCGCCTCCGGGCATCTCCACGGTTTACCTGTTGGACCAGTTCGTCACCCGCGTGTTTCCGGACGGGTCGAGCCTGGACCTGACTCACATCATCGCCAAGGTGCTGGACAAGGACGGGGTCGAGCGCCTGGGAGAAATCTCGGTGCCCGACGGAGCGCGCCTGTATGAGTTGAGAGTGGTGAAGCCCAATGGCGAGACGTTCGAGCCCGAGATTCATCATCCCAAGGAAAGCTATACGATGAGCGGGCTCGCGCCCGGCGACATCGTGGAATTCGAGCATCTGGCCGCGTCGGAGCAGCCTGAGATTCCGAACGGTTACTCGGGCGCCAACTTCACATTCAACTCGCTGGAAGTCCCCACCGAGCGGGCGCAGCTCGTGATTCTGACAGACCCGGGCTACCCCCTGCGATTTCATTTCCAGAATGGGGGCATCGAGCCGCAAATCGAGAAACGGCAGGGGTTGGACATCTACCGCTGGGAGATGAGGAATCCCGTCGCCGTGCATCGGGAACCCAAGTCCGTGCCTTACCAGGAATACATCCCATATCTTCAGTTCTCCGGCGGGCTGACGTGGGAAGCGGTCCGACGACAACATGAGGACCGGCTCATGGGCCTGCTGCGGGTCAGCCCCGAGATGGGAGCGGCGCTGCGCGAGGCTTTGCACGATGTCACGGATGACCCCGAGCGGGCGAAACGCATCTTCCGGCTCGTGGAGGATCGGGTGAAAAACCCGGGCGGAACGACCTTCCTCGGCCATCCGGCGCACCTGATCTTCAGCGAGCGGGCGGGCAACCCGCTGGTGCTCTTGAAGGCTCTCTATGATGAGGCCGGCCTGACAACGGACGTCGTCTTCGCTTACAGTCAGGCCCTCGCCCTTCCGGTCATGGACGTTCCGAATTCAGGGACATTTCCATTCGGTCTCCTGCGGCTTCGCCTGCCCGGCCGGCCCGAAATCTGGATCGAGCCGGTGCGGTCCGGAGTTCCCTTCGGCTACATCAGTCCGGCATTCGGCGGAACCCGCGGCCTGCTCGTCCTGGGCCAAGGAGAGGCCTTCGTGGAAATCCCGCACCGGCCGCCGGAGCAGGACCGGATCAGCACGGTGTTGTCGGGCCGGGTCTCCTCCGAGGGCGATCTGGACGCCCAGGTCGAGACGGAGTATACGGGGTTTTCCGCCGGCTCCATCCGCGTGATGGTGGAAAACTTCTCTTATCAGCAGTGGCTTCAGAGGATCGAACGCAACTTGAGCGAGGCGGTCCGCGGCGCGTCCGCATCCGACATGACCCTCGAAAACCCGGATGACCCGGAGAAGCCCGTGGTCATCCGATACCGTTTCAAGGCATCTCGATTCGCCCGGCGGGAGGGAAATTCCCTCCGTGTGACGCAGTTCCTCGGCACGCACAATCTGGTCCAGCGGTTCGCCGCCCTGCCCGGCCGGAGAATTCCGCTTCTCATCCCGAGCCCCCTCAACACCCGGATGGAAACGCGGCTCTCGTTTCCGGAAGGCTCGACGCTCACGCACCGGCCTCCCGATCTGGTTGCGGAAAGCATCTTCGCTCGATTCGAGTCCGTCGGGCAAGAGGAGGGGGCCATGGTGCGTCTCGTACGTTCGCTCGTCATGCCCATCCAGAGGGTGACGCCGCAGGACTACCCGGCCTTCGCCCAGTTCTGCCAGCAAGTGGAACGGAACGAAGTAACGGACATCGTGGTAATCGTACCGGAGTAGACGGCGTCCGAGTAACTTCTCAATAAGTTCAGGGAGGACGATCAGGTCAAGGTCATGAGGTATGAATGCCTTAGCCGAACGCGTCAGCGTTCCATCCGAGAGATGAGATTTGAGGGTCCACGAAGGGCTGACGCGCTTCGCAACGCCATTCGGGGCTGACACCGCGCGAACGGTGCTGAAGCGCTCGCAACGGGACAAATTGCGGGCTTCGCTACGGTGCGGAACGCGTCAGCGTTCCGTCCGAGAGATGAGATTTGAGGGTCCAGACGAAGGGCTGACGCGCTTCGCTGCGAAAACTCGTGAAGTGCTGAATCATCATCGATGATGAAATCGGGCGGGTTCACTTCCCCGAACTGATCGAGAAGTTACGCGTCCGAGCGTTAACTCTTTGAATTTGCCCGGGTCCCAGGGTTGGAAGTACAGGTTTGAAGCAAGTAGAGTCTTTGGGTGTAATTTCTCCGCGCCCCGCTCCCCCTCTGTGGGCGCCCGGCGGAGAAGTTGATAGGTGTCGGGTGTCAGTTGGTTCCTGAACCCTGACATCTTTTGCACCCTGGTTGGGTTGCGGGCTTCGCCCGCCTTAAGAGGAGAAGACGATGAATACGAGCGAAAAAGGATGGTTGCTCGGCCTAGCGGTGCTGGCTGGCCTGATCGGAGGGGCGCTGGGAAGCCGTGTTTTCGCGCCCGAGCCCTCGATGGCCCGCGACCCATCTCAGAGGGTCAAGGCGCTCTATGCCGAGACCTTTGTCCTGGTGGACGCGGAGGGCAGGACTCGGGCACAGCTCGTCCTGCAGCAGCCGAGTAGTCCGTCCCTCACCGTCCTGGACGAGGAGGGGAAAACTCGGGCGGGACTTGTACTGCGCGGAGAGGGACACCCAACTTTCGGCCTGTTCGGCCGGGAACAGAAGGCTGCCGCCATCCTGGCCATAGGGGACCGGACGGTCGAAACAGGGGACAGCGGAGTTGAATCTCGGGAAGAGGGAGGGCCTTTTCTGAGGCTGAAGAGTGGGAATGGGAAGGCCGGGCTCTTTCTCTCCGTCGACCCTACGCCCCGGCTCGTGCTCCTGGACGTCGAGGGCCGTGCCCGAGCGTTGTTAGCGCTGGACGGCGAGGGCGCTCCATCGGTCGACCTCCGGGATGGGAAAGGCGTGGCGAGAGGCGAGTTCGGGCTCTACCCCGACGGCAGCCCGTCGATGAGTTTCATGGATACCGAGGGGAAGGGGCGTGCAGGAATGGTGATGAACCGGGACGGCAGCACGCGTCTCGGCATGATGGACGCCGGGGGCAGGGTCATCTGGTCGGCACCGACGCCGGTGAGCGATGAGCCATGAGCCGTCCTCCGTGCCCCATCCTGAGCCGCGGGTCCGGGGCACCACCGGCTTGAACCCGGAAATGCACCCGCACTCTTGTAGCGAAGGCTTACAGGACTCGTTGCCGCTTCATTCCTTCTGCCGGGGGTAGAAGAACGGTGCCCGCTCCTGGCCGCCTGCGACATACAGGGTCTGTCCGGTGATATGGCTCGAACAGGGCGAGAGGAGGAATAACACCGCTGCGGCGACGTCCGCGATCTCGGCACGGCGCTTCATTCCGTACTGTCCGTGCCGGAATCGCTCGGCGTGAGTGGCTTCGCTCTTCGACAGTCCACCGCCGCGCGTTGGACCTGGAGCGATGCAGTTCACCCTCACGCCGCGATGCCGGCACTCGTCCATCATCAGCTTGCTGGCGGTCTCCAGGTAACCTTTTGAAGCGCCATGGTGGACCATCGCACGGGCCTGGGGAGGCTCCGGATAGTACACCTCTTTAAGAACCGTGAGGATATTGACCACCGAGGCGCCTCGAGGCGAGAAGAAGTCCAGTGCGCGATAGGTGAGCGATACAGGTGCGATGGCGTTGACCACGGCCATCTGTGCCAGTTGGGGCAGGCCCAACTGATCCTCAGGGACCTTGATGGCTGCGCCATTCACCAGTCCGTCGAGGGGTCCGAAGGCCTCGCGCACAGCGTCCAGGAGCTTTTCGTGGTCCTCTTCTCGCGCCAGGTCCGCTGGAATGACGAGCAGGCCGCGCGACGACTTCTCCGTCGCGCGGCTTTCGAGAAATCGTTTCGCCTCCTCGTGATTTCCCCCGTAGCCTGCGGCCACGCGGGCGCCCGCATCCAGCAGGGCTTCGGAGATTCCACGCCCGACACCCCGCGTTCCGCCCGTCACGAGGATCGCCTTGCCCGCTAGACCGAAATCCATGCCGCGTTCAGCTCAAAGACCAGGAAAGGAGGATGGAAAGCAAGACAAAAAGCAGAAGTGGGATGCGGCTGCGCGCGACCCGTCCTATCGAGAAAAAGGCAAAACGAAAGCCGGTGCACACCCGATTCTGAACCGGGGGGTTATTCAGGAAGGCTGCTTCCACCGGGCCCGGAGGACTTACTGTGCAGGTACAATCGCTTCTACTGACGGAAACTGATCCCGATACCACCACGATTCCAGAGGCCCGGCCTTCCGCAGCAAAGGATCATTGACGTCCAAGTGATGGACCTTGCCCTTACGGGTACGCACCTCGATCGTGCGGTCATCGAGGACTCTGACCACGGTCCAGTATTTGTCGACAATATAGGAGTACTCATCGCCATGTTCGGCAGGATGCATGTCCTGCGCCCTCGACGTGGGGTGCGTGGAATGCTTCGTCTTGTGGTAAACGACCCGATCCCCGATCTGATATTTACCCATCAGTGAACCTACAGCAGGACCGTCGCCTCTGTAAACCTTCCTCGTCGTACCTCCTGAGTTTGCATTCTTCCCATACCATTTACGATATGATAAACTTTGTATAAAGTCAATCCCGAAAAACACTTACTCGATATTCTTGGAGTTTTCGCGCCGCGGGGGACGTAACTTCCATGGAGGTCATCTCCGAGATTCCAGACGCTGCATTGGAATCACTCCGCGAGGGGGCTACGGCCTCTTTGCTTGGCACGAGCAGTCGGCGGCTCGTCTTCTCCGGCATCCTGGTGCTCGGCCTCGTGCTGCTCGCCGCCGCCGCCCTATTCCTCGAACCACTGGAGCCCGCGGGGTACTCCGTGCGATGGCTTCACGATTTCCTCTGGCTTCCTCTGGTGGGCCACGGATTCTACGCCGGCGCTCCCTGGTCTCTCATCGGCGTGCTGACTCTTCTTCTCTTCCTCTTCACCGGCTGGATAGCTTGGGTCGTCCGGGTCCAACCGCTAAACCTCCCCATCATGGGCTTCGCCTGGTTCTTCCTCGGGTACCTACAGCCGTCCGGCGCGCTCCTTCTTCGTCTCAAGGCCTGGCAACGAAGGGCACTGAATCCCCTGCTCCGTGGCCGGGAACGGCAAACCACGTCCGAAGGCATCACGGCCTGTGTGGCTGAATGGCTGATTCGCCGGGACGAGGAAGCACTCCGCAATTTCGACCCTTTGGGAAGCGCCCGGTTTCCCGGCGGCACGGGGTCCGGCGGGCCGGCCCCCGTGCCGCCGGACCATGCCGAGGCCGAGAGATTGCGGCAGGTTCTCATCACGCGTTTGCGGGCGCGCCTGCTTTTTCTGGCGAACGATGCGTTTCCCGAGCCGCCGCGTCCCCATCGCTACGCGGCGGATGACATCGCGCGGTGCGCCCTGACCTTATCCCGAGCATGGCGGATCGCCGGGGCCGGGGATGCGGCAAGCGGCATCCGGGATCGATTTCATGCGACGGCCGGAATCTACTATCGGAAATTCTTGTCGGAGAGTGATCTTCAGCCGGATGCGGCCCTGCGGGCCCTTCGCTGGTCCGCTTCCGGGCGGCCCGAGGGCTTTCGCCGGGCGGTGCCCATCGCGGACCTGCTTCTCCGGCACACGGAAACAGGCGTGGCCGAGTGGTTGGAAATCGCCTCCGCGCCTCTCCGCCAAGCGCTCCTCCACCTCTGGAATCTCACTTCAGTGCTTCAGGGTTGGCACACGGGCTGGCTGCCCCCGTATCGCGTCCACGAGCTGCGCCGGACCATCGAGAGCCCGCAGCTCGCCGGCTTGAGCCATCTCGGCCTTGGAGACGTCCTCGAGCTCTGGCTCGAGGCCCTGATACGCCGGGAAGAATTCGAAGCGGCCGGCCGCTGGGGCCGCATCGCCCTCGAGCTCGCGGAACCGAGGCTTTCAACCCACCTGCGGACCATCGAGCGTCTCCGGTGGCCCGGCCCCGATCGTCAGGGGCTCGCCTCGCTCCTCACCGAGAATCGGGTGGCCCGGCCCGAAGTTCTTCGCGCTGAGGTCCTTCGAGCCTGGCTCGGCGTCAGACGGCGGACCGTGCTCGAGCCGCTCCAGCGCTACGCTTCGTCCCAAGCCCTCGGCGTCCTCTTTGAACAGGGTGACGTGGCATGGATATCTCTCGTCGAAGGCACCCAACCGGGACCCGGGCGGAACTGAGAGGCGTGGCCGGGCCGGCCTCACCCGCCTCCCTCGCCGCCCTCCTCCGGTCCGTCCGCCGAGTCCGCCCGGCCCGCGACGCCGCCTGGGCCGGGACGGCCCTCTCCCTTGCCGTGCTCTCCTTCGGGCTCATCGCCCTGGGTCACTTTATCCTCGACCGCCTGGGAACGTACCAGTCCTCCCGACTCCGAGACATCCCTGACCCGCGCCTCATCCACAGCTACCACGACCAGGGCATCCTCTCGGCACATCTCGATTCTGAATCGGGAAACGTCTGGCTTGGCACACCAGTCGGCCTCGAGGTCTATCACCCCGCCACGCGCCTCTGGTCCACCCTGAGCGTGTCCGATCCCCCCAGCGCGCTCCTGCCGGTCCGGTGGATATCGCAGGACGGCCGATCCATTCTCTTCGGCGATGGCGGTGGCGGCGTCGCCGCCTGCCCCGCGGGCCGGGGCGGCATCCGTTTCCTCTTCGGCCCGCTGGGCATCGAAAATTTTCCCTGGGAAAAGGCCTCCAGCGTCTGCGCCGGACCCTCCGAAATCCTTCTCGCCAGCGGGCATACCCTGGCCATCTATGACCAGGCCCAGCATTCCTGGTCGATGGCCCATTATCACCTTCCCGTAAGGGCATGGCGCTCCTTTACGGCTGACGCTCTTCCTCGTCCGGAACTGGCCGCGACGATCACCGCCCTTGCCTACCTGCCGGATCGGGACACGTTCTACGTCGGTACCGATGCGGGCATTTTCCTCCGAAGGGACCACAAGTGGCTGGTATCCCCAAGCGTCGAGGGAGAGTGGAAGGAGGCGGGCCCCGTCCGGCATCTCGTGGCCCATGCAGGCCGAGTCGGTTACCTCCGCCACGGAGAGCAGGGCGGCCTCCGGCTCGGATTCTTCGGGGAGGACGGACGTCCCGGTGACCTCCTCGCGCCATCTCGTCTGGCCGCTGCGCCGGAATCCCTCACGGACGCGGCCGGCATGGATTCCTTCGTTTTTCTTGCCTCTGCCCGTCAGTTTCTTCGCGTTTTCAATTCGAAAAGCCTGGCCTGGGAGGCCCTCGCGGCGAGCGAGACCGGTGACGCTCCGGTCCTTCGAGGCATCGAAATCTTCGACCGAAAGGCGTGGCTGGCCAGCGACCGCGGTCTCCTGCTCTTCCGGACGCCTGAGGCACTCTGGCAAGCGGGCCGTGAGGCCCGGATTCCCGTCTTCCAGACGGTGAGCGGCAACACCTCCTCCAGCCTTCTGGACCCGATCCCCGGGCCCCAGCCCGGCATCCACAAGCTCGTCGCCCATCAGGGGCAGGTTCTTTATGTGCTCACCGACCGCGACTCCCTCGGGCGAATCGAAGCGGGCGAAGAAGCCCTGGAATGGCTTGCCGGTCATTCCCAGGCCGCCTACTCGCTCCCCGACGTCTCTTCCTCAGCGGCTTACCCGCTCAAGGAGACGGATGTCCTGTGCGCCGCCCAAATCCCGGGCAGAATCCTCGTCGGCGCCCGGCAGGGCGTATTCCAGTACCACGTGGACCGGCACACGTGGGAGGAATACGAGCCCGAGCGATTCCGCCAGAAAGCCGTCTTCGGTCTTCATCCGCAACCGGGGTCCGAGGCCGTTCTCGCCGTGACCGGCGAGGGCATCCTTTTTGCCTCCGGCGTCAGCGTGCCTCATCCCGATGGGGACCGGATTCTGCGCCTTTTTTCCGGACCGGGGCATCTCCTCTACTCCACCCGGAAAGGGGAAGTTGGGCTCGTGAGCACGGCGGGGTACAACCTCAATCCCCTTCTCGGCGGAAGCGTCTGCCCCGTCCGCAAGGCCCCGTTCACCTCCGTCACCCTCCGATACCCGGAAACCTTCTGGGCGACGGACGGGGAGGGCATCGTCAGCTATGACCTCGTGGAGCGCCGGTGGAAGGATCACTGGACCGTTCGGCCAGATCGCCAGGTGGCCGGCGGCGGACTTCAGAGCGACCGCGTCTGGGAAGTTCGGGCGGGGCCCGCCCTCCTGGCCTACCGCACCGCCCAGGGCGGCGTCGGCCTACGTTCGAGGCATCGCTGGCACGATCTGATAGGCGATGGCCTGTCGTCCCCTCTCCGGGACGAGGACTTGACTGCGGCAGCCACATCGGGGACGGCGCTCTGGGTCGGAGGGGGCGGCATCCTCGCGCCTTACGATCTCGCCCGCCATGCCTGGGGCCCTCCGCTGAAGTTCGATGACCGCGCGGACATCCTCGCCCTGGAGATATGCCAGAACCGACCTGGAGTCCTCACCGCCAAGGGCAATCTTTTCTTAGGCCAGCGGCCCATTGCCGGCGGCGTCGCGGCCTTGGCCTCGAACGGCCAGACCCTGGCCTATGTCTCCCATCGCCGACTCTTCTTCCATGAGCCGGGCCAGGCGACCCGCGAGCGTCCTTCCCCGCTTCCCCCTCTCCGTTCGCCCATCGCCGACGTCGCCGAGTCGGACGCCTTTTTCTACCTGGCTACCACCCGCCGCCTCTGGGCCTATGACAAGAAGAACCGGACATGGATCGACCGCGGGGCGCTTCCTGATTCTCCCGTCGCCGAGCTGCTGGCCGCGCCCGGGAACGACCCCCTCGCCCTCCTCCAGGATGGAGAGGTCCTCCGCATCGAGCCGGACGGTCACTTGCGGCCCGTGCCGCTCGACGGCCGGGCCGTTCAGCGCCTGCTCTTGTGGCAGGGCCGCCCCCAATTTCTCACGCGCAGGGGCGATCTCATGGAGGAGGGCGACCGCTCCCACGGGCGGGAGGACGTCCTTTCGGACGCCCCTCTTCTCGACCTTTTCGAACGGAAGGACCAGTTCACCTTTGTTCAAGCGGACGGTATCCGGTTCTACGATCTTCGGAAGCACCGTTGGTCTCCCGGCCTCCCCGCTCCGAAGGGCCTTCGCATCCAGGCCGCCCGGGGCCAGGAACGTGTTTGGGCCCTCATGTCCGACGGAACACTGCATTCCGCTCTCGTGTCAGAGGCCGGCGGCCACCCTTCTTTCCAAGGGGCCTTCCAACCGGAGAACCCCTCCCGGTCCCTGCCCCTGGCCGATCTGGTGGATGCGGCCCGCTTCGGTGACCGCTGGTATTTTGCCTTACCCCAGTTCCTGTTGGTCTATGACGTGCGCCTCCACCGGTGGCTGCCGGAACTGGCTCTCGCACCTGAGCGAATTGCCCGACTTCTCTGCTCGGAACGCTTCCTCGCCATCGTCTGCGAAAGCGGCAAGGTCTTTCTCTCCACTGAAATCTACAACCGGGGCATTCCTCATGAGCATCTCGGAACAGATTGGCTTGAAATTCCGGCCCGTCCCGACCTGGAGACCCGGGCCGCGGGCGTCAGTGCACGGGGACGCCTGTATCTCCTCGCTTCGGACTCTAGCGTCGTCGAATTCGATCCCTTCACCCGCACCTCATCCGAGCGCGTTCCTTCCCCGGGCCGAAGGGCCGAAACGGATGCCGGCCCACCGGCGATCCGAGCCTGGGAAAAAATTCATGACCTCGCCGTCGAAGGCGAAACCCTCTGGCTGGCGACCGATCGGGGTCTCGTGGCCTGGCCCCTCAGCACCGATCCCCCCATCCCCTCCGTTCGCTTTCTCGAGGGCCAGGCGATTCAGGAGCTCTTCTTCCGACCCGGTTATCAGGTCCAGGCTCGTACGTCCGGTGGAGGAATCTGGCGGCGTTTAGAAGACCATTCCTGGCGTGAAATCCGGGGTTCATCCGCCATGGACGTTCCAGCCGCCGTCCTTCAGGAAAATGAATTCTGGCGCTGGGCACATCGCGGAAAGCGGCTGGCCATCGAAGCCGTAGAGCCCGACATTCCTCTTCTTGATCCGGCGTCCGGGCGCTTCTCCTTCGATGTCGCTCGAGCCGTGTGGCCGTGGGACGGATGTGTGTTCGTCGCCACGGAAAACGCCGTCTGGCAGTACTTTCTCGGACCCTCCGATGCCCTTCTCGACCCCGAAAAAATGAAAATCCACCGTCTCCCGGGCATCGTACGGTTCTTCACTTCCTCTGGCCAGCTTTATGCGGCGTCGGACCATCCAGGGAGGAACTATCGATTCCAGGACGGACACTGGATTCCAACCGAAGTCCTTCCACCCGGTGAGGCCGAAACCCTCGTCTCCTCCGATTTCTGGCGATGGGAACGGCGCTCGGACCGACTCTCCGGATTCCTTCGTACGGCCGGCGGGAAAGAGATTCCCATCGACCTCGCCGCAACGGCCCGCGAAGGCCGTTTCCTCTTCGATTCCGTCCTCGACGCGGCCGTCGATCCGGACTCGGATGCTCTCTGGGTCTCTACTCCCATCGGGCTACTCTGCCGCGAGAAGGGCAGCACTTCCTTCTTCCCAGAAAGCTCGGCATCGGAGCTGCGGACCGTCACGGCCGGCGACGGCAAGACGGCTCTCCTGGGTCTCGTCGCCGGGAACGCCGCGCGGTTCAACACCCGGACGCACACGTGGGACGATGCGACGCCCGAGAGCCATGCCGCCTTCGAGTCCACCCTTCGCATTCAGACGCCGCTTTGGCGTTGGGAGCGTTCACAGGGAAAAATCTCGGGCCGGTTCATGAAACACCCCGGGACGCCAGTCCTCCTGGAAACACCGGAAGGTCTCCTCTTCAGCTTCGATGAAGTGTGGGACGTTGAATGGTTTCAGGGACGCTGGTGGGCGGCCACCAGCGCCGGCCCCCTCCCTCTTTCACATCCCTTCCGGCCAACGGCGCTCGCGGACCTGCGCATCCCGGACGTCGGCGACTCCCGTGAGCTCCACGTCCACTGGCCCACCCCAGCGGACGAACCTCGGCTTCTCGCCCGCCGTTCGGGTCAAGAGCCTTGGTGGCGCTACCAGCCCCTTCCGGATGCCTGGAAACCCGATCCCGCCCTCGACGCCTCCCTTCCTCGGGCCGTTGCCGGCGACGGCCGGTGGTCGTTCGAGACTCAGAATCCTTCGGATTCCCCCAGGCCGCGCCTCCTCAAGTGGATTCATGACCCGAGCGGCCACAGGCACGAACTTCGTCTTTCTAACGGCCGCTGGTCCTTTGATGACGCTCGCGCGATCGCCGTCTCTGAAACCGCGCTCTGGATCGCCTCGGCTCAGGGCCTCCTGCGCTATCCCATCCCATCAGGCGAAATCCCCGTCGATCCCCTTCGATTCGATTTCCATCCCTTCCCCGGCAGCCGGTTGCTCCAGCATGCTCGGCTGTTGCCCGAGCCCGGCGGCTGCACCATGCTCTGCCTCTTCACGGATTCCTCGGTCGCCCGGGCCTTTCGATTCAGGGAGGAGGCCGGGAATTGGGAGGAATGCACCCACCCCGATACCGCCAGGCATCTCGAGAGACACGAGGTGCTGCGGAATTCCTTCTGGACTTGGCATGAAGGCCTCCCGGGGAAAGAAGCACCGCCCAGGCTTGAAGGCGCATGGCTTCACGCCGGCGAGTCGCCCGCGAAGCCCATCACTCTCCAGGACGGGCGATTCCCCTTCGACCAAATCCAGTCCATGGCGGTCGAGTCCGATGCGCTCTGGCTCGTCACCCGAGCCGGGATCACCCGAAATGTCCTGGATGGCCAGCGCCTCCCTCTCGATCGCATGAGGCTCTATCCCGCCGGCGGGCACGGCGAGCAGTTGCTCCTCGCAACGCCGGTCCAACCGGGTCCAAAACCCGGCCTTTACCTTCGTGGAAAAGACGACCAGGTCCTTCAATATGCTCGGGACGCCGACGCCTGGCTGCCGGTCCCCGACCCCGCTCCCGTTCTTCAGAATGCCGCGGGCAAGGAAATCCTTGTCGAATTCAATGGCTTCTGGCGCTGGTGGAGACCCCTGGACTTCGATCCCCAGGTCGAGCTGAAGAAGCCCGCCGTCCATCTCGAAACGGTGGACTCGACCGGCCGCTGGTCCGAGATAGGCTTCACTCGTGGGCGTTTCTCCTTTGACCACGTGCTCGATGTCGTGGTGCACGAAGGGCTTCTCTGGACGGCGACCGAGGCCGGACTCTGCCATTATCCTTTCCATCCGAGCCGCCTCGATCTTGCCCAAGCTCGGCTTTACCCGGACCTGGCCAGGGCCACGGACCTCGTGGTGGACCGCGCCAGGAATGAACTGTTTATCCGGCTTCAGGGATCGCTCTCGGAGGTCTTCTCCCTCTCCCTGCCGGAGGGGAAGCCTCGAAAAATAGAAGGAGGGCGCAACCCGTTTCTCTCCTCGATTCGCTGGGAAACGCCCACTTTCCGCTGGTCTCGGGAGGAAATCTATGACGGGAGCGTCGCCAAAGGGAATCGAGTGCGCCTCGAAATGCGGGACGCCCGCGGCGCCTGGCAGCCCATCCCCCTTGCCGAAGGCCTCCTCTCGACCAGTGACTTTCGGGATTTCCTTGTTCACGACTCCCGGCTCTGGATCGCCACACCCGCAGGCGTCGTCTCCTACGACCTCGCCCGGCCCGATCCGGTGTCTAATCTTCTCTTCTACCCGGAGACCGGCGATACCCAGCACCTGCTCCTCCGAGGGGCTTCAGGCCCATCCGCCGCGTCCGCGCCGACAAGAGTCGAGCCGGAGATGCTCTGCCTGTCCCAGCAGGGCGGCCGCGATATCGCTTTCCGGTTCAGCCCCCGGCCGGAAGATGGCAAGAACTGGCGTGAAATGGGGGACTCCAAGGATTTTCGAGGCCGCATCCTCGAGGACGGTCCTTGGCACTGGTTTCGTGAACGGGAAGGTTATTCGGTCCTCTGGCGCGGACTCCCCCAGCGGGCCAGAGCATTCCTTTCCGGCCGCTTCGCCGACGACGTGGCCCTCGCTGCCGCCTCTGCCGGCAACCAGCTCTTCACCTATACCCCCCTCGGAATCCAGAGATACCTCAAGATTCCCCAGGCATCTCCGCCCCTCGTTCTGGAGGCCATCCTGAGCCAGACCGAAGCCGGCCTGCCCCTGCCGGCAGGCCGTTCCCCTGCCTCACTCCTGGCCACCGGGGAAGCCCTCCTTCTGGCCATTCCCGATGGAGTCTTCTCTCTTCGGCTGCTGCCCCGGTCCGACGAGTTCTCTCTGGCCCAATCCTGGCCAGCGCCGCAACTCCCCGGTCCGCCGTCGTCCCTCCAGCTTTTTGCCGGGCCCGAAGGCCATGTCCTGCGCATCCGGAGCGACGCTGGACGACAAGGTTTCTTCAGCGAATTTCTGATCACGCCCGATGGCCTGATGCCCCTGGCGCGTCTCCCGAAGGGCCGACTTCTCGCCACGGACTCCGAGACGAGGAACGCGGTGTTTCAGCCCCGTGCCTCATTCGAGCCTGGCCCGCGGGACTCCCGCCGGGCCGGCTCGCTTCCCCTGAGTGGCCCGAAGCTGCCGGACCAGGACCCCGTGGCCATCCTTCGAGACGGCGGCCGCCTCTGGCTCGTCTATCCCGAACGGCTATTCAGCCTCGAGCCGTGAAGCTTTCCCTCGTCGACTCGGCCACCGTTCGCAGCTTGCTCGCCTGCTCCACCTCGCCCATCACGACCAGCGTCATCCCTTCCCTCAGGATTTCTTCGGGACCCGGGCTGTAAACGAAGCCCGTCGCGTTCTTCGGCCTCAGCGCCAGCACCTGAAGCTGAAAACGCTGCCGGAATTCCGCATCCTTCAGCGAACGGCCCACCAGCTCCGACGCGGCCGCAATCTTTACCTCCTCGATCCGGATGTTCTTATCCCTCTCCCGCAGCATCAAATCCAGGAAACCCACCACCGTGGGCCGGACGAGCTGCGAGACCAGCCGCAGACCTCCGATCACCTGTGGCGAAACGCAAGCATCCGCGCCCGCCTTCATGAATTTGCCCTCGTTTTCCGGGTCCACGCACTTCGCGACGATCCGAAGCCGAGGGTTCAACTGCCGCGCCGTAAGTACCAGGAATAGGTTGTCCCGGTCCGTCGGCAGGCACGCCAGCAGGCCCGCCGCCCGCCCGATTCCAGCCGACTCCAGCACTTGGTCGTCCGTCGCATCACCCTCGACCCAACACACCTTGTCCCAGCCCTGAAGCGCTTCGAAACGAGCGGCGTCAGAGTCCACCACCACGCATCCCGCCCGGGTGACCTGGAGCTCGTGAATGGCATGGATGCCCGTCTCTCCCACGCCGCAGACGACGTAATGATCGACCAGGTTGTGAATCTGGCGTGCCATCTTCGACCTCCAAAAAAAGCGGTCCAGGGTGCCTTCCACAAGAAACGCAGTCACCACGCCAAATGAATAGGTCAGAATCCCTACTCCAACCAGCAGCAGAAGCGAGGTGAAGATCATCAGCGACGGGTATCCCGTCACGGGCACAACCTCACCGTACCCGACCGTGGTCAGCGAGATGGCCGTCATGTAGAAACATTGCAGCAGGTTCACCTCACCGGGCGACAGGAAGTAGTATCCGAATCCGCCGGCGAGAAAAACGCCGAAGAAAAGACCGGCTGCCCGTAACAGCCGTTTGCGAATCTCCCCGACCGACGAGGCGCTCTTCATAGTTTGCATTTTAAGCCCGAGCCATGAAGTACGGAAGTGCATCAGCGAAGCCGGCGTCACGCCGACTCGATCCGACGAGGCTTTTCTTCGTGCTTCTACGGGTGCTGGTGCTCGTGCCCGTGCTCGTCGTCGTGCTCATGCTCGTGCTCAAAACGAGCGACGTCATGACGTTCGCGCCCTCGTCCTCAAACGTGAGTGGTCACACTTTTTGTGGTTTATGCTTGTGAACATTTTCACAAATCCACAGCATGGCCTTCAAACCTGCCTCATTCCGGTGAAATACGTTTAGAGTTAACCGTCTGATCTATAACTAGATAAATCTTAAATTCGTAGGTCGACTGGAAAAATAACAAATTCCTTATGCGAGTGGCACTACGCTTGCTCATCAATTGCTGAACTCTAAACCGAGCCCCTGCAAAGGCTCACCAGAATCGAAAGGAAACGTCCCATGAAAAGCTTCAAGTCCATCCAAGTCACCCACCTCGGGGCCGGGCAGACACCCTGTCGCAGGACAGGACTCCGAGGCTTCACGGTCGCTGAACTGGTCGTTGGCGTGGGCGCCATTTCGCTCATCGTGGCCCTTCTCATGCCCGTGATTTCTTCCGTGCGTGAAAAGGCCAGAGTCATTGATTGCATCAATAACCTCCAGGAAATTTCCGCCGGCCTCAATGTCTACAAGGCCTCGTTCAATCGTTATCCCCAGGAGTGTCTGGATGACTTCTCCCCCATGGCGTCCATTGTCTCCGATTACAACATTTTTTCCTGCCCGAGTTCACCCAAGGATACGGAGTCCGCAGGAAGCCTCGAGGGAAGCACCTCCTACCGATATTTTGGCACTCGCAAGGACCTCCACCGGAAGAATCTGAGTTACCAGGGCGTCTCCTATCCAGGCGAGCCTTTCGTCCCGGAAGACCCGGGCCAGGGCTGGGAGACCCGCCGTAAGTTTGGCGCGGTCTATGACCGTGAGTTTACGAACCACGAAGATAATTGTCTCAACATCATCTACCTGGACGACAGCCACTGGGAGCGGCTGTGCCAGGCCGTAGCGGTCGGAGGCGCCGAAGTGGAAGGCGTCGAAGGTGACGCGATGCCGGACGGCGAGATTCTGGGCGGCGAAGCAGAAGTGGATGCCGAAGGTGGCGTCGGCGGGGACGGCGGCGACGCTGGCGCAGGAGCCGATGACGCGGGTGACGCTGGTGCAGGCGACGCGGGTGACGCTGGTGCAGGCGACGCGGGTGACGCTGGTGCAGGCGATGCCGGCGACGCCGGAGCGGATAACAATGGCGTCGGGCCTGGCAATAACAATGGCCACGGGAACAACGAGGACCACGACGACGAGGACAACCCCGGCAACGGCGTGGGCAACCACGGGGCCGACCCGGGTTACGACGACGACGGCATCGATGACGACGAGATGGGCGGTGGCCAGGGCGCAGGCAACGGCGACCCTGGGGCGGATGGAGATGATGGGAACATGGACGCCGGCGCTGATGCCGACGACGGCGGCGCACAACCCCGGCAACGGCGTGGGCAACCACGGGGCCGACCCGGGTTACGACGACGACGGCATCGATGACGACGAGATGGGTGGCGGCAACGGGAACGGCAATAACTGACTCTTCCGGTGACCGAAGAGCCGAATCTGCGGCCACCGTTTATAGGACTGCCTCTCCACCCCACCCCGCACCGGCCCGGGCTTCTCAAGGACTCGAGGAGCCTGGGCCGGGTCTTTTCAAGTTTGTCGCCCCGAGCGCCTAATGAAATCCGCTGCACCCTTCTGGCTCGCGGATTTCAGAGCCAGGATTGAGCCGGCTTCGCCGGCCCAATTCTGATGGCTACACAGAAGTCTCTGACTCAAATTCCCAACTTCTTAGCTTAACTTGGATCATCTCGATTGAGTGCACGTCGGGGTCGGGATCGAAAGATTTTTTATCCATTAAAGGGCAACTCAAACTTACAAAACTTTTCCCTAGTTTGTCGCCCCCAAGCGCCTAACGGAAGCCTGGGCTGGATGCATAGACCATATCGTTCCCAGGCTGCGCCAAGCGGGCACGAGGGCCTCAAGCGGCCGCCGCCGATTTTCAAAAAAAAGGCGCCGGGAGAGACCTTTCTCCTGGCGCCTTCCAGAGCCCAAGGAGGGAATCGAACCCTCAACCTCAGCTTTACGAAAGCTGCGCTCTGCCGATTGAGCTACTCGGGCTGCCTTCACGGACTCATTGTTATTTTATTTCCCGATACCTGCTTGTCAAACCGCTGAGCCACGGTGGGTTGCGACTATCACCCGGCTTGCGAGGGACCCTCGGAAGCCGGCATCTCGACACTGAATTTCGCCCCGGGCAAGGTGTTCTCGGCCCAGATGCGCCCGCCATGGAGGTCCACGATATTCCGCGCGATGGTCAGGCCCAGTCCCGTGCCTCGGGCCTTCGTCGTGACGAAGGCATCGAAAATCTTCAGGTCCGCCGGGAATCCGGGTCCGTCATCGCCGACGGAGAAAGTAGCGCATCCCTGCTGCCACCGGCTCTCCACTCGCACGTATCCGCCCGACTCTACGGCGTCCAGGGCGTTGATCAGGAGGTTGGAAATGACCTGCCGCATGCGTTCGGCGTCCAGGAGAATCCAGGGGAGGGAAGGGTCGAGGGAGAGCTCGATCCGGATGTTTTTCTCGATGGCCCGAGGTGACACCTCGTCCACCACTTCCCGCAAAAGGTCGTTCAGGTCCGTCGAGTTCCGAGAGAGCCGGGGCGGCCGGGCAAAGATGATGAAATCGTTGAGCAGGCATTCGAGACGCCCAATCTCTTCTTGGATCACCTGAAGTCTTTTAGCAGAAACCTCGTTCCGGCGGGGTCCTGCGAGGTGTCGTTCGAGGAGCGTCACCTGCAAGCGCGTGGAGTGGAGAGGGTTGCGGATTTCGTGCGCTAGGCTGGCCACCAGGACCTGGATGGCCTCCATCTTCTCGCGGCTACGGGCCTCGCTCTCGGACCGGATGCGGGCCAGCAGGTCATCTTGGTAGCTCTGCAGCATCACGGCCAGGTCCAGGTCCATCACCTTGCTCACGGCCGCCAGCCGAGGGGCCAGGTCGGAAGGGGAGTTGCCCCAAGATCGGACAAGAATCTCATGGACGTCGTTTCTCAGGCAATCCATGGCCCCGAACATGTAGAATTGGTCGAGGCCCGCCTCGACGTGGCGGCTTCCGATGCGGGAACGCCTCGCCCGGTAACTTTCGTCATAGGGACCCGTCAGCAGCGTCTGCAACCAGTCGTGCAAGGTCTCCTTGAGCCGCTGGACCTGCGCCACGTCGCGGATCAGCCGCGCCGTGCCCACATGTTCGAGAATCCGAGAGTAGAAATGGGCTACAAGAACGCCCGCCTCCGCAAGGATGACCGGCCGCATTTCCTGAAGCAGCCGGGCGTCCTGCTCGGTGAATCCCATGTAGTCTTTGAGCTCATCGAACCAGGATTCAGGCATGGGTTAGCGAAGCGACTGCCGCCGTCCATTCTGCTCTGTTCGTTCGATATCGGCACGGATCGATTCGAAGCCGTGCCGGGATAGAGATTCGACCCGAACGACCCGCCTCGTTTTCGCTCCGGGCCCGCGTCGGAGCATGCGATGAGACCGTGCGCGGCACATGCGTGTACCGAGTAAGCCGTTCCAGGCGTGCGAAGCAGGGGCCAGGGGTCAGAGAAACGGTCTGCCGATCGACTCCGCCGCGTTCGGCCTTTCCCGAGGGCCGAGCTCCGACAGGAGTCCGGCAGGCTCAGGCGCTCTTGCTCTCATCGACGAGCCGAGCATTGCTGTATTCCTTCAGCTTGTACTGGAGCTTTCGGACGCTAATGCCCAGGATGCGAGCGGCCTGGGTCCGGTTGCCTCCCGTGTGCTCGAGCGTCTTCTGAATCGCATACCGCTCGATCTCCCTCATGTTGGATCCGGGAATCAGCGGTCCCAGCTCCGCCGGCGATTCGATCTTGGAGAACATCGTGGGAAGATGCCGCGGTCCCACCGTCTCCCCCTGACAGAGCACAACGGCCCGTTCGATCACGTTTTCCAGTTCACGGATGTTCCCGGGCCAGCCATACGAGGCCAGAAGCTGCATCGCCTCAGGCTCGATCCCCAACACCTTCTTCCGATTCTTCTCCGAATACTTCTGCATGAAATGATGCACGAGCAACGGGATATCCGACACGCGCTCTCGGAGCGGAGGCAGCCTCACGGAGATCACGTTGAGGCGATAAAACAGGTCCTGGCGGAACTTTCCTTCGGCGATGGCCTTTTCCAGGTCTCGATTCGTCGCCGCGACGAGGCGGACGTCCACCTCGATAACCTCGTTCCCTCCGACGCGCTCGAACTTCTGTTCCTGCAGAAACCGCAGGAGCTTGACTTGAGTCGAGGGACTGATGTCCCCGATCTCGTCCAGGAATAGCGTGCCCCCGCTGGCCACCTCGAACTTGCCGATGCGCCGATTACTCGCCCCGGTGAAGGAACCCTTCTCGTGCCCGAACAGCTCGCTCTCGAGCAGGTTCTCCGATAGCGTCGTGCAGTTCAACTTCACGAAGGGGCCCGATGCCCGCGTGCTGTGCTGGTGAATGGCCTCTGCAATCAACTCCTTGCCCGTGCCCGTCTCGCCCAGAACGAGCACCGTCGCACTGCTGGGGGCCACCTGCTCGACCGTCTGCAAGATCTCCTGCATCTGCGGGCTTGCACCAACCACGTTCTCGAACCGGTACTTCTCACGCAGCCTTTCCCGCAACGCCCGAGCCTCGCTGAGAAGCTGACTGCGCTCGATGGCCTTCTTGACAATGATCTCCAGCTCCTCAACGTCTACGGGCTTCGTGAGGTAGTCTTCGGCCCCTTGCTTAAGGGCCTGGACCGCCGTCTTCACCGTCCCAAACGCCGTGATCATGATCACCGGCAAGTCCTGGTCGATGCCCTTGATCCGCGACAGGAGTTCCAGGCCGTCCATCCCAGGCATCTTCAGGTCCGTCAATACCAGATCCGGGCATATTTCGCGTGCCTGCTCAATAGCGCGGTGACCGTCAATGGCCGTAGCCACTTCATACCCGTCCTCCGAGAGAATCTCCTCCAGGCCCTGTCTCGCGTTTTTCTCATCATCGACGACTAGGATTCGTCCTCTGGACATTGAATTACTCCTCTCAAACGGGGACGGAAGCCCAACAAAACTCCCGTTCTAGAGTGCTGTGCCGGTTCACTGCAACAAAATACGCAAATTTTGCATATGAGCAACCTAGCAACCAGCTTAATGCGCAAATCATGCGCAACATCTACAGGAACAAGCCGAAGCTGTGTTCAAGAAAGGTAAACCACCTTAATAGCCTAAACAATGCCCCACCTGACCCGGCGAACCACTTTCCATGTAGGAATATGGACATTCTAGTCACTGCCCAGCAACGAGATAAGCTCAGGGCAACAGGTTCGCCAAACTTTGGCGGGCAGTGACATTCTAGGTTGAGACAACCGAATCACTCCTTCGGCCCGATCCTGCTGGGCCCACGACGTTATGTGCACCGGATTATCAATATGAGCAAAGCCAGCGCCAAAGGATGCGCCTTTTGCATCCTGTTTCGGTCGCTTACCGGCACTGGTTGAATTGATCAACGCTTCGCTAACCGACCGGCGAAGCGACTGGCGATTCCCGTTCGACCGTGGGAAGGGTGATGGCAAAGGCTGTCCCCTTGGCCGTGGCGGGCATCAATTCCAGGTTGCCCCGATGTTCCTCGATGATTCTCAAGGCGATGGGAAGCCCCAGGCCGGTACCCGACTGCTTTGTCGAGAAGAAGACATCGAAGATATGGGGTCGTATGGACTCCGGAATGCCCTCGCCCTCATCAGCCACCACGATGCGCAACTGGCCTTCTTCGACGGTTGCGCTGATGCGGATGGTTCCGCCCCTCGACATGGCCTCAATCGCATTGTTGAGAAGATGGACGAAGGCTTCTGCCATTTTGCTCTCGTCCATCCAGACCTGAGGAAGCGAAGCCGGGAGGTCGCGTTCCAGCCGGATCGCCTGCTGGCGCGGGGGCTCCGCCGGGAGGACCTTCTCGACGACTTGATCGAGGAATCGAGGGAAATCCACGCGTGCCTGGCGGATGTCCGAGGGTCGCGCGAAGAGCAGGAAGTCATCGACCAGATGGTTCAAGCGTGCGATCTCTTCCCGGACAATCCGAGCGGTGCGGAGACATTCCTCGCTGTTGGGACTCGCCTGTTTCTGAACACGGCGCTCGAGGAGATGAAGTTGGATCAATGCGGCGTTGAGAGGATTCTTGATTTCGTGCGCCAGTCCGGCGGCGAATGTGCTGATGGAGGCCAGCTTTTCATTCCGGAGCATCGTGTCCATGTGGCGGCGCAGGTCGAGCGAACGCAGCGCGTCCCTGACCTCTGACTGGCCGGCCCCCCAGGATTCCGCCGGGCGCACTTCCCAGTGGCAGAAGGGATGGCCCGCACCGACGCACGCCTTCTCCAGGCAGATCACCTCTTTGCCCATGACCAAACTGGCATAGCCTGAAGCGTGCCCGCAGAGGGTCCAGCATACCGGCCCCTCGGCCCGTCCGAAGAGCTTCAGGTGTTCTTGAGCCTCGTACGAATCTCGCCAGATACCCTCCCCATGGATTCGGCCCATCTTGCGGTCGCAATCGAGCCGCGTGACCTCCACCTCGGCAACTCCTTCCAGCCGATGGAGAAGCGGCCCCGCCATCAGCCAGTCGAGGTCAGTGTCCCACGAATAACGCTCACCCAATTTCACCGCATCTACGGCCCCGCATCGGTATCCATATCGCATCAGTACCCCACGTGCCACCTTCCAACCCAGTGTGTCGATCAGTTCCTTCCGCAGCCGCCCCATCGCTTCAGCGTCGATCATGAGCATCCGGTTGCTGCCCATCGAGATACGACCTTGACCGGCCTCGAAAGAGAAGAGGGAATCGAGTTGGAGGTCCTCGGCCTTCATGACCTTTCCATCTGATTTGGGCTGCGGAATCGGATTTCAACGACACGGATCAACTACTGCAAAGTTGTCTCCGTAGCCCGAGAAACTTCAATAAGCGCACCGCGCCAATGAATCTCGGTAAAGCGGCAATCCTCGACTAAAGGTTGATTCTGGGACTTCCGGGCAGGAGTCAGCGGCCGTTTGAGTTTAACTCGTTATTGTAAAATAAGTTATTAGTACTCATGACCGGACAATGTGCCAAGGTTCCCTTGAATAATCGATGCTGGAACTGTGTGAATACTTCGGATGTTGTGTCCTAGAGAGTGATGCCAGGGACAATTCCGGCTCTCGGCTACGAAGAAACGGACTTTCCACAACACGGATCAAATATTGCATCACGGGGTCCCTGTCGCGTGAAATTCTTGCCAGAAATCAGGAGCATTCCGTACCCCTCCGGCCCAGGTCTTATTCTTATTTATGACGCCCCGCGAAGATTTTATACACGCCCTGGAGCGTCGCCCTCCACTCCCAGGCAGCCGAGTGACTCACTTCGAACTCGTGTTCTTCCTCACCATGGAAACCTTCGGCAAGGTCCATCCCTCCCACAGGTCCTACGGCCAGTGGCAGCAAATGGAGGAGAGGGAACGGCAGTTACACCGAGAAGACCTGGCGGACCTGTTCATTCGCACGGCGGAACGCTTCCAACACGCTGCGATTTTCCTGCACCCCAATCCCGGTTCCATCGAGGAGACCCTGCGCCTCATCGACCTGGTCAGGGCCAGGACGGGGGATCGTTATTTTCTGATGCTTCACGGAGATGCGACGTATGGCATTCCATCCGGATCACACATGACCGACTTTGCGTGCCGCATCGCCGACGACCCCAAGGGGATGGAAGAGCAGGCCCAGGGCATGGTTCAACGGGCGCTTGACCGCGGGCAGAAACTGGCGCGGCACGGCGGCCTGGACGGCTTTGCTCTCTGCAGCGACTACTGCTTCAACACGGGACCCTTCCTGCGGCCCGAACAGTTCGCCCGGTTCGTCACCCCGTACCTCCGGCAACTCATCGCCGGATACCGGGACCTCGGCTTTTATTGCATCAAGCACACCGATGGGAACATCATGCCCATCCTGGATCAGCTTCTCGAGTGCCGCCCGCACGCTCTTCACTCTCTCGACCCGCAGGGCGGCGTGGACATCGCCGAGGTTAAACGCATCGCTGGCAACCAGGTCTGCCTCATCGGCAACGTCAACTGCGGCCTCCTGGACACGGGCACGGAGGGGGAGGCGCGGGAATCCGCACGCTACTGCCTCCGGCACGGCATGCCTGGCGGTGGCTACATCTTCTCAACCTCCAACTGCGTTTACACGGGCATGCGCCTCGGCCGTTATGAGGCCATCCTCGAAGAGTGGCGGGAGCATGGCGTGTACGCTTAAAAAAAAAGTGGCCATGGATACTCGGGAGAGCATCCATGGCCACAACCACTCGAAGGCGGCCCGCAGGGCCCCTCTACGCTACTTCTGGAGCGGGTTCTTACTGGGCGTCGTGTAGCCCGGGAAGGTCACGTCGGCCACCTCGACACGAGGGGTATCAAAATAGGGGCCGAGAGGTGACTTCGTGACGTTCACCATCTTGGGAACGTGAACCCGGTAGACGACCTTCGAGGGTGAAATCCTGTCCCTCTGATAAACGATATGGTCATAAAAGAGGCCTCCATGCGCCTTGGGGGACATCCCCAGAGTCGGGCGGTCCAGCGCCCGGGCCTCCGTCGCGCTCGCTCCAACCAGAATCGCAGCGGCAACCCACACGGTCATGGTCAGTTTGCTCAGAAAGTTCATGGCTCATTCTCCGTTGGTGAAAGGTTCTTGAAGCGAGGCCCGGCACACAACTCCGGGCCTGAAAGACCTTGCGGCAACAGAGATTCTTAGATTCTCGGGCAGCAGAAGAGCGTGACGATGGGGATGTGACGGGGTAGGCGGGGCAGAAATGGGCTCGATGGTTCGGTCGATTTAAGGGTCTGAACCGTGCCGCACGGCGATGGAGAAAGCACGCCGTCAGTCCCCGCGGCTCGAACACCTCGAAGCCCTGCTGGGTCAGAAATCGGGCCTCCGGAGCTGCACGCGCCCATGCCGGCCTGGGCGCGTCCGCAACAGCAGAATCCTTTGGGGGACTCTTTCTGTTGGCCGCTGTGGCCGGCACGCCCGTCCCCACAACACGCATGGTCGCCCGAGCCAGCATCTCCCGGGTTCATTCCCAGCTCCGTGCACAGGGTGACGCAGAGGGGATTGCCACCGAAGGGGAGTCCAAAGATGAGTGCGAACGCCAGAAAACGATTCATGTGCAGTTCCTGCATCAAGTCTTCTCTGGAGTTGGGAAAGAGTCAAATTCCGTGCCGCGAAAGGCAGTTACAGCAACAAGAGACCGAGCACGCCATCTCACAGGGCCTCACAGAGAGCCCACGGGTTAGCGAAGCGCTTACCGTACCTGCCCCGGTTCTGGTCGCTCGATCCGCACCGATGGGTTTGGGGCAGCGCTTCGCTACGCAATCCAGGGCTGACACCCCGCGAAGGGTGCTGAAGCGCCCACTCCCGTAGGGATCCCGCCGGGAAACGGGATAAATTGCGGGCTTCGCTGCGGTGCGGAACGCGTCAGCGTTCCGTCCGAGAGATGAGATTTGAGGGGCCAGACGAAGCGCTGGCGCGCTTCGCTACGAAAACTCGTGAATTGCTGAATCACCATCGGTTACGAAATCGGGCGGGGCCATCTCCCAGAACTTATTGAGAAGTTACGAAATGACCGATGTGTGCGGGCACACTAGGCATAGCGCCCGTGATCATTCACCAGTTCGATGATGAACCGATAGGTGGACCAGCTCACGGTAGGGGGTACCGAGTGGTCCGAGTGGTAGGCGTAGCCATGCCCCCGCATTCCCGCCGCCAGCTTCGTCAGGACCTCGTGCTCGATGCGTGCTCGATCGTTGCTTCCCATGACCATCACGTCGATGTTTCCAAATAGCGCCAATCGGTTGCCGTAGCGGGGCGCAAGCTGCCTTACGTCCATGTGGGCCTTGGCTTCGAGCGGTTGCAGGCAGTCGAAGCCGGCCTGGAGATAGAGGTCCACTACACCGTTCACGTCGCCGTCGGTGTGGAAAATGACCTTCATGCCACGCTGGTGTCCCCACTCGGCCATCCTCTGGTGGTCCGGCCACACGAGATCGCGATACATCGCTGGGGAACACAGCGTGCCATGGTTGTAGGCCATGTCGCCGTAAATCCAGAATCCGTCCGGTTTCACGCCTCTGGCCATCGCGGCTTCCAGGTCCCGCAGCACGAGATCGGTATAGGTCCGAGAGACGTCCCGGACCCATTCGGGCTCGCTGGCCATGGCGACCAGCATGATCTCGTCGCCCATGAGACGGCGCATGGCTTCGAAGCTCTCCAGCCCCGCCAAGTAGCACCACTTCCCCTCCTGCCTTCCCGCCGCATAGGCTTTTTCCACCCGGTCCAAATCGATCTGCACCGGGTTAGCCAGCATGACCGGCTTGAAACGGTTCTCCCAGACTCTCCGGGAGTCGCACTCGAAGCTGAAATGTTCCGGCGTGCCGGACCGGCCCTTCCAGTACCGCAGAGTGGCCCCCCACGCGTCCCGAATCACCTGCGTACGGTCATCCTCGCGTACGATTTCGCGCCGGCCGGGGAAGGGGACCGGGCTGCTCCAGCACAGGCCCTGGAAGTCGCTGTCCAGCAGGCGCAGGACCGCCTGGCCGTCCCCGTCCAGGCCCTCTGACTTCCATCGTGCAATGGTCTCACCCCAGAACGAATCATGATGCGGGATTCGATCCTGATCCCGGCGCTCGAACATCCGGCTCACTCGTTCGCGCCCCGTCAACTTCGCTTGCATTGCCGCCATAATTTCCCTCGATCACTGGGTTATCATGGAACGGCGGCGTCGCTCGAAAGGCGACGCCACCGTTCCTTAGTAGGTCTCCTTGAACAGCCGCTCCCTGTCCCGGTTTTTCTCCACCAGCCCCCATTCGGGGTCGTCCCGGCGCTTATCGTGCAGGCTCGTCCAGTCACGGCCCGGAGGCACGCGGATGAGGTCCGACCCCGATCGGCACAGCCAGGCATAGATGCCATATTCCATGCCTTTGAGCCCGCACAGGTACAGGGCGGAGGTGGGCCTCCGGAGCAGATCGATGAGCTGTCCCTCATTTTCCTCGAGCCGGTCCTGCACGTACATCTTGCCTCCGCGCGGATTCCGCTGCTCGCGGCTCATGGCCAGGACATAGTGAAAGTTGGGGTGGTCGGCAGCGAGTCGCGCCAGCTCGTCTCCGTAGAGGATGTCCGTGGAATAGGGCACGCCGAAGACCAGCCATACCTCCCCGGCATATCCCTGCTGAAAAAGCTCGATCAGCATCCCTCGAAACGGAGCGATACCCGTCCCCGTCGCTACGAACACATAGTCGTGCTCCAGGGGATTCTCGGGCAGGAGAAAACTCTTCCCCACTGGCCCGGTCAGCGGGATCGACTGACCCGCCACCGTGTCGCAGAGGTAATTGGAAGCCACCCCGAGCACCAGCCCGCCCGTCACCTCGTCCTCTCCCAGTTCGCGCTTGACGCACAACGAAACCGTCTCGCCGTGCCCGTCATCTCCGCAGCCTGGCGAAGCGATCGAGTAAAGCCGAATCTTCCCGTCCAGATTTCGGTTCAGACCGTTCAGGGCACGGTCCGCGTAGCGACCATGGGGCAAGATACCCAGGCTTTGCCCCGGCCGGCAGTTCCCCTCGAGTTCGCTCCCGCGGACATTGATGACCAGATGCCAGCAATAGTGGGGGCTCTGCCGGTCGCCCAGCCGCCGCTTGCTTTCCAGCACGGCAAGGAAGGGTGACTTGGGCGTGTAAAGGTTCACGGCCACCGGACTAGACGAGGAAACCTCCAGACTCCCCATGGCATGGTCCTCCTGTCTTGTAGTGGACCTCCCGAATCGCCAGTGCGAAAATTTTGCCTCACGACTTCTGCTTTCCGGATGCCGCGTGCTTTTACGCGATGCAGAAATCGCACGGTCAACATGGCCCCAAGAGGCTGCTACAGGGGCGTCAGCCATCTCACCTCTCCGTGCGACGCACCCGTATCGAGACCTGCCAGAGGCTTCTGCCTCATCCCCTGACATCGGCCCGCGGCCCAAGATGGGAGTTGGCCGGCACGGGGCCAGACTCGGGAAAAACGGCTTCGAAGCGCAGCCAGGAAGACATCTCGGCCGCCCAGCGGCAATACTCAAACTCTTGTGTCTCGGTGGTTTGAGTCGATTCCATTCTCTCCGGCGTCGTGAAGACCTTTCTTGAACTCGCTGAAGCTGCGGCCCAAGGACCTCGATACCGCCGGCAATCGGTGACCGAAGAGGATCAGCACGGCGAAAAGGATGAGGAGAATTTCCCAGGGACCTAACATGGCGCTTTTCTCCCATAGATGGAACTGCTCCAATTTCATGCACGTCTTGTGCCGTCTCCGTCGACTCCTATTCTCGGTTCGTCGGCATAGCGCGTGCAATAACCCCACAGGACGTCCCCTCAACGGTGATTGGAAGCCCAAGTGAGATTCGTCAACGATGTTCGACACGTCCAAAGCGCAATCCTTCTTCCATCGAGCACTCACGGTCCTGGAACGCCACATCAAGGTGCCTCTTTTCGACTGCTCCATGTGCGGCCAGTGCATCCTCCGTAGTACCGCCATGGTCTGCCCGATGCGCTGCCCGAAGCAGATGCGCAACGGCCCCTGTGGCGGCAGCGTTGGCGGCAAGTGCGAGGTTTTCCGGGAACGCGACTGTGTCTGGGCCGTCGCCTACCGCAAGTTTCAGGGGAAGGGAGATGGCGAAAGGCTGCGGGAGCTCCAGCCCCTGATGGACTGGCGGCTCTGGGGCACCTCCGCATGGCTCAATGTCTCGCAGAAACGGATTGACACCCAGGGCCACGCGATCAGCGAGGCGGTGAACCGAGGATGGCGATGATCCAGAACAACGGCAACCCGCGCAGCGGGCTCGAGGCCGCCCTTCAGTCAGGCGAATTTGTGGCCACGATCGAGATTCTTCCGCCACGAATCCCGACTTTCGGTCCCGTGGACCAGAAGCTGAGTTATCTCGCCGGACTCGGCCGGGCCATCAACGTTACCGACAACGCCTCTGCCGCCGTCAAGATGTCGAGCCTCGCCGTCTGTACCCACCTGGTCCAGCGCGGAGAGGAGCCGGTCCTCCAGATCACGTGCCGTGACCGCAACCGACTGGCGATCCAGAGCGACGTTCTCGGCGCCCTCGCCCTGGGGGTCCGCAACATCTTTTGCGTCACCGGCGACCATATTTCTTTTGGCGATCATCCCGGTGCACTGCCCGTTTTCGATCTCGATTCGGTGCAGCTCGTGCAGGTCCTTCAGCAGCTACGTGAACGCGGTGTCCTCGCGTCCGGCATCGCTCTTTCCGAGTCGAAAAACGCACCCTCGGCGGCCCCGCCCAGCTTCTTCCTTGGCGCGGCCGCGAACCCCTTTGGCGACCCTCTTCCCCTGCACGTCATCAAGCTGGCCAAGAAGATCGCCGCCGGAGCGGATTTCATCCAGACCCAGTGCGTTTTCGACCTCGTTCGCATGCGCGAGTTCATGGGCCTGGTGAGGGAACGCGGCCTCCACCGGAAGGCCTACTTCCTCGCAGGCGTCATGCCCGTCCGGTCCGTCAAGACTCTCCAGTTCCTTCAGAAGAACGTCCCGGGCATGCGGATTCCCCCCGCGCTCCTCGATCGCATGACCGCCGCTGAGAAACCGGAGGACGAGGGCGTCCGGCTCGCCGCCGAGCTGGTTCGGGAACTCCGGGCCATCCCCGGGATCGCCGGGGTCCACATCATGACTCCCCAGTGGGAAAAATCGATCCCTCGCGTCATCGAGCTTTCCGGCCTCTTTCCCTCCATCGCGGAGCGCAAAGCCCATGAAACTGCCGTCACGAGTTGAAGAATCCCGCGTCTCCACCCTTCAGCAGCCCGCGCACGACACGCCGCCCCGTCCCGCGCCATCCTGGACTTTCCCGAAGGCCTTCGACCTGGAGCGCCACAACGAGGATGTGCGCCGTGTCTGGGAGGCCTACCACCAGCGCCGCCCCATCCGGGTGCCCGTCATCTTCGGCATCAATGCGCGCTACACGCTACTCGGCCATCCGCACGTCCACGAGCAAACCCAAGAGATGCCAAAGGGTTTGGGCGAAATACGCTCATTCGAAGCTGAAAACGCCTTCGAGCAGTACTGGAGCAGCCCCGATGAGATGCTGCTCCGCCAGCTCGTCCACCAGGACTGGATACGTCATCACATCCTTCAGGACGTGGAGATGGGTGTGCCGTCCAACGGATGGACCGTTTCGGTCGATCTCCAGAACGTCTACGAGGCGGCGTGGTTCGGCTGCGAGGTCCATCATCGCTCCGGCCAGGTGCCGGACACGTTGCCCCTGCTCGCGGACGACCGCAAGAATCTTCTTTTCGACCGCGGCACTCCGTATCCCTTCCGCGGCGGCATCATGGCAAAGAACTGGGATTACTACGAGCATTTCAAGAAGCGGCAGGCCGAAGGGCTCACCTTCCGCGGCAAGCCCATTGCACAGGTCAACCCCAGCGGGCTCGGCACCGACGGACCGCTCACCGTGGCCTGTAATCTCCGCGGCGCAACCGCCTTCATGACGGACCTCCTATGGGACCCGGAATATGCCTACCGGCTGCTCGAATACGTGACGGAGGCCACGATATTCCGAATCCAGGCGTTCCGCCGGCATCTCGGCGTGCCCTTGAAGACTCCATCTTGGGGCTTCGCCGATGATTCCATCCAGCTCATTTCAGACCGGATTTACAGGGACATGATCTTCCCGTTCCATAAGAAGCTCGTTTCGACCTTCTCCGAGGGCGGGCCCAACAGTATCCATCTTTGCGGCGACGCCACCCGACATTTCCCACTCCTCCGGGAAGAGCTCAACATCCAGAGCTTCGACACGGGCTTCCCGGTCGATTTCTGCCAACTCCGACAGCAAATGGGGCTCGATGTCGAGATCAAGGGTGGACCCTCCGTCCCGTTCCTCAGCAGCGCCACTCCGGACGAGGTCTGGAACGAGACCCGCCGTATTCTTCAGTCGGGCATCAAGGAGGGCGGGCGTTTCATTCTTCGCGAGGGCAACAATCTCGCGCCCGATATTCCACTCCCCGCACTCTCCGCCCTATACCAAGCTGGCAAAGAATACGGCACGTACTGATGGGACGTGAGCCGGGGCCGCAGGATTGGACGCGGCTGCTCGCTGAGCGTCCGAAGGCGGGCAGACGGGTATGGAAGTGCATCCGCACTCCCGTACCCGTCTATTTTGAGGGACATCGCGCTCCGCATCTTTCGGCGATTTGACACCCTACAGGCGGGCCGATAACTTGCTGCGGCCTCGCGGGCAACGAACTTTCCCTTTCAGGCCTTCCCATTGAACGATCCTCCGGCACGCCGCGTAGCACCCGCTACGTGGCCGTGGCTCATCCTGACGGGCCTTCTCCTCGCCCTCCTCGTGAGCCCTCTCACCCGCAAGAGCGGCGAGCGCATGCACTGGCTGGTTCGCCAGGATGCCCCCAAGGAGCAATACTGGCAATCGACCGTCACGCGCTACGAGCCGTACCTCGAGTCCGTCAGCGAGGAGCAAATCCGGTCGGAAGCCCGTGACCTCAGCCGCATGGGCTCGCGGGTGCACGGATACCCGGGCAACCGCCGCGCCGCGGCCTGGATACGGCAGAAGCTCGAACGCATGGGGTACGAGGTACGCTCCGAGCCCGTGCGCGTAGCCGTTCCCATCGACCGCGGGGCCCGGCTCGTGGTGGACGGGACCGGCGAGGCCTTTACGCTCTACGGCCTGTGGCCGAACCTGGTGCGCACCTCGACCGTGCCGGCAGGCGGCATCCGGGGCGCCCTGCTCGACGCGGGCCACGGGATTTTCTCCGGCCCTCAGAGCCCATCGGTCGAGGGCAGCATCGTTCTCATGGACTTCGACAGCCAGGATCGGTTCATCCATTGGCGCAGCCTCGGCGCCCGTGCCATCCTCTTCGTCGAGTCCGGCAGGGTCTCCCGCGGCGAGGCGGAAAAAAAATTCCTCAGCACGCCCGTCGGCGTCCCCAGATTCTGGGTCCCCGAGCCCGACGCTCCTCGCCTGCGCCTCCTCGCCCAGCGGGGAGCGCCCGTCACCCTGTCCGCTCGCATGACGTGGGAAGAGGCCGAGGGCGAGAACCTCTGGGTGGAGCTGCCGGGCAGCGACCTCAAGGATGAACGCGTCGTCATCGAATCGTATTACGACAGCATGTCCGTCGTGCCCGCCCTGGCCCCCGGGGCCGATCAAGCCTGCGGCCTCATCGCCTGGCTGAAGCTCGCCGAGGTGTTCCGGCGTCATCCGCCCCGGCGTTCCGTCCTCTTTCTCGCCACCACCGGCCACCACCTGGGCCTGGCCGGCATTTCGGAGTTCCTCTTCCGCCATGGCCGGCCCAAGAAGCACCGCGAGGCGGTCCGTGATATCGTCTGGAACGACCCGTCCATCTACCTCTCCCGGGAACGCTTCGAGCGCCATGGGCTGACCTTCGACGTGTCCGGCGGGCGGGGAAACCGCCTTCGGGTCCGAGCCGCCTTTCCCTCCGCACGCGAGGTCTCCGCGCTTCTTGCCTGGGACGGCCGTGAGCGCAGCGTCCGGATGTCCGACGAGGACTCCGACGGGTTCTTCACCGCCGAGGTCGAACTGGCCGAGATACCGGCCGCCGCGCCCCGGCTGCTGCTGTCCCTCGCGCTCGCCGTCGTTCTTTTCGGCGCCGGGTTTCCCCTCCTCTCGCGTTTTACCCGCCGGCCGCCGCTTCTCCCCGCCCTCGCCCTTCCCGTCGCCGTTTTCACCGCCGGCATCGTCTTCTCCTTCCGATCGTCCGCCTCGAGGGACGAGGCCCTCGCCCGCGCGGGCCAGACCGCCTGCGAGCTGCGCGGCTTCCGGGTCGAAGGGAACGAGCAACGGTTTCCCGAGCCCACCAGCCTCGCCCACCTCGTCGCCTTGCCCCTGTTCCGCGAGCCCATCGATTTCCGATTGATGGTCGGGCTCGACCTGAGCAGCCGGTCGGACCACTTGGGCGTGTTCTACCGCGGGCACTACCTGGCGGACTCCCGCTACGATTTCCGCAACCAGAAGTTTTTCGCGCCCTTCGGCAAGAGCTTCCAGGACTACGCGGACGACGTCGCCCGGCGGGCCCCGGGCATCCCCTCGTTTTCCAACGGCATCAGCCCCATCGGCGGGAAGGCCTGGGAGAGCTATTTGCCGGGCCATTTCGCTTTTGACAACGAGGCCGCCGTGCGAGGGGGTCTCCCCGGCCTCGGCCTCGTCACCGCCCATGATGCACGCCTCTTGGCGGACACCCCGCACGACCTCGAGATCGACAGCGGAAACCTGGCCCGGCAGATTCGCCTCCTCTGCGGCCTCATGGCCAATGCCCTCCAGGACGACGGACTCCTCCCCGACTCGCAGGTCCGGCTTGAAGACCAGGTCCGGGCCCTGCGCGGCCGGACCGTCGAGTTCGATTTCCGCCGCAATCCCTTCCTGCCCGATACGCCCGTCCCCGACGCCCTGGTCTCCCTCACGCCTCCGTCCCAGCTCGGTTCCCTCAAGACCTTCACCGGCGTGCGCGGCCGGACCCTCCTCCTCAGCGGCGAGGACGGCGTCTTTTTCCATCCCTTCGTGACGCTGCCCGCCTTCACGTTCGAGGCCTACCGGCTCGACCCCTTGAGCGGGCGCATCCACTACGCGGTGGACCGCGGCCGCGAGGGCGCGAAGAACTTCCCTATCGACGTCACGATGGACTGGGACCTCAAGAACCGCACCCTTGTTCTTTTTCCATGCGAGTCCCTCGACCTTCTCAGTCTGGTCGATCCGCGTTATCTCCAGCGCCTCAAGACGATCCAGGTGCTCGGGCCTTCGGACTTCGCGCCGGAACAGTTCGGCGCCTCCGAGCTGCAGGGCGAGGACGGCGTGGCCGTCTTCGCCCGGCGCGGCGAGCGCATCAAGATCATCATGGGTTCCGGCCTCATCGGCAACCAGCTCCTGCTGACCCATACGCAGCCGCCGGACCCGGCCGATCCTGCGGCTCGACTCGCGGCACGAAGCAAGGGGAGCGGTTTCCTGCTCGACGGGGCCGAGGCTTCGGCCGGCGGCCGCATCCTCGACGGCACGCTCCTCCACCCCCAGCTCCAGGCCACCTTGGACATGATGCGGCTCAACGACTGGCGCATGGCCGAGTTGCAGAAGTACGCCATCACGAACGATCGGCTCAGCGAACTGCATGAGCGGGCCCGGGACCACCTGGCCAAGGCCGAGAGGGCCCTCAGGCTTCGGGACTACTCCGCCTACGAGGAGCGCATCAGCGCCGCCCGCGGCTACGAGGCCAAAGCTTACCCGGAGGTGATCGAGACCATGCAGGGCACCGTGGCCGGCGTCATCTTCTATTTCGCCCTCCTCATCCCGTTCTCCTACTTCGTCGAACGACTCCTGATCGGGTCCCCGGACATCCGCAAGCAGATCGCCGCCTCCGCCGTCATCTTCGTCGCCATCTTCCTCATCCTCCGCCAGGTCCATCCCGCCTTCTTCATCTCCCGCTCCCCGTACGTCATTTTCCTCGCCTTCCTCATCCTCGCTCTCGCCGTCTTCGTCGCCACTTTCGTCGTCGGCAAGTTCAACGAACAGATGGCCGAGGTGCGCCGAACCGCCTCCAAGGTGCACCATGCCGACGTGGGACGGCTGAGCGCTTCTGCAGCCGCCTTCATGCTCGGCATCTCGAACCTCAAGAAGCGCAAGCTCCGCACCTGGCTCACCACCTTCACCCTGATCCTGCTCACCTTCACTGTCCTTTCCTTCACCTCCGTTCGAACCCATATCGCCTTCAACCCGATCCCGCTGCGCGTCGCGCCCGCGTACCCGGGCGTTCTCATCCGCGACCGCAACTGGAACGAGCTGACGGAAGACGCGGAGGAGCACGTCCGCGCCGCCTTTGCTGCGTCCGAGAAGCCTGCGTCGGGCGGCGGCCCGACGGCGGCCCGCGGCGTCGTCGCACCCCGGGCCTGGTACTCCTCCTCCAAGGCCGGAAAACAGATATTCGTCCGCGTCGCTGCCTCCGGCGGCCGGCAGGCGGATGCCGCCGCCGCCATCGGCCTCTCGTTCCAGGAAGCCCTCGTCAGCGGGGCCGACCAGATCCTCCTCGCCGGCCAGTGGCTGCCATCCGACGACTCCCTCGATTGCCTCCTGCCGGACCGCATGGCCGACCAGCTCGGGATCGACCGCAAGGCCGTCGAGTCCGGCGAGGCGAGGGTCCAGCTCTTCGGCCAGGCGTTCCGAGTCCGCGGCATCCTGGACGCCGCCGCGGCCGACCGCATGGCCGATCTCGACGGCGAGACGCTCGCGCCCATCGACGTCCAGGAAGCATCGCCCGGGTTCGGCGAGCAGGAGACCGCCATCACGCTCCAGGAAAACGTCAAGGAGCTTAAGTCCTTCCAGCACCTGAGCATGGCCAACGTGGTCGTCGTCCCCTACCGCTTCCTCCGCAACCTGGGGGGCAACCTCCGCTCCATGGCCATCCGTTTTCGCGAAGACCAGGCCGGGGAATACCCCCTCGCCGTGAAAGAGTTCCTCAAGCGCGTCGCCATGACCCTTTTCGTCGGCGTTCCGGGCCGCAATGGAGAACGCGGCAAAGTCACCGCCTATTCCTCCATCGGGCTGTCCTCGTTCACCGGCCTCCAGAACCTCGTCATCCCCATCCTCATCGCCGCCCTCATCGTGCTGAATACCATGATGGGGGCCGTGCACGAACGACAGCGCGAGATCGGCGTCTACAGCTCCGTCGGACTCGCCCCCTTCCACATCGGCGCGCTCTTCATGGCCGAGTCCTCCGTCTTCGCCGTACTCGGGGCCGTCACCGGTTACCTCGCCGGCCAGGTCGCCGCCAAGATCGTCACACAGGTCGGCTGGCTCGGCTTCGAGAGCGGCCTCACCCTCAATTACTCCGCACTCTCCGCCGTCGCCTCCACCCTCCTCGTCATGGGCGTCGTCCTCCTCTCCACCCTCTACCCCGCCTGGATCGCCTCCCGGCTCGCCGTGCCCGACGTCACTCGCAAGTGGAAGTTCCCCGATCCGGATGGCGACCTCTGGACCTTCGAGTTCCCGTTCACGGTCTCCTCCGTTCAAGCCCTCGGCCTCAACATTTTCCTCACCCACTACCTCGAAGGTTACAAGGAGGAATCCGTGGGCTCCTTCTACACCCATAATGTCCAGTTCGCCTCGGAAGAAGGCCCCCATGGAATCGGCTACCGGATATCCATGGAGATGTGGCTCGCCCCTTACGACCTGGGCGTCAGCCAGCACGTGGACCTGCGCGCAGAACAGACCGAGGACCGGGGCATCTCCAGCGTGCAGTTGCAAATCCGGCGCCTGAGCGGCGACGTGTCATCCTGGAAACGCGTCAACAAGCGCTTCCTCTCCGAGCTCCGGAAACAGTTCCTGATCTGGCGAACCGTGCCGGAGGCGACCAAGATGGCCTACGCGGTTGAAGGGAAGGAGAAACTCGCATCCGCCGTCGCCTGATGCGATGGGGACGTGGGGACGAGGGACGAGAATGAGGCGGGAAAGTTATCAGTCATGGGTCATCAGTGATCGGAGCGTGGCCGTATGGGAGTGTCGAAGTGCGGGTGTAGCAGCCGGACGAGGGACAAGGGCTTGGAACGAAGTGTCTGAATGCCGACATCTGAAACCTGAGGTATGGGAACGACACGCGGTGACGGGGTGAAACGATGTCCGGTAAGCGAGCGGAGACTTCTGCTGGCTTCCGGCTTTCTGCTTCCGCTGCGTGAAGCAAGCAGAAGGAGACGGGGGAGAGATGAAAGAAGCGCCTAGCGAAAACACGACGCCCGGAAACCCTCGGGATCAGGACCTGGTTCTCTTCGAGGACGAGCCCTACCGCGACGGGTTCAGCATCCGCACCCTCTGGGGCGCGCTCTTTGTCGGCTTCATCATGCTTCCCGGGGCCATCTACCTCGGGCTCGTCACGGGAAGCAGCATGGGCGGGGCAGCCGAGTGGGTCACCATCATCCTCTTCGTCGAGATCGCCAAGCGGAACTTCGTCACCCTTCGCCGGCAGGACATCATCATCCTCTACGGCGTTATCGCGGGGCTGGTCAGCATGGGCGGGCGGCTCGGCAGCGGCGTCTCTCTCTTCGGCGGTCCCTTCGGCGGCATGATCTGGGATCAATACCTCGTGCAGTCCCCGCTCGCCGACGGCTTCGGCATCGCCGAGCACATCCCCTCCTGGGTCGCGCCTCCCAAGGGCTCACAGGCCTACGCCGACCGATCCTTCCTCCACCCCGACTGGCTGCTGCCGATCGGCATCCTCGCGCTGCACCTTCTCCTGTCGAACGTTTGCGGCCTCAGCATGGGTTACGCCATGTTTCGCATCACGAATGACATCGAGCGCCTCCCTTTCCCGATGGCCCCCGTCCACGCCGGAGGGGCCACCGCCCTCGCCGAAAGCTCCTCGCGAAAGGAGACCTGGCGATGGCGCTGCTTCAGCATCGGGGCCATGTTCGGACTCGTCTGGGGCTTCTTCTACGCCGGCGTGCCGGTCCTCACCGGCACCTTCCTCAACGAGCCCATCCAGATTCTTCCGATTCCCTGGTGGGACCTGACGGATAAGGTCAGCACGCTGCTCCCGGCCGCGCCGTTCGCCCTGACCCTCGAGCTGGGTCTCGTCTTCGTCGGATTCGTTCTCCCCTTCTGGATCGTGGTCGGCGGGGCCGCCAGCGCCGTCGCTTCGAGCCTGATCCTCAACCCGGTCCTCTACCGCGCGGGCATCCTCACCCAGTGGCGGGAGGGGATGAAGTACAACCCGACCGTCATGGCGAACACGATCGATTTCTGGCTGTCCGTCAGCATCGGGTTCGCCTGGGTCGTCGCCCTCATCGGCGTCGGCGGCGTCCTCCGCGCCCTCCTCCGCTCGCGGAGGCAGCTCTCCCAGGCCGCCAGCCAGACGGTTGAGACGGGGACCGCCGGGCCTCGCGGCGATATTCCCATCGCCCTCGCCTTCGCCATCTGGGCCGCCGGCACCCTCCTCTACATCGGGCTGTGCGATTGGCTCATCCGCAAGGCCGGCGGGTCCTTCAGCCTCCGCGTCCTCTTCTTCTTCGGCTTCGTCTTCCAGCCCCTCTTCTCCTACGTGCACGCACGCATGATCGGCCTCACCGGCACCCACGGCGGCGTCTCCTTCCCCTTCCTGCGAGAAGGGACATTCCTCCTCTGGGGGCAGGGCGTCGCCATCTGGTTCGCCCCAGTCCCCATGAATGACTATGGGTCGGACGCCCAGGGCTGGAAAATGATGGAGCTCACCCGCACCCGATTCATCTCCAGGGTCAAGGCCAGCTTCGCCACCCTCGTCATCCTCCTCGCCTGCAGCTTCCTCTTCTGGTCCATCATCTGGAAGCTCGCTCCTGTCCCGTCGTCCGCCTATCCCTACGTGCAGGAGATGTGGCCCTTCTACGCCCGCTTCCAGTGCCTCTGGGTCTCCTCCACCCTCGAAAAGGACATCCCCGGCGGTAACGAACAGCAGGGCTATCGCCTGTCCAGGTCCGAAGACGGGCAGCTACTCATCTCGGCCTGGAATCTTTCCCTCGACCAGCCTGCCACAGCGCCCGCCTCCGTCCGTCTCACGCTGGCGTCGGAGGCCGTGGAGATTCCGCTCGCCTACCAGCCCGAGGCACGAAGATTCGAGGGCCGCCTCCGCCTGCCCGAGGTCAAGTCCGCTCAGGAAATGAGCCGCTTGCGGCTTTCCCTCGAATCCCTCACCTTAGGAGAAGGGGAGACGGCCTACCGTGCTGGCAAAGCGGACGCCACCCGCCTGCTCCTGGGCTCCTCGGCCAGCAGCCTGCTTCTCCGGTCGATCCAGCCGCGGCTCATGGCCTATGGCGGTGCGGCCGCGCTCATCCTGTATGGCTTGCTTGCGTTCCTCGGGCTGCCCACGCTCCTCTTCTATGGGGTCGTGGGCGGAGTCGGCCAAGGCGTGCCGGGCTACCTTCCCATGCTGGCCGGCGCCCTGCTCGGCCGCTTCCACTTCCGGCGTCAATTTGGCGAGAAGCGCTGGGCCGCTTACACCCCGATCCTCGCCGCCGGATACGCCTGCGGCGCCGGCCTCGTCGGCATGGCGTGTTGCGGCCTCGCCCTCATCGGCAAGGCCATCTCGGAGATCGTTTTTTAATCCTCGAGTTGGCAAGCGCATCCGCGCTTGCCAACTCGAGCCCCTCGTTCCTATGATCCCCGAGCACCCAGTCCGGCTACGTGAAGTCGCCGCCCTTTTCCTCCGCCTCGGATTCATCAGCTTCGGCGGGCCTGCCGCACACCTCGCCATGATCGAGGAGGAGGTCGTCGAACGGCGGAAATGGCTCACCCGGCAGCATTTCCTCGACCTTGTCGGCGCGGTCAACCTCATCCCGGGCCCGAATTCCACGGAGATGGCGATATACGTGGGCTACGTCCGGGCCGGATTCCGCGGCCTCGTCGTAGCCGGACTCGCCTTTATCCTGCCCGCAACTCTCATCACCGCCGCCTTCGCCTGGGCCTACGTCGAATTCGGAAGCCTTCCGGAGGTCAACCCATTCCTCTACGGCATCAAGCCTGCCGTCCTCGGCGTCATCCTCGCGGCCGCCTGGCGGCTCGGCCGGACCGCGGTCAAAGGCTGGAGACTGCTCGCCGTCGGAACGGCCGTCGCCGCCGCCGCCCTCCTCGGCGCGGGCGAAGTTCTCGCCCTCTTTGCCGGCGGCGTCCTCGGCATGCTCTGGCTGCGCCTCGCGGTGCGCGGGCGAACACCCCACTCCGGAGGCGCTGCCGCAGCAGCGATTCCGGGCCTCGCCGCGGCCGGTCTCGCCTCGGTCCAGGCCTCCGCCGTCCCACTCGCCACCAGTGCAGCCGGACCGTCCGCCCTTGCCGTCCCCCTCGCCTCCCTCGGCCTCTTCTTCCTCAAGGTCGGATCCGTCCTCTACGGCAGCGGTTACGTCCTCGTCGCCTTCCTCGAAGGCGGACTCGTCCACGATTACCGGTGGCTGGACCAGCAGCAGCTCCTCGACGCCATCGCCATCGGACAGTTCACGCCGGGTCCCGTGCTTTCGACCGCCACCTTCATCGGCTACCTCCTCGCCGGGGCCGGCGGCGCAGCCGTCGCTACCGCCGCCATCTTTCTGCCGTCATTCTTCTTCGTTGCCGTGCTCCATCCCGCCATTCCCCTTTTCCGCCGATCTCCTTGGAGTGCGGCCTTCCTCGATGCCGTCAACGTCAGCGCCATCGGCCTCATGGTCGCCGTCACGATTCAGCTCGCCCGGAGCAGCGTCAGCGACTCCGGATGGCCAGCGGTGCTCATCGTCCTTGCGGCCTCCGCCATCGGTTTCCGCTGGAAGGTCAATGCCGCCTGGCTCGTCCTCGGCGGATGCCTCGCCGGCTGGCTGCTCCAGATTCTCCCCTCCGCGTTGCCTCCGTGGGGTTAGTCGTGTATTACGACTTCTGAATCTCCAATCCGGATTTCTCATCCCGGCGGGATGAGAAATCCGGATGAACCGAGGTCTCGGTCATGCCCTCCCCCTTCCCCGGGATGAATCCTTACCTGGAGCACCCGGCCATGTGGCCGGACGTTCATCTCGCGCTGATTCCTGCCCTTCGCGCGGCATGGGCTGCGAAGGTGTCGCCCCGTTATTACGTCGCGATCGAGGAAAGAACCTACCCGATAGCCACGGACCCGGAGTCCTTTCTTGGGCGACCCGGCGTGGTCGTCGTTCGATCGGGCAGGCCAGCGGGGGCGCTCTCCCGGGGCGCATCCGCAGCGGGGGTCATCGAACGCCCCGTCGCTGTCGATCTTCCGGTCCCGGACGAGGTGCACGAACGCTTTCTCGAGGTCCGGGACACCCAGACGCGCAAAGTCATCACGGTCATTGAGATTCTTTCTCCCAGCAACAAGTTCCCCGGTGAAGGGCGTGCGCAATACGAACGGAAACGACAGGAAGTCCTCGGTTCGCTGACGAACCTGATGGAGTTTGACCTCTTGCGGGGGGGCGACCCGATGCCGATGGGGCGCTTGCCGGAGAGCGATTACCGAATCCTGGTCAGCCGTGAGTGGGAACGATACCGCGGGCAGCTCTATCCGTTCAATGTCCGGGAGGCCATCCCGGAGATTCCGATCCCATTGTCCCGGCATGAGCAGGAGCCCCTGTTGTCGCTCGGGATGCTCCTGAACCAAGTGTATGACCAAGCGCGGTACGATTTGAGGGTTGACTATGCCGTGCCGCCTCAGCCTCCGCTGAAGCCCGAAGACGCGGCCTGGTGCGAAGAGGTCCTGGCCAAGGCGCGCCTGCGGTAATCGGGATTGAGGCCGCCAAAATAGCAACAAGAGGCCAGCAGGATGCTGGCGCTCCCAGGAACTCGGTACTCGCTTGTGTCGATGGCCAGAAAAGTGCCAAAGTCCAGTGTGGGCTTCGCCCGCCTTAAGCGAGAGCAACGGTTAGAGGCGCTTGTTCACCTTGCTTGACGGCCCGCTGAACCTGCGGCAAGAGCCTCGGATAGCATCCGCAGCGTCTCGGGCATGGGCCTCCGGGGCTTCGGCGACGGGCCGGGCCTTGCCACCAGCTTCACGTTGATGAAGACCGGGCCGTTCCCTCTCAGGATTCCAGGCAGTTCCCGCCGTAATTCCTCCGCCTCCTTGATTTCATAGACCCGCTCCCAGCCCGCGCTGCGGGCCACTCCCGTGAAGCCTACCCGGCCCGATCCGGCCAGCTTCTGTCCACCGGTCACCTCGTAAACGCCGTTCTCCAGGTTAAACAGCACCAGGTTCACCGGCCGGAGTCCGGCGATAGTCACAAGGACGCCGAGGTTCATCAAGGTGCAGCCGTCGCCGTTGAGCACGATCACCTGGCGCTCGGGCCGGGCGAGGGCGATGCCAAGCCCAAGCGCAGGCCCCTGTCCCATCGAGCTGGGCGCATAATTCAGGTCCAGGGGGCCGTCCGAGTAGTTCGGCCATTCCCGCGCGGAGGCCATGGTCGTGACCACTACCTGGTCCTTCCGAACCTCCTTCAAGGCGCTCAAGAAATCGGCAAGTTCCATGCGTGGGTGTCACGTGTCAGGGCGCATTTTACACGCGGTGTGCGCGCAATTCGTGCAGATTAAGGTTCTGCGAGAAGAACTGCCCGGGTCTTGTTCGTGGCCAGCATCTCCCCATGGGCCTGCACGATTTTCCCGGCATCCGCGTCGTTCTCGACGATCACGTAGGGTATGTCCCAGGCCTTCAGAATCGGCTCGGTGTAGAGTCGTGCCGTATCGGCATGATTCGGATTGGCCTTCCAGGCCTCATAGCTGCGGCAGCCGACGATGAAGAAGACGGGCAGCCGGAGATCGTGCAGGACATTGCGCAGCGCGTCTCCGCACTCGAATAGGCCGGTGCACTGGATGATGACCAGGGGTTTTCGGCCGCCGATGGTCAGGCCGGCGGCGATGGGGAAGCACTCGCCTTCGCGGCAGACGCGGACGAGGTGGCACTGCGGGGCGGACTCGAGGTAACGCTCGAGCAGGCCCGTGGCGCTGTCCGGCACCCAGACCACGTGGGTGAATCCGCAGAGCGCAATCTGCTCGAAAAGTTTCTCGGGGCTGATCAAGAGTCGAGACCGATGCGGGCCAGCCGGACGCCGTGTTTTCCCAACACCACAAGGGCCGGAGTATAGGAACCTCCGGGAGCAGCAGCAACCTGCCCTTTCGGAATCTGAATCGAGCTTGGCAACTTCAGAGGCCGTTTGCGGTTTCGACCTTGGAGACGCGTCGTCGTATAATGAAATCTGCTACGCCCTTCGGGCTCGCGGATTTCCCCGCCAGGGTTGACCCGGCTTGGCCGGCCCAACCCTGGCGGGGAAACGGAAGCCTTCAAAAGGTGCAACTCAAACCTAAAAATTTTTGGTTGTTCCGGTTTTCCAGTGGGTCGCCGACATGGGTTGTGGTCAGCGCGAATGGTCATCCTGGGGGACTCCGTCCCCCAGATTCAAGATTGGCAGATTTCGAGTAGCGAGGGTCGCAGATGCCAGCAGGATGCTGGCGCTCCCATGAACCCGACGGCGAATCTCCAGATTTCCATGGCCGGAACTACCGGCAAGATATGGATTCCCACCCCTCTTCCGGAAGGGTGTGTGTGGGTAGTCGCAGGCTGGGTGCGACCACCTCCTATGTTCCAACGGGCCCCTCTCGTGCGGATGGGTGTGCGAGGGACAGGTGCAAGGGGACCATTCAGCCAGCACCCGCTCCGTCTCCATGTTTTTCATCAACCATCGTCCATCAGCCATTGTATTACGGCTTCAGGTCGCCACGCGCTCCGTCCCTCCGTGGCTATACTCTGTGTGCCCTCCGCTGACCATGGCTAAACGCTCCGCACCTCCGCGACTAAGAACGGCTCATGCCCCAACCGATCATCGCTGAAGGCGACATCGTGGTCCTGTGGACGTCAGACAACCGGGCCCGGACCGTGCACGTCCGCAGGCATGACGTCTTCTCCACCCATCTCGGCGAGCTGGCCCTCGAAGAACTGATCGGCCGGCCTTATGGTTGGCGGTTCGACCTTTCCAGCGGCTGGGGCCTGGCCATCCTTCCCTCGCTCGAGGACCGGATTCATCTCGTTCGCCGCAGCACCAACATCCTGTACCCGAAGGATATCGGCCTGATCCTCCTGAAGATACCCATCGGCCCGGGTTGCCGTGTTGTCGAAATTGGGACCGGCGCCGGGGCCATGACCGTCGCACTGGGCGACGCCGTTTCGCCCGGGGGCGTCGTTCATACCTTTGACGTCCGAGAAGACCATCTCACCGCCGCCAAGAGAAACGTCCGGAGGTCCGGCATCCAGGCCGAGATTCACTTCGCGCTACGCGAGCCCGGGACGCCGCTTCCGGTCGAACCCGTAGATTGCGTCATCCTGGACATCCCGCAACCCTGGCTGGAAATCGAGGTCGTCAACCAGATTCTGAGGCCCGGAGGCCGCCTCGCCGCGATGAACCCCACCTACAATCAGATCGAGCAGATGGCCGCTGCCCTCGAGCGCACCGGCTACGTTCTCATCGAGAGCATCGAGGTCATTTTCCGCCGGATCGTCGCTGTCCCCGGCCGAGTCCGGCCTTCACGCGTCGCCATCCCTCACACCGAGTTTCTGCTCTTCGGCGTGCGCACCGCGGTGGTGATTCCCCCGGAATCTGTGGACCAGCATTACCCGGAACGTTAGTTTTCCGGTGCAGAAGTGCGTGAGTGCTTCTGCACCGGAAAACTAAGGCAAGGTGCGTACCCGCCCGGGTCATCTTCTGCAATGTGCGAAGCGAACCGTATCCCCGTCCAGAAGTGCCGGTGCACTTCTGGACGGGGATACGGGGACGCGGTTCACTCCACGCGTTCGACGACCATGGCCACCGCGTTACCGCCTCCCAGGCAGAGCGTCGCCAGGCCAAGCCGGCCGCTCCTCTGGCGCAGGACGTGCAGAAGCGTCACCAGCACCCTCGCGCCGCTCGCCCCGATGGGGTGTCCAAGGGCGACGGCGCCCCCGTTGACGTTGACGCGTTCGTCCTCCCAAGTCAGTTCCTTACGGCAGGCCAGGACCTGTGCCGAGAAGGCCTCGTTCACTTCCAGGGCATCGAGGTCGCCGAGCCGCAGACGGGCCTTTTCAAGAACCCTCTGAACCGCTGGGACGGGCGCGACAAAAATCTCCTTCGGAGGCACTCCCGCGACCGCACTGGCGCGGATGCGCGCCAGGGGCCGGAGGCCCCGCCGCTGGGCCGCGCCCTCGGACATGACGAGGACGGCGGCCGCGCCGTCGTTCAGGCCCGGCGCGTTGCCCGCCGTGACCGTGCCCTCGCGGTCGAACACCGGCGGGAGCGCCGCTAATTTCTCCAAGGAAGTGTCCGCACGCGGGCACTCATCCACCTCGACCCGCACGATCCCCCCACGGTCCGCTCGAATCTCCACCGGGACCATCTCTTCTCGGAATCGGTCTGCCCGGATGGCCGACACGGCTCGCCGGTGGCTCTCCAGGGCGAAGGCATCCTGCTCCGCCCGCGAGAGGAGATAGCGCCTGGCGATGTGCTCCGCCGCGCATCCCATGTGCCAGTTCTCGAACGCGCACCACAGGCCGTCCCGAATCATCGAATCCACCAATTCTTGATTGCCGTACTTCAAGCCACGACGCCCCCCTTGAAGAAGAAAAGGAGCATTGCTCATGCTCTCCATCCCACCCGCTACCACCACCTCCGCATCGCCGGCGCGGATGGCTTGGTCCGCCAGCATGACCGCCTTCAGGCCGGACCCGCACACCTTGTTGATCGTCAGAGCCGAAATCGTAGGCGGCATCCCCGCGCCCAGAGCCACTTGGCGCGCCGGATTCTGTCCCAGGCCGGCGCTGATGACGTTCCCGAGAATGACTTCGTCCACTTCGCCGGCAGGCACTCCTGCCCGTCTCAGCACTTCTTGGACAACGATCGATCCCAGACGAGTTGCCGAGAGAGAGGATAAAGCGCCCAGAAATCTGCCCACCGGCGTTCGGACACCAGACACGATGACTGATGCGTTCATCTTGCCTCCTCTTAGAAACTGTGGCTTTGCGAAGCAGAGCCTGTCAGCGAAGCACTTGCCGCAGCCTGGCGAGGCGCTGCCTCAAACCGACCCGTGCGGCTCGAGCGACCCGGGCCGGGGAAGGATACGGCAAGCGCTTCGCTGACTTCACTCTACCCCTTTCCCGGCCTGCCCGCTGGGCGGAGCGCGCCGCCGCAAGACGACGAAATCTTCCTGGTGAAAAATCTCCTCGAACTCTCCGCCGGCCAGATACCCTAGATGCGGAGGTGAGCTGTCCGGCGAGTAGATTCGCCTCCATTTGTCCTGCAGGTCGAAAACCAGGTAGTCCACGGGATGGGCATGCGGCGGCACGTGGATGTAGCAGTGCTTCCAGTGGGTGAAGAAGAGAACGAGGTGCTCGCTGGCCCCGACGACCTTATCCCGCGGGATCAGCTTCTGGATTTCCCGGACCACGCCGGCGCGCTCGGGGACCACGTACATCGATCCGTAGTAGGCCATCGGTTGGGCCGGATCATAGAATGAGAGGGACAGGGGCGTCTTGGACAGCACCAGTGTCGCTGCGAGCGTTCCGGCGGCGAGGTAGGCCACGGGCCCGCTCCAGGACCCGCTTCCGCGTGATTCCGGGTCCCCGGCATCCTGCCGGCGGGCCCGCTCCGTGATCCGTCGAAGCGAGCGGATGGAGCCGGCCGCCGCAAAGGGGAGCAAGGGGATGTGATAGTAAAAGAAGATGCTGTGGGTCGCTTCATAGGTCGTGTTGGAAAGCATCAGGTAGCCGTAAGTCGGAGCGGCAAAGAAGAGCGTCCGAGGGTCCAGCAGCCCGAGAAAACCGTAGGGCAGGAACATTTGGGCAAGGAATTCCAGGTTCTGCGGGGTCAGCACCCGCTGAGGGACGATCCACGGCTCGCGCAGGATTCTCAGGACGATCTCGCTGCTGGAGCGTCCCAACTCGGTATAGTGCTGGAATCCATGGCTTTCCTGGCCCGAGAAGAAGTGAGGGATGAAGACTCGCAGGCAGAGGAGCAGCCAGGCGAGGCTTCCGGCGGCCATCGCGGCCCCCAGCCGCCGGGCCCCAGCGGGTCGAATGCCCCTTCCCAGGGCAACAATGAGGCCCTCCGTGAAGATGAGCACGGTGATGTCCTCTTTGACCAGAATGGCGGGGACGCTGCAAACGGCCCAGCACCGATACCAGCCGCGCTCGAGAAAGAGCAGACCCCAAGCCAGGAAAGGCAGGGCATAAAGCAGCGGGTTGTACGCTGCACCACTGATCTCCAGATTGGCGTGGTGCAGCCCCGGATGGAGAAGGAAGGCCACGGCAAAAGCTGTCGCCACCTCGCGGCGGCGCAGGGTCTCCGCGGCGAGCAGCCAGACGGGGATGCACGAGATGGCCGCCAGGGCCACGTGGACCATCAGAAGGATGGGGATGCCGGGCCACAAGGCATAAATGGGCAGGACCGCAACGTCCAGGAGCATGATGTGCTCGGCCAGGAACGAGCGCGGGGTGTTGTCCGATCGGAAAAAATCGCCCTGCAGCGCATTCCACATCCGTTGCTCCGCGGAATAGAAGTCCACGGGCTGCAAGTTCAGCGAGGCATACTGCAGCCAGGCCATGGCGAGAAAAACCGCAAAGTAGGTTCCGGCCGCTGCATACACGGCCACGGGCACGTGCCGTAGCGAAAGCGCACCCTCGGGGAGAGCATTCCCGGGTGATGGGCAGAGCCCGCCCGGTCTCCACAGCGTCAGCCCGACGCAGAACACCCCGAGGTAAAGATGGCCATGGCTCAGATACGCTGACGGGTCCATGACCAGCAGGACGTTCAGGATCGTCAGCGGCCAGAGCCGCCGAGCCGCCTCGCTCATGCGCTCGCGGCCGCCGCGCCAGCGGGCACTCTTGAACCCACAGCATCCGAGCAGAAGCGTCAGGCCGACCCCGACTAGGCCGCAAACCAGACCGGTCGCGCCCGCCGTCGCACCAGCCAGCCGGGGGCCCAACAGGCGCGCCCGTAACGTGTCGGAAAGAAAAATGTCTTGAATCCAGAGGGTCAGCCCGGTGGCCGCCAGGATGGGGATCACCGCTTCCCGCCAGGTGAGGTTACGCAGCGACATGGCTCGCGGGACAGGCAAGAAGATTCCCGCTCCGAAGGGTCCCTTGTCCATCTGTCCGGAAATCGTACTCCACTCTTCCCGGCAGATTTACGGGGAATGGCATCCCACAGCCAACGCAGGTTTGAAGTTCAGCGGAGCGCTGCCTCAAACCGAACACCCGTGTAAAGAGTGACAAACTCAAGACACCGTCAAGCAAGGACCCGATCACACGGAACAGGACTGCTGCACGCGCTTGTGGTTGACCGCGTGGTTCAAATCCAGCTCACCCAGCAGAAAAAGAGCGACCTTGAGGGTATGAATGATCTCGTCTCTCTGCTCAGGCCCACAGGTGGCCTCATCATAATGAACCTTCAGCCGGAAACCACGACCGTCCTCAAATTCATCATAGCACACTCCGCTTACCGAAGCCGGCGGCCGTGAAACTCTTAAACTCCGGGCTGGGGCAGCCCTCGACCGATCCTCGCACATCTGCTGAGATAGCCGTAGCCGGATTTCCCTCAAGGTCGGTCGGTCGGTCAGTATCCATTCCGCAAACTGCGGGTGCTCGGCAGCCTCGATGAGCTGCGCCCTCGTCAATAACCCGTTCCCCTCGCGGATTTTATCTTTCAACTCCACCGGCAACGAGCTGATCCGGATCGCGCGCGAAATCTGCGTCTTGCTGCGGCCGGTCAGCGCCGCCAGCTCGCTCTGGCGCAAGCCATAATCCTCCAAAAGCTCTGAAAGAATGTCTGCCTCCTCCAGCGGTGAAAGGTCCACTTGCTTCAACGCTTCGAGAAGCGAAAGCTGCCTCGCTTCCCGTTCGTTCAGCGCGCTGACCTGGCAGGGGATGGCCCGGAGACCCAGACGCTTTGCGGCCTGCCACCGGACCTCGCCCGTCACAATCTCGAATCCAGCCTTCCCGGCCCTCCGAATCACCAGTGGCTCACAGACCCGATGCTGTCGGATGACTGCCATCTCCTGGCTGACCGCCGACTCGGAAACAAAGCGGTTTCGAAACCAGTTCCCGGGCCGCAACTGCTTCAGGGGCACCTCGATCAGCTCGGCGTGAAACCTTGGCTTCGATGTAGCTTGGGACATAAATGACCTCTCTCTACTTACTTGCCAGGCTTACTCTCATGTAATCCATTCGTCCTGGTCACCGTGACCCCACGGGACCCCTTCATGCAACGCTACACCGGCCACCTCAGACAGCCGCCCTTCGAATCTTAGACGCTTTCCACAGCTCATCTCTTCATCTCTCCCTCATTTCCGCGTTTTCACTCGTGCCCGAATATCTCAACTGCAAGTATCTGAACCACTTAATGGAATGCCTGCACCAAGCCAGCGAGATCCTTGCCGTTCAGTTAATGCACTGCTCGACTCAAGGCTTTGCTTCGCTAACAGCATTTGTTTCCAGATAGATTCAACCTGTTACAACGCCGAGATACGAGCAAACTTCATACCTCAGTCCAGGTTTTTCACTGCGCTTTGCCTGGTTCTTTAGCTCAGAAGTGCCTGACCACTTCCAAACCAGGAATCTAATCCTCAACAAGCATTAGGATTCCATGACTATCTACCTCGCATTGACACAGCCGGAGCAAATCTTATAATCTCGTCCTTTTCGAGTTACCCGGGGTGTTCCGAGTAACATTGGGTCATCAAAATTTGTTGTTGCGTATCTAATTCTACACATGCGAGTCATCATTGTCACCGACAAGAATCAGATGGGCCGGGTCTCAGCCGATCTGATCGTTTCAGACATGAAGCGTAAATGCCCTTATACCTTGGGGTTAGCTACGGGAAGCACCCCTGTCCCACTTTATAAGGAATTCATTCGGAGAAATCATGAAGGCCAAATCGATTTCGCCACTGTCATGACCTTCAACCTGGATGAGTACGTCGGACTCGAACCCACCCATGACCAGAGCTACCGCTATTTCATGAACAAGGAATTGTTCGACCACGTGAACATCAGCAAGAAATTGACTCATGTTCCAGATGGTCGTGCCCGGGACGTAGCGGCCTCAGCAGATGCTTACGAAGCGCAGATCCGAGATGTCGGTGGCATCGACTATCAGGTGCTCGGAATTGGAAGCAATGGCCACATAGGCTTCAATGAGCCGGGTTCATCCCTATCGTCGCGCACACGAAAGGTGCGCTTGACCCAGAACACCATTCGGGACAATTCCCGTTTTTTTGCCCGCAAGGAGGACGTGCCTACGGAAGCGGTAACCATGGGGATAGGCACTATCCTGGAGAGCAGGAAGGTCGTGCTCCTGGCAAGCGGTGCGAACAAGGTTGAGGCCATTGCGAAGGCCGTGGAGGGGCCGGTGACCGCCACCGTGCCCGCCAGCGCGCTCCAGATGCATCCTCACGTGACCTGGGTGGTCACCCGAGATGCAGCCACGGGCCTCCGCCTCGAGTGGGAGCAGGCATGAAACTCGTCATCTTCGAAGATTCTACGTTCGCCAATTTCTACCCGCTTTCTCTCATTCGACCCGTATTCGAACTGCGGTGCGGGGCAACGTCCCTGGCGGAAAAACTCCGCCGTCGGTTTCCCGGCCTGCCAACGGCCTACTTCACCCGCGATGATCTGGCTGCCTCCGTTCGGTCGCGGGCGGGGAACGAGTCGATCAACGACCTTGCCGCTCTGGATGATGACCTTCTGCTCTTGAATGGCCGATGGCTCTGCCTGGACACGCCGCTTCAAGCCCAGGGCCCCGAGGAGGTCGGCCTTGAGGGGGGACACGTGGTCTACGGACGCGTCCAGAAAGCGACGGTCCGGAGGCTCGCCCCCGCTGACTTTTCATCCTTCCTCCGGCAGGTCTCGGAAACCCTTCCCAGGCGCGCCGTCGAGGTCACCCTTCTCTCCTACCCTTGGAATCTCGTGCACCATAATCCCGAGGCCATCCGGGCGGATTTCAAAGCCCTGGGCAAGGCCGGCCTTCACGGGAAAGTGCACCCTCTCTCCTGCGTTTATGGCGAGGAGAGCATGGTCTACGTGGCTTCCAGCGCCGTGGTCCATCCCATGGTCGTCCTCGATTCCACCGGGGGCCCCATCCTGATCGAGGAAGGAGTGAAAGTCTTTCCGCATACCCGCATCGAGGGGCCAGCCTTTATCGGCCGCGACACCCAGATCGTCGGGGGGAAAATCCGTGAGGGCTGCTCCATCGGGCCCGTCTGCCGCGTGGGAGGAGAGGTCGAGGAGTCCATCATCCACGGATACTCGAACAAGTACCACGACGGCTTCCTCGGCCATGCCTACGTCGGCGAATGGGTCAACCTCGGCGCCTTGACCACCAATAGCGACCTCAAGAACGACTACTCCACCGTCGAGGTCAAACTCAATGGCCAGTCCATCGATACCGGCGGTACCAAGGTCGGCAGCTTTATCGGCGACCATACGAAAACCAGCATCGGCACGCTCTTCAATACCGGCACCGTCGTGGGTATGATGACGAACATTCTCGGCGGAAGCGGAATCCTTCCGAAGGTGATCCCGTCCTTCTGCCTGTTCGCCAATAATCGTGCCCTGAAGGGCTTCGGGCTGAGGAGCCTTCTCCAGACGGCCGAGACGGCCATGGGCCGGCGCAAGGTCCGCATGACCGAGGATGACCGGGCCGTGTTGGCCCATGCCTACGAGATCACGCGTCCGGAGCGAGATGAAGCCATTCGTAAGAGCCGGCGTGAAATCCTTCAGGGATAGTTTTCCATTTCAGAAGTGCTTCCACGCTTCTGAACCGGAAAACTGGAGGAGAAACCATGATGCCTGATCGGAAGGAAATTCGCGATCGAATCGTTAGTGTGACTTGCCGGATTCTCAAGGTGGACCCTTCACAGGTCATGGATTCGTCCGAGTTCGCCCGTGACCTGGGCGCCGAATCCCTCCAGTCCGTCGAGCTGGTCGCCGCGTTTGAAGAGGAATTCCGGATCGAGATGGATGAGGAGGAAGCCCTTTCCGTCTCTTCCGTGGGCGGCGCCGTGGACTATATCGCCAAAGTCATCCAGGCCCAACGTTAGCGCAGCGAAGCGCTGCCTCAAACCAACCCGTTCGGCTGGAACGACCGCAACTGGATAGGAATACGGCAGGCGCTTCGCCAAGAGGCTTTGCTTCGCAAATCCGCAGATTCAACGGATGAGTTCCCTCATCGTCCCCTTCCTGGTCCTCGGCCTGGGCGCAGACCTGGCGACGCCGGCCCAGGCCCAGGCCCGGAGGGAATTCGTTCCCGTCTTTCAGGGCGTGTCCTATTTCCACGAGCGCCGTCGCCTTCCGCGGCCCCTCAGCCTTCATGCCGTTGCAGTCGAACTGGGGACCGAAGGGCTGGGATTCATCGTCACACCGGCCAAGCCTGGCCCGGCTGGACCGAAGCAAGAGGTCACCCTCCGGCGAACCACCACCTTCGCCCGGGAAGCCCGTGTTCAAGTAGCAATCAATGGGACGTTCTTCGACACGCCGGGCCGTCGGAGAATCGAGGGCCTGGATGCCGACATCTGTTTCCTCGCGGTCCATGACGGTCGCACCTACTCGGCGCGCTCCAGCGACGATGAGGTGATTGTCAGAACCCTCGACGCCCGATTGGAGCTTTGGGTCAGACCGGGACCGCCTTCCTGGCTCTTCCAGCCCGGTGATGGCCAGATGGCCCTCGGCATGGCCCGCTGGGCCCAGCTCCTTCGCGACGGGTCCGTCGTCGCCTCGACCAGCGAGGATATCCATCCCCGCACCGCCGTCGGCACGACTCGCGACGGACGTAGAGCGCTCTTTCTCATCGTCGATGGACGCCAGCCGGGCTTCAGCGAGGGCGTCACCCTCCTCGAGCTCGCCTGGCTTCTCGAATCCTACGGCGTCCATGACGCCCTGAACCTCGATGGCGGCGGGTCCTCCACCCTTGTCCTTCAGCAACCCGACGGCTCCTACCGCATCATGAACTGCCCGTCCGACGGATACCCCCTTTCCATCGAACGGCCCGTCGGTACCCATCTGGGTATCTTCGCCAAGCCCGTGGCCCTGCCGAATCGAAAGTGACACCGCGCAACAAGTGTCGGGGAGATATCCCGGCGTACCACCCCTCGCCCCTTATCCCTCAACCCCACCCTTATATAACTTATTAATTCATAGGTGGTTGAATCGAAAATGCTCTTATATTTCACCATTCTCAACGGGATCCCTGCGGGAGGGATTTCTAGAGTAAATCGGCCGGGAATAGTGCGGCACTATT
>JACPCR010000086.1 GCA_016179685.1 Planctomycetota bacterium | reverse complement strand
ACCTTGATATCCCCCTTCCTGAAGCCTTCCAGACTCAAAATCCGTTCGTAAGTGACTATAAATAAATAACTAACAAACGCGCCCAGCGAGTCACACACCATGGATCGTTATGTAACCCACCAAAGGATCGAAAATCTTGCAGACATGTCCATCACACGCGGTAACCAGGACATAATGTCCCTTTCCCTTGTCCAGCATGTGGCAGACAGCCAGGCATTCCCGGCCGTAACTCGGGAAGTTCGCAGCCAGCTCAGTGACGGAGTTGACATGAAAGGAACCCGCTTTAAGCCCGAGGTGATTGGCGAGACCTCTCAACTCAAGGAGGGACAGGCCACGGGGTGAACGATGCAATTCGGCAGGCGCAAGGTCCCGGGACGGCGCAGACAGGCCCAAGTGCCAGAGGGCGACACGCAGCGAGGCCTCACCGCAGCCCGTTGGGCCTAAGGGTACCACGGGAGCGCCGATGTCCAAGGGATCGTCGTTGCTTCTTGGTAAATCAGCCCTCCCTTCCTGCGGGACAGCCAACCAAGAAAAGGTCGCTATGACCAGGCTGGATGGCAGAATGCGCTTCATCGGCGGTGACACGTGACGGACGAGCGAGGTGCCAGCAAGATGCCTCCACACCTGTCCCTATGGGAGGATCCTTCCCAAGGGGACAAGTCCGCGAAGCGCTCCCAGGCAAGGCTTCGCGGCTATTCCCAGACTATCTGTCATTGTCTTCGGGCCGAAGGTTCAGATCGTCAATGCCTTCCTTGGCTTCCTCTGGTACGCCATAGATATAGCTCATGGCCATTCCGCCACCGCGTTCATCGCGCACCAAAGTGCCCCTGGGAATCTTCAAGCGGTTGGGCGAAAACGAATTCGGGTCGATCGGAGTTCCAACCGACAAGAAGGTCAATCGGATATCGCGCGTTACGAGATACGCGTTCTTCTCATCGAATTCTGTCACCTGAATCCGCGAACGAACAAGGAAACCTGAAGGACCATTAGCATACTCTATCCTGGTCTCTTCTCTCCCGGCCCCAAAGCCGCTTGAAGATACCAGAGTCCGGACCAGTATGAACTGACGGCTCGTATCAAAAACATAAGACGACCGAAGCACTCTAGAAGGCGCACCACGAATTGGCAGTTCAGATGACCCCTCCAATTCTACCAGTTCGTGCCCTTCATCGGTCTCTACTTTTCGTACAACTATTCCTTGGGGAACTCTGATTTGACCTGTAAGCACCAGCGGATGGTGCAGAGGAATCAGGAAACGAGGCCCGAGGTAAACCGAAAGGTCGAATGCACTACCCCCGAGCCATGATCTCGCGGTTTCTCTTGTACAAATTGTTAACTCACTATTTTCGCCTTCATCGTTACGTTCAAAAATGTATCCATTAGTACCATCATCGATCCAAACCACCGCATACCGTTTTGGGATGTCTTTAATTTCTAGGCCGCCAGGTGAAAGGAAGACATCCTTATCATACCGATATTCACAATAAAACATACCTGATACAAGGCCCCCGGAATACACAAAGCGAACCGAATAGTGCACGGAAGCTTCGGACTCGAAAGGCTTGGCAATCTGGCGGTTTGCCTTAATAAAATGTTTTTCAGATATCGTAGCGACAAGTTCAGCCTCTGAAATAGACTCCATATATGCAGCATGGCCAGCGTTAAGAAACCACTGAAAGTCCAGCGCATTCTTGCCAAGCTCATTTTCCTGCGCATGGAGGATTAAACAGCGAGCTGAACAATCCAGCCCACCGAAAAGTATGGCTAATCTAACTGCATTCCTAGTAGTCAATCGGCTTTAACTGACCTCCCTATCGGAGCCTAATGCAAAGCAGTGACTGACGGGTCTCGCGACCACCACCCGCCCGAACGCACTCCGTAATTGATGATGGCCAGAACCGCGTGGGTCTGGAAATCCTCCAGCACCAGGGGACCTACCGGGGACTTGCGGCTGGCGTCCTCGTGAAAAACATTTGCGAGGATGACAGCGTGCAACTGGACGAGAATCGATCTCCGTGAGACGTCCGGACTGTCTGCGCCCCGACGTGGGTTTTCCAAGCGATTGGGCTTTTTTTTTGTCCTTTGTTCCGACGTAACTACTTAGCGAAACCATTATTTCGCCCCTACAGGGCGCAAATCATCATTCCTATTACTTTACCCAGGCCGACGTCCGCCGGAGGCGGACTTGGCCTGGGCTTTGTTATTTCGCCCCTTTGGGGCTGTCTAGGAAGGGGCAGCTCGCTGGTTTCACTAAGTTCTTACGTTCCGACTCGGCTCTGTGAACGCCGATTCTGGCTCCTGTGGCACTCATCTTTTCAGGTCTGCTGATAGAAATCCACGTGTCACACAGCTTTTTCACTAAGCAGTTACGGATGCGGTGGACATACAGGTGGCCTGTCCGGCCCCCCGTTTTCGGGACGACATTGACTGTTGAAAGTGTCGTCGAAATTTTCCTGCTGAGGCGATGATATATCCGTAATCGTATCACCATTGTCAGCTGCATCCCCCGGCGTATACACAGTAACCGGTTTCCCTGCTGCTTGACACTCGACATTTGGAAACTTTTTGATCAGAACGTCCGGAGGATTTTTACAATCGAACCGTTTGTAGCATTGTCGTTTTTTGCCCATCATGCAGAAATCGTTTTGACACACATGCTCTCCAAGAATTTCAACGCAGTAACCTGGCCAGCTCGATGGATTGGAGTTTGAATTCCAGTTGAAAACCTCCAAAAGCGTACATTCCCTATTGAAGAGCCCGTCCAACTGGTGCCAGAACCTATCACAAGTGCAACAGGGACCCACACAATTCTTCCAGGGGTCTTTATGCTTACAGTTGCCGGACCCTCTGATCTTGCTTTCTTCGAAACCTTGGAGCTTCACTGGAGACTTCATCGGGTAAAGTCCAACGAACAGTGTCGCCATAGGCAGAACCATGAGGTGCACCTGGCCGATCCACCGAAATTGACGTTGAATAAGTTTCACGGCTTGAATCTCCCCAAACGTGCAGGAAGATACCGGCTGCTGACCCAAAGACCGAACTGTGGGCCTACCTGCCTCGATCCCCGCAAGATTTGCCGGTGTAGAAGGTGGCGCCCTCGAGACCCTCCCTCAGGTCCGAGGCCCGTTTCTTCAAGGAATCGTTACCCGGGATTCGCTCCACATCAGCCAGAACGGCCGCGGCGTCTTCACTACGCCCCTGCATCAGGAGAGAGTGCGCCAGAAGGTACAGAGTCTTGGCCCGCAGCGCTGGGGGCATCTCTGAAGGCAGCGCCGCTTGGATCGTTTTCTCGCATTGATCGGGAAGCCCAAGGCCAAGCTGACACGTCGCCAAGAGGAAAAGAGGTGCAGCCTTATTCTGGGAGACGTCCGGGTTTTGCAGGAGAGCCAGAATGAGCGGTTGGGCCTGATCATATGAGCCATTCTGAACGAGTGACTTGGCCTGCTCGAAGACTCCCTGGGGCTCCATCAACGCCTGAATACGCCGCTCTATTCCTTCTTGCTGTTGGCTTTTCACACGCGGGTCCCCGCTGCTCTCATCGGAGATTCGGCTCAGCTCTTCGAACAGGTCAAGCATCTGCTGCCTCGAGAAATCTCCTGGCAGTTTCGGAGACTTCGAGGATGGGGCCTCGCGCCGGCTGGGTAAGCTTACCCTTGGGATTCCCGAGGGCCCGGGTGCGATGAAAAACGGGTCGGGAGTGTTGCACGGCCAGCAACTCGGATCGAACGGCTGCGCACAACCGACACCCAGAGCCGAAGCCATCAACAAAATGATTGTTGGCTTCATCATGTTACCTCCTCAGCCGAGTCGCTGCGACGATAGACTCACCTCTCAGACCGGTCCCCCGTAGGGCTCGCGGTCAGGCAGGAATTCCTGCTTGTGGTGTTGCGAAGATTTTCATGACGTACCGATTCCTGTGTAAAGGGGCCCTCACTGTTTGAAGTCAATGCGCAAATTATAGCGCATTCAAAAAAACAAAAAATGCAAGTCAAATTGTGATTCTCAGCGGGAGGGTCTCCAACCAGCTTGCCCGTCCTGGGGAGGCCACCTCATCAAGGGACCCGCCGAGTCCGGCCCTCGTGACTTCTGGGAACGCAGCCAGAGAAGTGCCAAACTCCAGTACGCCGCCCTCGGCGGCGCGTTCAGCAGGACGCCATCGTTGACTTACGAAGCCGCGGGCTGAAGATTCTCCCGCGGTCCGCTATACTGCTTCGGTGTGAGTCTTCAAATTGGACTCTGGCCCTCGGACCTCTGACTCCCGACACCGGACACCTGTTCGTGTCCTGCCGCGCTGCGTGCATCACCCACTTTGGATGGGATTCCGCCATGCCCGTCGTCCCCAGCCTTTCCAAAATGACCGTCCAGGAATTCCTGGCTCTCCCGGAGACTTCCGAGCGTGCGGAAGGAGTACCAGGCGGCTGGGGTCCCGGAGAATTGGATCGTGGACATTCCACGGCGAGCGATTACGATCCACTACTTTGCCCAGGGCAAGCTGGGCCAGTTTCGGGGTGATGAGACCTTCGAAAGCGCCGTTTTGAAGTCCCTCGACCTGGCTTGCCAGTTCACCGCATTGGAGGTCTTCGAAGTCCTGGATTAGTACTCGAGGAGGGAAGTGTACCCGCACTTCCGTACCCTGATCCTCGTGGGGCCTTGAATTCGACTCCCGCCCTCGGGCACCTGACAGCTGACACCTGACACCTGACACCATGACTGAGCCATCCATCGGCCGTCCCGTCCGAGTCGTTTCCATCAGCTTTGCGCCCGGCAAGGGCATCGAGGAGATCGCTGGCCTGGTCGAGGCCGAGGCCGCTCGTGGGGCGGATTTGATCACCTTGCCCGAGACCTGCCTGGGTCAGTCCGGCATCCCCGAGCGGCTCGAAGGCCGCCTGGTCTCGGCCATGAAGGATTTGGCCGGGCGACACCGCTGCCACGTGGTCTGCCCGATCGACCGCACGGACGGCGAACGGCGACTGAATTCCGTCGTGGTCCTGGACCGCCGGGGCAGGGTCTCCTGCGTCTACGATAAAATCTATCCCTACTGGTCCGAGTATGACTTGAAGCCGCCGGTGCGCCCGGGCCGGGACGCGGCGGTCTTCGAGGCGGACTTCGGCCGCGTCGGCTTCGCCACCTGTTTCGACGTCAACTTCCCTTCGGTCTGGGACGAGCTGGCCGGTCTCGGAGCCGAGCTGGTCGTCTGGCCGAGCGCGTATTCCGCGGGGTCGAGCCTCCAGGCGCACGCGATCAACCATCATTATTACATCGTCACGTCCACCTATCGGTGCGATTGCCTCGTATACGACATTACGGGATCAAGAATGCTGTATGAGCAGCGTCAGCCGCTGAACGTGACGCGGGTGACTTTGGACCTGGATCGGGGCATCTATCATCAGAATTTCAACTTGGGGAAGCGGGACAAGCTGCTGAAGGAGCACGGGTCGGACGTCGAGCAGGAGCAGTGGATGGAATTGGAGCAATGGTTCGTGCTGCGGGCGAAGCGACCCGGGGTGAGTGCGAGAGGGCTGGCGCGGGACTATGGACTGGAGGAGCTGCGGGCCTACTTGAGGCGAAGCCGCGTGGCCATCGATGCGCTGCGGGCGGGCGGCTGAAGCCGAGAAGATGCCTGTCCCGGTCCAAGGGAGGGCAGCGGACGGTCGTCAAGAGAAATCGGGCGGCGGATTCTCAGGGGGTCGGATGCGCACGCGTCCGGCTTCCACGGTGACAACGGCCCCGGCGCGAAGGCCGTTGCAGTAAAGGCTCACCACTCGCGCTATCACGCTGGCTGGCGGAAATGTTCACGATACGCACGATTCCGCCGTACGGGTGACCGCGAACAATGGCCAGTTCTCCGAAGTCTTTGTCGAGGGTGACCAGAATTCTGCCTTCGCCGTGAGCCCGCTTCAAAATCGTTTCATCGCCCGGGTCTTGTGCCATGCGCCGGCCCGAATCACATCATGGCCTGCCTCGCGCAACTCGCCGGCGGCCTTGCCCCAGACGCAATTCTCTCTTTGCAGGCTCAGCGCTTCGTGCGGTCGATGAGGTCCGCTGGAGTATCGATTCCCCGCACGGGATAGCGCCCGTACTCCCGGCAGGCCTGGTAGAAGGCCAGGATGTTCCGGACCGGGGTGCTGGGAACGATCTCCGAAGAGGACCCGATGAACAGGCCACCGCCGGGCGCCGCCGCTCGCATGGCTTCTTTTACGGCATCCCGGATATCGTCCGGCGTTCCCAGCGGCAGAAGCTGCGAACAGTCCATGCCTCCGACCAGGAGCAGCCTTCGGCCGTAACGCCGCTTCAAGGCGTTCAGGGTCATCCCGGCCAAAGGCTCGATGGGGTTCAGCCCGTCAATGCCGGCCTCGATCATGTCGTCCAGTATCTCCCACAGGTTGCCGTCGCTGTGATAGACGACCTTGATGCCGTGCTGGTGGAGAGGTTCGATGCAGCGCCGGAGCATGGGGATGAAGGTGCGCCGGAGAAATGAAAGCGAGAACATCAACTTGTCCTTGTAAGCAATATCGTCGCCGATGAAGTAGATCGGCCCGAGCCGCTCCTCAGCCGCCACCCGGGCGAAGCGATGGGCGTTTTCTCCGTTGCTCTCCAGCAGGCGTTCAATCTCTCCGGGCGCGTCATAAAGGGCGTAAGAAAAGAATTGCAGACCCATGAGCGCATAGGTCCCATGGAAGCCCATCCCGTGCCCAGGCACGTAGAACGTCCGGGGTGCGAAGCGGCGCTGCTGCTCCCGGATCGCCGGGACCCATTGCTGCCGTATCCAGTCCAGGCTGACCGGATCGAGAGCATAGGACTTCAGCTCCCCCAGGCTTTGTATCTCGTAGCCCATCTTCCACTGGGTGCGCCCGGAGATGCGATGCCTCACCCTGCCCTCACCGGTCCACTCCCCTTCTTGTTCCTCCTTGAAGGAGCCCCCGTACCCGCGGCACAGATCGATTCCAAGCGTATGGTAGACCCTGACCATGCCCTGGGCGTAATCGTCTCCGGGCTGGCCCAGGTGCTCGACGATCCCCCGGTTGTCCAAATAGTCCCAGATAGGAACGCGGTCGGCCTCCTCGAAGTTCATCGCGCGGCTGATGCGTTCCCAAACATCAGAATCCATCTCGCCGCCAAAGCCCTGACTGGGGCGAACGCGCTCGAACACGCGCGAGCTGGACACCATGGAGTCCAAAGACGAGTCTTCAGAATTTTTCATGAATTCCTCCCCGAAATGGCATTGTTTGTCCCGCGTACAGAATTTGCCGCACAGGATGTTTTTCGTGTTACCTGGCCAACGGACCGCGCATATTTTGCATGGTTTCCATCCCTTAGACTCACCCGAAAAGCTGATCCCTGCACGTTCCTTTCCATTCCTTCACCCATGAGTCCGTATTTCCATGAGCCAGAAAGCGAGCACTCGAGACACCCGGCCCGTAGCCCAAGTGATTGCGGCGGAAGGTGTTGCCCGGGCCATCGGTCTCAAGCACGTGGCCAGCCTGCTGTACACGTATCGTTGTGATCTGGCGTGCAAGCACTGCCTATTCCAGTGCGGGCCGCAGCAACCCGATCGACGCGTGAGCCATGAGGACGGGCTGGAGTTTTTGAGGCAGCTCCACCAGACCGGCCGGGTGATCCACATCGCCGGTGGAGAGGCTCTGCTCTACTTCGACTCGGTTCTGGCTCTGTGCCGGGCCGCGGACCAGGAGGGAATCGCCCCCCACTTCATCGAGTCCAATGCCCGCTGGTGCGTCTCGGACGAGCTGGGCATTGAACGATTCCAGGCACTGAGGGGCGCGGGCGTGCAGGGCATGCTGTTCAGCGCCGATCCTTATCACCAGGTTTTCTTCCCACCAGAGAACCGCGCCCGGGCGTTTCGTCTGGCCGTCGACATATTTGGCCGGCCCAACGTCATCGCCTCCGACGCCAGCATCGAGAAGCTCCGGGAAATGAACGACATCGGGCGCGACCGCGAACGCCTCGCCCACTTTACTCGGCAACATCCGCCCAGGCTCGTCGGCCGTGCGGGCGAGCAGCTCGCCCATTTTTTCCCCGACCGCCCATTGTCCGATCTGGCTCAGGACCCCCTGTGGCACGGGTCGAACCACACCGCGGACTGCGCCAGCGAGTTTGATCCGGAGAGGATGTGGGAGATTCACATCGATCCCTATGGCAATATCCAGACGTGCTGCGGGATCGTGCTGGGGAACGCGAGGGAGACGCCGCTGCCTGCCTTGATGGCCACGGAATTCTGGGGCCGATCCGAAATCGTCCGGCGTGTCTCCGAGCGGGGCCCTTATGGACTTCTCGATCTCGCGACCGAACGCGGCTACCGCGCCCGCGCCGGTTACCCCCAGAAATGCCACCTCTGCTGGGAAGTCCGCAAATTCCTGCGGCCCTCGTACCCGGCAGTTTTCGGGCCGGCAGAGGTCTATGGAAGCCGGATGCCCCTGTAGCTACTCAGAAACAACTTCGTAAATCACGCTCCTGTCTCTATGCGCTGGAATGGGCCGCATGCAGGGTGCGCCAGGTCCGCTCGTCGTTGCCGCAATGCTCGTAGTACACGACGCCATCGGCCGAGGTCCCGAGCATCTTCCGAACCATGTTGGCCATGAGGTCGAAAAACAGTTCCGGATTCTTAGACTTGAGGATGGGAAGCGAAGCCGGCCGGTTCTCCATCTTGTCGTAGCTGCCCTGGATGGCACAGTCGAGATAGACCCGGACACCTTTTCCTGGGCCTTACGGTAGGTCTGTGCGGAATGTGCTACCCAATCGTCGTAGCCGAACTTGCGGTGGTCCACATTCAGCCGAATCCCGCCGATCAGCGACTCATCCACCCAGGCGTTCGCGTTCATGAGATTCTAATTGAAAATTCCCGGCCAGTCTCTAGAATTAAAGCTTTATCCCAGACGTCTGGCTTGATTGCCTCCTCAGGTGTTTCTGCTTTTCCCCGACCATGGCCTGGAGGCAATCCTCAATGTCCCAAGAAAAAGAAGATCTTCTCGTGGCGGTCCGTGCCCGCGTGCGTGAGCCGGTGCATCCGGCATCGCCCGACGCAGGCCGCGTCATGTCCTCGCCGGGCGCAGCCGCATCGGCGTCCTTGTCGATGCCCTCCGCCTCTCCGGTCCCGGGCCGCCGTTCTCCGGGCTTTTCCGGGGAGTCCGAACCGGAATCGGATGCCTTGTTTGCCGGGATAGACCTAGGGACTTCGAGGAGCAAGATTTGCGCCTCCAATGGACGCCGGGCGACCGTGCCCAGCGTTGTCGGTTGGCCGAAGGACCCCATTGCCAGGCAGTACTTGGGCCAGGAGATTGTTTTTGGAGAGGACGCGCTTCGCCATCGACTTTCGCTCGAGGTGTGCCACCCCGTGGACGCGGGCGTGATCCACTTGGATGGGGATGAACGGGTGGCGGCGGGGCGCGGCGCGGCGGCCGGGGCCGCACAGACCCGTTCGGCCGAGGCCGTCTCGCAGCTTCTTCGCCATCTCGTGCGACTCGTTCAGCCTCGGACGGGGCAGAAGGTCTATGCGACGCTCGCCACCCCAGGGCAGATTTCCGCCTCACATCGAAAGGCACTGATCGAAGCCGCCCGCGGCGCTTTCGATCGCGTGCACGTGACGTCCCAGCCGTTCGCCGTCGCCTACTCGATTCAGAGTCTTCAGCACGCCCTGCTCGTCGATATCGGCGCGGGAACGACGGACCTCTGCCGGGTGCACGGCAGCCTGCCGGAGGAAACCGATCACCTGACCCTGCGGGAGGCGGGCGACTCGGTCGATCGCGCCCTGTCTACGCTCTTGCGCCAGAAGTACGACAAGGCCCAATTTTCCATAGGCCAGATTCGGGAATACAAGGAGCGTTTTGCCACCGTTCTTCAGGCGGCCGAGCCGATACAGGTCGTCTTTGCCGTTCAGGGGCATCCGACCCCCCATGAGATCACCGAGGAGCTGCGGAAGGCCTGCCGTACCCTCGTGACACCACTGACGAACGCCATCCTTCAGATGGTCGGGAGTTATGACCCCGAGTTCCAGGCCGACTTGAAGTCGCAGGTCTGGCTGGCAGGAGGCGGTTCCCGCATTGCGGGTCTGCCCCAAGTGCTCGAGGATGGCCTCTCATCGCTGGGGCCCGGCGTCCAGGTGCGCCGCGTCGAGGACCCCGTGTACGCCGCTGCCGACGGCGCTCTCCGCCTTGCTCAGACCATGCCCGTGAATTACTGGGAGGTTCCGGCTCAAGGCGGATGATACCCGCTGCACGGGCCTTCGCCCCTAACGTTTTCTCCCCGATGCCCAGGCTGATCATCATTCGAGGAAAGGATGCCGGAAGGATTCTGGAACTGAAGGCCGGCCAGAGAATCCGGATCGGTCGGCGCAGCGATAACGATCTGTCCCTGGATGATTCGACGTTGTCCCGCCATCACTGCGAAATCCATTTTGATGGGAAAACGGTCCATATCCGGGACAACCGCAGCCGGCACGGAACGCGGGTCAACGGCGAGCGGATCGAAGAGGCGGACCTTGGGGACAAGGACGAGATTCAACTCGGGGCGACGCATCTGAGGCTGCGGATGGACTCGGATTCCCGTAACGCGGCCGCAGCGGCCAGAGTCCGTGAGGAGGAGGAGGAGGAGGAGACTCGGCCGCCCGAGTCCCTCGGTTTCAAAGGGGACTCGTCGCCGGCCGTCCACCCCGTCGGCGGACTTTCGGACCTTGTGGGTTTCAAGCCGAAAGCGCCCGAGAATCCGCAGATCGTCGAGCGGATGCCCAGCGGGGAATCTCCGGCGTCGTCCCTTCCACACGAGGCGCCTACGGGGCCCCAACCCGTGAGCGAGTTGCGCACGCAGGTCCGGCGCCGGCGGAACTGGTTCACCGTGGCCGCGTTGGGCGGCGTGACCGTCCTCGTCCTCTTGGCAGCGCTGCTCCTCGTGAGCACCTTCGATCAGCCGCCCGAGCACCAACGTGTGCCCATCGAGAAGCTCGAAGACGTATCCATCCGCGTGCTCAGCGTCCGGAAGCTGCTGGACCGCCCGCCGACTTACGTTCTCGAGGTGGAGGTGGCGAATCGGACGGAGCAGTCGATGCGCGTGGCCGTGAAGGATTTCCAGGCCGTGGATGGAGCGGGGATGACCTATACGCCGGCGAACCCGACGGCGCGGACCGATTTCCGCAACGTGACGATAGCGGCCAAGGACTCTGCCCGTGGCCATCTGACTTTCGAGCTGAACTTCGGGGCTGCACTGGCCAGGCTCTATTTTCAGGACCGGGGCATCGTCCCCATCGAAGAGTAGTTCCATCTCTCCATGGCGCAACAGCTCATTCGGGTCGCTCATAGCCCGGATTCCGACGACGCGTTCATGTTTCATGCTCTGGCCAACGGGAAACTGGACACGGGCGAATTCCAGTTCGAGCACATCCTCCGGGATATCGAAACCCTCAACCAGTGGGCCCTGGAAGGCCGCTGCGAGGTCACCGCCGTCTCTTTTCACACCTATGCCTTCCTGACTCGCCGTTACCTGCTCCTTCCCCACGGCGCGAGCATGGGCGACGGATATGGCCCGTGCCTGGTCACCCGGAACGACGCCGGAGGTGACCTGTCGAGGGCGCTCATCGCCGTACCCGGCAGCGGGACCACCGCCTTCCTGGCGCTTCAGCTTTACTTGCCCCGGCCCCGCATCCAGGTGATGTCCTTCGATCAGATTCTTCCCGCTGTTCAAGACGGGAGTGTGGATGCTGGCCTCCTGATTCACGAAGGCCAGCTCACCTTCGCTGAAAGCGGACTCCGACTCCACATCGACCTGGGAAAATGGTGGCACGAACAGACCGGCCTGCCCCTTCCCCTCGGAGGCAACGTCATTCGAAGAGACTTGGGCGAACAGACGATAGCCCGGGTCTCCCGGCTGATCCGCTCCAGCATCGTGTACGCGCTGACGCACAGGGAAGAGGCCCTCGATTATGCCCTTCGGTTCGCCCGGGGCATGCCCCGGGCGCTGGCCGATCGATTTATCGGCATGTATGTCAATGAGAACACCTTGGGTTACGGTCCCAGGGGCCGAGAGGCGGTCAAGGCCCTGTTCGACAAAGCTCGGGAAAGGGGGGTAATCTCCCATACCGTAGCCCTGGAATTCGCTCAGGAGGAAGCTTCGGGAGTCGGCTGAATTTCCCGTCCCGATCGACGAGACCGCATGGCTCGGATCAGGCTTTGCGGCTCACAATTTAACTTACTATGATTAAATAGTTTACGAATAAAAAAAGTTCTTGTTGCTACAGGGGTTCAGATGAGTAAAATATCTCTCAGCTTCCGCCCTTGGAACTCTTCTTAATGGGCACTCCCGTGCCCCCGTTCCAAGCTCTCAAAGGTCGTTCGACGACGCCGGACCCCGAAGACTCCCAGAGAGTTGCGGGGCCTTTGCCTGTACGCGGCGGATATCCCCTCCGGCGCATCGCGCGCCTGATCCATCTCCAGCTTAATAGGTAACCCAAGTGGCTCATTCAACTTACACGTCAGAAGACATCCAGGTCCTCCGGGACATCAAGCACGTGCGGGCGCGGCCTTCGATGTACATCGGAGACACCACGGAACGCGGCCTGCACCATCTCATCTTTGAGGTCGTCGATAACAGCATTGACGAGACGATGGCGGGCTACGCCAACTTGATCCTGATCACGCTTCACGAGGACGACTCCGTGACGGTCCAGGACAATGGGCGCGGCATTCCCGTGGACATCCACAAGGAAGAGAAGAAGCCAGCGCTGGAGGTCATCATGACCGTGGTGGGGGCCGGGGGAAAGTTCGGCGGCAAGGCCTACCAGGCCACCGGCGGCCTTCACGGGGTTGGTGTCACCGTCGTCAATGCCCTCAGCGAATGGCTCGACGTGGAGGTCTACCTGGAACAGAAGACCTATTTCATGCGATTTGAACGCGGGGTGACTACGGTCCCCCTCGAGGTCCGAGGTGAGACGCGGATCACGGGGACGCGGGTGACGTTCAAGCCGGACGCGGCGATTTTCCAGGCGACCGCATTTCATTTCGAGACCGTGGCGAAGCGGATGCGACAGCTCGCCTACCTGAATCCCGGCGTGCGGATTCAAGTGGTGGACGAGCGGAAAGACCTGGAAGAGGTGTTCGAATCGAAAGGCGGCATCCGGGACTTTGTGGCCTACCTGAACAAGGACGACGATCCGATCCACCAGGAGATCGTCTACTTCCGGAAGGAGCAGGGACCGATGTCGGTGGAAGTGGCGATGCAGTACAACCTGGGGTATGCGGAGCAGATTTACAGCTTTGCCAACAACATCTGCACGGAGGAAGGGGGCACGCACCTCAGCGGCTTCAAGGCGGCTCTCTCCCGGACGGTCAACAGCTACGGCAAGGCGAACAACCTGTTCAAGACCGAGGGGCTGCTACCCTCGGGGGAGGATATCCGGGAGGGTCTCACCGCCATCATTAGCGTGCGGTTGCCGCAGCCGCAGTTCGAGGGCCAGACGAAGACGAAGCTGGGCAACAGCGAAGCGGGCACGCTGGTGGAGACGGGGGTGAACGAGGGGCTGGCGGTGTATCTCGAGGAGCATCCGAAGGATGCGGTGAACATCGTTCGGAAGGCTTTACAGGCGGCCGAGGCGCGGGAAGCGGCCCGGAAGGCCCGGGAGTTGACGCGGCGCAAGGGCATCCTGAACTCCGGCAGCCTGCCGCTGAAGCTGGCCGATTGTTCGAGCCGCGACATCCAGTCCACCGAGTTGTACCTGGTCGAAGGAGATTCCGCCGGTGGATCCGCCAAGCAGGGGCGTGACCGCGTCTTTCAGGCCATCCTTCCCCTTCGCGGGAAGATTCTCAACGTGGAGAAGACGAGGCTCGACAAAATCCTCCGGCACGAGGAGATTTGCGCCCTCCTTTCGGCCCTCGGGACAGGGATCGGCGCAGAGGATTTCGATATCCAGCGCATCCGGTACGGCAAGATCATCATCATGACCGACGCGGACGTGGACGGGTCACACATCCGCACCCTGCTGCTCACCTTTTTCTACCGTCACATGCCGCAGATCATCTCGGAGGGCCGCCTCTTCATCGCCCAGCCTCCCCTTTACCGCGTCAAAAAGAAATCCAAAATCCAGTATTACCATTCCGAAGATGAGATCACCGAGTTCCTCCTGATGATGGGCATCGAGGGGATCACTCTCGAAGCCCGGAACGGAGGCGGCGGTCCGGTGGTATTCCAGGGCGAGCGCCTGAGGCATCTCCTGGACTTGATCATCGATATCGAGAATCAGGAGAAAGCGGTGAAGCGGAAGGGCCTGGACCTTCAGGAGTATCTCGCCTTGCGGGACCCGAGGACAGGCGCGCTGCCTCGGGCCAGGGTGCAGGTCTCGGGCCAACCGCCATATTTTCTGTATACGGATCAGGAGCTGGCGGAGTTGCTGGCCTCTTTGGCGGCGAAGCCCGGCCCCGAAGAAGACGGAGGGAACGCTCCAGCCGACTGCGAGGTCATCGAGTTCCGCCACTCGGGCCACATTCAGAAGGCCCTGTCCCGGCTCGGTGAGTTTTCCTTGGACGTTTTGGACCTTTTCCCGCACGCGCAGGAAGCAGATGGACCGGCGCGATTCCAGGTGCGCTCGGACAAGGAATCGGCGGAACTTCCCGACCTGCGCCAGGTCCTGAGGTATCTCCGGGACCGGGGCGAGAACGGAGTGGACAAGCAGCGCTACAAGGGGCTGGGGGAGATGAACCCGGACCAGCTTTGGGAGACGACGATGGACCCGGCCCGACGTCTGCTCATCCGCGTCAAGATGGAAGACGCGGTGAAGGCCAACGAGATGTTCACCATCCTGATGGGATCGAAGGTCGAGCCGCGCCGCGATTTTATCGAAAAGCACGCCCTCGAGGTTCAGAACCTCGACGTGTAAAGGCGCATCCCTGTGCCGCCTTACGTTTGAAAATCGGCCAGGAAAAGCGCCTCGAGGTGGTCCAGCGCCGCCTGCGCGTCCTCCCCCACGGCTCGAAGTACCAGGTGTGTCCCCGGCCCGGCCCCCAGGGTCAACACCGACATGATGTCCTTGCCGTTCACGGTATCTTTTTCCGTGCTGAGAAAGATATCGGACTTGAACTTTCGAGCTTCCTCGACAAGTTTGACGCTGACGCGGACGTGAAGACCCAGGATATGGGTCAGTTGGACTTTTCGTTCCAACTCCATGGGGCACTCAAGCGCTGGCGAGATTGAAATCGCCCCAAGCTCCCTTCAAAAAGTTCCCTTCTTTCGAATGGATTCGCCTGAAGAGAGGCCTGGGTATCCGGCAAAAAGGAAATAATTGGTACGGGGGCCAGGGGCCACGGATGCCCGCCGGCTGCCCGCGAAAATGGGCGCCCGGTGCGCCATTTTCGAAGCGACGCCCATGGGGGAGCGGCGCATCAAGTCAAAAAGTCATGGGCATCCCTCAACAACTCGACCAACTTGTCCCGGCCCGTGGTTTCTCGCAGCAGCCGGCAGAAGGTGTTGTTCCGCAGCATGCGGGAAATGAGCGCGAGGGCTTCCAGATGCTGGCCTGTAGACGCCGATGGCGAAATGAGAAGAAAGATGGCGTGAACCGGCTCGCCGTCCAGCGCAGCGAACTCGATGCCCTGGCTCGAATGCCCGAAGGCGCCCACCAGCTTCCGGATCGCGGGATGCCGAGCATGTGGAACGGCCACGCCTTTCCCGATGCCCGTGCTGCCCAGCTCCTCACGCTTCATCAGGGCATCGACGACGCTCTCGACCTCTTTGGCCTTGATAGCGCCTGATTCGTTCAAGGCTAGGACCAGTTCCCGGATGGCCGGCTCCTTTTCCTTGGCCGCCATTTCTTCGACGAGCGCCGTTTCAACCAGAAAATCCGACAGTTCCATGAAAATCTCCACTCGTTGTCCCGTAGCGATAAATCTTGGGGTGTCATTTCTCCGTGCCACGCGCCGCGCCCACTACGGGGGCAGCCGGTAGGCATCGGACGGGAATATCTAGTGGGCGGGTTCGCAAGTGCACCCGCACTTGCGAACCCGCCCACTAGAAAGCGGGATTCCCCCGTCTTGTTGTGCCGACCCGGGCGGCGCGTTAAGTCAGTTCCTCCCGGAGATCCTCCATAGCATCCTCAAGATAGTCCTCGATTGCCTCTTTCTCGGCTTCTGCCTCCTTGCCAGACCCCGATTGAACCTTCTTGGCCCTGTGCTCCTGAATCTTCTCCTTGAGCTGGATCAGCTTTCGCTCGATCTTCTCCGCGGCCAGGTCCAAGGCCGCGTGGGCGTCAGCAGCCCGCTCAGCCGCCACCAGGGTTACCCCACGGATAACATGGACCACCAATTCCACGTTAACCTCGTCCTGCTGGGGCGAAACGGTGACCTGCACGCTGCTGATGCGGTTGAAATATCGCAGGAAACGCTCCAAGCGCTCCTCGATGAACTCCCGAGTCTCATCGGGAATCCGAAGATGCCGTCCGGTGATCGTCGTTTGCACGATCCGGCCTCCTCTCTTCCAAGAAGGAATCGATAACCGTTCCCGGCGAACGAACGCCTTCATCATCCGCACTGCAAGGGTATCCAAAGGCACCCGGCAAGTCAACACCACGCCAGCCGAAAGGAGCGTCCCGCGAAAGGCTCGTGGCCGCGGACTCACTCCGGAGGCCAAGCCGATGGGAGGCCGATGAGCGTGGCGTAGCGAACTTCCCACAAGAAGGTTTCGAGGTCCCCTTCCATCGCATCGAGAGTCGCCACCTGCTCGAAAAAATCGAGTCCGGGTGGCGATTCGAGCGCCAACACGTCGGCCGCGGGCCAAGAACCCCGTGCGGATTCCCAGGGGGTGAGGCGTTTCTTCCATTCCTGGGCCTTATCCCAAAGAGCCTGGGGCCGCGGCTTCATCGCAACCACCGCTCCGTCTATCTCCTTGAGCCGGGCCTGCAACGATCCCATTCTGCCGGACACCCCGAGAGAAGGAGCCTTAGGAACGAGCGGAAGCTCCGATTGGCGGCGAATAAAATCTTCGTAGGCCAGCCGGTTCGCCCGGCCGGGAAACAGCCAAACACGGAAGTGGACCGGCCGATCGCCGTGCCGGGGTCGCAAGGTCAGCCCGGTCCCGTAATGGGATACCGTGCCCGTCGCCATCTCTACGGAATCCGGACTCCAGGAGACGGCGCACGGCCCCTGTCCCTCGGGATCGACCGCCACGTCATGCACGGCGTCCTCCAGAAAAAGCCAATGGCATTGGGCATCGAGCGTGAACGAATTTCCCGGCAGGTGGACCTGATTCGAGGTCCTCACTCGTTTTCCATCGGAGACCTCGAGGACGCCGGGATAAATCTTGAATTGGACGCGCTGGAGGGGCCGGGCCCGTCCCGTGGCGGCGGCCGAGCAGTCCAGGTGGAGCGCGGCTGCGCCGAGCGAGGCGGAGAACCAGATGCGGCCATCGTCTTTTTCCCAGCAGAGGAGCACCGCCACGTTCTCACGGGCCCGGAGACCGCACAGGTGCAGCTTGGCGTCACGCGCCTCGATGCCATCGGATACGAGCGAAATCGAATCGATGAGGGAAAAATTGGCCCCCGACGCTCCATGGACGCCCAGCCCGACCCCGGGGTCGCGGCTCTCCTCCGCGCCGAACGTCCGGACCCACAGGCGGAAGAAGGTGTCGCGGTTCGAGAGGAGAGGCTGGCATTCGAAGTACTCCCTTCGCCCGGATTGCCGGGTCTTCAGGGTGTAGTCCCCCACCTGAAGGCCTGACGGCGATTCCGCGGACGCCAGGCCGACGGCCAGCCAGACCACCGACATCGCTCGAGCGTGCAGTTCGACCATGATAAGCTCCAGCCCGACAGCGAAACCGCCAACTGGCGGCCTCAGACCGGCGGGTCTTTTCTCGTGCTCGCCCCCGCCGTCGCCCTCGTGCTCGAAAGCCAGCCCGCCTTACTCGCTGACCGTAAAGACGCAGGAACCCGTCCGGCGGGTGGCGGCATCGCGCGCCTGCACGCGCCAGAGTCCGGGAGGATCATTGTGGGCCACGGGGAGGCGAAATTCCCCGAGCCCTGCAGGCAGATCAACATTGGAAGCATAGGCCCGGCGTTCTCGTCCAGCGGCATCCTGAACGCTGACGTGCGCCACGTGGCGTGCGCCGGAGGAAGAAGAGGGCTTTCGCTCGATCGTCACAGTACAGGTCCAAACCTCTCCTCGGCGAACGGACCTGGGCCCCTCCAGGCGAACGTCCTTGACCCGGTACGGCAGCAGGGAGAAGAAACGGATATCGAATTCCTGGAGCGTGTCGGTCCAGGAATGCTTCTGGCCCAGATACCGATCCGAAAGGCTTTCGTAGACATGGAGGCGTTCGGAGACTCGGTACGTCACCCGGGTTGGGGTTGCGCCCGAGTCGTCGCTCCAGTCGCGCACGAGCAGGACGTACCGGGCATCCCCATCCTGTTCGAGGCGCAAAACCGCATTCCGGAGAAGGCTGCCATCGGGTCCGATGCACTGGAACGGCAGTTCCTGGATGAGGGGTGACCAGGCGCTCCGCAGGCGGGCGCGAAGGATTTCCAGTTCCTCCGCCTCCGGCATCCGGTCCGGACGACCCTGGGGATCGTCACGGTTGACGGTCCGATGCCGGTATCGGTCGAAAAGGAAATTGAGGCACAGCGACTGGCCGCGGCCGAAGGAGCAGGTGAACCAGGCGGGGAGGTTCTCTTGAACGCTCGCGTGCGCCTGGGCGCCGGCGACCTCCACAGGGGAGAGGTTGGCGGTGACGGAGGCCTGCTGGCCGCCGGGGAAACGGCAGAGCCGAGAGGCGAGGGAAAGCGGCCTGGCGGAGGCCAGCTTGACTCCGAGCACCGCGGCAAGCTGGCCCGGGGAGGCGGCACGGCCGCTTCCATCAAAGACGCCGGGCTGCACGTCGCTGATGAGCAGTCCGCCTTCCTGGACGAAGGACTGAATGGCGGCGGCTTCTTCCGCGCTCAGGCACTGGGTGAAAGGGAGGATGAGACACCGGGCGTCCTTCGCGTCCCCGCGGGCGAGCTGCGAGGAAGAGAGAAATCGGTAAGGCAGGCCGACCTCTTCGAGGAGATAGGTCCACTGTCTCATTTGAACCTGCAATACACGAGCGTCTTCGCCAAGCGTCGCCGCCTGCTGGTATTCACTGTCACGGCTGTAGAGGATGGCCACCTGGGCCGGGGAACGGAGCGGATAGAGGAGTCGCCCGATGCCGGATCGTATCTTGCCGTATTCTTCGAAAGCGATTCGGGCCGACTGGGTGGGTGTCAGGTCTCCCAGCCACCCTTTTTCGGAATCATTCGTATAGAGGAAAGCAGCGCCGCTGAACCACAGCGCGTGGGACCCTTCGGCCAAGATCAGCCATGGGGCGGCCCGGTGATGCTCGGGGGCATACACCGTCCGGGAAAGCGCATAAACGCCGGTCACGGTCCATGGCCTGCGGTCCGGCGGCAGGAAGTCCCGGAAGAGCCGCCGCTGCAGCGGCTCATAGCGCTGCGGCATGGGATGGTCGATGACCTGACCGAGGAGGGCGAAATCGTAGCCCCCAAAGACCGGATTCTCCTTGAACACGCTGGTACTGGTCTGCGAGCGGGGGTCCAGAAGCCGCAGGCTCTGGGCCTTGCGCCGGTATTGCCCGGCGAAATTCAGGTCCATGCGCCGCCTCTGTTCCATCCAGAGGGCAAAATCGGAATCGTCCTTGCACTGGCGGAGCAGGGGTATGGAGACCTCCTCGAAGGAGGCGAAGTTCGAGCCGAGGGCTCGATTCATGGGGGACACCTCGCCGAAGCGATGCTGGAGAAACTGCCGGAAATCCGCCTGGCAGGCGTCGCAGTTGCAGACGTCCTGGACCGGGGCATCGCCGGCGACGATGCAGCACTCGTCGCCGAGGTGGTGCACGGTGGTCCCTCCTTCCCGGGCGCGATCAATTTCTTTTCGGACCTCTTCCGCCATCGCCGCCGCGGCCCGCTCGTCCGATTTCCACCAGCCCGGAAGATCGCCCTTGACCAGGATGTTGCCGCGGGCGACGCCGTGATGGTGCGCATAGTAGTTCAGGGTCCGCAGGCCCGCCCGGGCGCTTTGAAGCGTCCCCCCAAACTTGTACGAGGTCAAGTCCCAATCCACACCCGACTCGGCGAGAACGCGCAGCGCCCAAAGCGAGGGCAGGTCGGGACCCCCCGCCCCGCCGAAGACCCCGACCTGGTACTCTTCAAGAGGCCGCGGGTCCGACACGGCGACCTCCGTCTCGACCTCGTCGATCCGGTTGCCCGCTTGATCCAGAAAGGCCTGCACCCGATGGACGATCCGGAGAACGTCACGGGTGGGGATGCTGAACCTCAACTTCTCGCCCGGATCGGCCTGCAAAGCCTGGTCCTGCTGCCACACGACTCGTTCATCAGAGTCCTTCAACCGCAGCTTGAGGTGAAGCTCCTGCAAGCCGCCCCGGCGGAACGCGACCTCGCCCTGAAGGGGCTCCGGCCGGGTAACGCAGGTCTGGTCCGTGACGACCCGGAGGACACGAGCGTCACCCGAGAGCCGCACGGGGCAGGTGCCCCAGGCGACGGTCGCTCCCGAGTCGTCCCGCAGGACCAGATCGAGAAAATGGCTGCCCGCGCGCAGCCACGCCGGCAACCTCAGCGTGATGGAATGCGATGATGCCTCGGAGCAGCGGACCCGAACCGTGTGCGACCACCACGTTTCGCCCCAGCGGGAGCGCAGCCGGGCCTCGAGGGACGCGCTGACGACTCGGGCCGTGGTCTTGCTGAAACGGATAAGAACCTCCGTTCCGGCGAGCTTTACCCTGTCCCCTTCGATGGAGTCCGGCGCAATGACCTGCACCTCCGGCTCAGCCCTGCCAGCCCAGAGGACGGCGCGCAGGACGAGCGAATAGGTGTATTCGTACTCGTGCTGCGTCCAGGGTTCAGGGCGCTGCAGCCATCCGTCGCCGACGGTCATGCTGGGGACCAGGCTGTTCTTGCTGTAACGGGACCAGACGCCAGCGTTGGGATAGGCGAGGTGGACGACGCGCCCCTTTCCCCAGGTGACGGCGCGAGCGACCTGGTCGGCGATCTGCGCGTCGGACCCTTTCAGAAGCCGGAAGACCGGGAGGAGGGAATAGGGCACGCCATGGCGGAAGAGACCTTCGGCGTCCGAGGGTGTTCCCGCATCCAGCACCTGTTGCAGGACGCGGTGCGGTCCCCGAGTCGCGTCCGTGGCGACGAGTCCCGCGCCTTTCTTGACGCGTTCGAGCACGGTGTAGAGGCGTTCGGGATAGAGTCCGCTGTCCCAGTTGACGCTTCCGAGCACGAAGACGTCGTAAGAGGCCTGGAGGAGTTCCTGCCAGCAGTCATCACGGGCCGCGTCCGCTCGGGCGAACGGGCCCCCGTGATAAAAGGCGTTGTAATCCGCGGTGAGGAAGGCGGTGTCCTGGATAGTCAGTCTTTGGGCTACTTCCACCACGTCGCGGGACCCGCCCGAGGGGACGATGAAGAGGACCCTGAGCTTTCGACCCGCATACGGCCGCGCCCACGGGATGTGCGGCGTCACCACCTCATGATTGACGGTGAAGCGGCTGTCTGGATAGTCCGTCCAGCGCCCGGGGAAGGAGTCCTCGGCCGCCTTCCCGCCGGTCCCAGCCAGCACGAGCCCGAGCCAGAGGGCGCTCCGGAGGAGGCTTCGGGCGCATCGGTGCGGCCGCGCGGCCGCGCTCCAGGGCCTCTGCCCCGGCTGCGGGGGTCCCGACCTTCGTTCGAGTGCGCCGTCCTTCTTCATGGCGATTGCAGCAGAAGCCAGTAACGGGTTTCCCAGAGGAAAGGAAAATATGCCTTCTTGAAATCGGACCACCGGCGCAGAGGTTCGATCGCCCCGGGCGCGAGGCCATCCCGAGCCGGTCCGCGGCGGGCCGCCCCCTGCTCCAGCCAGACCATCAGGTCCCGCGCTTCCAGTGAGATTTTCTCCCATCGCCGCTTCCACTCAGGGTCCGGGTGCGCCGAAGCGACCCGGGCCCAGGGTGTCGCCCGGTATTCGTCTCGCCAGGGCTTCAGTTCGGCCTTCCGCAGCCACAGAAGGTGTTCCGCGGGGGAGCCCCAGATGAAGAATCCATAGAGCTCAGGCGACTTGTGATAGCTGAGAGACCCGCTCCAGGTGAACACCTCTTCGACTCCACCGGCGCGGCGGCATCGGCCCATGTCGAAGCCCCACCTTTCACCGGCCTTCACGCGTTCCACGAATCCGGCCAGGTCCAACCGGATCTCCGCGGTCCAGAGGGAATCCTTGCGCGTGACGGACGACTGCCAGGGACCGTCCCACCGGCTCTCGGCGTTGAGATCATCCATCTGCACGTTGAGGGGAGTGAGCCCCAGCCGATAAAGATTCCGATGCCGGCCCGCGGGATCGAAGAAAATTTCCAGCGAGTCATCGAACCAGACGGTCTGGTCCCTCCCCTGGTCCGGCCGCAGTCCGAGGACCTGCCTGTCCATCCGGGGTTCATGGCATTCGACCGCGAGGTGGAGCGACTTGCCCGAGAGTGCGGCCTTGAAGCGTGTGGCCGGGCTCGTGGCCGCCGGGCCGGATTGTCCTTCGCCCGGGCCCCGCACGCAGGTGAAAGGCCGTGACCAGGAAACGGGCGCCCAGAACTCTTCCTCGAGGTCGCCGTCGATGGCCGGAGCGCCCGGCTGTCGTTCGCAGAAGTAGAAGTTCACGTCCGCCCAGCCCATGTTCAGAGCGGCCACGAGCGCGGCCAGGCCGCGCCATCGCGCCAGGGGCGGGGAATGAATGGGTGGGCCGCCAGCGACCAACGAGGTCACTTCCGGAATCCTGACAGGTGTCGGTCGTCCTCGTTCATGCTTCCCGGCCCTCCTTGGCCCGTTCAGCTTCCATCCAGAAATACGGATCATGGAGATGGTTGGCGAAAATCTGGCGCCTGTTCGAGTATTTCAGAATCCGCACGCCTGTCAACCTCCTACTACAAGGTGCTCTAACGTCCGTACGTGCTGTGGCTTTGCCCTATCCAGTTCGTTGAACGTTGAGCCGCACCCGGAAGGTCACGCCGCTGCGGCTGGGCAGGGAGGCGCAGAGCTGGAAGCCCTTGACGTGACGGCTGGGCGGGCGGGCCAGGTGGAATCGGTGGCGTCCCAGGCATTCCGCCTGCACAGTCCACTCACCCGTGCGGACGATGGCCTTCCCGCCGCTTCGATCGATGCGGGGCCGATCGAGGAAATTCATCCGCCACGTCGCCTCCTGGAAGCCCTTGCAGCCCCTTCCCACGAGCCGGTCCGTGATGGTGATCTCGTTGCCCCGGGCGGCAATCGCCCGCTCGTGCCGCAGATGCGCATAGGTGGGGGCCGAGAACTTCCCGCGTACCCGGCCGCCCGAGGCCTTCCAGGACACCCATCGGCCGCCTCCCAGCGGATTCTGAGCCTCCTGGTCCAAGGTGACGGCGTTCTTGGCGAAGGCGCTCCGCCCCCACGGGTCCAGGAAGCCCTGGTAAAGCGAGGCGCCTGGCTCGTTCTCGTAGGGGCACGTCTCCGGCGAGAGACAGGTGTCGCCGGCCCACAGCTCGGTCTCGAGCTTGACGCGGTGGCAGTGGCCCGACTTGTACACCCCGAAGTTCACCGCCAGGCGAAGGTCGCCGGTCCGAAACACGGCGAGGCCGGAATCCCGGAGGCAGAAGCTGCGGGGCGGCATCGCTTTCGGGCGGGGCATGGGCAGCGGCAGAGGCTCGGTGACGAAGCCCCATTCCCGCATGTCCGCGTCACTCCTCCAGCCGGCCCGAATCGCCGCGGCAGCCAGCGCGCGATCATGGAAGAACTTGGCGAGGTTGGCCATCTGCGGCGCGGGCAGCTCACGGGCGCCGTTGCCGAATCCGAGGACGACGCGCGGCCGGGGCGATTGCAGCCGGGCGGTAAAACGCGCCATCGAGGCGATGCTCTGACCCGTCTCCGGACTCACGTAGGAAAGTCCCTTCCGGCCGGAATGCTCCAAAATCCAGCCCATCCAGTAGAGGAATCGCAGCGCCCAGCCGTGGTAGCCGACGGAACTTTCATGCTCGAAAAAGCCCTCGCGGGTCAGGCCGCGGTCGAACCAGGCGCGGTAAATCGTCTCGGTATAGTCCATCCAGAGAGGAGAGTTGGCGTAGCCGGGCAGGAGCTTGGCCACGGATGAGAGGCCGTAGCACTCCATGGTCTTCCAGTTGGCCAGATGGCAATAACCTTTCTGTCCCCGGTTGACCGTCCATCCGCCTTCGGTCTGATGTTCCTCAACCTGCCATCCATGCATGAACTGCCAGACCCATTCGCCGAGGGAGAGGAGGCCGGCGTGGAACGTGACGGTTTCCTCCTCTTCCCATCGGAGGCGGGTATGGGAGAGGATATCGCAGGCTCTCACCATGGCGGCCGCGGTTTGTGCGGCGCTGATGCTCACGGTATCGGTGCAGCCGAGACGAAGCGCGGCCTCGGAGAAGCGGAGGAGCAGCGATTTCAGAGCTTGGGCGAGGTCGAGATCGCCGGTGCGAAACGCAGCCCACGCTGCCCAGACGATGCCGGACAAGGCCGAGCGGGCCTCCTGGGAGAGCGGGTCCGACGAGCCGGCGGGCCTCACGGGGCCCCACGGTTGGAGATACGCGCGGCGCAGAGCCGCCAGGTCCCAGAGGGACCGGTCCAGGGCCATCATCTTTTCGACCGTTCCAGGGGGGTAGAAGGCATCGATGGACGATTCCACGGCCTTGGCCCGTTGCCATGTGGCACGGGCGCGGTCCAACCACCGCTGGACACGAATCTCGCTGCCTGCGTGGTCCGTCTGCTCGATCCCGCGGGCGGCCTCGAGGCATGCCTCGGCAAGCGGATTGGCCGGGCCTCGGCCGCCCGCCAGCCGTTTCCGCGCGGACCGAATCCCGCCGGACTTCACGGCCGGGACAGGCGTAGGGATCGGAAGGACTTTGGCCAAGGCCGTCTCTCCGCCCTGACCCAGCGTAACGCGAAAATGGACATGGTGGAGGGGCGGCGTATGGCCGATGGACCCCGGCAGCGATGGTGCGACGATCACGGCCCCAGGCCCGCCCATGGTCCGCCCATTCACGAACGTCGCAGGTCGGTCGCTTTCCACCATCACCCATTCGCCCGTCTCCGCGTCCACAACGCCCACGGCGGGCACCTCGAGGAGACGGTACTTTCCCTCAAAGCTCTCCGGGCCAAACCGATGCTCTCCGGCCAGTACATGAGTCCCGATGGTGGCGCGGGATGTCCCGGCCGCACCGTGCCGCCCGCCTTGGCCCGGCAGAAGATAGAAGCACATCTCGAACGGCTGTAAAGGCCAGTCTCGTTCCAGGTTCGTGAGTTGCAGCCGGATGTCCACCCAGGGCTGGTCCCTCGAGACGCAGATTTCCACCTGCGGCTCGATGGCCACCTGCCGCTCGTACTCGGTGCCCGTGTGCACGTCGATCGGGCGATCCAGCAGCATCCGCAGGGTGCGGCCCGCCCGGACCACCCGGTGCTTCCAGCCGGTGAAAAAGACGTTTTCACCCTCTCGCGCCTGGGGAGAAGCCTGCTCATAGAGGAAGGGTCTTCGCACCAGCCGGATGCCGCCCGCGCCTTCGGTGCCCACCCGCGGGTAGAGATAGACCAACTGGCTGTGCCCGCTCGCTCGGTTCACCAAGTCCAGAATCTGGCCGGTCTGCGGGTGTACGATGACCCCCAGATGCCGGTTGGCCAGCACCTGGACGGGCAGCTCCAGAATCTTCGATCGGGTCACGGAAAGCGGCACTGTTCCATCTTTCAATTGATCCAAACCTCACAGCATGCTTTCTTTGCTTTCTTCACTGCAATGGTGGGGACACTTCCGCCACCGGCGGCTTCCCTAAGCCTAAGACGGGATGGCCGCATCCACGCCGAGAAGCACCGCGTCAAGAATGGCCAGGCCTTTACGCAGGTCCTCCTCCCCGATGATCAATGGGGGCGCCAGCAGGATCAGATTCCAGCGGTTATACAGGTAGAGCCCGCGTTGCAGACACTGCCGCCGAATCTCGCCTACGACCGGGGGAGAGGTGTTGAAGGCGGCCAACGGCTCGCGGCCTCGTTGATCCTTGACCAGCTCGATGCAGGCGAAGAGTCCCTGGGAACGGACGTCGCCGATGCAGGGGTGTCGGGCTCTCAGCTCGGCCAGGCCTCGGGCCAGAACGAGGCCCATGGCCCGGGCGTTTTCCACCGCGTGCCGCGCCTCGTATTCGTCGAGCGCGGCCAGCGCCGCCGCACAAGCCAGTGGGTGGCCCGTGTAGGTGCAGCCGACGGGCACGTAACGCGTCTCGAAGTGCTCGGCGATCTTCGCGCGGACCACCGCGGCCCCCATCGGCACGTACCCGCTCGTGATCCCCTTGGCCAGGGTCAGGATGTCGGGCACCACGCCCTCATGATTCACGGCAAACCACTCGCCCGTGCGGCCGAATCCGCAGATGACCTCGTCCGCAATCAGGAGGCAACCGTAGCGATCGCAGATTTCTCGCACCCGGCGAAGGTATCCGGGCGGGAGGGGGAATCCGCCGGCCGCGGCGGTGAACGGCTCGACCACGACGGCAGCGACCGTTTCGGGTCCTTCCAGGAGTATCTGCTGCTCGAGGGCTCGGGCGCAGTGGATGCCGCACGAGGGGTATTCGAGGTGGAAATCGCAGCGGTAGCAGTACGGATCGAAGAAGCGCACCGATCCAGGCGGGCCGGGCTCGAGGCCGAGCCTCCGTGGATCGCCGCACAGGGTCAGGGTGCCGAGAGTCGTTCCGTGGTAGGAGCGGTACTTGGCGAAGATTTTCTGCCGGCCCGTGCCGAGTCGAGCCAGGGCGAAGGCGATCTCGTTCGCCTCGCTTCCGCTGTTCGTGAAGAAGACCTTGGTCAGGTCGCCCGGCGTCAGCTCGGCGAGCCGCTGGGCCAGGCGCGTCCGCCCGGCGTGCATGACGGACGCGCTCGCCGCACAGAACTGCTCCGCTTGCCGCTGGATCGCTTCGATGATCCGGCGATTGCCGTGTCCCAGGTTGACGTTGAAAAGTTGTGAAAGGAAATCGAGGTAGCGGTTGCCGCGGGAATCCCAGAAGGTGACGCCCTGGCCGCCGGCGATCTCGACCAGCTCGTCCTGGGTGGATTGGACGCTCCACGGGATGAATTGATGTTGGCGGTCCAAGTGTGCGTCCATCGACGTCCTCATAAGGTCATTCACCGCAATGTGAGAACTGAGGCGCTTGGGGCGCCAAACTTGAAAACCTTTTTTTGCCTCGGCTGTTGAAGCCGCTTCCAAGGTTTCGGATAATCAACGGCGAAGAGACCTCTTGATGGCGGCCACGGTCTTCGGGAATCTGAAATGCTCCAAAGAATTTATCATGAGCGTGATGGCGAGGAAAGCGAAGAAATGGCGGAGGCCGAGGATCGAGGCCATTTCTCACGACGCGATTGAAATTCCGAGACGGTGAAGCCAGGTTTCAGGATGCTAGAGTCAACCATCGTTCGTGTCGGCCTCATCGGCGCGGGCGGCATCGCGGCCGCTGTTCATTACCCGGGCCTGAAGATCGCTCGGGGCACAAGGATCATGGCCCTGGCGGACACGGATGCGGCGCGGGCGGAGGCGCGGGCGCGAGAATGGCAGGTGGAGGGCTTGACGGACCCCGAGATGCTGGTCCGACGCGACGACATCGACGCGGTGGTGATTGCGACCCCGAACGTCCAGCATGCGCCGCTGGCCCTGTGCGCGGCCCGACACGGGAAGCATGTGCTCTGCGAGAAACCGCTGGCCATGAATCTGGCCCAGGCGCAGGACATGCTGTCCGCGGCCCGGAGGGCCTCCGTCCGGCACATGACGGCCTTTACCTACCGCTTCGTACCGGCGATGAGGTACTTGAAGCACTTGCTGGACCGAGGGAGTCTCGGGACGCCGCGCCACTTCCGCGCCCAGCGCTTCCAGGACCTCAGCGAGACCTGCGTCGGCTGGCGGCAGTGGAGGGACCAGGCGGGCACGGGCGAACTGGGCGACATGGCCTCGCACCGGATCGATTACGGCCATTACCTCATCGGCGAGATTCGGTCCGTCTGCGGAGTCACCCGGCAGTTCCTGCCGCGGGACCGGGATCGAGAGGGCCGGCCGGTGAGGCCGTCGGACACGGACGACTGGGCGGCGATCCTGGGGGAATTCGAGGGCGGCGTCACGGGCGTGTGGGAGTCCACCCGACTGGCCCGGGGGCACAGCGGCGGAACCGTGGGACACGACTTCGTCGAGGTCAACGGCAGCGAGGCCTCGGCCATCTACCAGCTCCGGCAACCCTACGAAATCCTCATCGGACGCGGAGGCAGGCGCTTCGAGCCGATGCACGTGCCCGCCGAGTTCCTCAAGCATCCCGAGTCGCCCCGTGTGCCCGGGGAAGGCGACCCTGCAGTGACTTGGCGCTATGACCAGGCCGTCGAGTTCATCTCCGCGATCCGGGAGGGCCGTGACTGCCGTCCCTCCTTTCTCGACGGCACACGCTGCCAGGCGGTCATCGACGCGGTCCTCAGGTCCCAGAACGAGCGGCGGTGGGTCGAGGTGGAACGGGTGTTGTGACGCGGGGGCCTTTCCACGCGGGTTCGTCGTAGCTTCCTATCCCGCCGGGAGGCCTTCGTATCCCTGTTCATAAGTGCAGGCGCACTTACATCTATCTTTTTCTTGACGCCATAGGGTCCGAACAGCTTGCTCTGACGCTGATCACGGATTCCCGTGGCCACGTTCCACTCTGTAATTTTTCGTAAAAGGGCTTCCCGGGGCCGCTTGAGTCCGTTAACCTTTCCCATGCGTTGGGTCTCCTCGACGCGACGGAGACATCCTTGAACCTTCTTTTTGCATTTTTGCTGATTCCTTGCCGGTGCGTCTGGGCGGATGAAGCCGTGGAGCTGCTGGACCAGCTCGTCTCTGAGCCGGCGGAAGCCCGGGCCAGGGCCGCGGTTCGGCTCGGCGAGCTGGGGGACGACCGGGCCATCGGGCCGCTGATCGAACGGCTTCAGGACCCGGACGTCGAGACGCGCTGGCAGGCGGCGATGGCCTTGAGCCGGTTCGGGGCTCGCGCGGCCCCGGACCTGGTGGCGGCGCTGAAGTTTATAGAAGACGAGCCGCGGTGGAAGGCCGGAACGGCCCTGAAGCAGATGGGCCGGGCGGCTGTGCCCGCGCTGCTGGATGGACTGAATGGCCGGGACGCCCTGGTGCGGGCCGAAAGCGCCTACCTTCTTGGAGAGATCGGCGATCCGGCGGCTGCGGATGCCCTCGCGGCCGCGCTCGGGGACGCGGACGAGCCCACCCGCTGGAAGGCCGCCGTCGCTCTCCAGCGTCTTCAGGCCGTGCCCGCCCTCATCCGCGCCCTGGAAGCTCCTGAGGCCCGGAAGCGGCAAACCGCCTGCTGGGCCCTCGGAGAGATCGCCTCTGCCGAGGTCATCCCGGTCCTCGCCCGGGCCCTCGGGGACGAGAACCTGGACGTCCGGTGGAAGGCTGCGGTGGCGCTGGCGGCCCGCAAGGAGGCGGCTCTGGTCGAGGTGCTCAAGGCCTTGAATTTCGGCCGCCTCGAGTCCCGGCGCTGCGCAGCGTGGGTCCTCCAGGGCTTTCAGGACGTGCGGGCGATCCCCGCGCTGATTCGGGCTATAGGCGCCGAGGACGACGAGTTGCGCTGGAAGGCCGCCCTGGCGCTGGAGAAGTTCGGAAGCGCCGGGGTGCCGTCGCTGGTGGAGGCGGTCGAGGAAGGAGGCTTCGAGCTTCAACAGATGGCCCTCATGGTGCTCAAGAGGGTGTCCACGCCGGAGGCCGCGGCCGCGCTCAAACGATTCGAGGACCTGGCGGACGCGGCCGGGCCAGGGGACGCCCTGGCCACCCTGTCCGGGCCCGGCCAGTGGCGCTACGTCCTCCTGCCCAGCCCGGCACCCGCCGAGTACGACTTCGCCCTCATCGTCCATCTTCCTGCAGGCGGCCTCGGCCTCCACGAATTCCGCATCGCCTTCGATTACCGGTCCGAAAGGGACTTCCTCTACCTGTCGGTCCGCGAAAAAGAATCTACCCTTGTCGAGGTGCGTGGTGGCGAAGAACACGTGCGCGATCGATCGGCCGCACCGGCCAAGCTGCGCCGCTCGATTCCCCTGCGACTCCAGCGGTTCTCGCGCCAGGTACGGGCTTACTCGGGCTCGACCCTGCTGGCCGCCGCGTCCCTCCCCGCCAGCGATCCTCCCGGCTTCGGCTACGCCGGCCTCGCCTGCACCGCCGGAGACGTCCGGTTCTCCCATCCCCGCATCCAGCCTTTTGCGCCCATCCAGTTCAGCGATGATTTCATGCGGGGCAGCCTGACGGGCGGCGAATGGACGCCGCTCTCGGGCCACTGGGCGCTCAACTCGGTGCTGGGACCCGAGACGAGCACGAATCCCTTCCGCTGCCTCGGCCAGGGGGCCGAGGCCCTCTGCCTCGCCGGACATCCCTTCTGGGACCGATATCGCTTTTCTCTGCACGTGCAGCCGCTTGACGCAGCGGCCTGCGGGCTCGCCTTCGGTTACCGCAATCCGGCCAACTATTATCTTTTCCGCTGGCTTCAAGAGGGCGGCGAATCGGCTCTCTTTCAGCTCCTGCGCCGCGAGGACGGGACCGTCCAGACACTCGCGGCGACCCGGGGACGCCGGCGGCCCGGCCAGTGGTACGAGCTTGCCGCCGATGTGCTCGACGGCCGGTTGCGCCTCTGGGTGGACGACACGAGGATTTTCGACCTCGCGGAGGATCGGCTTCACAGCGGCCGTATCGGCCTCTACACGGAAAGCGAACTGGGCACGCTATTCGATGACGTCTCCGTGGAGAATGGGACTCTGACCGCGGACGATTTCCAGAAGATGGACGGCGGGGCACGCTTCTGGTCCGTGGAAGGCCGAGGCTGGAAGATTGGCTTCCGGAGCGCCTGGGACCTCTCCACGCCCAACGCCATAGCTTTGCACGCCAGCCGCCGTCCCGGTTGGACCACCTGGCAGGACGTCCTGCCCGAGCAGGCCCGCATCCGTGTGCGGGTGAGGTCGGCGGACGGTCGGGCAGGCTTTTTTTTCGGCCCGCCGGGCGCGTCGGAGGCCTGGGCGGCGTGGCTCGAGGCGGATCGGTTGGTCTTCGGCCGCCCCGCGGCGGCCCGAGACACTCCTCCTCTCACGGCGAGAATTCCGCGGGTGAAGAAATGGGATTGGCGCGAGCTGGAGATCGTGCGGCGCGGCCGGCGCTGGACCTTTCGGGCCGGAGGCTCGGCCGCGCTCGATGCGGCCTTCAACCTGCCGGGTCCCGTCTCGCTCTGGAGCGAAGGGTGCGCGGCCGCCTCCTTCGACGATTTCCAGGTGGAAGCCCTGCCCGCTGCTCGTCCGTTGCCGATGACCCATCGGATTTTCCGAAACTACGTGGACATGGACAACTGGGCCAAGTCGTCCTCCATCTGGCAGCCTCGGGCAATCCCCGGGGCCGAAGGAATCATCCCGGGCCACGAGCATGCGGGCGATTATTTCGGCGACGTGGCCATCGAAGCGCCCCTGCCGCCAGCGGGGCCCTCCCAGGCCGCCGTCGCCCTCTTCCTGGCCGAGGAGGCGCAGCCGCAGCCCGTCGCCGTGGGCGTCTGGTCGCGGCCCGCCGGGCAGATGCCGCGCCTCGAGCTTCAGGTGGGTGGAGGCCCCGCACGGTCCCTCCAACTCGACACGGGCCACACCGCGGCCGCCCTGCGTCTCGAACGGGTCGGAGGCGAAATCCGCCTCTCCCTTCGCGACGCGGAGGTCGCGCTCCCCCTGCCGGAAGGGAAGCTGGCCACCACGACACGATGCGGCTTCGGCAGCCAGGGCTGCGGCCTGCCGCCGGACGACGTGCGACTCTTCTCGGAGACCGTGCTCGATGACATGTTCGAGCGCGCTTTCGTCGAATGGGAGTCCCATGGCGGCGACTGGGGCGTGACCAATCGATGGATTTGCAGCCCCCAATATTCCTGGATGGGCGGCGGCAGCTCCGCCGTCGCCGCCCTCTGGTCCAAAAGGCCGTTTCTCGGCGACCAGACCATCGAGTACTTCGCCGGGATCAAGATGGACCTGGCCGGCCCGCCTTATTACAGCCGCCGGGCGGACCTGAACCTGACCATCTGCGGAGACGGCGAAAATCTCGACAGCGGCTACGCCTTCATCTTTGGGGGCTGGAACAACACTCGAACCCGGCTGCTCAGGAAGGGGGAGACCGTCGCCGAGGCCACGACCGTTCTGTTCCCCGGCGGCGGTCACGACGCCATCCATCACCGCTGGTTTCACGTCCGGATGGCACGCCGTGGGCCGCGGGTGCTGGCTGCGCTGGATGGAAAGACCATTTTCGATTACGAGGACCCGAATCCGATTTCCGGCGGCCACGCAGCGCTCTGGACCTGGAAGAACGGCATGATCGTGGCCCGGGTGCGGGCCGCCGCGCAGACCCTGGGGCCCCGGCGCTCGCTCCTGGAGCGTCCTGCCGCCAATCCCACCTTCTTGCCGATCGGCGTGGGACAGGCCCCTGCCGTCTCCTTCCCGCTCCACCTTGATTTTGAAAACGACGCGGGGCCCTTCCAGACCCTCGACGGAGACCAGGGCGCGGCCCTTTCCCTGGACGACTCCTGCTTCCGGAGCGGCCGGCGCTCCCTGCGCCTCGGCCGCCTCCATGCCGGAGGCACTTTCGCCGCGATGTGCGTGCCGGCCGCCTTCGACGCGGCTCGCTTCCCCTGGCTGCGCTTCGACTACCGGGCCGGCCCGGACGTCAAGGTCGATTTCTTCGTGCGATCCCGCGGGCAGGTCTTCACGCTCGGTTTCACCTTGACCCGCGATCCGGCGAAGTGCCTCGCGGTGTTCCCGGACGTCCAGGCAGATGGAGAATGGCACTCCACGGGCCTGAACCTCGCCGAGGCCCTGGCTGCAAAATTTCCAGGGACGAAGGAAGCGCCCGTGGATTCTTTCTGGCTGGGCAATTCGAGCCAGGACGACTATCTGCAATGCGGCTTCGGCGGCAACCATGCCGGCGTCGCCTGGCATCTCGATAACTTCAGGATCGGGCCGGAATAACCTTGGAATTGATCCCCTTGGGACGGCGTGGGCCACAGGGGCTTCTCGTAGCCGAGGTGCGTGAGCGCGTTCCTGGGAGCGCCGCCATCCTTCCGCAGAATCCCGATGGGAGGCGGCATCCGCGGCGTCGGCTGCGCACGCGCACGCGTCGGATGGGATGGCAGGCGCGGCCGTCTGCTACCACGCGCAGCCGCTGGCGGCACGCGTAGCCCACAGCACCAGACGGCTCGCCTGCAGGATGGCAGGCGCGGCCGCCTGCTACCACGCGCGACAGGAGCGTAGCCGAAGTGCCTGAGCGTTTCGGAATGGCGTTCAGCGCCCGGAATGGATTTCGTTGGGAAGACGCCGGCCACACCAGGCCAGCGGATCAAGTATCCGATGAACCCTGAACCCTGAACTCCGAAGAGTCCTCTGTCCCCTTGTCCTCTGGTCCCCTGGCCCTCTGCTCCTTTTGTTCTCTGTTCCCCCAGAGGTCGCTCGGCCGGCCTGCACGGCGGGGGCGTCGGGGCTGGCCCCGGAGTTTCAGCGTGCGTCCGATTTTGGGCTCGAGCCGCGCCCAGGCCTTCTGGAGAGGTTCGAGGGGCGTCAAGCCCGTCTCGAGGAAGGTTTCGAAGCCTTCCCGGACCTTGGGCAGCACCTGAATCGAGTAGAATAAATCCTGGAAATTACGTCCGATGACGTAGCGGACCTCACCGACCTCCTCGATGCTCTGGAGCGCTTCGAAATACTCCTCGAACGTCACGGGCGTGAGTCTCTTCGATGACACGGTCATCGTCCTTTTCCCCGTTGGCCAGGAAGGATTCACCACGACGGCATCAGAAAAAGATTGCCAAGTGCCCAAATCTCTGGCATTCTGTCACTTCGAGCCGCTGAAATCAAGTGAGGAGCAGCCGAAAAATTCGCCCGGGCATGCCCCCGTGTGGAGCGCCAGCATCCTGCTGGCAGCAGCCCTGCGGCCAGCGCCGCCCCGGCGCGGACGCGCCGGGCGCCCGTGTGGAGCGCCAGCATCCTGCTGGCAGCAGCCAGCTAGCCCTTCACCAGCGGCGCGACGCGATAGGACATCGGCATCCACGGGCCAGCGGGGGCAAGTCGAGGTTCTCACAGTCGCTCGAATCCTTGAGGAGGCTGAGACCATGAGAAACAGCCGGGACGCCGGGCCAGGCGGTTTCACGCTCATCGAGCTGCTCATCGTGGTGGTGATCATGGCGATCCTCGCCTCGCTCATCGTGCCGATGCTGAACAAGACTCGATCTCTCGCCAAGGCCACGAGCTGCCTCTCGCGGGTCAAGGCCATCGCCTCGGCGATCCGATCCTACAGCGCCGGCTGGAACGGCTACACGCCGCCGGACGCTGAAAGTTTCATGACGCAAAACCTGGGTTACAAGCTCTACTTCGAACAGGGGTATTACGGGGAGGCGCCCGGCACGTGGTACACGCTGAATCCCAGCACCCCCAGCGAATCTCAGAAATACGTGGAGAAAGCCAAGGACCTCTGGTGTCCTGCGGACTTCGAGCCCCGGATAAACAAGCACGGGCTGCCCATTTCTTATTCCATCGCCTCCGCCTTCTCCGGCGCCAACCTTTCCGAGGACACGATGGGAGACGCCAGGACGGTCGCGGTGGCTGAACTGGTGCGAAGGCATCCGGGCCCCGGCGACCAGGAGGTGGGCCATTACGTCTATGGCGATCTCCACGCCACGCTGGGACCGGAGGAGAAGGCGGCGACCGGCTTCCCGTTCGCCCATGGGCTGCGTTTCCGGGTCTGGCACACCAACTCCTTTTCGGGTATCCAAGGCGTGAAGGAATCGGCGCTCCCGAAGGACCCGGCAGCCAACCCGCCGCTGGCCTACGACAGCATCTGGAACAGCGCATTGAGGTCCGGCGGCGCCCACTGGGCCTCGTTCCTCGACGGCTACAGTTATGACGTGGATTGGAATCTGACCTACTGGTCGGCGCAGCCTGATTTCTATGGTGGGACGGACCTGGGCATGGTGCGGTTTCCGACCACCTACGCGATGCGGTGGGACGGGCTGATCCAGTTTCCGGCGCCCGGGACCTACCAATTTTATGCGGAGTACATCGCAGTCGCCGAGGGCGGCGCCTCGATGGCCCTGTCCATCGGGGCCAAGGGCGACGTTCTGGACCCCACCCTCGCCAGCTACTTCACCACGCCGAACGACCCGGCGAACCCCTACACCAAGGTGATAGGCGCTGGAGACGAGAACGAATTCTACCCCATCCAGATTCTCTACCGCGGCTCCGTGTGGTGCGGGATGTGGAAAATATCCTGGACCCGAAGGGACCCCGCAGGCGATGTCGATCCGAACCTCAGCGGCGTTCCAGTCAGCACAGAAAACCTCTTCTTCATCCCCCAGTAGACGTGTGGAAAGGCGGGGGCCGCCTTTCCCTTGCTGACCTGGCGATTCCAGGCACCGCCATACCTCGGCGAAATGCCAATGGTCGGAGGGGCCACCTGATGACCGAGAAGAGGCGCAGATGCCTTCCCGTAGTCGGGCTCGCCGTCCTGGCGATTGGCCCGACCGTCCGTGCCCAACCTGCCGCGCACTCGGAGGAGTCTCAGGCCCCTCCACGGATGCTTTTTCTATCCCGCCAGGAACCTTATGTGGCGGGCCCCTCCTCGCGCCAGGGCCTGCTCCTCCGTGAAATCATTCGCCAGGCAGTTCTCATCGCCGCCCGGGACGGGCTCGGACTGGCCACCCACGACGAGACCCTGGGCGAGAACGTTGAGGCGGCTGGGGACCTGGCCGGGTGCGGGCTCGACGTTTTCACCCTGGCGGTGGTAGGAGAGTACCTCGGGGTCCGGATCAGACTCATGGATGCCGCAAGAGAGGATTGGGCGTATGAAAAGTTGCTCTCGGTCGAGGAGACAGACGAGACCCGATTCTATTTCCAAGTGCTGGAGCGTGCGGAGGCGGCATCCCGCGGGGAGTTTGTGGAGCTGCTGAAGCGACTGGGCTTCGAGGGTAAGCCCAACCGGGCGAATCCGGAAACCGGCCTTCCCGAGCAGATGGAGCAGCAGATCGGGCGGCTATCGTTCACGGCTCAGTTTACGGCGCTTCGGGCGCTCCACGACGCCCAGAGGAGGCTCGGCGAGTCCCCTTCAACCCTGGGCGGGTTGGTGCGGGCCTATGCGCACCTGGGCCAGTTGACTCATTTCCACTGGAATGCGGCGCACAAGGCTTATGCGGCCCGGGCGCTGCTCTACGCCCAGCGGATGGTGGCCACGGACCCGGGTGCGCCGGGTGCGTACGAGCATCGGGCGTATGCGCTCGCTCTGGCCGGATTTCACGCGGGGGCCATGGCGGACATCGCTCTCGCGCGGGCGCTGGTAGCCGCTGCGGACCCGGTGATTCCCGCGGCCGCTCTGCCGGAAGAAGCGCCCAGCGAGCGCCCGGGGGAGGCGGCCCGTTCGCCCGTTTCCTGGGTCCCTTTCATCGAGGCGTATTGCCGTTACGACGTGACCCTGTTGTCGGCGGAAAAGGCCGACCCAGCGCTCCAGGAACTCGTGGCGTTTCTCCATTTTCTGACCCGGGAACACGATGGTTCAAGCCAACTGAAGACCAAAGCTGGAACGACGTTGATCCGGAAAAACCCCGAGTGTCTTATGATCTATGACAGTCTTAGCCACGACAACGATATCGGTGTGCGCTCCTGGGCGGTCTATGCCGCACTGCAGGGCCTCGAGGAGACATTGACACTATCGTTGCCCGGAATACCCGGTCTCCCGGTCACCGTGGCCATAGCCGTTCAGGATTATCGCACGTCCGAGGCGTCCCGATCCTCCAAGAAAATCATGAACACGCTCGAGCGGGCTGGGTCGCCCCATGAGGACCCGGATGAGCCGTCCTGGAGCCTGCTCGGGCGGATGCTCGAGGACAGCGCCTTTGCACAGGTGTGTCGCCAGTTGCATTTCCTGCGATTCTCCGCCGGCTCATCGCTTCCAGAGATGCGCGCCCGCCTGAATTCATTGCATCCGTGGCTCGAGCACCACCCGTACCGTCCGTACCCTGTCTCTTTGACCGTTCACCCCCAGAACGAAAAGGAAAGATACCGGGATCTCCTCACCCACCTTGAAATCCGGGATAGCTGCCTGTCCATGCTGCCGCTCGTCCACGACATCTGCTCCGTCGAGAGGCCGGAAGAGCCTCGGGGCTCGAAGGAAATCTACCGGCTGGCGGGCCACGTGGATCCGGTCGTGCGAGATCTGGAGGACGTGATCGAATATTATTGGCAGAGGGGACCTTCTCCCATCTATCGTGAGATTTCGGATGCCGAGCGCGAGCGCATCGACAAGTTGCTCGTCCAATCGGCCCACAGGCTGAGGCAAACCAGCCCGTCTTCCCCGATCCCTTGCCCGGTCCTGCTTGAGAAGGATCGAGGCAGCGTCGAGGAGGAGGTCCCGGAATGGGAAGACCGATACCGCCAATTTCCCGGAGTGATCGACGCGCTCGCGCTCGCGTATTGGAGGAGCAAGCGCTATGACGACGCGGTCCGGTGCTACCGCCGGGTGATCGAGATCGCGCCAGACGGGCAAGCCTATCAGAATCTGGGCCACTTTTACCGCGTGCACAACCACATCGAAAAATGGATGGAGACGATGGAGGAGTACTTGCGCGTGCCTGATGAGGGGTTGGGGCACGAGCAGGTTCGGACCGAGCTCGCAGGGTATTACATGAAAAAGAAGCAGTGGGACCAGGCGGTGGTGCACGCGGAGATAGCAGCTCAGAGTGGGGCGGCTTGGGCCATGGGAGTGGCCGCTGAATGTTACGAAAACATGGGGGAATGGAAAAAGGCGGAGACCTGGAGAAGCCGCATCAGCCAGGCGTACGAGAACCAGGCTGCCGAGTGGTATCTGTGGTGCCATCGAACCGGGCGCGGAGACGCCGAGACCGCGTACCAGTGCCTCCAGGAGGCAGCGAATCCTTCCGATCGGGGAGCAACGAAGATTCCCCCGCAGGACATCGGAGTATCCTACCTGCTGAGGAAGGATTTCCCGAAAGCCCTGAAGTTCTTCCAGAACCACATGGTCGAGAAGATCAGTCCCTGGTGGGAACTTCATGCCGCCCTGACGGCCCACGAGTTAGGAAAACACCAGCTCAGGGATGAGGCACTCCAGAAGGCTCTTGCCAAAAAGGACAAGGCCGGCGAGCACGCCTGGGAACTTGGCGAGATGTTCCGGATGGTCGAGATCTACCAGGAAGCGCTTGCGACGGGAAAAGCCGATCGAGCCGCCCTGGACAAGGTTTGGCGGACCGACCATACGTCTCTGGAGGACTTGCTCTATTTTGCAGGCAGCCTGCTCCTGATCGAGGGAGACGCGAAAGCAGGCCTCGATTATCTGAAACGATCCGCAGGTTCCGATCATCACCAGAATCTCGCCGTCGTCCTGTCCCTGGCCGCGGTCCGACAACACGGCGTGAGGCCCGAAGAGATTGAAGAGGCTGGCCGCCTGCTCCGCGAGGAAAACAAGCTTATCGAGGAGGCAAGGGAACGAAGAAGCCAGCCCAAGACGGCCGGGGACCGGGAGGCGAAGCAGAAGCGGCTCGAGGAGGAGCGCCGACAGCGCGAGCAGGAGATGAAGCTCAAGGAGATCGAGGAGAAGCAGAAGAAGCTCGAGGAGGAACGGCAGCTTCAGGAACGAAAGCTGCAAGAAGGCAAGTAGTGAAATCCGCTTCGCCCTCCGGGCCCGCGGATTTCAGAGCCGGGGTTGGCCCCCGTGTTCAACGACAAGGGACTCGCCTATAACTGTGCTCCGGGCCCGCGGATTTCAGAGCCAGGGTTGGCCCGGCTTCTCCGGCCCAACTACTACGAACCCGTACCTCCCTCAAGGCCCTGGGCTCGGGGCGCTGGACGCCAGGTCCAATACTCGTAGGTGGCAGGAAATGGCCTTTCGGTTCGAATCGCACTCCGAGGCGAGAGCCCGCTGCAGCTCCTCGAGAGCCCAGCGGAGCTTCTGGCTGGAATTTCGAATGGCGGGATGGGAAATCAGGGCCGGGCCCGGCTTGAAACGGAACGGCGCACCGTCCTGGAAGGAGGCCCACCAATCTTCAAAGTAGGGGGCCTGGTCACGAAGACCCTCAAGGGTGAGCCGATGCGCCGGTTTCAAGTCTTCCGGGCAGTCCAGGCTCTCGAGCGCCTGAAGTCGATCGCCCACGCCTTTCCGGTAATCTTTTGGACTTCGACCCTGGGTGGCAAAGAACTGAAACCATCTCAGCGCTTGGGCGTTTTCTAGAGCCGTCTGGTCCGTCTGATTGAAGAAACGGACGAGGAATGCCTTCTCCTTCGGTCCGAGACGGGAGCTCAGGAAATCGTAGGGGAATCGCTCCCGGCCCAGCTCCTGATAAGCCTGTTCAATGGTCATCCAACCGGTCTCGTCGAGAAGCTCGGGCAATGCCGGCAAGATGTCTTTCCACAAGTTGCTGGCCGCGCCGCCGGTCGTGTCCATGCGGAGAATAAAATCTCGGTCAATGAGATGGAAGGCCGGCAGGTGATCCGGAATCCTCGATTTGAGCATCGCCGGGGTCCCTTGGAGCACGTGCCGATTCTCCCGTAACGGCTTTTGGAAATTCTCTTCCCACTGTTGAAGATCGATCAGGGTGGGCCTCTCACGCTCGGCGTTGTGTCGAAGAATCTGGATATAGACGAGGCGGGGGTCCTTCAGCGACGTCGTGCCGGTCCGGAGCGAGGCATAGCGTTGGGCCGCCGCGAAGGTCTGGCCCGGCAGGGGGGACATGGCGACCAGCTCCACCAGGATCACGTTCCCCCGGAAGGATGAGAGTGGGACGTACTGGCCCGTCGAGTCCTTGAGGACCAGGTCCGGATAGGGCTGACCGGTTGCCGGCGGCCACGGGACGCCGCGGTTGATGCGGGCCGGAAAATCGGCCTCAGGGATGACGTTGTGTTCTGCGGGCGCGACCTCAGGGTTAGGCGTCGCGAGTCCTGGGCCGGATTCCAGCATCGCTTCCTGTGGCGTTTCCGGCGGGGCCTCGGGTATTCGCGCCTGCGGCTCGCGTTCGGGCTGCTGCGGCGTTCCCGGCACGGCCGCGGGCTTCACGGCTGCTGGCGCACGCCGCCACCACGCGCTGCCGAAATGCAGCGCTGCCAGGAGGAGGAGGCCGGGCAGGAGCAGGCCCCCGGTGATTCCCAGGGTACGCCGGAAGTTCTTCATCGAGAGGGAGCGACCACCACACGGAATCCCACGTCGTGGCCGCGGAATTCCGGCTCGGCCTCGCGCCGGCTCGCACAGCGCGACTGGCGGGGCCCGCTCGCCCAGCTCCCGCCGCGAAGGACCTTGCGGTAACCGGTCGATGGCCCGGCGGGGTCCGCGCTCGGGCTCGTCCCGTAATAGTGGGGATCATACCAGTCCGAACACCATTCCCACACGTTCCCGATCATGTTGTAGAGCCCGAAGTCATTCGGAACAAACTTGCCGACGGGCGAGGTATAGAGGAATCCATCCTCGACCTCGAAGACCTCGAGCTGCGGCAGGAGCTGCCGGAGTTTCAGGTCGGCCAGGTTCGCATTGTAGCGGGAGTAGCGGGCCTGCTCGCCCCAAGTGAACCGGGACTCGCGGCCGGCGCGGCACCCATATTCCCATTCGGCCTCGGTCGGAAGGCGAAACAGTTTGCCCTGTCCGCCGTCGAGCCATCGGAGGAACTTCTGGGCGTCCTTCCAGCTCACCTGGACCACCGGCAAATCATCGCTTTGCAGGAAGCCGGGGTTCTTCCAGGTCGCCTCCGCCCTCTGGGAGACTCCCTCGGGGGTGAGGACCCATCCCCCACCGTTCGTCTCTGCTTCGGTCTGGTATTTCGATCCCTCGACGAAGGTGCGGAACATGCCGACGGTGACCTCGTACTTGCTCATGTAGAATGGGCGAGTCAGGGTGACGGGATGATGTTCTTCGCTCGATTCCCGGAATTCCTCGTTCTCGGGACTGCCCATGTGGAACAGGCCCGGGGGGAGGAAAACGAAATGGAGGCCCGTGGCCTTATGAACGACCTCGAGCGGGAAGCTCGTCTTGGGGTCTCGGCCCCTCTGGACCGGGTTGCCCATGGAATCCCGCGCGGCGGTGGGCAGGATAAAGGCCTGCTCGTAACCGCGCGGGATCAGCTCCTTCCGGGCCCATTCGAGGACCGCGGGGTCGTCAGGCCTGTAACGGAGAGCCGCCTCCACCCATTCATAGGCCTTCTGATGATCGTTCTTTTCCCGGGCTTTTCTCGCTTCGAGCAGGGCGTTGGCGAATTCCACCCTCCGCTGGCGATACCGCCAGAAGATGGAAACGAACACGGAGAGAATGGCCAGGACGGCGATGCCAGCCAGCTTCGCCTGCCGCGCCCGCTCCTTGCGGAGCAGCGCCGTCGCCTTCTCCTCCAGTTCCGTCAGACCCTCGATCTCCGGATCGATGCTTCGGGCCTGCTGCAGCGCCCTCAACATCTTCCCCCAGTCCTTTGCCTCCTCCCACTTCTTGGCCTCCTGGAATTTCTCCTGCGCGCCCGCACGGGACTGCTGGATTTCCAGATCGCTCAACGCCTTCAGCCACTGAAGCCAGGAAGTTCGGTCGGCCTCCGTGAAGTGGACCGTGGCGTAGAAGCGGCCCGCATTCGGGTTGCTCTGGTCCGTGACGATCGTGCCGTGGAAACTGGACTTCAGCCGGTGCTTGGGACAATGGAACTCCATCTCCACTGCCGTGCCCTTGGACATCTTCTGGGACGCGCTGAACCGGACCTCCCTCGAATGGATTTCCTTCACCTTCACGGCGATAGGATTCGCATCGACTCCGGCGAGGAGACAGTTCAGATACGTTTCCGCCTTGATGCCCTTCAGGCCGGCATGGTGGCTCTGGGTGCTCGAATCCTGCCCGCTCATCTCATCTCATACTTTCGTATTCATCGCGACTCAGGAGCTTTTATTCGTCGGTCTTCCGTGCTGGTGGATTTCCGCCACAGAGCGGATTCGCCGCAAACGCAAACTCCTCGACGGGCCGGCCTCCCCGCAGATGCTCCTGGATGATCCGCTCCAGGACTTCCGGCGTGGCGCCCCGATACCAGATACCCTCCGGGTAAACCACGCACGTCGGCCCATGCTTGCAAATCCGGAAGCACTGGGCCTTGGTCCGGCAAACTCCACCTTCCGCCCGGTCCAGATTCAGTTCCTTGAGACGCCTCTTCAGATATTCCCAGGATTGCTGGCCCTGCTCGGGGGTGCAGCAGTCAGGCCCGATGCAGAGGAAAATATGACGCTTGAAGCTGCCTACCTTGAGCGCCTGGGCAATTTTCTGGACCAGTTGGTGTTCCGGCGGCCCGGAAGGCGAACTTTCGGCTGGCATAGGTATTCCTGAGGCGGGCGAAGCCCGCAACCCAACAAGGCCCGGAAAAGGCTTTCCGCCGAGTTGCGGCCCTCAGGCCGCATGGCGATACTATTTCATCAGAAAGAAAGCCTTTCTGCACTTCCTTTCTTACCAAATCGTTCGTGTGAGTCAACGATGCCGCAAGTACAGGGGCTCTTTCGGCGTCGAGTACGAGGAGGGAAGCCGTGGTTCGACTGACCCGCATCACCACGAAGGGTGGCGACCGAGGAGAGACAAGCCTCGGGGACGGGACGCGGGTGGCCAAAGATCATCCCCGAATCGCCGCCTACGGCACGGTGGACGAATTGAACAGCGTGCTGGGCGTTCTGGCGGCGCAGATCGGGGCCGGGCCGGAAGCTGAACGCCTGTCCGCCATTCAGAACGATCTCTTCGATGTGGGGGCAGACTTGTGCGTGCCGGAGTCCACCGGTGGGAAACCGCGCCTCCGGATCAACGCTCAACAGGCGGAAAGATTGGAGCGGGAGATTGACCGCATCAACGAGCGGCTCTCCGAATTGCAAAGCTTCATTCTGCCCGGTGGCACGATTCCCGCGGCGTGGTGTCACGTCGCACGAACCGTGTGCCGCCGGGCCGAACGGGAGGTGGTCGCCCTCTCGCGGCAGGAAACCATCAATCCCCAGGTGATTGTGTACCTGAATCGCCTTTCGGACCTTCTGTTCGTGCTGGCTCGGGCGCTCAATGACTGGGGACAGAAGGACGTGCTTTGGGAGCCTGGGAAGTCTCAGTAAAGGCAGTGTCCCGAAGGAACACTACCGTTTGCTAAACGATACAGTTCTCGCTTCCGAACGGGTTCGGCCTCCGCCTGCCGCACCGGGGATCGTCGCTCCATTGTCCGTTGACGATGAAGCGGTACTCGTGCTCGCCGGGGGGCATCCAGGTACGCAGACACCAGGTTCCGTCCTTGCGCTGTTTCATCTTCCGTGCCTGCTCGCCCCACCGAGTGAAATCCCCGGCCAGGAACACTTCGGCAGCTTCTGGGGCATCCAGCGTGAAGGTGACCCACCGCGTCTTGCGTGCTGCCGCAGGCCGGAATGCTGCGGGCTCCTGCCGACTAGCCATGATTTTTTTCTCCTTCGTTATGACGGGACTAATGGATACCATGCCGGGCAACTCTTGCGCGATTTTATAGTTCAAATTATAGAAATGCAACGGTTATGCCAACGTTTCAAGTTTTCTCGGGCCGGTAGCTTGTCCATGGGTTAAGTTTCGGTTCCGCAAAGGAGTTCCAGTCACAGTGACTGGAAAATTGGCCTGGCCGCTGCTGTTCACATTCCGGACGCCGTTGCGCAGCCTTTCATCGGCAGAGTGCCGGGCCTGCGCGGAAGACCGTGGAGAAGGCATTCCCTATGACTCACTCGAATGAGACAGCCCGAACCAGCATCCTGGTCCTGGCCGAAGCGTCGGACCGATGGTTCTCTTCGCCCGAGGCGGTGGCGGAGATTCTCTACCTGGAAGGCATCAATGACGTGGAGACTGCCAGGCTGGATGCCCTCAGCCCGGCCCTTATCGCCGGACGGTCACTGGTCGTGGTGGGCCCTGCCGACCCGTCCCCGGATGCGGTCGGCATGCTTCTCGAGCACGCCCGAGGCGGCGGAGGCCTGATCGCTTTCGCGCCGGGCGAGGCCTTTGCCAAGCAACTGGGTCTCCTGCCGCGCCTCAAGGGCATCTTGAATGCCCGCCTCCCTGCTCCCATCGACGGATTTCCCGAGGCGACCCTGCCCATCCGGGGCTGGTCGCAGCTCTATGAGTCCGGCAAGCCAGCGGAAGCCCGCGAGGTCGCACCTCTTCTCTCCTCCGCGGGAACGCCCGCCGGCGGGCCCGCCGCCCTCGAAATCCCCATCGGGTCGGGCCGTGTCCTCGTCCTCGCGTATGACCCGATCTCCTGCATTTACCTGATCCGACAAGGCAATCCTCTCCTGGCTGGATGCCGGTCTTCGGGGTTCAGCCGCATGCGGCCTAGCGACCTTTTCGATAACTGGGGCGACTCCGGCGACATGGGCCTGCCCGTAGCGGACCTTCACGCCCATTTCCTTCGGGAGCTGGTTCACCAGGCGTGGCCGAAGGAGACGGTAATGCCCTGGTGGTGGTATTTCCCGGGCAACGTGGACACGGCGCTGCTCCTGACGTCGGACGACGACTGGTCCAGCCGCGAGCACTTCGAGACGCTCATCGGTGCTTGCGAGGAATGCGGGGCCCGGCTCACATTCTATATCGTCCGCGAACAGCAGCCTTCGGGCCCGTCCAGCGTGATGGACCGGGCCTGGCTCGAGGAGCTCGAGCAACGGGGCTTCGATTTTTCCATCCACCCGGACCTGCCGCCGCCCACCCGTCCCCTCTGGGAAAAACGCCTCGCTGATCATGTCCGGCAGTTCGAGGCCGCCTACGGACGGCGGCCCAGTTCCTCCGTCCGTAATCACTGCATCACCTGGTCCGGATACCTCGAGGGCGCACAGATCGAGTCCCGGATCGGCTTCGCCGTCGATGCCAACACCTTCTCATTGCTCCCCAGCGGCCGCTATTACATGAACGGCGCGGGGCTGCCTCTGCGTTTCGCCGGGCTCCGCGGCGATGTGCTGCCCATCGAACAGCTCCCCACCCAGTTCTCGGACGAGACCACGCTCGGCGGGCAGGGCTTCAAATGGTCGCTCAACCTGGCGCCAGAAGCGGGCGTTGCCCTGGTGACGCGCCTCATGCGGGAAAATGCATCTTTCCACCACAGCCTGATGTGCGTGAACTCGCACCCGGTCTCCTTCGCCACCTACAGCGCGCCGCTCTGGCGGCCCGTGCTGGAGTTCGCCCGGGAAGAGAGCATCCCCGTCTGGCATGTGGACCATTTCCATCGTTTCTGGCAGGCACGGCGTCAAGTCCGCCTGACACCCGTCCCAAGGGGCCAGGCCGCGGCGGGCCCGATCCTGGCCGAGGGGGACTTGGCCACGGCGCGGTCGCAGGGCTTGACGGCGATGATTCCCGGGGAGACCGGGCCCGGCGGCAAGGGCAGGACGCTCGGCGGACGAACATTCACTTGCCGCAGTTTCTGACCGTTCAGGTCTGTCAGGAAAGGACCATGCCCGCTCTTCCCTTTGTCTCTGGGCCGGGGCCCGGTAAAATCTAAGCCTTGTCCGAGCCTCTCAAATCCCCTACCAGGAACCCAAGGCCAATTCCCCCATGACCATCGAAAAGTTCGTCGAGTCCAATGACATCCTGACCGACGCCTGGGCCCTCGTCCGTCGCCTTCAGCGTGACGGCTACCTCTTCTTTCGCGGGCTGTTCCCGCGGGCCGAAGTGCTCCAGCTTCGCCGCTCCATCCTCGAAATCTGCCATGAGGCCGGCTGGCTGAAAAAGGTCTCATCCCTCATGGACGGCGTCACCGACCATGCGCCCGTCCTCGAGGGCGAGCCCGTCTGGGAGCCGGTCTATGAAAAAGTTCAGAAGCTGGAATCCTTCCATCGGCTCAAGCTCCATCCGAACGTCCAGACGCTCATGGAGCGAATCTTTGACGAGCCGGTCGTCTGCCTGCCGATGACCATTGCCCGGATTGCATTTCCGATGGACAACGAGCGGGCCACGCAGCCGCACCAGGACTGGCTCTACGTGCAGGGTTCAAGCGAGACGATTTCCTGCTGGGCGCCCCTCGGGGACGTGCCGGAGGAGGTGGGGGGGCTCATGGTGCTCCGCGGCAGCCATAAGTCCGGCTTTCTGATCCCGCGCCGCGCACCGGGGCCCGGCGGTAATACGGTCGCCGTGGACCCCACCTTGCCCTGGGCGGCGACCGATTACCGGGCCGGGGACGTCCTCCTCTTCAAGTCGCTCACCATCCATGGTGCAAGGCCGAATCAGACTCCGGACCGCCTTCGGCTTTCGATCGACTTCCGTTACACCGGGATCAGCCATTCCATCTCGGAGGGCTGGCTCAAGCCCCATTTCAACTGGAGGGGGCCCCAGTTCTCCTGGGACAACTTGGACAAGGACTGGAAGGATGCGTCCCTGCGTCGCTACTGGGAACGGATACCGAACCTGAAAACCTGCCCGCACGAGCACCGCGTCTATGCCAAAGATTAGCGAAGCGCCGCCCGAACCGGTCCGTGTGGCGCGAGCGACCAGAACCGAAATAGGAGACGGCAAGCGCTTCGCTAAAAGGCTTTGCTTCGCAAAGCCGCAGTTTCCAGCACAGGCGTACGGAAGTGCAGGCGTACTTCCAAAATCGTTGTACTGTTGTACTACACAGGAGGGAATCTCGTGAAACGCTGGCTCTTCAGTGTCTTCTCCGTGGCCGCATCGCTGCCTGCCACCAGTGCCCGTCCCCTCGGCGCGGCCGTCACAACCCGCACGGAGCAGGCGACGTTCGCCCTGGGCTGATTCTGGGGTCCGGACTCCCAGTTCGGGAGTCTTCCGGGCGTGCTCCGAACTTGTGTCGGCTACTCGGGCGGAACGAGGGACCAGCCGACCTATCACTCGCTGGGGGACCATTCCGAAGCGATACGGATCGAATACGATCCGTCGCGGATGACTTACGAAAAATTGCTGGAGGTCTTCTGGTCCAGCCACAATCCGTGCTGGGGCGGAGGCAGCCGGCAGTACCGATCGGCCATCTTCTATCACAGCGAGGAGCAGAAGAAACTGGCGCTGGCGGCGAAAAAGCGGGAGGAGTCGAAACGGGAGAGGACGGTCCACACGGAAATTGCCGCGGCCGGGCCATTCTATCCCGCCGAGGATTACCATCAGAAGTATCTGCTCCAGCAGAATGACAGCCTGATGGGCGTCTTCCGGGAATTCTGTCCCCGGACGGGCGAATTTGTGGCCTCGACGGCCGCGGCGCGGGTCAACGGTTTCCTCGGAGGGCACGTCCAGGCGGAGGCTCTCGAGAAGGAGATCGAGGGATGGGGTCTGACGATGGCCCAGGCCCGCGTCCTGCTGGACGCGCTCCACAGGGTGAAATAACGCCCCGGAGACCGCGCCTGGAGCGCTTCGGTTACGCTGCCGGCGCACACACGCGACACCTCCCGCCGCACGGGCGTGGCCGGCGACCTCCGGGCGCCGGAGAGGTCGAGATTCTCACCGAATCGCTTACGGGCGTGGCTGAAGCCTCCCAAACGGGATGAACTCCGAGCGTCGAAACCGTGACCCTTCTGAAGCGCGGAAGCTCTTCGGCTACGAGGAGATTCGACGCATCAAGGCACCGCCACGTCCTCGATGGGCGTCTGCTCGACGGCCGGGGGCTCGACGCACATGGCGCCCATCGTTACCTCGACGTTTTCCGCAATAGGATTCTGAAGGATGGGGAGTGGCCCGGCCGGGGAGTTGCGCCGGGTGAAGGCGAAGGCGATGCCGCCGACCAGGAGAGCGATCACGGCCGCCACGAGCCCCGCGGCGACAGGCCAACGCTTCCGGACAGCCTCGCCGATGCCGCCGCAGTCCGAGGTCAGGATCGTTCCGTCCGTTCGCTGGTAGAAGCGCACGCAGGTGCGGCCCTCTCTCTCTCGGATGAACGTTTCGGCCTCCTCGCGGGTCATGCTCGAAATGTTGTAGACGTTCATGCGGCATCGGCCGCAATAGCGGGTGCGGTCGTCCCCGATCATCGTGCCCCAGGAGACGCGGCACGGGGAGGCGACGCGGACCGTCTCGAGCGAAAAGTTTTCCTGGCTCATGGCTGCCTCGGATTCATGGGGGAGAGAGCCGGACGCGGCCAATACGGTGTAGAAAAAGACGTAAAAGGATTATAGCGGCTTCATCCATGAAATCCTCCTGCAACACGCGTACGGAAGAACAGGCTCTCTTGCGCACGCTTCTAAAAGGCTTGTGGAGGTCATACAAGGCTACTCCCTCCGGCCGACGGAGGTTCAAGGGATGAAAGAGGCAGCCGCCTCTGCAGCGACGGTCCGGACATGGGCATCCGGGTCGTTTTCGGCTAATTTTTTGAGGAGCTCGGCGGCTTCGGGCGCCTTGATGGTAGCGGCAACTCGGCACGCCGAGGCTCGAACGAGCCAGTCCGGATCGACAAGTCCTTGCAAGACAACATCTTTCGCTTCGGCTTTCAGAATCTTGGCCAGCGTCTCGAGAGCCAGGCTGCGCAGCAGGCCCTCCGGGGACTTGAGCGCGGTCCGGAGCGGCTCTGCGGCTGGCGACCCGATTTCCACCAGGGCCCGGGCGGCCATGGACCGCACTGAGTAATGGGTGTCCTGTAGCGCCTCGACGAGGGCGGACGCCGCGGAGGCATCCTTGACCATGCCCAGGGCGCTCACGGCCCACCCGCGGCACGTATGGTGCGAGTCCTTCAGAAGTGGAAGGATACGCGGAACGGCGTCGGCCCGGCCCAGCCGTCCGAGGGCCTGAGCCGCAGTTCCTCGGACCAGGTAGCTCTCATCCTCCAGGCCAGCCAGGACGGTCTCGACCGAGCGCGGATCGTCAATGCGTCCCAGCATGTTGAGGGCGCGCATCCGATCCTCCGCATCGCCGGTTCGATACACCTGTACCAGCGATGGGATCATGGGGACGCCGACCTTGGGGATGGCCTCGTAGGCGGCCTGGAAAGAGAGGTAGAATGGCTCGGCGAGAAGAAAGCGGATGAGGCGCGGCTCGGCTAGGTCCGGGTATTTCTTGATCAGCTCCGCGGCCGCGGCTCGCTTCTCGGCGGGTCCGTAAGGGTTCGCCAACAGGTCGAGGGCGGCCTGGACCTCCTGCTCCGGGGCCGCTGCGGGCTGCGCCGTGTCCCCGGGCTGAGGCTGGAGGGACGCCGAAGCCGGAGGCTGCGGCCAGCCCGGCACGGTCATGCGGCGAGTGAAGGGCGAAGGAGCGGAGTCCGTGTCCAGGCCCACGCCGTCCTCAGGCCGCGTCCAGAGGGCCTGGTTCGCCGCAGGCGCAAAAGCATAGCGGTCGCCGCCGCCCAGGTCGAGGAAGACGCCGATGCAGCCGAAGCCGCGCCGTTCCTGGAACTGGCCGCCCCCGAGTGAAAGGCTGCCGGGCCGGCCGGTCAGGTAGTGGTCGCTGCCCGAAAGATCGACGAGGACGCCCATGCCGGTGACGCCGCCGGACCCGCTCGAGAGGTGATCGGAGCGGTAGAGGTCGTCGCCGCCATAATCGACGAGGACGCCGGCGGAGTAGTCGTATCCGCTGCCCTGGCACGTGACGCTGCCGAGGTAAGCGTCGTTCCCGCCGTTGTCGAGCAGGCCGCCGACGGCGAAGTGGAAGGCGCAGCCCTGGGAGTAGTGCCGGGCGTGGTAGAAGTCGTTGCCATCCGCGTCGATGAGGAGGCCGAGGGCGAACCAGTAGCCGACTCCCTGGGCGATGGCCTCGCCCCAGTAGGCGTCGTCACCGCCGAGATCGAGGAGGAGGGCGATGCCGCCGGAGGTATATTCACGGACGCCGCCAGCGAAGCCCTGAGCGGCGGAGACGGAGAACTCCTGGGTCGAGGACCAGCCCGGATAGCGCCGCCCGGCGAAGTAGGCGTCGTTTCCCTCGCGGTCGAGGAGGAGGCCGAAGCCGCGGGTGACGGCCGCGGCCTGGCCCATACGCCGGACGGTGTAGGTGTCGTGTCCGGCAAGGTCGATCAGCATGCCGATGCCGAGGGCGGCGACGCCGCAGGCGATCTCCTGCGCGTCGTATTCGTCCCTGCCGGCTTCGTCCACGGCGATGCCGACGCCGAAGAGGCCGACGCCCAGGGCCATGTCCTGCGTGCGGTAATGGTCGTCGCCTTCACAATCGAAGAACACGCCGACGCCGTGGATGCCCGCACCCAGGGCTCGATCAGCCGTGGGGCTGTAGTGGTCGTCCCCAGCGAGGTCGATGGCCGCGGTGCAGCCGCGCCCGGCGGCTACGGGGCCGAGATAGGTGTCGTTTCCGCCCAGATCGACGAGAATGGCGGCCCCATCGGGATGGAGGTCGTCCCCGCCTCCGCCCACGATCAGCCGCCCGGCAGGCGTCTCGAGGTCGATCCGGATGTCCCGGGCCACTTCCTTCTGGCCGCGACGCCAGGCCTTGAGTGCCTCTTTGGCCTTTTCGACGGCCCCGGACCAGGATGCCGCGGCCTCGAAGGCCGGCTCGAGGCGGAATCTCTGGGCGGCTGATAGAAAGGCCTTGTTGGCCTCCTCCACGTTCTCCTCACCGCGGTGATGGCGGAAAAAATATTCGTGGAGCGGGTAACGAGAACGACGGCCGGCGTCCTTCTCATCGAAAAGCAGACGCCGTTCGGCGTCCGTCATCCCCTCGTAGGCCCGATCGAACTGCCGGGAGCAAGCGGCTGCGGCCGCAACGAGGGCACAGACCTCGCTGGCTACGTCGGCTGGGAGGCCGCGGCGAATCTTCTTTTCCCACGCGGCAGGGGATGTGCTCCGGCGCCGCGGCGTTTCGCCGGCCGACGCCGCGGTCGAGGCGGGCTGCCCGCTGCCGGCGGACGGCGGACGAGTCGAGTCGGCGAGGGGAGCTTCGAGCCAGGCGGCCGCACGTGCGATGGCCTCGCGCACGCTTCTTGTGGCCGCCATCTCTTCACCAAGCTGCTGGCCGCAGTCGGGAATCCGAAGCGGCGTCCTCATGAGATCGTCGACGCGCCGGAGCGCGAACGGGTCCCGGCGTCGATACCCCGCGTCGATCGTCAGGTCTTGCCGGCTCATCCGGATCGCCCGCAGGGCGCGGTCGAGCGCGTCGCCCGCGGGAGGTTCGGCCTGGGCCGGTCGGGCCGGGATGAGCAGGAACGCAGGGCAGCCGGCAAGGACGAGGACAAACGGTATCACGCGGCATGGATTCGCACGGGGACGCCATATCGTCCCTCGAAGGCTTCTGGACATGAACATGAGTTTCGGAAGCTTCCAGCGGATGTCAAGCCGCGAGGAGGAGCGGAACGACCCGCTTTCAACCCTTGGAACAACAAGGACCAATCAGAAAGCAGGGGACTCCGTTCATGGATGCCCAGGCTGTGACCGCTTTTTCAGGGCCTCGCGCAGACTGTTGAGGTCCTGAGCGAGCCGCCGCGCTTCGGCCTCCGCAGCTTGACGCGCCTCCGCCTCCTGGCGGCGGCCATCCGCTTCCTGGCGCGCCTTTGCTTCCGCCGCCGCCCGGGCCTCCGCCTCCTGGCGGCGGCCATCCGCTTCCTGGCGCGCCTTTGCTTCCGCCGCCGCCCGGGCCTCCGCCTCTTCCGACGGAATCAAGAGCTTCTCTCCCGTGGAAGGTTCAAAAAGCCTCAACCAATTTCCAACCACGCCCAACTCCAGGCCCAGCATCTCGCTTCGAAGCCGCGAACCCCGACGGCCCATCTCCACATAACCGCCTCCTTCAAGTCGAAAACCGGTCAACCGGGGCCGCAGATATTCCCCATGAGGGTCGAATAAGTAATACTCCCTCACCCCCATCGCGGCATAAAGAACCTTCTTGGTCACCGTATCCTCGGTCTTCGTCGACTTCGACGTCAATTCGATGACCACATCCGGGGCTTTCCCATCCTCCCAGGTCTTGAATACGTCTCGGTCGCGGGCGGAAACCCCAAGCGCCACGAATACGTCCGGGGAACAGACCGCGTGGGGATTGCCCTTCTCGTAGTAAAGGAACATGTTCGCGCCAACATAAACCCGGGGATTGCCAGTAAAATGCCGGTTGAAGGCATGAACCAGCCCGATCAGGTTGTCTCGGTGAATGGGAGTTTCGGCCATCGGCTTTCCGTCCGATTCGGGATACTCGATGTCTGGGCTCTTGAGGATGGCTTGTTTCATCGCCCGTTCCCCTGGTTACTGGGTCGTGCAGGAACTATTTTACTTGCATCCAGCATGAGCCACAACTTTGGAGTTGGCTCGGCGAAGCCGAAGCAGCCCCGTCTCTGAAATCCGCGGTGCCCGAAGAGCGAAACGGATTTCATTACGGGGTTGACTTTCTGCCTATAGCCTGCAGTCTACAGCGTCTGAAAACATCCTCATAGGCGCTTCCGACGCCAAACTTGAAAACTTTTTTCGATTTGCGCCGGTTCGCGAAGAATCCTTCCGGGGCTGAAGATTCAGCTTCTTGCCACGGATCGCAGATTCCTCCCATAGTCCCTCCACAGGATGCCTCCCATGGGGACAAGTTCGGGAGGATAAAGTCGGGACGGCAAATCTGAAATCCGCACAGCCCCAAGGGCGCAGCGGATTTCATGAGACCCGCTTCCTCCGGTCTCACGCCCTTTCGTCTCCTCGGTCGCCTGAACCCGGATAAGGATGCGCCGCCGAGTGCCCTGCCATGTCTGATTTCGAGCTGCAATTCGCCTTCGGATGCCCCGCGTGGCTCAGGCCCTGGCTTCCACCCGCCTGGGTGGAATGGATTCCGCTCGCCCTTTTCCTGGCCGCAATCCTCGCCTGCGTCGCACTCGCCCACCGCCTCTATGCCCGGACCGCGCCGGTATTGGAACGCCGTTCCCTCTGGCTTCTGCTCTCGCTGCGCTGCCTGGCCATGACGATCCTCGTGCTCTTCCTGTTCCGGCCCGAGGTCACTTATCGGGAGGGCGAGAAACCACTCCTGGGACTCCTGATCGACGCTTCCCGCAGCATGAACGTAAGGGACCATCCGGACCTGCCGGACCGGCTGGAGCAGGTGAAATCCGTGCTGCTGCATCCGCCGTCGGAGTTGAGGAGCATATTGGGCCGTTTCGAGCTTCGTTTCTTCGCCTTCGACGTGGGCAGCCGTGAGATACCCGGCCGCGAGGTGGTCCTGGTCGCGGCCACGGGCGACGGCACGTTCCTGGCCCGAAGCGTGCAGGAGGCCGTAGCCGCCCTCGGGGCCCAGCGCCTGGGCGGCCTCGTCCTCTTCAGCGACGGGGCGGACAATAGCGCCGCCGATCCCGTCGAGGAAGTGGATGGACTCGGTGCGCCTCTCTCCACCGTCGGCGTCGGAACAATCCTGGACCGCAAGGAACGCTTCCGGGACGTCCGGCTGGCCGACCTGGAGGCCCCGAAGGTGGTGACGCTGAACCAGTTGGCGCAGGTGCACGCCTATGTTGAGGCCTCGGGCTTCCGCGACGAGATGGCCACGGTCTCCCTCATCCAGGACGGCCGGGAGCTGGCTCAGGAGCGCGTGGTTCTCGACGACCGGCCCGGGGCGCAGAAAGTGACCTTCAGCCACGCGCCGCACGAGACGGGCTCCAAGGAATACCGCGTGGCCGTCTCCGCCCTCCCTTCGGAGCAGATCGAGGAGAACAACCACCGGTCGTTCCGGTGGGAGGTCAAGGACGCGCCGATCCGCGTACTCTACGTCGAAGGCAAGCCCCGCTCCGAGTTCAAGTTCCTCAAGCGAGTCCTCGAACAGCACGAGGCCACCCAGGTGCTGAGCCTGCTCAAGGTGGGGCCAAGCCAGTTCCTCCAGCAAGGCGGCGTCGAGGGAGTGAAGGACATCCTCGGCTTCCCGCAGGACCGGGAAACCCTGGAGAAATTCGACGTGATCATCCTGGGGAGCATTGACCGGTCGCACTTCTCGGCGATGCAACTCGAGAATCTGAAGGAGGTGGTGTCCGCCGGAGCGGGCTTCCTCATGCTCGGGGGCTACGAGTCCTTCGGCGGCGGAGACTACCTCGGCACGGCCGTCGAAGAGATGCTGCCGGTCCGGCTCGGCCCCGAAGACCCGGGCCAGGAAAAAGAACCCTTTGTTCCCTCGCTCACGGCAGAGGGCAAAGAGCACCCCATCTTCTTCGGGATCAGCGATTTTTTTCCGTCGGACGGCCAGCCGGCTTTGAAGGCTCTTCCGCCCCTCCTCGGGTGCAATCGGACGCTGTCGGCCAAGCCCGGGGCATCGGTCCTGGCCGTGCATCCGGCAGCCCGCTCGAGCTCGGGACCCTACCCCATGTTTGGACCTTTACGACGTAAGTCTTTGCTGGACAAAGGGTGGTTTTTGAATTTAGCATTACATCGACTTCATGAGTCGTTTTTATGGGCTGAA
>JACPCR010000085.1 GCA_016179685.1 Planctomycetota bacterium | reverse complement strand
CGACGTGAGCGTAACCTCTACTGAACCGCCGTATACGAGGCCCGTACGTACGGTGGTGTGACAGGGAAAGCCCGCGAGGGCCTACCTATGTCGATGTTCCCCACGTCTCAGCCCCGAATGGCGTAGCGAAGTGCGTCAGCGCTTCGTCTGGCCCCTCAAATCTCATCTCTCGGACGGAGCGCTGACGCGTTCCGCTACGCAGCGAAGCCCGCGATTTATCCCGTTGTGAGCGCTTCAGCACCGTTCGCGGGGTGTCAGTCCCGAATGGCGTAGCGTAACTCCTTAGCGAAAATTTCTGTCGCCCCTACGGGACTCTTGTGGTTTATGCGCTTTCCCTTCCCAGGGCTGCGTTCGCCTTCGCGGGGCTTCGGCGAACTTGTGCCCTGGGCTGCTATGCAAGGTGGCAATGGCCTTGACGTTGCCACCTTGCATAACCCCTTATATGTGAACGGTCTGTGTTCAGCATACCTAACTATATCATTTCGCCTACTTCAGGGCTTTCCTAAGATACTGAATAGAGAGGGTACACTAAGTTCTTGCGTTCGATGGAGTCGGCCGTATTCCTATTTCGCTTATGGGGATCGGCTGGAATCCCAGAGCGAACGCTGGCGAGTCTGGACGCAGGCGGTAGTCGTCCCCGGCCGGATCGACGAAGAGAGGGTCTTGGAAGCGCGAATGAAGGTCGAATCCCAGCGCCTTCCAGACCTCGAGCGTATCGGCCGCATCGAGGGCCTTGCCTTCCGACGCTTCGAGTCTCTGGAAGACGGGCGAGGGGGCCAGCTTCCCTTCGAAGAACACCCGGTAATCCCCGTCGCCCGTGCGGTAATACAGGTTCGCGTCGGCACTGGCAACCGATAGAGGCGACCAACCGGTAGACGCGGCGCAGCCTTGAAGGTGATAAAGGAAAGTGTCGGGTCGGGTCTGGTAACAGATGTTCCGCTGTACGAGGTTACCGGTCATGAATCCGGCGAGGCGCGCCCAGTAGGGCAGTGTCACGATCCAGTCCTGCAGCCGCACGCTGGCTTTGCAGTCCACGAAGACATTATTCTCGATGAGGTTGTTTTTCCCGTTGTGGATGAGGACTCCGGCCATGCCGCAGCGAAGGAACAGGTTTCCGAACACCAGACAGTTGCTGGCGCAGTTGTCGAGATAGAGCCCGCTCGTCGGGAAATGCTGGCTGCGGACGATCTTTCCTTCTTTGACCTCGATGCCACAAATGTCGGAGATGAGGTTGAAGCGGATGACGTGCCCGTTGCGCTGGGCCTCCGGTCCCCCCAGCTCCATCCAGCAGTTGATCGCGGCGGTATCGGCAATTTCCTCGCACGCCCACCGGATTTCATTGTATTCGACGTAATTCCGGCCCTCCGGATTGACGGCCAGGTTGATGGCGTGGTGCGGCAAACGTTCGATGCGATTGTGACGGATGAAGTTCCCGTCGGACGTGCCGAGAGACACGCCGGCGACGTACTTGGTGAGGTCGCCGCAGTGGTGAATATGGTTATCCGACACTTCGTTGAAGACCGGATGTCGGAGTTGGCTTCCTGCGAGGCAGATGCCATTTGCACCGGCGCCCGAGATTTCATTGCGCCGGATGACATTCCGAACGTTGCGGTCTTCCAGGTAAATGGCATTCCACCCGACGTCCCGGAAGTGGTTGTTTTCGAGGACACACTGCTCGGCGTCCCGCAGTCTAACCGCGTTGCATACAGGCCTGGGGCCCATCCAGACGCCCATGGCGCCCCAGCCGCCGGTCCCCTCCGGGTGCAGATGGTCTCCGTCGAGCGTCTCGGTGAAGGTGAAGCCGCGGAGCGTCACCCACGAGGCCCCGCGAAGGTCGACGAGACAGTCCAGGGCCGGCACCACGACGTCCAGGGGACTCGACTGGCCCGAAGTGTGCTCGAACGGTGGCATGAAATAGAGCAGGCCTTCTTCGGAATCGAAGCACCACTCGCCCGGCCGATCCAGCTCTTCGAGCACGTTTTCTACGCAGAATCGGTTGTCCGCCGTGAACCCCATCGGCAGATACCAGGGGAAGACATCGGTATCCCACTGGTCATATGCCAGGGTGAGGATGCGCTTCTCCTCGTCGATGGACTTGACGGGCACGGTTTTCATGAACCAGCCGACGCCAGCAAAAACTTTCACCTCGGCCTGTGTGGGCTTGGACCAGCGGTGGCGGAACGTGCCGGGTTTGTATTGGAAAGATATGGTGCTTCGGCCGCCCGCGGGGCTTTCTACGGGACGCTCGGTGAAGGCCCAGCCGCTATAAAGCGGGTCACGGGGATCGGGCTTGGGCCAGCGCGCGCGCGGCATGCGCCGGCCGTTGCAGAAGAGCTGGCGGAAAAGCCACTTGCCCCCTTTCGATCCTGGAAGCTCGGCGCGGAGGATGGCCCCGGCGTAAGCTTTCCAGTCCTGGACGCGATATCCGCCGCTGAGAACGGGGGACTCGCCGGGGCAAGCGCCCCAGGTCACGGGGAATTCAGCCGTGCCGCTGTCCGCCGCGGTCAAGATCAGCGGTTCCTGGAGAAAATACTTTCCGCCGCGAACGAGGATGTGGATCGGCCTGTCCGGGCCGCCGCCGGACGCTTTCAGCCCGCGGCCAGCGTCTCGGGCGCGCCGCAGGGTAGCAAAGGGTCCATCCGTGGCCGACGCATTCGGAGCATCGAGCTTGCCGGACCAGGAGTCGCTTCCGTCCGTGGCCACGTAGAAGGTCTGCGGAGTCTTATCGGTCTTGTCCATCACTCTGAGCCTCCGTGGATGCTGTCTTGCGATAGACCGTGTGCCAGGCAGATCGGCCACACTGCGGGCAGGACAAGAAGGACTGGGAGCTACCGGCGGCCTTCCAGCGAATGCCTCCCGCGTCCCAGATGGATCTTTCGAAACCGCAGGGGCATCGGACCTTCCAGGTGCGCGACTCGGCCTCCATGCTCTCGGCCCAGCGCCGAGGCAGCAGTGTGCGAAGGAGTTTCTGGAGCGTGCTCATGCCGTCCAGGACCGGCCATGAAGTTAACCGGTAACTTAGGATTTGTCGTTCTTGAAATTCAGCGTCGAGTGATTGGCGAGCCACCAGTCGTTCCAACGCCGTCCGGAGGAGGTCTCCTCGGGTGGGAAAGCGGAATGGTGGCCGGGCCCCGCGGGCTGACTCGTGATCTCCCCGAGAATGCGTGCCGCGCGCCGAGCGGCCTCCCGATCCCGGGAGGCCAGGGATTGGACGAGCCGCCGGATGGTGGAGTTGTGGTCGCGTCCGGACTCGCGGCGTCTCAGGCGGTAATAGCGGATGCCTCCGAGGAGTCCCTGCACCAGGAGGTAAGAGAGAAGGCTACCGAGAGCCGCCCCGATCGCGCCGATGACGAAGGGATTCCATTTCTCGACGAGTCCGAGGCAGAGGAGGAAGACCAGCAGGACGAAACCAAGGGCCATCCCGGGGAAGCGGTTCATGAAGGATTAGCAGCTTGACCCAGAAGGAGGGGAGAAGAATCGATTTTCATGATTATTTTATCACCAGCCTTGAGGTTAGACAAATCCAGCCGAATCGTGATTCAGCTTCCTGGACCAGCCTGGTTTTCTCGTATTCCGGGTTCGGTTTGCCGGCTTCCAGGATGGCGTCATCGCACAACGCGCTCGGCCGCGAGAAGCTCAATCATGATGTCGCGTGTTCCGTAGGGCATGCGGGCGCGGGAGGTGTACCACTCGCCGGCGTCGGGGAGTTGATTGCCGTGTGTGGAGAAGAGGCGCACGTCGCCGGGAATGCCGACCGCGGGGGCGCTGGCATCCGCGCCCCAAGGGACGTATCGCCACATGTCGTATCCGCTGGCCGCGGGGCCGGTGATGCCTTGGAACGAGCTGTTCACCCGCGTGGCGGCACTGAAGTGGGCGACGTTGCCGTCTGGGTCGAGGCCGAGGCTGTTGGGCAGGGCGTTGCGGTGGCCGCCGCACCAGGCGAACCAGTGCATTTCGTCATGAACCATGATGCCCGCCACTCGGGCTTCGCCGCCCGCCGCGTCCACGATCTGAAGCCGCAGGCCGCGCTGGCGGTCGTGCAGTTCGTCCACCACCGCGCTGTAACCGGCCGCCAAAGCCGCCTTCTTCCACTCGGCCACGCTGCCCTTACCGGCGGAAAGCTGCGTGCGCGCCCCGATAAGCATTTTGAACGGGTGGAACTTGCCGGCTTCCCAATCCTGCCAGTCTTCGAGGCTGATGCCGCTGTGCCAGGCAAGCGTCTATTGGACCAGCTCCGGCGAAATGCCTTCTTGTTCGGCCAAGAATCATCTCGGCTCATGCCTGTTGAGGCGGCGGCGGAGAAGGCGGCTTCCGGATCGAGGTTTCACGCTCGTGTTCTTTTTTCTCATGACAGGCTCGGCAGGCGTACTTGGGCTCGGAGTACATGCGGTTATAGCTTGGGGCTATGGCGACGCGGGCAACCCAGTCGGTCTCGATGCCGCAGAAATCACAGCGGAACTTATTTTTCATGGGATATCGAGCCGGGCTTCTCGGCCCGTGCAGGCTGAATGCCCAGCTCCTTGAGCTGACGCGGGGCGACGGGCGAGGGGGCGCGGGTGAACAGGCACGTGCCTTTCTGCGTCTTCGGGAAGGCGATGACGTCGCGGATGCTGTCGAGCCCGCGCAGCAGCATGAGGATGCGATCGAGCCCGAGCGCGATGCCGCCGTGGGGCGGTGCGCCGTGCCGGAAGCATTCCAGCAGGAAGCCGAACTTGATCTCGGCGTCCTCATCGGTGATGCCGAGGAGGCGGAAGAGGCGTTTCTGGACCTCCTGGTCATGGATGCGGATGCTGCCGCCTCCGATCTCGACCCCGTTGAGGACGAGGTCATAGGCCCGGGCGAGCACCTGGAGCGGTTTTTCCTCGAGGATGGCGAGATGTTCCGGCTTGGGCGAGGTGAAGGGGTGGTGGAGAGCGGCGTAGCGTTTTTCCTCGTCGTCCCATTCGAGGAGGGGAAAATCGACGACCCAGGAGAAGTGGTAGGTGTTCTTGGGGATGAGGCCGAGGTCATTGCCGAGGCGGAGGCGGAGGTGGCGCAAGGCGAGGGAGGCGGTCTTGAGGTCGCCCGCGACGAAGAAGAGGACGTCGCCGGGCCCGGCCTCCATGCGTTTTTGAAACTGGACGAGCAGGTCGGGGCTGAAGAACTTGGCGATGGGGGAATGGACGGTCTGGCCTTCGATGCGCATCCAGGCGAGGCCTTTGGCCCCGATCTCCTGGGCGAACTGGACGAGCGCATCGATTTGTCGCCGGGGAATCTGCTCGGAGGCGGCCCGGGCGTTGAGGCCGCGGACGACTCCGCCGGAGGCCGAGGCGGCTTGAAAAACCTTGAACTCCGACTGCCGGGCAAGGTCGGTCACGTCCACCAGCTCGAGGCCGAACCGAAGGTCCGGCGCATCGTGTCCATACCGGTCGACGGCTTCCCGGTAGGCGATCCGCGGAAAGGGGGCATGAATGGAGATTCCAGCCGCCTCGCGCATGACGGTGACCATCAAGCCTTCGATGATGCGGATGATGTCCTCCTCGCCGATGAAGGACATTTCGACGTCGAGCTGGGTGAACTCCGGCTGGCGGTCTGCCCGCAGGTCCTCGTCGCGGAAGCAGCGAACGATCTGATAGTAGCGGTCGAGCCCCGCGCACATGAGGACCTGCTTGAAGAGCTGAGGGGACTGGGGCAGGGCGAAGAATTCGCCGGGCGAGAGGCGGCTGGGCACGAGGAAGTCGCGCGCGCCCTCGGGCGTGCTCTTGGTGAGAAACGGCGTCTCGACGTCCACGAACTGGAGCTGGTCAAAGTAGCGCCGGATGGTCTGGATCACCCGGTGTCGGAAAAGAAGGTTCTGCTGCATGCCGGGCCGGCGAAGGTCAAGGTGGCGATATCGAAGCCGGGTCTCGCCGGAAACTTCAGCATGCTCATCGACTTCCATGGGGAGCGGGGCAGCCGGGTTGAGGATTTCGAGCGTCTGGGCGAGGACTTCAATCTCGCCGGTAGGCAGGGCCGGGTTGGCCGTGCCTTCGGGCCGGAGGTTGACCTGCCCTTGTACAGCGACGACGAACTCTGGCCGAAGGGTCTTGGCCGCCGTGTGGAGGCCTGCGTCCTGAGCGCGATGGAAGACGACCTGGGTGACGCCGTATCGGTCCCGGAGGTCGATGAACAGAAGGTCGCCGTGGTCGCGGCAGTGGCACACCCAGCCATTGAGGATGACGGACTTGCCGACGTCCTGGTGCTGGAGCTGCCCGCAGGTGTGAGTACGTTGGAGTTTCATCTTCCCTTTTTCCCTTCGAGTAAAAGTCGGCGATGGCACGAAACCATTTCCGGCGGCTTTCCCAGTCAGGGAAGGCCGGCGGCGCCGCCGGACAGGAGGCCGTAACGCTGCATGCGCTCCCGGAGGCAGCTTCGGGAGATTCCTAGAATCTTGCCAGCGTGCACCTGATTGCCCTGGGTTCGGCGAAGCGCGTATTCGAGGAGGTGGCGCTCCACGTCCTCGATGACGTGGCGGTAGAGGTCGCGCGGCATCCCGTCGAGCTGCTCGAAGGTGAAGCCTCCGATTCCGGGGCCGGTCATCGATTCCCCTTGCCCGGTCAGCGCCGAAGGTTGTGGGATTTCCAGGTGCTCGGGCAGGAGGACCGGGCTCGGCGCGGTGACCATGGCCTTGGCGAGGACGTTGCGAAGCTCCCGGACGTTACCGGGCCAGTCATGGCTCTGGAGCACCCGTGCGGCTTCCGCGGTGAGCACGGGATAAGGTTTTTCGATCTCGACCACGAGCTGCTTGAAGAAGTGGGTGCAAATCTCGGGGATATCTTCCTTGCGCTCCCGCAGGGGGGGGAGGCGGATGTGAAGGACGTTGAGACGGTAGAAGAGGTCCTCCCGGAAGACTCCCTTCTCCACCTCACGCCGGAGGTCCTTGTTCGTGGCGGCGACGACGCGGACATCAGTAGAAAGGGTTTCCGAGCCTCCCACGCGTTCGAAAGTTTTCTCCTGGAGCACGCGAAGGATCTTGGCCTGGGTCAGCGACGTAAGATCGCCGACCTCGTCCAGGAAGAGGGTCCCGCCGTTGGCCTGCTCGAACTTGCCGATATGACGCTCGTAGGCGCCGGTGAAGGCGCCTCTCTCGTGCCCGAAGAGGGCGCTTTCGAGGAGATTCTCGGGCATCGCGGCGCAGTTGACCGCGAGAAAGAGACGGTCGCTCCTTCGGCCATGCTGGTAGATGGCCCGGGCGACCAGTTCCTTGCCCGTGCCGCTTTCGCCGGTGAGCAGGACCGTAGCGTTGCTGGCCGCCGCCTTGCCCGTGAGCTTGTAAAGATCGAGCATCGGACGCGAGCGGCCGATGATGCGGTCCGGATGCGCTTCCGTGGCCGGAGCAGGATCGAACTCCACTTTCACCCGCATCGGTAGGGAGGCTTCGAGCGCCTGACGAACGGTTTTTTCGAGCGTCTCCGCTTCGACCGGCTTGGCGAGGTAGTCGAACGCCCCGTAGCGCATGGCGTCAATGGCGACCTCGGAGTCGTCCGCGGCGGTCAGGAAGACGACCGGGAGGAGGGGTGAGACCTGTTTCAACTGGCGGAGGGTCTCGATGCCATTAATTCCCGGCATCCGGAAATCGAGGAGGGAGAGATCGAATCGCTGCCGGCGTGCTGCGGAGAGCGCCTCTTCGCCGGACGGGGCCTCCGCGCACTCGTATCCTGCAGCTTCCAGGCAAGCTCTGAGCATGTCCCGTACGGAAGCATCATCATCGATGATCAGGATGCGTGCCATAAAGATTCAGGGGCCGTCCGGGTGTCGAGAAGTCTTTGATATCGGGGGACGGAAGTGCGGGTGCACTTCCGTCCCCCGATACCAAAAAAGGGGTCAATCGACTCAGCGGTGCGAAAGCATACATCATCGCTGTGGGATGGCAAGGGTGCGTTAGTAGGACGTTTTTCGGGAGGAACAGACACCTGGCATCAGCATCGATTACGCCTTGATTCGCTCGCGCTACCTTGGAGACAGCCCCGGACAATTTATTCAGGCGTGATGAGGCTTTCTTCGAATAGTCAGGTTCAAGCCGTGGGCTATAACTCCTTAGCGAAAACTTCTGTCGTCCCTACGGGACTCTTGTGGTTGATGCGCTTTCCCTTCCCGGGGCTGCGTTCGCCTTCGCGGGGCTTCGGCGAACTGATGCCCTGGGCTGCTATGTAGGATGGCAATGTCCTTGACGTTGCCACTTGCATAACCCGTTGTGTGTTAACGGTCTACGTTTAGCATACGTAACTAATTTCGGACGTCCCTACGGGACTCACAGAAACAGGCCGCCGGTGACGATCACGAAGCAGTTACTCTGCGGTTTCTCGCGGAGACGGGCCAGGAGCTGCGGATCGAGCCTTCACGGGCGTGGGCTTTGGTGGGGCATCAAGAGGCCCGGGACGGCCAAGCCGCCGCCGGGGGCCTGTGCCTTCCTGCACACGATCTCGGGCGATCGATGGGCTATTCAGCGGGAATCCTCTGCCATTCTCCGGCTGGGCACTCCCTGGGGATTATTGCACATCGAGACGAACGAGATCGAGGAACTGATTCGGGAGAGAGAGGCCCCCCCCTGGCTCATGCTTCGCACGAGGCCAGGGATACGCTTGGTAGCACTGGCCGCGTCGGATTCGTTTCGACTGGAAACGTTGCGGTTCGGCGAAGTCGAATTCCGGTTTCCGCTTCTTCTGCGGCTCTCCACGTCCCTCATGGGCCATCGGTCCCCCGACGCGGGCCGGTGAACATCAGCAGCCGGTAATCGTGCCCGCGCACTCGCAGCACGAGCTTTCCACTCTTCCAGCGAAAATTATGGTCGTCGAGGGGAATAATGCCTGACGCCCGGATTCTCTCCTGCTTCTCCTCCTCCCCGATCTCGTCCATGAACTCGTCCTTCTCCTCCTCCTCCGCCGCCGAGGGGGCCGTCGGAGTCTTCATCGTCGTGATGTCCTCGCCCTTTGGCGGGTCCGCCCGATCAATGTCCTCCACAGCGATGGAGTCGGGCGGAACGCCGGGGAATCCCAGCTTGGCCGGATCGAGCGCCACGGACGCCTCCACGTCCGCCTTGGACCGGTTCACGACGAGACCGACCGTCTTACCGGCCCGCAACCAGAAGCTGGCGCAGAGATCGGGACGGTCGAACGCGGCGGGATTGTCCGCCGACCAGTATCCGACGCAACGGGCGTCAGCGGGCTCGTAAATCTCCTTGAGAATCTCGGCGGGCACGCCGGCGGCGATGATGTCGTTGAGAACGGTGGAAGCGGTATAGGCGCGGCTCTGCCGGTATTGCCAGTGCGGCATGGGAGTGGTCGGCTGAGCGTCGCCACCGATCTTGATGAACCACGTGGGGACAAGCCCCCATTTCTGCCCGTTGTTGTAGCGGATGCGGCCGGGCGGCCACGCATCGAGGAAATCCCAGGACGCGCCCCAGTTGGGGAAACGGTCCTCCCCGTCGAGGAGATACTCGGCAAAGGACAGGCACGGTATGAAGAGCGTGTGCGTCATGTGACACCAGATCGTCGGCGGCATGCCGTTGTCGATGAAAATCCAGCGCAGACGCTTCATGTACTCGTGGTAGTCGAAGAACTCGAAGCCGGGCTGGACGTACCCGTCCTCGAGACGGTAGGCCGGGCCGGTCTCGGGATCCTTGCACGTGCCGATCCAGACGTCGTCGATATAGACGCCGACGATGAGCTGGCGCCTCAGCCACTGATCGATGTTCCAGAGGTGGCAGTCCCGGGCCTCCGGGAGGTAGCGGAAGAAGCCCGACCGATACCAGATGCCGGAGAATTCACCGGCGCTGGGAGGAAGTCCCACCCAGTTGCGGTCGATGTAGAGGAAAGGCCCGCGGTAGCCGTAGAAGCTCCCGTAATGCTCGCGATGCTTTTCGACGCGGCGCGCAGCCGCCGTCCAGTCATCGTCCTGCGGATAAATGTTGAAGTTGCCGTAGTCCCCGTCCGTCTTGAGCTGCTGCGTGGAGAAGGAGTCGCAGAAGCCGAAATTCAGCTTGCTTCCCTCGCCGCGCCATCCGGGTGGCAGTGCCTTCACCGGGGTGGGATGCAGGCCGAACACGAAGGTTCGCGGCTCGGCCAGACGTGTCTTCTCCGTGATCATATGGAGACGCAGGGTGACCACGGCCTGTTGCCGTTCGACCTCGATGGCGGGGCGGTCCGCCGCCTTCGTCCAGCCGCGGTCGTTCTCGGCGAACCACGCGAGGCCGCGCTCGTCGTCGCCCAGGAAAAGATGGGGGATGAAGCTGCCTCGGATTTCCGGGTGGCGGGCGCACCGCGGCTTGTGGCTCTCGAAGAGCACTCCATCGCCCGGCGGAAGGAGGTCGTGCCACGTGCCGGCCCGGAAATTCCGCTCGCCGGTCCAGTAGCCCAGCAGGATCGCATGGCGGGCCTGGAGCGGAAACTCGATGCGGAAGGAGTCCAACTCGGCGGGCGGCTCGCCCCCGAGCGTCATCTCCACCTTCATCAGGCCGTCATACTCGGTGGTCATGCGGGTATCGAGCGTCCAGCCTCCCCCGGCGAGGCGGCCGGAGGTGACGGCGGCGAGGTCCGTCGCCGTCACGATCTTCGGCCCGGCGGCCTCGGGCTGCCAGGCCAGCGGCTCTCCTGCCGCGGCCGCCAGCACTCGCACCGGCCCGGCCAGCAGGTCGGACCCCTGCGAGATCAGCTTCTCCGGCAGGCCGGAGGGTGCGAGAACCAGCTCGCGGCCCCAGAAGCGGACGGACCTGCCTTCGGCGCGGATGGGGTCCCAGCCCGGCAGGACCTCGCCGTGGACTCCCGCGGTGCAGCCGAGCCAGGGCGGCCGCTCGCGGTCCTGCTCGAGGTTCATTTCGCCGAGGAGGCCTCCAGCCGCGTCGAGAAACCGCAGATCGACGCGGTGCCGGCCGTATCCCACGCGTGAGGATGCGGCTCGGAATTCGCCACGGCCGTTGGAAAATTCACGAATCGTTCCTTCCGCAATGGGAGAATCTCCCTCGGGGCCCAGAGCCCGGATGGAAACCGTGGCGACCTCCTCCCGGCGGGGACTCAACAACTCGAGGACGACCTGCAAGGTCTGAATCGGGTGATTCATGGAGACCGCCGTGTGGGCGAAGGGAAGCGGCCGCAGCACGGATTCCGGCCGGTAACGCTCGAAGGCGTTAGCCACCTCCTCAGGGGTCAGGGGGCGTGAATAAAGCCGCAACTCGTCGATCAGCGTCTGCTCGCCGTGGTAGTTGACGCGCGGCAGGATCGGATCGAACAGAATCTGGTAGCCGGCAGCCGGTTCTTTCGCCCCGGGGGGCTGAGCCGCTGAGGCATAGGCCGTGGCCTCCGGCATGGGTTTCCCGTTGAGGAAGAGCCGGACCTGCCCGCCTTCGTAGTTTCCGACGACGTGAGTCCACTGCCCCGGCTCGAGAGGTGGATGCGGCGGCGCCTCCTTGGGCTGCTTCCGAAAGATGCCGAAGACGACAACCTCCGCGGGCGACTCCTGCGGCTGGACGCCGCGCCGAACGACGCGGAAGAGCGGCACGTGCTCCATGGGGTCGTGAAAGCCCTGGACCTTGTGATTATCCCAGTCCCAGGGCTGAAACCAGAACTCGAAACTGCCCCGGGCGGGGTTGAAGTTCCCGTCACCGGCCCACAGGGGCATGGCCAGTCCACTGCCGACCCGGAGAGCTTGTCCGCGTACACCCTCGTGATAGTCGGGCCGAGGCGGCTGCCTCGGCTCGCCCTTCGCATTCGCCTCGAACGGCGTATCCACGGATGTGCGCTCCGCACAGACCTCAGGAGACAGCGTGCCGTCGAAGCTCGCCGCGAACAGAAGGTCGCTCCGGTCACGCAGATAGGGCGAAGCGTCCGCCACGGGCCGCTTCGCTTCAGGGTCGGTCCATCCCACGTCCCAGGTATAGAATGGCCGGGCCATGCAGGAAATGCGAATCTCGTCGAAGACGGCTTCCAGCCCACTCTCGCCGCGGGCATCGTTCCCCACGCGAACCACGCCCGAAAGGTCCCTGAGCGCCACCGCCAGAGCCGGGTCCTGAACGGTGGCCCGGCACGCCGCATGGAGAAAAAGTCGGACCGCCGAGGCCGGCTGCCGGCCCCATTGCAGCGCGAGATGCGACCACTCCTCCGGCATCAACTCGGACTCGGAGACTGAAAACACTTGGCCATGGGCAGCCAACGCCAGACGGCCTTCCGCCGTGAGGCGAAGCTCGATCGCCGAAACCTTGGCCCGGCTGCCGTCGAGGGAGAAAACGACCCGGTGGCCCGTTTCGGGTCTCCGGGCCCGAATCCAGCATTCCACGGTGCCGTCCTTGCCGCCCTTGACGTCCGGATAGGCCCGGGTGAGCAACACGGACTGCCCGCCGGACAGGGCCAGGCTGCCGCCGAACCGGCCCGTGGCGAGCCACTGGACGACGCCGACCGTCTCCCCGGGCAGCTTCTGGGGCCCGCTGTCTTCGACGTTGCCGCCGCCCTCCTGCTTCTCATGAGACTCCAGCGGATCACTCTCCGCCCTCTCTTCCACCACCTTCTCGGCACCCTGCATCTCCCCTTCCATCTCCTTGTCCGCAACGGGCTTCGCCTGGTCCAGATGAAAGAGACCCAGCGTGTCCTGGTCGCCCGTGTAGGCCTGCCAGTAAAGGCTCTTCAAGCGGTAATTCCGGTTCGGATCGGGGGCCCCGAATAGGGCGGGCACGGCGAGCAAAACCGAAACGAGGAAGAAGAAGGATTTCCTCATGAAAGTTTGCGTGTCAGAACGGAGTGAAAACGGCGAGTTGCTCCTTCGTCACTATTGTTGTCGGCTACCCGCGGGATGCAAGGGAGTGCCGGGCCGACTTGAGGACCTAGGGACGGCCGAGCAAACGACGGTTCATCGGACGGGACATCCTCTGCATCCGATGGAGAACCATTCGACTTCCGATGCGTCTTCCAGTAACTTCTTTCCGCCCTTGAGTGTTTCTCGCCACGAAAACCGCAAGCATGAGCCAGGACGAACGGCTGCCGGACGTCGCCGAGTGCCAGGAGAAGATGAAGAAGCTCCGGGCCAACCTGGAACGCGTGATCCGAGGCAAGAAGGAAACCATCGAGACCCTCGCTATCGCCCTCGTGGCCGGGGGATCGGTCCTCATGGAGGACGTGCCCGGGGTGGGCAAGACGACGCTGGCGAAGGCCCTGGCGATGTCCCTTGACGCGAAGTTCCACCGGGTGCAGTTCACGCCGGACCTGCTCCCGGCGGACATTCTGGGCTCGTCGGTGTACAACCCGCAGAAGGGGACGTTCGAGTTCCGGCCGGGCCCCATTTTCTGCAACGTGCTACTGGCGGACGAGATCAATCGAGCTTCTCCGAGGACGCAGTCGGCGCTTCTCGAGGCGATGAGCGAGATGCAGGCGACGATCGAGGGGACGCGGTATCCCCTGCCCGCCCCGTTCCTCGTGCTGGCGACGCAGAATCCGGTGGAGTTTCACGGGACCTATCCGCTGCCGGAGGCGCAGATGGACCGTTTTCTCGTGATGCTGAGCCTGGGTTATCCGGGCCGGGAGGTGGAACTGGAGATTCTCTACGCTCAGGCGCAGGTGCATCCGCTGGAAGGGTTGAAGGCCGAGCTGCGGAAGGATGAAGTGGCGGCCATCCAGGCGGCGGCCCGCGGTGTGCGCGTCGATCCCGCCGTGGCGCAATACATGGTGGACATCGTGGAACGCACCCGCAGCGATCCCCGGGTGCGGCTGGGGGCCAGCCCGCGGGGCTCCCTGGGCCTGTTTCGGGCGTGCCAGGCCGCGGCGCTCCTGGACGGGCGCGATTACGTGCTGCCGGACGACGTTCAGAAGCTGACGCCCCACGTGCTTCCGCACCGCATCCTGTTGCACTCGAAGGCGAAATACGACGGAACGACGAAACAGGCCGTGTGCGCCGACGTCCTCCGCTCGGTTCGAGTCCCCACATGAAATGGCCGCGTTCACGCCTGGTGCGAGGCCTCTGGCGGGTCTGGCGGGACCGCCTCACCCTTCCCGGAAAGCTCTGGCTGGCCGCCGTCTTCCTCGCGGGGGTCAGCGCCTCGCCTTCCCTCACCCTGCCGATCTACCATCTCTTCCTGCCCCTGGCGACACTGTATGCCTGCGCCTACCTCTGCGGATTCGGCCTCCGGCCCAGGAGCGTCCGCATCACGGGCGAGCTGCCGAGACGGGCGACGGCGGGCGAGACGGCCCGTGCGGACCTCGTCGTGGAGAACCGTTCGAGGCACGGCCTCTATGAGGTGGGGCTCGGCCTTTTCGGACTGCCGGCAGGCGTGGAACAGGTGGACCGGCACGAGACGCTGGCGAGGCTCGGGGCCGGGGAATCGGCGTCGCTCCCGGTGAGGCTTCGGGCGCGGCGGCGCGGCATCTATCCCCTGCCGGAATTGAGTCCCTATTCCTCCTTCCCGTTCCAGCTCTTCCGTCACCACGGGCCCGCAAGGCCCTCCAGCTCCCTCATCGTCCTCCCCGCCTTCCACCCCCTGGCCGCCGTCGAGGTCCCCGTCGGACGGCTGCACCAGCCGGGCGGCATCGCCTTGACCTCGAACGTGGGCGAGTCCCCGGAATACGTGGGCAACCGCGAGTATGTCCCGGGCGATCCGGTGCGGCGTCTGGATTTCCGGTCCTGGGCGCGGCTCGCCCGGCCCGTGGTCCGGGAGTACCAGGAGGAGTACTATTGCCGGCTGGCACTGGTGCTGGACACCCGGATTCGGCCGGGCCGGAGGAAGCGCGTCGAGGGCTTCCCGGAGCTCGAAGCCGCCATCTCGCTCTCTGCCTCGGTGGCGGACGTGCTGGCCCGGGGGGATTACCTCATCGACCTCTTTGCGGCTGGCCCGGAGCTGTACGTCTTCCGGGGCGGCCGCAGCGTCGCCCATTTCGAGAACATCCTTGAAATCCTCGCTGGCATCGAGGAGTGCCGGACCGACCCGTTCGAGACGATCGTTCCCGCCCTGGCCGACGAATTCGGCCGCATCACGGCCCTCATCTGCGTTTTCCTGGACTGGGATGACGCGCGGGAACGGCTCGTCCGCCAGGCCGTCGAGTCGGGCACCCGCGCCAAGGTTCTCATCGTCCGCGACGGACCCACCACGATCCCGTTCGCCTCCGCCATCGACTGGGCCGGCCCGGTCACCGCCCTGACACCCGATTCCCTGCGCAAAGGGAGATGGGAAAGCGTGTGAGCCCCGCACGTCTTCTCGCCTTCTTCCTGGTCGCCGTCCAGGTCGTGGCCTTCGGCTACATGACCGAGACGCTGCTGTTCCCGAAGCTCGCGATGCTCCTCGCCCTCGTGGGCCTCACGGGCCGATTCCGGGTCCAGCTCCGGCGTGAGCAGGAACTCATCCTCGCCCTGCTCCTCGCCCTGCCCTTCGTCTTCCTCTGGCGATTGACGCCCGGCTACCGGCCGCAGCCCGAGGGCTTCATCGCCGCGGGCTTCACGTACTGCCTGGGCCAGTACCTCATCCTTCTCCAGATTCTCCCGCTGTACTTGCCCCGCGAGCGTCCTCTGCCCCTGATCCTCCCCTTCTACGGCCTCCTCGTCATGCTCTCTGCCGGCAACATCTACGTTTTCCGAGTCAAGGGGCCCTTCTACCAGGCCATGGCCCTTGCCTTCACCGGGCTCGCCGCCCTTTATTTCGAATGCGCGCGGACGAAGGCCGAGGGTGCGAGACGCTTCCTGGCCGCGGGCCGCCTCTCGGCCGCCGCCGCCACGCTCATCGCCGCCGCGGCCGCATCCGCCGCCGCCGATTCCTGGATACGCGCTCACCAGCGCGAGATCGAAATCATGGCCGTCCGGCTGCTCAACCGCGTCGGCCGCGAGTCCGTCGCCGGCTTCAGCAAGGACGCCCGGCTCGACAGCGTCACGAACCTCCGGGCCGGCCGGTTCTTCGAAGGGACGGCGCTCCGCGTCATCTCCTCGGCACGGCCAGGATACCTCCGCGGCATGGCCTATGACGAGTACCAGGACGGGGCCTGGCAATCCACCGCTGCGAAGATGGTGCTCTCGCCGGACACTCCGAATCCGCCGGCCCCTCTCGTTCCGCCGGGGCACGGCAGTCTGTTCATCCTGGAAGACGGAGCATCGCCCTGGGCCTCCCTCGAAGTCTGGCCGACGCCACAGGTCGAAGAAGGCATGTTCCTGCCGCTCGAGACCGCGGCGGTGCGCGCCCCCATCCATTCCCTGGAGGTTGACGCCAATGGCATCACGGATTCCAGGGAACTGGTTGGGGGTGTCCCCTATAGCGCTCTCGTGCCCGAACGGGCCCGGCGGCGCGGTCTCCTGTCCGGCTCGCTGGACGGGCGGCCGAGGTCCCTTACGGACGACTTCCGCGGGTCCCCGCAGGCTCGACCCTATCTCTCGTTGCCGGCAAAGCTGGACCCGAGGATCGTGGATCTGGCGCACCGGGTGTTTGCAGGCTGCGCGACCCCCCGTGAAAAAATGCGGGCGGTTGAGGAATACTTCCATCAGAACCACGAATACCGGCTCGGAATCCAGATTCCGGAGGGGCGGGACCCCGTGACCTATTTTCTGCTGGAGAGGCTGCCGGGCCATTGCGAGTATTTCGCCTCCGCGGCGGCGCTCCTGCTGCGCATCGGCGGGGTGCCCTCGCGCTACGTGGCCGGCTTCCTCTGCCACCGGTGGAACGTCTTCGGGCGGTACTGGGTGGCGGAACACCGTGACGCGCACGCCTGGGTCGAGGCCTATGATGAGAATTCGGGCTGGCGGCGGGTCGAGGCCACGCCTCCTCCCGGGCAGCCGGAATCCTCGGGAATGGGCCGGATGGCGCAGTTCTGGGACTACCTGAAGCACCGGGTGCAGGAGCTGTTTTCGGCCATCCGAAGCCGCGGCTGGCGCGGCGCGGCTTCCTGGCTGCTCGACCGCCTGAAGGGACTGGTGAATCTGATGCGGCCGGCGTGGCCCGTGGGACTCCCCTTGCTTCTCGCCCTGGCCGCATACGGGGTCTTGCGCCGGTGGAAGAAAAAACGCGGGAGCGGCATCACCCGGCCGGGGCAGCCTCCGGAGGTCCTCGCGCTCCAGGAACTGCTCCGGCAGATGGACCACAGGCTGCGGAAAGAGGGGCTGATCCGCCCGGAACACCAGACCCTGGAACAGTTTGCCAGCGTCATCGAGTCGGTATCCCACCAAGCCGTGGACACGGGTCGTATCTCGCGATGGTATCGGGACTACTCGCGCGTGCGCTACGGCGGAAACATGACGCCGGAAGGTGTGGCGCGGCTGAAACAAGAAGCCCGACTGTTCGCGAAATAGCGGAGCGTTCCGGAAACCCTTGCTTCTTGTCGAGTTCAAAGCGGGAGCGCAGCCCGGGGAAGAATTCTTTGGGAGCTTGACGTCCGGGGGGCTTTCAATGAGTCGCGGCGTGCGAAAGTGCGTCCGCACCTCCGTACGTGGCGACCCAGTAGGCAGTGGCGCAGGTTTGTCTGGAGTTTTCCCTCACCCCGGCCCTCTCCCAGGAGGAGAGGGATTTTTTCTGTCATTGATGGAACAACCCGCAGATCAGCATCACCCTCTCCCTGTGGGAGAGGGCCGGTGTGAGGGTGGTAGGCGCCAGAAACCGGTGGCGAACTTGGAAACCGATGCACTAAGGCGCGAACTCCTCGCAGGGCAGGCCGAAGGTCTCGGCCACGGCGCGGTTCGTCACGATACCTCGGTGGATGTTGACCCCGCGGCGCAGGGCGGCGTTGTTCCTCGCGGCCCCCTCGTAACCGGAATCCGCGACCTGCAGGACGTAGGGGAGGGTGACGTTGGCCAAGGCGTAGGTCGACGTCCGGCCCACGGCCCCGGGCATGTTCGGCACGGCGTAATGAACCACCTCGTCCACGATGAAGGTCGGATTGCGGTGCGTCGTGGGCCGGGTGGTCTCGACGCATCCACCCTGGTCCACGGCGACGTCGACGATGACGCTGCCGGGCCGCATCGTCTTGAGCAGATCGCGGGTGACGAGGACCGGGGCACGGGCGCCCTCGATGAGGACCGCGCCGATGAGGAGGTCAGCCTGAGCGAGCCGCTCCCGGATGTTGTGAGCGTCCGACATCAGAGTGACCACATTGCGGGGCATGATGTCATCGAGGTAGCGCAGCCGGTCCAGGTTGATGTCCAGGATGACGACGCGGGCGCCGAGGCCGGCGGCCACCTTCGCCGCATTCGTGCCCACGACGCCGCCGCCCAGAATGACTACCTCCGCAGGCGCGACACCCGGCACGCCCCCGAGAAGGAGGCCCCGGCCCAGCATTGGCCGCTCGAGATACTTCGCTCCCTCCTGGATGGACATCTTGCCCGCGACCTCGCTCATCGGGGTGAGCAGCGGGTGATCCCCCCGCTCCGTCCGGATGGTCTCGTAGGCGATGGCGACGATGCCCGACTGGCGGACCGCCGCGGTCAACGGCTCGGAAGCGGCGAAATGGTAGTAGGTGAAGACCACCTGGCCGGGCCGGAGAAACCCGTATTCCTCCGGCAGGGGCTCCTTGACCTTGACCACGAGGTCCGCTCGCTCGTAGATGGCCTCCAGCTTGTCCACCGATCCCGCGCCGGCGGCCTCGTAATGCTCGTCGGAGATGCCGCTGCCCTGCCCCGCACCTCGCTCGACGAGCACTCGGTGTCCGCGCCGCGTCAGTTCCTCGACCCCGACCGGCAGCATGGAAACGCGATACTCGTCCGCCTTGATCTCCCTGGGAACACCGATGACCACGGCTGGCTGACCTCCCTCCTTACGGCCTGAACAGGTGCGCCGGCACGTAATGAAACCAGGGAAGCTGGACCAGAGGCTGATTCAGCCATCCCCAGAAGGGATGATAATGGATGAACTCGGAGATGAAAATCTGGGCGAGGAAGGAGAACCAGAGGAACGCGGCCGCGAAGCCGCCGGTGAATCGGGCCAGTCGTGTGCCCGTCCAGGTGGCGGCACGCACCAGGGGATGGCTGATCGGCTCGGGGCGCGGTCCCAGGCGGTGAACGCGCTGGAGGGTCGCTGCCTCGCCCGGATCGAGGTCCTCGAGCCGGACCGCGCCGCACTCGAGGGCGGCGGGGAGTGCGGAGGCATAAATCCAGGCCGCGGCGATGCGGAGGAGGACGTAGGACGGGAAGACGGCGAATCCGCACCAGAAGAAGTAGCGCCCGAGGAAATCCAGCAGCTCGCGGTCCGTCGCGGTCTCGATCCAGGGCATCCACTGATCGAAGCTCACGGGCAGGGTCTTCAGGAGCGTGACGGGGACGGAGACGGCGGAGTAGAGCCCGGCGAGGAGGGCGCAGGCGAACCAGCGCTGGCGGACCAGGGCGCGGACGACGCGGAACTGGTAGAAGGCGCGCCAGCGGCCCGTCGCGGCCTGCCGGGCCTGGGCCAAGGGGACGTAAAAAAGGACGGCGGTGTAGAGGACGACGCCGAGCCATCCGGTCAGGGGGCCGACCCACCATTCCTCGTAGCCCTTATGAAAGGAATTGTTCCAGCCGCCGTGCCATCCGAAAAGCCAGAGCAGCGCTGGCGGCAGGGTGAGCGCCCAGGTGTTGAGGATGCCCTCGAGACCGGTCCGCAGATTGAGCCAGAGGGACCCCGTGAGGGCGCGGAATGCCCGCCGGGCGCGACCCGGCTGGCCCGCCGGGCCGGAATCCGACTGCTGCAAGGTTTCACGGAATCGGGGATGAAGCATCCAATGCGGAACGCCGGCGGCGTCCCGAGTCCATGCTTCGCCCTGGAGAAAATCGGCGAAGGCCGTGCCGGAGAGTCGGAGATCGCTGTGCTGCCACCACTGGTGCAGAACGAAGCGCCGGACGAGCCGGTAGGTCCACCCGATGATGAGTAAGCTGGTCAGGGGACCCTGGCAGAAGACGGCCCCGAGAAAGACCCTCCAGAGGAACGCCAAGACGCGGCGGGAGGAGGCGGGAAGACAGCCTAGGCACCTGGATACGGCCGGGGACTTGCCCACGTCACCGGGCCCCTGGGACTCCCTGGCGGCCTGGGCCGCATCCTGTGATTCCCCAGACGAGGGAGAGCCGGTCATGCGCTGGCTTCCGGCAGGGGCGTCTTCGATTCGGCCCAGGGCGTGTTGAAACCCATGAGGCGGCCCACCGTAGGGGCTGCGTCGATCTGCTGAACGGTGCGATCGATGTTCCGTCCCCGGGGCACGCCGGGCCCGAAGAATAAAGCGAAAATTTCGTGGGAGGACTTCGAGCCGAAATGGTGCTGGCACGGCACGGCCATGCAGCGGTTGTCGTCTCGGCCGCAGTCCGGGACGATGGCGAAGACCGTCCGGCCGCGGTATTCCTCGTCGCTTTCGACGGCCTCGACGAGGCGCTGCAGGCCGCGGTCCATGATGGAGATGCCTCGCGTGTAGTGGTACAAGTTGCCCCAGTGCACGTAGTCGCAGTCATTGTAATTGACCATGACGAGCCTGGGCCGGAGCTCGCGAAGCGCCCGGACCGCCAGCTCGGTCAGGAGTTCATCGCCACGAGGATTGACCAGGCCCGTCTCCCCGTAGTGGTCGCGCCAGCGCTCCCAGAAGGCCTCCATCGGCGGGGACTGCGACCCGCACTGCGCCACTCGGGGGTCCTGATTCTCCATCTCGTGCAGCTTCCGCCTCTTCTCCTCCAGCCCCTCCTCGGGCCCCTTCGCTTCCCGAATCTGACGCCGGAGAAGATACGTCTTGAAGCGGTAGAGGCTCAGGACGTTCGACCGATACTGGACCCCGAAGAGGTGATGGTTGCTGAAGGTGTAGAACTCCTCGCCGATGCGGTCCTCCCCGTTGATGATCAGCGTCTGGTGCTCCGGCACGTCGTACTCGCGGCGCAGGTACTCGAAGACCGTCGGCACCTTGGCCTCGAAGCGCTCGCCGAAGAGCTTGTGCGACACGTCTTCGTAACGGTCATACTTCCCCGTCAGAATGTTCAGCGTGCCCTCGCCGTGGCTGGTGACGACGCCTTCGCGGGTGACGATCTCCATGCGCGTGAACAGCGTGCCCCGCGGAGTCAGCTCGTGAAGCAGATACGGACTGTAGGTCTTCTGCGGATCCTGGATGGTCTCGCGCCGGCGCACGCCGCCTCCGAAGCGAACGAGGATGGCGCAGGGGCCGCGGTAGGGACGCCGGACCTTTCCCTTCTCCGGCTCGAAGTCGGGCGGCAACTCGGGGGCCGAGCCGGGGCCGAGGAGCGGCCCCGCCAGTTCCGCCAGGACGCCGCCTCCCAGCGAGGCCGAGCCCAGCCCCGCGGCCAGCCCTTTCAAGAAACGGCGGCGGGCCGGGTCCGTTCGGGATGCCGCATCCAAGGAAGGAGTCACAGGAGAGTCCATCGAAATCCACTGCACCCCTCGGGCTCGCGGATTTCAGAGCCAGGATTGGCCCGGGTCCGCCGGCCCAACCCTGAGCGAGGACGACGCAAGTCGTTCGAGTCGAAGCCCGCAGGGCGCATTTCGAGCTCGCCGTATGGGAAATGCGGGCTAACGCCTCTGAATGCCTTTCCCACAATGCCTCATCAGTATAAAATCTCTGCAAGAGAGGGGCAATGGACCGGAATCCTTCATGAGATTCCCATGGAGGCTTCCGGCCTCGTCGTGAACAGTCCGGGAGGATGGTGACGGACCCTTCTCGGTGCGCGGGCCCGAACCGGGAGAACCATGTCTGATCTCCCCTGTACGTGGATCAGCCTGAAGGAAGCCCAGGAGGCGCTGGGCCGTTCCGAAGGAGCGGTCCGCCGCCTGATCAAGCGATACCAGATTCGCACCCGGCGGGTGGTGTGCCTGAAGGGCTGGGAGCTGCGTCTGGCCTGGGAGGACGTGCAGAAACTGCTTCCGGACGACGCCGCGGCGGCGCCGAATTCCTCCTCTGCGGCGATGGCGACGCGGCCCGAGGCGCAGCCGGCCGCGCCAGGCTCGCCGGACGGCCACCCGCCCGCCGCGGCCCTGCAGGCGAGCGCGATCCTCGAGGACTTCCAGTCCACCTTGAAGGCCATGGCGCAGGCATCGACCTCCCAGGTCGAGCTGCTCGAACGCCTCGGCCAGAGACTCGAGAACGCGCAGAGGGAACGCGGCGACGTGGTCGAGACCCAGAAGCAGTTCCTGGACTCCCTGGCGAACATCAGCCGCAGCCAGAAGGCCCAGGCCGCGACGTTGATCCAGGTCGAAGAAAGGCTCAAAGAACAGAAGCCGCGGAATCCGGTGATCGGCTGGATTCTGGCGATTCTTGCGGCGCTCCTCGCCGGGTTCGGCTTCGCCTGGTTGCTGGCCCTGGGACCCGAGCGCGCCCGCGCTCAGGAAGCGTACGAACAGGAAATCTTGCGGCTTCAGGAGCAGGCGGAGGCCCAGGAGAAGGCCATTCGGGCCGAGGCCGAGAGCCGGTCACAGCGGTTTCTCGACCTCGAAAAGCGAATCCTGGAGATGCAAGCGGGTCTCGAGTCGGCGGCCCGGCCCGGCGACGTTGAAAAGGAGGAGGCGGGTCCAGAGACGGCCACAACGGGCGCTTCGAGCTCCGGGCCGGCAGCGGATGAGTCAGTCAGGCATCGGCAGGAGCTGGAAAGACAACGGGCGGAGCTGAAGGTGGAATATGAAGGGCAGTTGCGGGCCTTGGAGGAGGCGAACCGCCAGAAGAGCTTTGAACTGAACCACTTGCGATTGAAGGTGAAGGAGCTGGAGGAGAAGTCGGGGCGCAATTAACAAAGCTCAGAGCTTGCTTTCGGATGCGCCGGCCTTACCGTTGCCAGAGGTCCAGGGTGCGCAGCTCGTGGCTTCTGCGGAATCCCAATTGCGGCAGGAGGGACACGACCCGGCCCGCCTCGAAAAGTTCCCATGTCCCTTGGTCGGAGTCGTCTCCTGGCCGTGTAAAGACCAGCACGGACTTCAGGAGCGGATTCTCGATGGCCATAAGAAGGTCCTCGGGCCCGCCGTCCCAGCCATAACCGAGGCGAAATATCCGGGAGCGGGTGCCGAGCACAAAATGGACCTCGTTGCGGCGCGGGGGGATGAGCAGAAGTTCATCGCCTGGCCGGAGGACGCGCCGAAGCTCCTCGAGGTCGAGACGGGCCTCCGGCCCCTCGTGCCAGAGGGGCGGGATGACCGATCGCACATCGGGCGTCATCTGCCAGGGATGAAGGCTGGCAGGGTCGTCCCCGCTCCACACGAGTGGGAAGGCAGCGAGGGGCAGGGGCAGGAATCGGATGAGGGGGCGATGGCGGAGGTCCGGTGGAAATTGTTCGAGGAGGTGGCGAGCGAGGACTACGGCTGCGAGGACGGCGAAGGGGATGCCGAGGAGGGCATAATGGCGGTAGCCGCGCCAGGAGAACTGGGCGAGGGAGGCTAGGGCGGCGAAGGTGGCCAGGGTGGCAAGCCGGCCCGCCGGGCGCTGAAGGGCCGGCCGCAAGGCCGGGGTAAGGAGCAGTGCGAGCCAGGCGGCTATCGATGCGGCGGCCGCCAGGGCGAGGGATTCGTCATGCTTCGCGAGGGCGTAGATGTTGTCGAGGAGCGAACCCTCTGAGGCGTATCGGGAGGTGAACTGAAGACCCCAGCGGAGCGGTTCGAGCCCCTGTCCCTCGAAGGCGATGGCGGCGAGGAAAACGGCGAGGGAGGCCGCGGGCAGGAGGAGCAGATGTCCAAGGCTGTGACGGCCCTCTTCGGGTCCCCAGAGCGCTGAGGAAATCAGGGCGGCGGCGGCCAGTGAAAGCAGCCCCCCCTGCTGCTTGGCGTAGACGGCCAGGCCGATGCCGAGCCCAAGAGCGAGGACCCGGACGAATCCGGTCCAAGCCCGGAGAGGCTTTCCTTCCCAGGCGAGGAGGCCAGCGAGGAGCGGGAGGGTGGCGAGGGGCTCCGTGGTGCCCATGAATCCTTCGAAGCGGGAGCAAAGGACGGGATACCAGATAGCGGCGAAGAGGCCGGCGGGGAGGCTGCGGCAGGCCCGTCCGGCGAGGAGGCCGAGGAGGGCGGCGTTGGCGGCGAGAAGCGCCAGGTATGCCCATTGGAGGCTTTCGAGCGACCCATCTCCGAGCTGGAAGACCGCCCGCCAGAAGGCATAGACGCCCGGGAAGTAGACGTAGCGCCAGAGGGGGACGTCGGGGTCCCCGGCGGCCAGATCGCGGCTGTAGCAGGCATAGAAGAAGAAATCGACGCTGGCGATGGTGGGCCGGACGGCCGCGGCGTAAGCGATGGTGGCGAGGGCGGCCAGGGCGAGGGCGGCGGCCACGAGGATGCGGCGGAATCGCTCGGCCGCGGCGCGGGCGCGAGCATCCGCTGGCCGAGATTCCGCACGGCAGGCGGGCCATGCCAGCAGGGCCGAGACGAGAAGAAGGGTCTGAAGCGGGTGGATTCCAGGATGGAGGCCGCCGGGCCAGGAGGCGAAGCCCGAGAAGGCGATCAGCAGCCCGAGGAAGGCGAAGGGAAATCGATCGGCCACGGCTGCATCGCGGGCGTCGCCTGCGCCGGGGTGAAGGGCATCCAGCACGCGGCCCCCGTCTTCGCACTTCTCCTGGCTCGTGTCCGGCATCCGTCTGCCTGAGCGAAGGGCATCGAGCACGCGGTAGAGGGCGTGGGCCAAGGCTGCCGTGGAGGCGGCCAGGACCGCGGCGGCCAGGACCGGCTGCGGGAGACCATCGGCGCGGGCGGCAAAACGGACCACGGCGATGGCAGCACTGGAAACAAGAACAAAGGTAGAAAGGCCAGGCCGATTCATTCCAGTCTCGGAATCTAAAAATCGTGGATCGCTTCGATCACCCGGGCCTGGTCTGATTCGGTCAGGTCGTTGTAAAACGGCAGCCGGAGGAGGCGGTCGCTGACCCACTCCGTGACGGGGCAGTCGGCTTCCTTGCCGCCGAACCGGCGTCCCATGAGGGAGAGATGCAGGGGGAGGTAGTGAAAGACGCTGAGGATTTTCCGGGCCTTGAGATGGGCGATCAGGGCCTGGCGCTCCTCGAGGGACGGCATGAGCAGATAGAACAGGTGACAGGGTTGGTCGCAGTGTGAAGGGACAACAGGCAGCCGGACGCCGTGCTGGTGGGCCCACTCTTGGAGGCCAGCCAGGTAGGTGTGCCAGATGCGTTCACGGCTGGCCTGGATACGGTCCCGGGCATCGAGCTGAGCATAGAGAAACGCGGCCAGGATATCGGATGGGAGATAGCTCGATCCGACGTCGATCCAACTGTATTTATCGACCTCGCCGCGGAAGAATCGGCTGCGGTTCGTGCCCTTTTCCCGGATGACTTCGGCGCGCTCGGCATATCGGGTGTCGTTGATCAGAAGGGCGCCGCCCTCGCCGCAACTGAAGTTCTTGGTTTCATGGAAGCTTTGAGCGGCCAGGCAGCCAAACGTTCCCAGGTATTTCCCCCGGTATCGGCCCAGGAGTCCGTGCGCGTTGTCCTCGATGACGGCGACGCCGTGCCGGCGAACCACCTCGAGGATCGGGTCCATCTCGCAGCCGACGCCGCCGTAATGGACGACCACGACGGCCCGGGTGCGGGTGGATATCCGGGCTTCGAGTTGAGCTTCATCGAGGTTGAGGGTGTCGGGCCGGACATCGATGAAGACGGGCCGGGCTCCGTGGAGCACGAAAGCGTTGGCGGTCGAGACAAACGTGAAGGAGGGCACGATGACTTCATCGCCCGGCTCGAGGTCGAGAAGCAGCGCCGCTATCTCGAGCGCGTGCGTGCAGGAGGTCGTCAGAAGCGCCCGGGGAACGCCGAGGAGTCCCTGCAAGAGCTGGTGGCATCTCCGGGTATATGACCCGTCGCCCGCGGCGTGCCCGCTGCGAATCACGTCCGCCATGTACTCCAGCTCCCTCCCGGTCAGGCTGGGGCGGTTGAACGGGATGTCGTAGGCCGTGGTTGTTGCCATGTCGTTGGAACGGTAAGCTTCATGGATCGGGAGGCTGTATGCCGAGGTCGGGACGACGGGAGAAAAGAAAGCGATGGATTCAGCGGGGAGATTATTTCAGGCGGTTGGTCGGTAGTAAAGAATTGGAATCCCAAGCTGGGTACGTGTTCGGGCCTTACTCTGTGCGGAAGCGCTTCGCTTCCGCATTAGAGTCAGCGGCCGAGGGTGAGGCTCGGGCTGCGGAGGACCTCGTCGGCCGTTACGGTCTTGTCGCCTTCGAGTTGAACGCGGGTGAGCAGGATGCCGCCGTCGCCGGCAAGCACGACCGCTCCGACGCCGGGCCGGACCTCGGCGACTCGGCCCGGCACTCGTCCGACGTAGGCCCGGCCCGGCCCGAGGCGGCGCGCCGTCCAAACGGTCATCTTCCGGCCTGAGAGATACGTGAAAGCCCCGGGATAAGGAGCGCTGACCGCACGAATCAGATTATAAATCTCCGAAGACGAGGCGGTCCAGTCAATCTCGTTGTCCTCCGGCATCCGCTTGCAGGTGTAGGTGGCTTGAGCTTCATCCTGGGGCCTGGATACCGCGTTGCCGCGAAGGAGGTCATCGAGATGCCGCTCGAGGAGGGCCAGATAGGCCTGCGTGACGCGTTCGGTGACGTCGGCAATCGTGTCGTCGGGCCCGATGGCAACGCGTTCCTGGCCTACCATGCCGCCTGAATCCACCTCTTCCGACATCTCGAAAAGCGACACGCCGGTGTGGTCCTCGCCGTTGAGGATGGCCCAGACGGTAGGCGAGAAGCCGCGGTAGGCGGGCAGAAGCGAGTCATGGAAGACGAAACTGCCAAGGCGGGGCCTGCGGTAAACCTCAGCCGGGATAAGGTAGCGCCAGTTGACTGCAAGGAGCAGGTCCACGGGCGTGGATTGCCAGAAGGCTTCATGGCGGGCCGATCCGATTTGACGGGCCTCGATGAAGGGGTGGCCCCGGGTGAGCGCCACGCCCCGGATGTCCTCGAGGAAGGGAGGCTCCCACGGTTCTTCAGGGAAGCTGAATACGGTCAGTTCGGCCTGAGGCTGAAGCTGCGCCAGCTTCTCGAGGAAACGGCAGCCCCTCCGGGTGGCGCAGCAGAGGACGATATGCATGGGGTTGCTTCTCTCCTACCGCGGCCTTTGGCCGCAACCCAAGCCGCGCCCTAACGGTTGCGGCTCTGAATCAGAGCCACGAGCGTCAGCGAGTGGAAGAAAAGTACACGCACATCACGCAAACTTTCACGAGTGAATCCTTATGCTTGGGACCCTGTCGTCCCAGAGGCCGTCTTCGGTCCGGCGTGAAATTCCTCCCGGACGACGTAGCTGGGGCGGTCCATCATTCGGAAGTGCATACGAGCCAGATATTCGCCCATGATACCGAGGGCGAAAAGCTGGGCTCCGGAAAAGATGGCGATCACGGAGGCGAGGAAAGGAAATCCCGGCACGACGCTGCCCTGGATGAGGTAGCGGCCCACCACGTATGCCAGAACCAGGATGCCAAAAAGGGTCAGCCCGAAGCCGATGAAGCTGGCGAGCTGGAGAGGGAGGGTGCTGAACCCGGTCATCATGTTGAGGGCGTGGGTGAGGAGCTTGCGGAAGGTGTAATTGGACTTGCCGACGGAGCGCGGCTCATGCCGGACTGGGAGGGCGGCGAACCTCGTTGTGCCCCAGGTGAGCAGGACATCGATGGAGATGAAGGGTCCGCGGTAACTCGAGAAGGCCTCGCGCACGGGTGTGCGGAAGACGCGGAAGGCGCTGACGTTGCGAGCGACGTCCGCCCCCATGGCGTTCTGAAGGACGACCTTGGTGACTTGCGAGGCGAGGTCGCGCCAGAGGCCGTGCTGCTGGTGGAGGGGCGTCCCGTAGACTACGTCGTGTCCTTCCTCGAGCTTTGCGAGCAGCGGTGGCACTTCCTCCGGCGGATGCTGAAGGTCGTCGTCCATGGTGACGGTGACCGAATAGCGGGCCAGGCGGATGCCGCACAGAAGAGCATTATGCTGGCCGTAGTTGCGCATGAGGTTGATGCCGCGCAGCCATGCCCGATCAAGGCCCTGTTCCAGAATCGCTTCCCAGCTCGCGTCACGGCTGCCGTCATTGACCAGGATGACCTCGAAGGGCCGGCCCGTACCCCGGAGCATCGACTCCAGCCGAGGAACAAGCTGGGGAAGGATGGGCGCGCTGTGATAAACGGGAATGACGACGGAAATCCCGGATTCCAAGCCCTGCTCCGAAGCCGTGTTCATGACAGGCCTTCCCGCCGCGGAAGCTGCTGCACGTGCCCGAGAATCTCCGGAATGTGCTGCTCTGGATCGACCTGCCTCTGAATGGAAACGAGCCGGCCAGCGGAGTCGATCACGAACGTGGAGCGCTCGATCCCATGGAACGACTTGCCGTCGCGGACCTTGAGTCGCCACACGCCATAGGCCTCGCAAACTCTGCCATCGAGATCGGACAGCATCGGCATGGTCAGCCCGAACTTCTTGATGAATCGCTCATGGCTTGCAAGGTCGTCGCGGCTGATGCCCAGGAGAACCGCCTGCAACGCGTCGAAGCGCGGCTTCAAGTCACGGAAGCCGCAGGCCTCGCGGGTTCAGCCGGGGGTGTCGTCCTTGGGATAGAAGAAGAGAACAACGTTCTTTCCGCGGAGGTCCGTGAGTTTGACGTTTCCTCCGGTGCTGGCCGGAAGATCGAAGTCCGGCGCGGCCTCTCCGATTTTCAGTTTTTCTTCGCTCATGGATAGCTGCTCGGGATGATGCATTACCTATTGAGACGCCAAGACACAAAGGTTTCCAGCATCGGGGCCTAAAGGGGGCCGGACGAGAATCGCCTTTTTCTGTCTTCGAGAACGGAAACCCGCCCGTACGCACTCCATGCCCCAAACGACCGCGCCGAAGGTCACGCTTGATCCAGCAGCGGCTTCAAACAAGCGGCTACACCTGGGGTCAGAGCAGGCTCGATCCTACGCCGGTAATCCAACGAGTAATCGTAACCGGCCCGATCATAGACCGTGTCGAGGACGGCTTGCAGATTCAGAGAGACATCCGGATCATCTCCTGCCAGAGGCACTGGGATGGAGGGCAAGCGGTCACCGAGGGCCCATCCGTAAACCTCAACCTTGTATCGACGCTGTGATCGGCGCACGAAGGCGTAAAAGTCCCCTGGCGGAAGCGGCTCGATCGTAGGCAAGCGTTGCCCGTTGCGAAGGAGGTCCAGTTCGACGAGATGCGTCTGACTTTTCACGATCACTTCCCGCTTGCTGAGGTATTCCAGTCGCCCGTCACTCCCGAAGCGCTTGTTCCCTGGCGACAGCAGCTCGAGGATAGTGACGATCCCGCCTGTTTCACGGTGACGGAGGAGGAGATAGGCCTCCTTCTCAGGTTCAGCTATGGGAAGCGTTAAAAGTGCAGGCTCGATGACCGCCGTTTCGGCCTTGGGAGGGGCAGTCGAGAAGGTTTCCGGCTCTCGTTCCGAGAGTGAGACATCTGGCCGAAGGACACGCGGCTCCCCCCCTTGATGTTCTACATAAATTCTCTCTTCGACATTGACCTCGTACTTAGGCCTCACTTTGGGTACCAGAGATTCGCTGATCGCGGTAATGAACCGCACATGGAAATCGGGCCATTTCTGCCCCTCGATGAAGGGGTCCATTCCAGGAAAAGGGGAGGGCACGACTCTTGACCTCGTGGGGAAGCGCTTCGCGTTTTCATTAGCTTACTGTGCCGCCGATTGCCGTTCAACGGGTTGTTCATCGGAATCCCGGGGGTTATCCTTCCCTGATCCTTGAAATTTGTACACTGTTTACGGTTCACTGCTTACCCGGACTCCCCATCATGGCCGAACCCTTCCTCTTCCTGCGCCGCCCCGACCTCGAGCAGAGCTGGCCTTACGTTCCCCAAGCGTTGATTTCCCGACTGCGGGCCGCAGGCGGTGTTACCGTCCTCAACGAGGCCTCGGCTGTCGCTCCGAACCGGCTCACGGACGTCTCCGGCTTCATCGGGATCGTCAACTTTAGCGGCAGGGTCCCCGTGGAGACCCTCGAAGCCGCCCGGAATCTCAAGGTCATCGGCGGCGTCTTCGATAACGCCGCAACCGGCACGGAATGGAGCGTCGAGGAGCTGGACCGGCGCGGCATTGCCGTGATCGATGCCACCCGCGGCTGGGCCCAGTCCGTGGCGGAGTGCGCCTTGGCCCTGGCCCTCGGCGCGCTCCGCAGCGTCCCCCAGTGGCACACCCGCATGGCCGCCCGAGAGCCCCTCTGGGTCTACCCCGCTGCCCAGTTCTGCGACAACCCCGATTTCGTCAACGGCGACCTCGGCGAGAAAAAAGTGGGCGTCCTCGGCCTCGGCCAGATCGGACGCCGCATCGCCCGCTGGTGCGTAGCCCTCGGCTCAGAGGTCTGCGGATACGACCCCTACCTGCCGGAGGAGCAGGTCCGGGAGTGGGGCCTGCGCAAGGTGGACCTCGATGCGCTGGTCGATTTCGCCGAGGTGGTCTTCGTGGCGATTCCGCCGACTCCCACGGCAAAGAAAATCCTGAATCGTGAGCGCATCTACCGACTGCGCCGCGGCGCCCTCGTCACCCTCATCACCCGGGCCCATCCGGTCGATATGGACGCCCTCCGGGAGCGCATCCTCGCCGGGGAACTGTTCGGCGCCTTCGACGTTTACGATCGTGAGCCGCTGCCCGTGGACGATCCTCTTCGGGGCCGGGCCAATGTGGTCCATACGCCGCACATCGCCGGCCGGACCCGTGATGCCAATCTGCGCGTGGCACAGATTCTGGCGGAAGACTTCATTCGGGTACAACGAGGTGAGAAACCTCTGAACCGGCTCAGCCCGCGGGCCGTTGAGGTCAGGACAAGTTCCAGCCCCAGCCTTGCGTGAAGCGTCGTATCGGAGGAGAGTGAGTCGTCGTCCCTGTTTTCGCCGTGTGAATGTGCGCTCGATTTTCGAGGACGAGGACGAGCATGAGGAGGAGCACCGGGACGAGCAGGGGACAAAGACGGGCCGTTTTGAGGCCGCCATGGAGCGGCATGGCTGCCGAATGGAAAGGGGGTACCCCACCATGGGCACGAACCTTGGAGCCGTCATCCGGGAACAAATCCGCCGTGGAGAATGGCAGGGGAACACCGTGGGCCGGGCCGGACGCCAGGTTCAAGCCGGGCTTGTCGTCTTACCGGGGCCGCTGGCCTACGATTTTCTCTTGTTCTGCCAGCGGAATCCCAGGCCCTGCCCGCTCCTCGAGGTTACGGATGCAGGGGACCCCGAGCCCCGTGGCGCCGCGCCTGGCGCGGACTTGCGTACCGACGTCTCCCGATACTCCGTCTGGCGGCGCGGCAAACTCCAGGAGGAGGTCACGGACATCCGGGCCTACTGGAAGGAGGACACGGTGGGCTTCCTGATCGGATCGAGTTTGACGTTCAGCGACGCGCTCGAACGGGCAGGATGCCGCAGCTCGACGGGCATCACGCTGTACAAGACGGAGCTGGCCTGCCGGCCCGCGGGAGTCCTTCGGGGCCCGATGGTGGTCACTCTGCGGACGTTGCCGCCGGACCGGGTAGCCCGAGCCGTGCAGGTCACCACGCGCTTTCAGGCCACCCACGGGGCGCCCATCCACATCGGCAATCCGGCCGCCATCGGCATCCGCGATCTCGCGGATACCCTGGGCGGCGGACCCGCTCCGCAAATCCCGCCGGGCCACGTCCCTCTCTTCTGGGCTTGCAGCGTGACGCCGCAAGTGGTCGCTCAGGAGTCGAAGATCGACTTCATGATCACGCACACCTCCGGACACGGCTTTGTCACGGATTGGGTGGACGAGGACCTGGCGATGCCCTAACCCGCATTTCTCATCCCGGCGGGATTGCGCATCCGCTGGCGGATGCGTGAGAAATCCGGGCTAAGAGCGTGCAACCATGAAGTCAGGAAGGCAGGGGATCGAACCGGCGGCAGGCATGGTCTGGAAGGTTTTTCTCCGGCCCGCGCCGAAAGCCGAGGTGGTGGAGGTGGAATCCGCCCGGGCCATCGCTGGACAGGGCCTCGAGGGCGACCATGCCCATGGCGGATCGAGGCAAGTCACCCTCTTATCTCTCGAGGCCTGGCAGGCCGCACTGGCCGAGTTGAAGGCGGATGTTTCGCCGGCCTGCCGGCGTGCCAATCTCGTGGTGTCCGGGACAGACCTCCGCGCCGCGATTGGCCAGGAAGTCGAAATCGGCGACGTCGTGATCCGGGTCAAGGACTATAATCCGCCGTGTATTCGGATGGAGTCTTCCGCGCGGGGCCTGATGCACGCGCTCCACGTGGACCAGCGGGCCGGCGTCTTCGGCGTCATCCTCCGCGGCGGGTGGGTGCGGCCCGGCATGCCCGTTCGTATCGTTCCCACACGCTGGGCGTAGCGAGAAACGGCCTCGGCCTCCGGCCTCCACCATTTCTTCTTCTGAAATCCGCTGCGCCATTCATGCCCGCGGATTTCAGAGCCGGGATTGGCCCGGCTTCGCCGACCCGACCCTATTGGACGCCACAGGCGCCTATTCCAGTCCAGCCATGCCCCGTGTGCTTCTCATCGTCAACCCCGTTTCCGGCCGCGGCCGCGGCCGCGAGGCCGCCCCCGCCATTGTGCAGCACCTCGAGCAGGCCCGGATTCGCGCCGAAATCTACTATACCGCACAGGCCGGGGATGCCCGGAAGCGAGCTTCCGAGATTCGAAATGAATACGACCTCGTCGCCGCAGTCGGTGGGGACGGCACACTCAACGAAGTCCTCAACGGGCTGGCCGCTCCATTGCCGCTGGGCCTCTTTCCCCTGGGTACCGCAAACGTTCTGGCGCTCGAACTGGGCATCCCCAGGACGCCCGATGCCTTCGCCCATCTGGTCGCTCGGGGCCGTACCGCCGAGATCGACCTCTTCCGGGCCAACGGCCGGATCGGCTTTTTCAGCCTCGGGGCCGGATTCGACGGCATGGTCGTCGAACAGCACCACCGGGACCGCCGAGGAGCGACCTCCAAGTGGGCCTATGTCCCGGCTGTCGTCCACTGCCTCCGCAACTACCGGACGCCTGACCTGCGGGTGACCCTGGACGGCGAGCGCTGGGAAGGCATCCCTCAGGTCATCATCGCCAATACCCGTCACTATGGCGGCAGGCTCTTCTCCCTCGCTGCCGATCGCCGGATGGATGACGGCCTCTACGAATGTTACCTCTTCCGTGGCCGCGGCCGCTGGGCCATCGTCCGATACCTCGCCCGGGCCCTCACACGCCGCCTGCTCCGCGGGGACGACCCGGCCCTGCGGCGGGCCGGCCGGATCGACATCGAGTCGGTCCGTCCGATTCCCTACCAGATCGACGGCGACTTCGGAGGTTGGACGCCCGTGCAGATCGAGGTGTTGCCGCGAGCCGCCAGGATTCTCTGCTGAGGACCGGAGCGGGATGCGGACTGCGCGCGCCGGCGGTTGACATCGGCAACGCCACGGCCATCCTATCCCTCACGGACGCGCGGCGACGCTCGCCCGTTCGAGGCAGGCGCTTCGCACCGGTCGTAGCAGGAGAGCCCATGGCACACCGCAGCCTGAAGGTGCTGGACGGAATCGGCGGGACGTACGCCCGCGCCCTGTACAAGGCCAGCGGGTTTCGAGATGCAGAGCTCCGCAGCCCGATGGTCGCCATTGCCAACTCGTGGAACGACTTCGAGCCGGGGCACGTGCACCTCCGCGGCCTGGCGCAGCACGTGCGCGAGGGCATCCGCGAGTCGGGAGGCACGCCCGTCGAGTTCAATACGGTGGCCCCTTGTGACGGCATCGCCCAGGGCGCAGGCATGCACTACGTCCTACCCTTGCGGGACATCATTGCAGCGTCCGTCGAGCTGATGGTGGAGGCGCACCAGTTCGACGCCGTGGTCTGCCTCTGCACGTGCGACAAGATCGTGCCGGGCATGCTCATGGCTGCGGCGCGGGGCCGTGTGCCCGTGGTTTTTGTCACCGGCGGGCTCATGGCCGCACACCGCGGCAGTGACGGCGTCGTCCGCGGCACGAGTGACGTCAAGGAGGCCATGGGCGCCTACAAGGCCGGTCGAATCAGCCAGGAGAAGCTCGCTGAGATCGAGTCCACCACCTGCACCGGCTGCGGCGGCTGCAACATGATGGGCACGGCCAGCACCCTCTGCTGCGTGGTCGAGGCCCTCGGGCTCTCCGCGCCGGGCAATGCGACCGTGCCGGCAGCCGGGCACGACATCGAGCGCATGGCTTTCCAGGCCGGGAAAAGGGCCGTCGAGCTGGTGGGGGAAGGCCGTGCTGGACGCGAGATGTTCACCCTCGAATCTCTCGCCAATGCCGCACGCGTAGGCCTGGCCATCGGCGGCTCGACCAACCTCCTTCTTCATCTCCCGGCCATCGCCTCCGAGGTCGGACTCGAGCTTTCGCTCGATTGGTTCGACCGCCTGGGCCGGGAGACGCCGCTCCTCGGCCGGTTCAAGCCCGCCTCCGCCTTCACGGTCACCGATTTCGGCGAGGCCGGAGGCGTGATGGCCGTCCTCCATGAGCTGGACCGCGGCGGACTGCTCCACCGGGCCTGCCCGGCCCTGTTTGGCGACACCATGGGCGAGCTCTGCCGTAACCGGCCGGTGGTGCGTCCGGAGGTCATCCGGCCCGTGAACCAGCCCCTGTCGCCCGAGGGCGGCATCGCCATCCTCCGCGGCAGCCTGTCGCCCCAGGGAGCTGTGGTGAAGCAAAGCGGGGTGCTGCCGGCGATGATGCGGCACTGCGGACCCGCCCGCGTCTTCGAGTGCGAGGAAGAGGTGAAGCAACGCCTCATGTCGAGCGGCGTCCGGTCCGGTGACGTGCTGGTGATCCGCAACGAGGGGCCCGTGGGGGGGCCCGGCATGCGGGAGCTTTCCATCCCGGCCGCGCTCCTGGTCGGCATGGGGCTGGCCGACAAAGTCGCCATGGTGACGGACGGGCGCTATTCCGGGGCGACCCGCGGCCCCTGCATCGGACACGCCAGTCCTGAGGCGGCCCTGGGGGGCCCCCTTGCCCTGGTTCACGACGGCGACCTCATCGATATCGACATTCCGGCCCGAAGGCTCGACCTGAGGGTCAGCCCGGAGGAACTCGAACGACGGAAGGCGCAGTGGCGGCCCCCGGAGGCCCGCAAGCAAGGGGGATACCTGGACCTCTACCGCCGGATCGTGAGCGGGGCGGAAGCCGGGGCGCGGCTGCGATGCCCACGGGTCTCAGGCGTGGAGAGTGGTCAGTGATCAGTGATCCCCCACCTGAACCCTGCACCCTTTTCATGATCAATGTCAGTCACCTGAACCCTATCCCAGCCTCCGTTGTCTTACGATCTCCTGATGAAAAAAGAGGTCTCGCGCCCTTCTGAGCCATGTCCACTCTCCATCCCCCCTCAGCCTCCTCCGTCTCCCTGGTCATTCTGACGCGGGACAAGGCGGACTATACCCGTCGATGCCTGGAAAGCCTGCGGGGAATCACCTACCGGCCCCTCGAGATCATCCTCGTGGATAACGGGTCCGCGGACGACACACCGGACCTCCTGCGGAGCTTCCAGCAGCAGGCCGGGTCCGCGGGCATCACCGTCCAGGTTCAGTTCAATCCGATCAATGTCGGGGCCGCCACCGGCCGAAACCAGGGCATCCAACTGGCCTCCGGCGATTTCTTCGCCTTCCTCGACAACGACGTCGTCGTGCGGTCCCGGTCCTGGATACCACGCTTGATCGCCGAGTTTCAGGCCCGGCCCGAGACCGGCGCGGTCTGCCCGAAGCTGATCTTCCCCTTCGAGCCTTTTCTCATCCAGTACGCCGGGCTCGTGGTCTCTCCTACGGGCCGGGTGGACTACCTCGGCCGCGGCAAGCCGCGGACTCATCCGGATTTCAACGAGCGCCGGGAGCTCCAGGCCACGATCAGCGCCTGCATGATGGTCCCCAGCGCCGTCGTCCAGAAGGTCGGCCCCTTCGACGAACAGTTCAACCCCGTCCAGTTCGAGGATGTCGACTACTCCTACCGCATCCGGGCCATCGGACGCCGCATCGTCTATCTCCCCTCGGTGGAGATGTACCATTTCGAAAATGTGACGACGGGCTTGATCCAGCCGGGTGTTGGGCTGAAGCGCCAGACGATCGTCAACGGCATGAAGTTCAAGCGGAAGTGGCGTGACGTCTTCTCAAAGGAGGGCGGTCCCCCGGACTCGACGATGCACTGGGAAGAACTGCCCCACCGGCCGCTCTCGGGGATCGGCGAGCTGGAAACGGTGACCTGATGGGGAAACCCGATGTGGGCGGTGACCCGATTCTATGGCCCCGAAGGGGTTTGACACCACAGCCCAGGGTAATCGGCCCGCCTCCGGCGCGGAGGACCACCCTGGGTATCCAGGCTCAATAAGCTCGGGGAGCGGGACCGGCCCGATTTCATAACCGATGATGATTGAAGGCTTCACGGATTTTCGTAGCGAAGCCATGCACCTCAGCGAAGCGCCTGGTGCATGGCGAAGCCCTTCCGGGCTGCGCTACTCCGTTCATAATTCATCGATTTGACCTGATCGTCCTCCCCGAACTTATTGAGAAGTTACGGAAAACGGCGTGCCTCGGGCTACTGCACGGTTGCAGTTGCATCACCCATGAGATGCGTGCCCGGCAAAGGCTAATCGGTGTAAAATAGGGAGTTCGCCGGACGGCGGCAGCCGTCCGGCGAACGGACCGCGCGCTGCTTCACCAGGGAGTGGTTCGGCGGCAGCCACCGCCGAACCACTCCCTGGCGCGGACACCGGCCATGCCGTCCGCAGGCAGGCTTGCTACCGTCAAGGCCGGCGCCGTTCAACTCGGGGCCCGTTCTGCGGAGTATAATAGTCCGAGATGCGACTTCGCTTCTACGCAGACCGTGACACGGGACTTCCTCACATCTATAATCATGGTGTAAGTGAAGTCGAGGTGGAGCAGGTGCTTCGCCACCCGGGGGAGGATCGTCCGGGTGGCGAGGCTTCGCGTATTGCGATCGGCAAGACCGAATCCGGTCGCTGCTTGCGTGTGATCTATGTCCCGGACCCCGAGCCGGATAGTAATTTTGTGATCACCGCCTACGATCTACGAGGGAAGCCGTTGGCGGCATATAGGCGTAGACTTCGCCGAAGAGGAAGAACATGAAAGAGAGCAAATTTCCGCCAGGATGGGACGAGGACCGGGTTAAGAGAGTCCTCGCGCACTACGAGAACCAGAGCGAGGAGGAGGCGGTCGCTGAAGACGAAGCATCTTATGAGGATCCGAATCAGACCATCATGGAAATCCCCAACGAACTTGTCCCTGCTGTACGAGAGCTCCTGGCACATCGAAAAGCGTAGACATCGGAGAACGCAGCCTTCCCGGATGTCGCTTGCGCGCCACCGGTGAAGGCTAGGTTCTCCGGGCGGCCGCCGCCGCCGAACCACTCGCTGGCGCGGACACCGGTCATGCCGTCCGCAGGCAGGCTTGCTACCGTCAAGGCCGGCGCCGTTCAACTCGCGGCCCGTTCGCTGCGAGGAAACGACATGAACGCGCTTCCTCACATTGAATCGCATCTCTCTCGATTGGATGTTGCACGCTACCTTTTCGAAGTGGAATTCTCCAGGGTCAAGCAACACATCCCTGTGGTTCTGGGCTTTCCCGCGAGCTTGCGACCTTGGCGTGGATTCAGGGAACACCTCGCATGAAAACCACCCTCATCACGGGTGGTCCCGGCACCGGCAAAACGGCCGTGCTTCCATTTCGAGGTGCGTATGCTGTCTGAACCCGTTACGAACACGGCGAAACTATTGTTTCGCCCCTTCCACAGGGATATTCGATAAGGGGCTAAAACCATCCTTCTTATCACTTCACCCAGGCCGGCGTCCGCCTCCCATGTCGCTCCTCCTGAGAAGTTACTTCCTCAGGGTGGCGCTCATTCCCCGGCAGCCAGGGACTTGAGCAGGCGCGTCGGCAGTTCCCGGCTGATCTCCGCCTCGGTGGAGCGCCGGATTTCGACGCCCGTGCTGAAACGGGCGCGGACCAGCCGGCGCTGGTCGTCGAGGTCATACACGTTGCCCACCTTGCCGTAGAGGGACTGCTCGAAGCGCCAGAGGCTCATCTTCTTGCCGCCGACGATCACTTCCTCGCGGCCGCGGCACGCCAGCGCCGTCCCGCGGTAGAGGGTCAGATTCCCTTCGCCGAACAGGGTGAGGTGCACCGTAGCGCCCGACTCGAGCGGCATCGTGCCCGCCAGCAAAGCGCTCAAATAGGTCGGAATCGTGTCCGCAGGAGCCCGAGCTCGGAAGTCCTTTTCTCCGACCTTCCCGGCCAGTTCCTCACCCTGCCGGGCCAGCTCCACGCGGTAGCGACCGCCTGGCGACCGTTCCTCGAAGGAGAGGTCTTCGAGGGGCAAGCCGGCCTGGGCCCGAAACTGAGCGTGAAAGCTCACTTCGAGCATCTGTTTTTCCAGGGCGTATAGGGTCTCCACGCGGAGCTTAATCCGGTCCCCGTCGCGTTGCAGCCGATAGCGCTCATACCCCACCTTCTTCCGGTCCCGCAGGAAGAGATACCACTCGTCCTTCGCGAGGTCGAACAGAGAAAAATCAGGTGTATAGGCCGACGCGGGGGGCCTCGACGCCGCCCCCTTCCCCTGCTCCACAGAGATGCCGTCCATTCCGATTCGGCCCGGCCGCAGGAAGACGGCGCGTTCCTCCCCGCCTCGGTGAAGCCGTACCGCCACCTGCTCCTTCTCCCGCGCCCCTTGCACCAAGCGGATCAGGTCCGTGATCGAGCTCGGAGTCTCGCCGTTGTAGCTCAACAGGATGTCACCCGGCTGGAAGCCGTGGTGCTCCGCCTGGGAATCGTGCTCGACGAGGGTGACCACAATCCCGGTCGCCGGCGGATTGGCGAGAACGCTCTCCACGTGCGCGACAGGGTCGCCGTCCTGCCGCGGGGCGGCATCGTCGGCCGCGTCTCCCGCGAGGACCTGTCCCCCGAAAAGGGTGAAGGCGAGGAACGGCCATCGCCAAACCAGCGTCTTCAGGGTTCGAATTCGTGATGAACCAAAGGAGTGGATCATGACGATACCGGAATCGCAGGTAGGGGAAAATTCTCCTGCCGGAGCTGGTGGCTGCGGTAGGCCTCGGCCAGGCGCTCCAGCAGTTCGATTTCGGCCTGGATTTCCTGGCCGCGCTCCGTGTCAGCGACCTGCCGTGGCCGTTCCCACTGCCGGACCGGCGAGATGGCCGGAATGATGTCGATCCCGTCCCGGACCGCGGCCTCGACCGATTCAAAATGGTGATGCTGGGCCAGAAAGGTCCTGTCCGGCTCGAGCACCAGTGTGTACCCATGGTCTCCATAGGCCTCGGAGAACGCCCCGTCGATGGTAATGGCCTTGCCGCTGCGCTTCAGCGGGGATTCGCCCTTCTCGATCTTCACGGGAACGTGGCCGTTGACGATGATCCCCCGCGCCGGGTCCACCCCGAACTCCCGCATCACCCGGTCGCAGAAGTCCGGCTCATGGATGAGCCTGAAATAAGCGTTCTTGGTCTCGACGTGCGTCGCCGGGTCGTCCACCAGGTCGTTCTCCAGCGTGGCCATCTTGTTCTTGCCGAACAGCGGGGAGCGCGGCCCGCACCAGAGATACCAGACGAAATCGGCATCCTCCGGCGTGCCGCGGTCCAGACACCGCGCCAGGACCTGATCGATGGCGTCGAAGAGGTCCCGGCCGCGTTCGGCCTTGCCATCCACCCGCAGGGGCAGGAACTCGCCCCGATCGTCCACGGGCACGCATCCATGGAAAATGAGATGATCGTCGCGGCACAGGTACATCGAACCGTGTTCGACCAGGAATCGGAGGTGGTCGCGAAGCTTCCGGCTTCCCAGGAACGACTGCCGGATGCGGTCCATGCAGGCCTGTTCCTCGCCCGACAGCTCGTAGGGCCTGGCTGGATCGAGGGTGGGAAAACAGGTATCGCGGAGAGGCCTGGGCTTTCCATCGATCTCGATGGTGCCCGTGGCCCGATCGATGCGATGGAGAAGCCGCCTCGAATCCAGCTCGAATTCCGGGTGCCGTTCGATGAGCTGGCCTTCGAGCTTGAATTGGAGAACGGACGCCGCCTTCTGCATCCGCGCCATTTGCACCGGCTCCCGCAGCCCCTTCCCGCGGGTCAGGAAACACCGGGCCGGGTCATCGCCATACACCGTCCGGGCCAGCCGCTCCAGAGGCTGCAGCGTGACGCCGTAGCCCTCCTCGAGTTGAGAGAGTCGGCGGTAACGCAGGGATATCCGGAGGACCGAGGCGATGAGGGCTTCGTGGCCCATGCCGGCCCCCAGCCACTCGGCGTCGTGATTGCCCCAGACGAAGGAAAGATTCGGCTGCTCCATGAGGTGATCCACGACGCGGTCGCCCCGGTGACCGCGGTCCCAGCAGTCCCCTGCCAGGATCAGCTCCTCCATGGCCAGATCACGAACCACTTGAACGGTTCGCTGAATGAGGTGAAAGACACGTTCATGCTTCAGAAGCGAATCCACCACCGCATCCACGAAGCGGCAATCCCGCTCCTGGACCGGCTGATAGAGAAGCTCCTGGAAGACCCCGCGGTACTCGGCAGGAAACCGGCCGATGGCTCGGGCCAGAGGATAGCGCCGGGCCAGGATGCGAATGAGCTCGAACAGTTGCAAGAGGACCTTGCGGCTGAAGCTCCTCCGCGCGCCGGAATCCATGAGCCTGGGTTCGAGCCGTTCGAGGACTTCCCGGGGATAAAAGATCAGCGTGAGAAATTCCTCCAGCTCCTCCGGGGAAAGCCGGTTCTTGAACTGGTGCTCGACCAGGGGCCGCAGGCTGCCGGAGGCATTGTTGATGACGTGCCTCAGTTTATCGTCCTGCCCGTGGACGTCGCTGATGACGTGCACGGTCCCCTTGGGCAGGGTGAGCTCCGCGGAAAGGCGGGCGATCTCGGCCAGCGTCGTGTCCAGGTTCGGGAAGACGCGGCTCAGGAGGTTCAGCTCGACGAGTTCACGGCTGGAAAAAGGCACGGAACGATTTTCCGTCCAGGAATTCGGGGACTTCTGGGGTCGGCGATAGTTCTGGCTCAGGCATGATAGCTCGGAAGCAGGGTGGCGTCCATGGACGAGGGCCCGTGCGTCATGCAGGATGCGTGGTGCGTGGAACGTGGACCGGTGAATGCCCAAAGACGACGCACGCCGCACCCCCCACACCCCCACATGTCGGTGGCCGGCGCCTGCGGACTTTGTACCTTCCGTCTTTCGCCTTCCGTCTTTCGCCCCTGGAGACAGGTTCGGCGGACTTGGCCGGGGCTTTCCTATCCCGCCCTCTTGGACACTTGGCTTCCTGCCGGCCTTCTGCTTTTGCCTTTCACCTTTGCCTCCCAGCGGAAACCTTCCAAACGCCCCGGCGGAATCCCTCCCGCGGGGACAGGTGCGGGAGGACGGGTCCGGGATTCTGCCTCCCAGCGGAAACCCTCCGGGATTCTGCGTGCCGGCTCAGGACGCCGCACCCGGGACCGGAGCGACTCCCATCGCCTGCGCCTGGGCGCTGAACAGCCGGGCGTAATGGCCGCCCTTGGCCATCAGGTACGCATGGTCGCCCTGCTCGACGAGCCGCCCGCGGTGCAGCACCAGAATCTCGTCGGCGCGCATCGCCGTGGAGAGCCGATGGGTGATGATGAAGACCGTCCGGCCCCTCATCATGGACTCCATGGCGTCTTCGAGTTGTGCCGCGGTCTCCGCATCCAAGGCGGACATGCTGTCGTCCAGAATGAGCACGGTCGGATTCGTCACCAGAGCCATGGCGAAGGCCAGCCGCTGGCGCTGCCCGCCGGACAGCGTCACTCCTTTCTCGCCCACCTCGCTGCGGTAGCCTTCCGGCAGCGACTGGATGTAGTCATGGATTTGGGCGGTGCGGGCGGCCCTCTCGACGTCCTCGTCCGTCGCCTCGGGCTGGCCGTATCGGATGATGTCGGCCAGGGTTCCGGAGAAGAGGATGGGCTCCTGGGCCACGATGCGGATGTGCCGTCGCAGCGACGAAAGCTTCAGGTCCCGAACGTCGTTCATGTCCAGAAGAATGCTTCCCGCGGTGGGATCATAGAACCGGACGAGCAGGTGGGCGATCGTGGATTTTCCTGACCCGGTCGCGCCGACGAGGGCGATGCGGGAGCAGGGAGGCACCTCGAACGTCACGTTTCTCAAGGCATCGCGGTTTCCGCCGAAGTAGCGAAACCAGACCCCGGCGAACACCACCCAGCCCGTCGATGGATGGAGGTCCTTCGCATCCGGCCGGTCCCGGATGGTCACTTCGTGATCGAGAATCTCGAAGACCTTGCGGGCGGAGACGACGACGACCTGTACCTGGACGTTAAGTTCGAGGAGCACGGCCATGGGAGGGTAGAGCAATCCTGCGGCGCTGTAGAAGTAGAGGAGGTCTCCGACGGAAAGCGCGCCGGACTGGACGCGGAGGGGGCCGAGGTAGAGGATGAGAGCGAGTCCGACGGACCCGGCCAGTCCGGAGAGGGCGGCGAGCGTGGCGTCCAGGGTGACGTACCGTCTGAGGAGGCGGAGGCGTTCGACCATGAGCCTCAGGAATCGGGCTCTTTCTTCGGGCTCCTGAACGAAGCACTTGACGACGCGGATGCCGTTGAGCGCGTCACCGACGAGCCCGTAAAGGCGCGAGTTTTTTTCGCGGACATGTTCCTGGATTCTGCGGATTCTCGGAATGAAAAGCTGGTACGCCATGATGGTGAAGGGGAGCGTGGCCAGGGCCAGGACCGCCAGTCCGGCGTCGATCCAGAACAGGATGCCGATGCCGATGCCGAGCGTGGCCAGGGCTGTGATGGCCGGCACGAAGACGGTGCTCACGCTGTGATTCATGGTGCCCACGTCGTCCAGCATCCGCGCCATGATCTTCCCCGTCAGATTGCGATCAAAGTAGGCGACCTGAAGCCTCTGAAGCTTGTCGTGCATGAGGTGGCGGATGCGATAAATCACGTCGAACGCCAGCGTCCTCATCTGGTAGGTGTAGAGAGCCTGGGTGCCCGCGAGCAGCAGCCGGCATCCCACCAGCACGGCGGTCAGGATGTACAGAAGCCGGAGGCGTTCCTCGAAGGGCTTGGGCGACGAGGATGAGGCCGCGGCTGCTGCCGCCCCCGCCACCTGGATTTGGAGAACCCGGTCCACCATGGTGCGGCCGAGGTATCCGAAGAGGAAGGGGGCGAGGCTGGACACCGCCGCCAGCAGCACGATGAGGGCCACTTTCAGCCAGAAGGGCCTGAAGAACGTGGAATAGATGCGGTAGAGCTCTTTCATCCCGGATGCCGTTCCTCCTTGGACACCGATTCCCCCTGGGCCGGGCGCTGAGCATCCTCCGTCAGACCCTTAGCCACGACGCCCCGGGAGAGGCCCGCGGGCACGGGCGGCCGCGGCTCGGGCCGGGCCGCTTCCTCGCGACCCTCTTCGGACTCCACCTCGTCCTGAATGCCCACGACGGACTGCGACTGCTTGAGATAAAAGGCACGATAGACCCCGTCTTTCAGCTTCATCAGGTCCTCGTGCGCCCCCTTCTCCACCACCTGCCCCCGCTCCAGCACCACGATGATGTCCGCCTTCCGGATCGTCGAGAGCCGATGCGCCACCACGAACGCCGTCCTGCCCCTCAGCACGTTCTCCAGCGCCTTCTGAATGCTCACCTCCGACTCCGAGTCCAGCGAGGATGTGGCCTCGTCCAGGACCAGGATCGCCGGATCGATGAGGACCGCCCGGGCGATCGAAAGCTGCTGCTTCTGACCCAGCGACGGCCGAAGCCCGTCCTCTCCCAGGACCGTGTGATAGGCTTCCGGGAGGGAGACAATCCAATCGTGGATGTTTGCCACCTGGGCCGCCTCCACCATCCGGGCGTCGTTCTTTACCCGGCTGCCGTACAGGATGTTCTCCCGGATCGTGCCGTCGAACAGGAAGGGCTGCTGCAAGACCTGGCCGATCTTCGAGCGCAGCGCCCGAATCTGCACCTGCGAGATGTCGTGTCCGTCCATTCGAATGCAGCCCCTCTGCGGCTCGTAGAACCGTTGCAGCAGGGCTGTGACCGTTGTCTTTCCACAGCCGGAGGGACCCACCAGAGCCACGGTCTTTCCCGCGGGCACATCCAGCGTGAAGTTCCGCAGCACGGGCCGGTCCGGAACGTATCCGAACGTGACGTTCTCGAAGCTCACGCGCCCCTGCATCCTCGGCAACTCGATCGCGCCCGGCCGGGACACGATTTCCACCGGCTGATCCAGAATCTCCAGGACCCGATCCACGGAGACCATCGTCTCTTGCAGGTCGCCGGTGACCTGGGTGAACTGCAGAGCGGACTGGAAGAGCCGAGTGACATAGGCCATGAACGCCATGACCTGCCCGTAGGACATCCATTCCGTCAACACGAAATAGCAACCCAGGCAATAGAGGCAGGCGTTCCCGATGCTGGTGATCGTGGTCGCGGCGCCGGTGAACGCGGAATTGAGCCGCGTCCCCTCGGAGGCCAGCCGAATGATCTCCTCCATCCGCTCCCACATGCGCTCCGATTCCGCTTCCTCCCGCGAGTAGGCCTTGACGAGGCGGGTGCCGCTGATGCGCTCCTCCATCTCTCCGACCACCTTCTCGCGGTAGTCCAGCATCTCCCGCGTCTTCTTCTGGATACGCCGCACGAAGAAGAGATGGTTGAGGATGTACAGCGGGACGAGGGCGAGGACGACCAGCCCCAGTTCCCACCGCAGCCAGAGGATCGTCACACTGCAGAACAGGACGGCCACGGCGTCGTTCACCAGCGTCACGCTGTTGGCGCTGATCATGCGCTGCACGGAGGCGGTGTCCTCCATGAGGCGGGACATCACCTGGCCGGCGCCGCGCTCGTCGAAGAATCGCAATGAATGCTTCAGGATGCTCTTGTAAAGATGATTGCGGAGATGGAAGACGAACTTCTGGCCGACGTAGGTGATCACCAGGCGGTTGAGCAGCGCCATTCCTGCCGTGCAGACGGCTACGCCGAGCGCCACGGCCAGGATGGCCGGTAGCACGTCCCACCGCCCCCGGGTGATCACCCGATCGATGACTTCCTTGAGCAGTAAAGGCGGGATGAGTCCAAGGAGCGTGAGAAGGGTGGTGAAGAGGAGCGCGGACGCGAGAGGCCAGCGCAAGGGACGGAGGAATTGCAGGATCCGCCAGAGTGGACTCACCACGACCCCCAGAAAGCGATTTCGCCGCTCCTCGGCGGGGATGGACGGCCCGCCGCGAGCATCAGCAACCCGAATGATAAACGGGAGTTTCGGAAACCGCTAGGTGACGAGCTTGCAAGTGCATCCGCACTTGCAAGCTCGTCACCTGAAGGGTCTGGCTTGGAAGTGCGGGTGCACTTCCAAATCCAAATACTAGAACCACCGCTTGTGCTTGAAGTAGCCCAGCATCGAGAGTCCCACCAGGGCCATGAGTCCCATGACCAGCGGGTAGCCCCGGCGCCATTCCAGCTCGGGCATGTGCTTGAAATTCATGCCATAGACTCCGGCGATGAAGGTCAGCGGCATGAAGATCGTCGCGATGATGGTCAGCACCTTCATCACCGAATTGATGCGGTTGCTCATGCTCGAGAGATAAATGTCGAGCATCCCGGACAGCATGTCCCGGAACGTCTCGAGCGTGTCGATGACCTGAATGGAATGGTCGTAGACGTCGCGCAGGTAAACGAAGGTGGAAGGCCGGATGAGCGGCGATTGGGCGCGTTCCAGACCGCTGATGACCTCACGGAGAGGCCAGACCGACTTGCGCAGAAAAACCATCTCTTTCTTGAGGTCTTGCAGAGCGTGCAAGGTTCTGGGGGTCGGATGGCTGACCAGCTCGGCCTCGAGGGATTCGATCTTTTCGCCCATTCTTTCCAGGATGGCAAAGTAACTGTCCACCACCGCATCCAGCAGCGAGTAGACCAGATAATCCGTGCCCCTCTTCCGAATCTGGCCCTTGTCCGTGCGGATACGCTCGCGGATCGGATTGAACACGTCCCCTTCGATCCCCTCCTGGAAAGACAGGACGTAATTCGCGCCCAGGACCAGGCTCACCTGTTCGGTCACGAGGCCATCGTCCTTCTCCTTCGCATAGATCATCTTGGCCACCAGGTAGATGTAGTCTCCCAGATCGTCCATCTTCGGGCGCTGGTCCGTGTTCGCGATGTCTTCCAGCACGAGCGGATGGAGGCCATAAGCGCGCCCCAGGCGGTCGAGCATGTCCACTTCATGAACGCCATCCACGTTGATCCAGGTGACCGACGGTTTATCCTTGAAGGGAATGCATTCGTCGACGTTGTCAATCGTTTTCTCCTGGAAGTGCTTTTCATCATAGTCCATGAGCGACACGGAGGCGCGGCCGGACTTCGGCTGCCCGATGTGCACAAGGCTGCCGGGCGGAAGCCCCATCTTCTTCGACCGCCGCTTGTAATACTTGGGCATGAAGCTTCGTTGCCTTCTTGGCTTGCGGATATCACCCGGCTGAACCCGAGCGGAGGAAGAGGGGCGACGAGAGAAGCTCATGAAATCCGCTGCGCCCTTCGGGTTTCGCGGATTTCAGATTTGCCATCCCGGCGGGATTTGCGGTCCATGGCAAAGAGCAGAACCTTCAAGACCCCGGAACGATCATCCATGAACCGGCGCAAATTGTCTGTCGTCAACTCAGATTTAACAACATCAAAAATTTATTTTCTATCCGATGCCGTAACAGCATAAGGCACGAAAACCGAATCGCCGACGCTACGCCGCCGTACCGTCTCCCTATCCCGCCGGGACGCAGACGGGGCGGGACAGGTCGATGGCGGTGCGACTGCAATCGGCGGACCTCGCGAGGTCCACCGGACGCCCGCGGTCGCCGGATGAATCCCGCATCCACACTTCAACCGGCGTGAGCGGTCTGGAGTTTCGCAGATTTTCCGATGATAATAGGCCGTGGTCTTCATGAGGGAGCTATCTCATGCCATTTCTTGCGGGAGTTTCGCGAGTCCGTCTCAGCCCCTTCTGGGGCGTCGAATTGGCCGGGATGGGCTATTACCTGGAGCGCACGTGGGAAGGGATACACGACGATCTGACGGCGACGGCGCTGGTGGTGGATGACGGGCGGCAGCGTGCAGCCCTGGTGGCGGTGGACTTGATGTACCTCAACGCGGAGTTCGTGCGCGGAGTGCGGTCGCTGGCTGCCGCTTCGACCGACTTACTGCCCGAGTCCATCACTATCGGCGCATCGCACAGCCACAATGCGCCGAATGCCGCCCAAGTCCGCGGCGTCGGTGCGATGGACCCCGCCTACGTGTCGTGGGCGCGGCGTCAGACGGCCACGGCCGTCATCATGGCCTGGCGACAGCGGCAGGAGGCGACCCTCCGGGCAGGCAGCCACGTCCTCGAAGGTTGGACGTTCAACCGCACGCGGGAGAACGGCCCGAGGGACACCCGAGCGAGCGTGCTGAGGGTGGACGATCGGCGGGGCCGGCCATTCGCTTTTGTCACGAATTTTGCCGCGCATCCGACGGTGCACGCGGACGCACGCTGGCGCGAGGTGAGCCGCGATTACCCGGGCGAGGTCAATGACGCCCTCGAGACTCTCTTCCCCGGCTCGACGGCCCTGTTCCTCCAGGGCTGCTGCGGCGACGTCAATTTCCTCCTCAAGTATCGCCGGAATCCCGAGATCGGCGACGAGCCGGGCCGCGCCCTCGCCGGCGCGGTCCTCGAAGCCCTCGCCGCCGCCAGGCCCGTGGAAAATCCGTCGGTCGCCGCCGCCTCGATGCGGGTGCTGCTTCCCACCCGGCGCTACGATCGTCAGGAAGTTCAAGCTGAGCTCGAGGAGGGCCGTCACCGGCTTCGGACGGGCGACACGACCGGCTGGCGCGACAGCCTCGGCCGGGTCATGGTGAACCAGCCGGACCGTTTCCCCTCTCGTTACGGCGGCGACCTCGGCCTGGCCGTACGGGCGCTCAGCCGGTTTGCCGTGGAATGGACGGAAGAGATTCTGAAGGACTTGGACACGCGGCCGGAGACGCTGGAGACGGAGGTGCACGCGGTCCGGCTGGGGGACGTTCATTTCGTTTCGCAGCCGGCGGAGCTGTTCAGCCGCTTCGCGCTGGACCTGCGGGCGGCATGGCCGGCCCAGGACCTCTTCATCATCGGGTATGCGAACGACGGCATCAGTTACGTGCCGGACGACCATGACATTGCGAAGCGCAGCTATGCGGCCGCGCAATCGCCCAAGTACATGGGGAACTTTCCATTCACCGTGGAGTCCGGCCCGGCGCTGGTCCGGGGCATGCTGGCCTCGCTGGAACGGGCGTCGCCGTGAATTGAGCGCCTGTCGTGGAGGCCACTCATGGCTCGAACCATTCGAATCCGGCTTCCAGCCGGGGAACATCCGATCGTCGTCCGGGCAGCCGAAATCTTCCGGCGCGAGGTCCGCGCCCGGTGCGGGGTCGAGGCGGCGACCGACGCGCCCGGCGAGATGACCCTCACGCTGGGCGTCCGGCCCGAGACCGGCTCAGGCGGATTCCGGATCGAGGACGGGCCGGACGCCGGGGTGCGCGTCCTGGGGTCGGACGAGCCGGGCGTGCTCTACGGCATCGGAAAGTTTCTGAGGACTTCCCGCTACGGATGCGGCGAGTTCATTGCCGGGTCCTGGCGCGGGGTCTCCGTACCCGAACGGGACGTGAGGGGCATCTATTTTGCCAGCCATTTCCACAACTACTATCACGAGGCGCCGGTCCAGGAGGTGGTGCGTTACATCGAGGAACTGGCGCTCTGGGGCATCAACCACCTGGGCGTGTGGTTCGACATGCACCATTTCCAGGGTTTCCACGATCCCCAGGCCCAGCGATTCCTCAGCCGACTCCGCGCCTACCTGAGCGCCGGCAGGAACGTCGGGATGCGGGTCGGCCTCGGCGTCCTGGCCAACGAAGGTTACGCCGATAGCCCGGCGTCGCTTCGGATTCCCCGGACGCACGGCGCCTACGGAGTGGAGCTTTGCCCGAGCGAGCCCGTGGGGCGCGACCTGGTCTGCCGATGGGTCGAGGAGCTGCTCCGGTCCCTCACGGACATCGGCCTGGGACTTTTCTGGGTCTGGCCCTACGACCAGGGCGGCTGTGCGTGCCCGAGGTGCTGGCCCTGGGGCGCGAAAGGGTTCATCGACGCGGCGCAGCCGCTGGCGCGGATTGCCCGCCGGGTCTTCCCGGGCATCCGCGTGATCCTTTCCACCTGGTACTTCGACTACTACATCCTGCGGAACGCCAAAGAGGGCCTGCCGTATCGCCCGGGCGAGGAATGGGACGGGCTTTTGGACCGCTTTCCGGTCCGGCCGGACTGGCTGGACTACATCCTGGTCGACGAGGAGGAAGGGAGAAGCTGGCCTCGCCGGCTTTCCAGGGATGGGCGGGTGCCCGGCCATTTGCCCCTGATTACCTTTCCCGAGATCAGCATGCGCGGCATGCACCCCTGGGGAGGCTTCGGGGCCAATCCTCAGCCGCGCCACCTGCCCCTGAGGCGCAACACGCCAGCGGTGCGGCTGGCCGGCGGCATCCCGTATTCCGAGGGGATTTTCGAGGATATGAACAAGGCCATCCTGGCGCAGTTCCACTGGCGGGACCAGCAGGATTCGGACGAGACGGTACGGGAATATGCCAGCTACGAATTCGGACCGGCTGTGGCGGATCGAGTTGTCGAGGCCGCACGAATCCTGGAACAAACCATGATCCGGAGCGAAAAGGCGGAGGGCGGAGTGACTCGCTTCGTACTCCAGCATCCCGCCGGCGCCTTCGAGGCCCACGCGATCCTCCAGCAGGTGGAGAGTGAACTGCCGGCCTGGGCACGCCAGTCCTGGCGCTGGCGGATTCTTTACCTGAGAAGTCTGATCGACCGGGAACTGGTCTCGAACGATTTCATCCCGAACGATCCATGCGAGGAGGCTTTCCAGGAGCTGAACAGGCTCTATCACGCGGAGAAGGGCATCTATTCGGTCTCGCCGCCGACCCGGGCAGTGCTTGAACGGCGGCGGAGGTGAAAGCTCAAAACGAGCTCACCGTATGCCGCTCGGACCTTCCCTGCGCCATGCGGTTCAACCAATCCCAGAAACGCCAGCGTTCCAAATCCTTGCCGGCGGCCACCTGCCTCCTCAGATTCCCCGCCCGGTCCGCGATGTCCTTCTTCTGCGGATCGGTCAGGCCCCCGCCTTCCCATCGCGCGAGATGCTCGGCGAAGGCTTCGCCCTCGTCCGGAGACCCGAGAACGGACCCCAGGGTGACGCGGCCGAATTGACGAAGGGTGTCCTCAGGCCAGTGAATGAAGTGGGAGAAGGCGAGATAATTGAGCGCCCACGGGATGTGCCGCGCACACACTTCGCCGTGGATGCTGACGCCTTCGAGCCCGGACCGGTAGGCACGAAGACACCCCTCCTTGATGGTGCTGACGATCTGGTCGTATCGGCCGACATGACTCCACTGGCTGGCCTGGTGGATGAAGCCGACGCTCCGGGGCGACGGTGGATTGAGGCCACGGGGCCAGGCGGCATTCTGGAACGCCGCGTCCGGCGCGCCCTGGTCCAGGTAGGCCAGCAAGGGCAGCGGCTTCTCGAACACCATTCCGGTCAGGGTCCACTGGCCGATGCCTTGAGGCGGAAGACGGTCGATCATCGCGGGCCGGCTGCATCGCATGTAGGGACCCAGCGAACTGCCCTGGGGCGGCGACCCGGGCAGAAAGCCGGTGTAAGTGGCCCAGGTCACCAGTTTCTCCGGGAGCTGTTTCTCGATGGCCTGGAGGGCGGGCGCGTAGCTCAAGCCCTGCAGGCGGAAGAAGTCCGGATCGCCCTGCGGCCAGCTCGCCTTATGGGCCTGACACCGGGGCTCATGGCAGACGAGGAAATCGCCGTTCTCGAGGTTTGCTCCCCCGATGGGGAATTCCTGGAAGAGCCAGCGCATGCCCTGCTGAAGCCAATCGACGTAGCGCGGGTGGGTCGGACAGGCCCCGCTCCCCTGGGGCTCGCCCTTCTCGTCCACCATCCGAGCATCGGGGTGATTCCGCACGAAGGTCTCGATGTTGTAAGGATGGTCGCCTTCATAATAGACTCCGCCGTACCAAGTCGTGCCGATCCCCGGCATGATGGCAACGCCCTTCGAGGAGGCATAGTCGGCGACGCGCCGAGAGGCCTCGATTCCGCCGTGAGAGTCCCGCAAGAAGCCCCAGATGAGGATGCCCTTAACGCCCAGGCCCGCAGCCAGATCGGTCAGTCTCCGGTAGTCTTCGACGAATGTTTCCGGTCTCTTCAAATATCGATTACTGCATCCGAAGTTCAGAATGCCAGGGTCGTCCCAGACCCAGTTGGTGCTGTGATCCCAGGTCCAGAAATAGGAACTGGGCAATGCGGGTCGCGGTCGGCTCAGGTTCCAAGTCATGTGTGGTCTTCTCCTAAAAAATAATGTAACTTCTCAATCAGTTCGGGCAAATCGCTCGCCCGTTTTCTCTAACCATTTGCTTTACAGAAACTTATATATACGACTGTCTCAACCTACCCGAACTTATTGAGAAGTTGCGAAACGTTCTGGATTTTCTCCGGAGGTTCTGTCGGGCTTCATCAGGGCAGGAACGCAAAACAGCTTCTGCCCCGGCTAACCAGGGATTCCGATCCCGAAAAGTTTGCGCATTTCCGCAAGATAAACTTGTTTGGAAGGGTCTTTGCAAAACCAAGCCCTTTCAGACGTATGCCGCTTCGACGGGTCCCTAAACGCAGGAAACGCCCATGATAACGTCTAGACCGCTGATGGAAACGAATTTCGGATTCGCCGCGTCTCAGACGCTGACCACAGCGCTCGAGCTGGACCTGTTCACACGGATTGGAGAAGGAAAGAACACGGCGGTTCGGGTGGCTCGGGCCTCGGGCTGCTCGGTCCGCGGGGTCCGGATGATGCTGGACGCGCTGACGGGCCTCAAACTACTCCGGAAGCGAGGGGAGGAGTATGGGCTGCCGGCGGTCGCCAGGCGATACCTGTGCCGCCAGAGCGAGTTGTACTGCGGGGAGTTCGCTGTTCACTGGCGAGTGCTCCGGGAGCGGTGGGGCCGCCTCACGGAGACGGTGAAAACGGGGAGGGCCGCCCCGCGCGGGGGCGACGCCGCCTCGCATTTCGCCGGGCTGGTTCGGGGCCTCTTCTCGCTGAATTTCGACTATGCCCGGACCCTGGCCCGGCATCTGAAAGTCCGCAAACGCGGCGCAATGCAGGTGCTCGACATCGCCGCCGGCTCGGGCGTCTGGGGCCTCCACGTGGCTCTCCAGAATCCCCGGGCCCAGGTCGATGCGCTCGATTTCCCTGAAATCCTCGAAATCACCCGCGAATTCTATCGTCGCTACAAGATCGCCGACCGCTTGCACCTGTTGCCGGGCGACCTCCGCCAAGTGCCCCTCGAAAAGAAGGCTTACGACCTGATTCTTCTCGGGCACATCTGCCACTCGGAGGGAATGGCCTGGACTCGGAAGCTCATCCGGCGGTGCGGGCGTGCCACACGGCCCGGCGGCCAGGTGGTCATCGCGGAGTTCCTTCCGAACGAGACCCGTACATCGCCGCCCCTCCCTCTCCTTTTCGCTTTGAACATGCTGGTGAACACGGCCGAGGGCGACGTGTTCTCATTCGGCGAGTATCGGACGTGGCTCGTGGCCTCCGGATACGAGCGGGTCCGCAGGCTTGAAGTCGGCGGCGTCTCGCCCCTGATCGTTGCCCGAAAAGCGAAATGAGGCAAGCAGCAATTCTGGACGCGCCCGTCATCTGAAATCCGCGTAGCCCGAAGGCCGCAGCGGATTTCATTGCCCTTGAAGCCTCGGGCAAAATGGTGTACATTCGAGGTGGATATTCCGAAGACTGCAAGCTCCGACCCCACTGGCAGCCCCAGCATCCCCAACCTGAATCCCCAAGGAGCTGGAACTTGTCCCGCTGCGTCTCTCTGCCCATCCGGGCGAGTCTGGCACTCCTGGCCTCCTTGTCGGCCGCAAGGGCCGGGGATTGGCCTTCCTGGCGAGGGCCGCTGCAGGCGGGCGCATCGCTGGAGACCGGCCTCCCCTCGTCTTGGTCGCCGGACGGCGAGAACCTCCTCTGGAAGGCGCCCTACGGTTGCCGTTCCACTCCCATTGTGCTCGACGGGCGTCTTTACCTGATCAACCGTGCGGGCGAGGGCGCGAGCGAGCAGGAGCGTGTGATGTGCCTGGACGCGCCGACCGGGCGGCTTCTGTGGGAACATCGCTTCAATGTTTTTCTGACGGATGTGCCGCAGACGCGGGTCGGCTGGGCCAGCTTGTGCGGGGACCCTGAGACGGGCAACGTCTATGCCCATGGAGTGGGAGGCCTGTTCCATGCTTACGACCGGGACGGCAAGATGCTCTGGTGCCGCTCCCTGACGGAGGAATTCGGCCGGGCTTCGGGATACGGCGGGCGGACCACCACACCGGTGGTGGATGAGGACCGGGTGATTCTGGGGATGGTCACATCGGGGTGGGGCCCCCACGCGAAGCCGAGCCACCGGTACCTTGCGTTCGACAAGAGGACCGGGGCGGTCGTCTACATCGCCGAGCCGGGTACGCTCTTCAAGGACACCACGTATACCGTGCCCGTGATCACAGAGGCGGACGGGCAGCGGCTGCTCATCGACGGGAATGCGGACGGCTTCGTCTATGCCCTGCAGGCGCGCACGGGGCAGAAGGTGTGGAGCTATCCGCTCAGCCAGCTTGCCGTGCAGGCCTCCGTGGTCGCCTCGCAAGGCAGGGTCTACGCCTGCCACGGGGAAGAAAATCCCGGGAATGACACGGGCATGGGCCGGGTGGTCTGCCTGGACGCGGCAAGCCGCGGCACGGCCAGGGAAATCTGGAAAGCCGATGGGCTCGAGGTCGGCTACGCCTCGCCCGCCCTTCACGCCGGCCGCCTCTACCTCGTCGATAATTCAAGTGTTCTGCACTGCCTCGACGCGGCCAGCGGCCAGGTGAAATGGAAATTCAAGCTCGGGACGGTGGGTAAGGGCTCGCCCGTCTGGGCCGACGGCAAGCTCTACACCACGGAGGTCAATGGACGCATTCACCTCCTCGAGCCCGGTGAAACAGGCTGCAAGGTCCTGGACGTGGACGACCTGAAGATGGCCGGTTTCGACGGCAACTCCCGGCACGTGGAAATCTACGGCAGCGTGGCCGTGTCCGATGGGAGAGTCCTTTTGCCCACCGAGAACTTCATCTATTGCATCGGGAAGAAGAGGGGCGCTTCGGCCTCGGTGACCGCGACGGCCACGGTCGGCGCCGGCGTCCGGATACCGGCCGGCGGGCAGGACCCGCCCGAAGCCAGGGCGGCCTGGCTGCAGGCCGTTCCCGCTGAGGTAACCCTTTCGTCAGGGGAAAGCGTGACCTTGAAGGCCCGTGTCTTCGACGCCAGGGGGAATTTTCTCCAGGAAGTTCAGCCCGTGTGGACCCTTCCCGTCCTCAAGGGCACAGTGACGGAAGCGGGCGTATTCAGCGCCCCGGCGGGCGGCCCGCCCCAGGCGGGTGTGATCCAGGCGCAGCATGGGGAACTCACGGCGCAGGTCCGTGTGCGGGTCATTCCACCGCTTCCCTGGACGTTCGATTTCGAATCCGTGCCGGAAGAGAAGGCGCCCGGCCCGTGGGTCAACGCGGGCAAGTTCGCGGTGCGAAAACGGCCAGATGGAAACCAGATGCTGTGCAAGCCCGCGGACAAGCCGGGCCTGGCGCGTTCCCTGGCCTACCTGGGTCCCCCGCCCCTGAAGGACTACACCATCCAGGCGGACCTTCTCGCGACGCAGAAGAAGAGACAGATGCCGGACCTGGGTCTGATCAACTGTCGTTACATCCTTGACCTCATGGGCAATCACCAGAAGCTGCAAATCCGGACCTGGCAGGGCAGCTCGCCTCCGCGCTTCCAGGTGGACCAGGGTTTCCCATGGCAGCCCGACGTGCTCTACCGCATGAAGTTGAGAGTGGACCCTGCGGGCGGGGACGGCAAAGCAAGAATCCGTGGCAAGGTCTGGAAGGCATCCGAGCCTGAGCCGGAGGCCTGGACGATCGAGGCGACGGACTCCTGCGGAAACACTGAAGGAAGCCCGGGCCTCTCGGGCTACTCCAGCACGGACCTCTTTTACGACAACGTGATGGTCACTCCGAATCCGGCTTTGCCGTAGTACACGTAGAAGGAAGTGCACCCGCACTTCCTTCTACGTGTACTAGCCGGAAACCCCTCCCGGACTTGTCCCATCGGGAGGCATCCCGTTTCCCTCCCGTAGGGAGCCCGTTGGGAAGCGGGGGTTTCTAGGGAGGGATGTGAGCTTCAAGAGTCATCCCGATTTAACTACTTGTGAATTGGTCATTTATGGAATATCGGTTTCTGTATTTCGCCTCCTGTAGGTATCCCGCTGGGAGGGGTTTCCCATAGTAGAGGAGTTCGCAAGTGCACCTGCACTTTCAAACTCCTCTACTGATCCGGATTTCCCATCCCGGCGGGATGAGAAATCCGGGCTAAGGGCCTGTCGAGAAATAACCTGTGCAATTTGGAGGCTTAGATTTGAGCCGGATGCGAGGCGCGACGACGATGGCGTATCCGTAGGATACGTCGAGGAGGAGCAACGAAG
>JACPCR010000084.1 GCA_016179685.1 Planctomycetota bacterium | reverse complement strand
CCTTCTCCTGCACCAGGATGGTAGAGGACTTGAATGTGGGGCTGTTCTCCCACATTCTCACCTCCAGACGCCGAGCATGCCCGGCACACGTAGACGAAGCCCAAAGGGCTTCGCTACGGAATTCAGGGCTGACACCCGGCGAACATAGGCGAAGCCCTCCCTCCCGTAGGGACCCCGCCGGGAAACGGGATAAATTGCGGGCTTCGCCGAAGCGCGCCCAACTTTATCTCTCCCGCGCTTGTCCCTGTGGGAGGGACAAGCGCGGGAGAGATCTTCGATTACGGGCTTCGCTACGAAAATCCATGAAGCTCTGAATCATCACCGGTTATGAAATCGGGCGGGTCCATCTCCCCGAACTTATTGAGAAACCACCAGTCTTCGTGCGTTTCCCGGATCATCCAGTTCCGGTCTATAAGTTCGGGAAGTCATGGGGTCGCGCAGGATAGGCTGGCACACCCGAATTTCGCCAATCATCTGGCTGTCGGCCCTACCACCGCAGGATGGTTCGCGCGGGGACGAATCGGGTGACCGTTTTCATTGGGGGCGACTCCTGGCGGAGATGGGAGCGCTGGTAAAGGGGATAGGAGGTAGCGGACTCATCGCGGGGAGAGATGTCCACGAGGGTGCTGCCACGGAAGGTGCAGGTATAGGACTGTTCCTTGGGCGTCCGGGCGTTCACGGTGTATCGGGCGGTCGTTTCACGAAGGGGAAAAGTCAGGGTTATGACGTCGCCGGGCTTCAACGCGCCAAAGGTCAGGTAGTTGGCGACCCATTCGAGCGGCCGCGGGCTTCCGGATACCTCGGCACGGAGCGCCCGCCGGTCGACCCAGGACGGGATTCGGACGGAGAGTCGGCGGGCGGCCTTATTTCGGAGGACGACCTTGCCGGTGAAGGGGAGGAAGCTGTCGACATCGACCAATCGGGCGGCGCGATGGAGGAGCAGATTGACTTGAGCGGTATCGCCGGTTTCGCGCACGATGCTTTCCCAGGCGTAATAGAGTCCCTGGGTTGCATTGCCCGTGCAGCAGGCCATGGACCAGACGTTAGGGATGCTGGTGGGCGTGGCGGTGCCGCCGAAGATGCCCAGGCAGCGCGGGATGACGTCTTCCCGGCATTCCTGTCCGTGGTGCGGGCTGAAGCGTTCGGGTCCGCGCACCGCGCCTGAGGCAGAGGCGCGCTCGAGGAGGTCAGCCCGGGTAAGCTGTTGCTCCACGAGCTGGTTACGGGCAACGGCATCGACGGCGTCCCAGTAATCTCCAAGGCCAGCGTCAGACAGGCGGATGCCGAGGGCTACGAGGTCGCCCAAGGCGCAGCCCTCGCAGAGATTCAGGGCTGCGGGATAGCAATTCACCCACCCCATTCGCGGGATACCGAGGGTCCAGGTGTATTCGTAGGCCCGCTGAACGAATTCGAGGATGCGTTCGTCCCCCGCCGCCATGCCGTACTCGAGCACGCCGCGCACGGCGATGGCCCGGGCGTGGAAGTGGCTGAACCAGTGTCCCTGTTGCTCGCCGGAGACGCAGGCGGGGTCCGGAAGTCCGGGTGCGACGTGACCGACAAGGCCGTCGCGTTTACCGGCGGGGTCGGGCACGCCGCCCCAGAAGCGAGGCAGCAGGCAGAAGCGGGTGAGCCTGCCGGCGAGGTCGAGGGCCTGCGGGTCTCCCTGGAGGATGTGCCAGCGGGCGAGGCCCTGGATTTGGTGGGCCTGGTAGGCCGTGACGGCCCCCTCGCCGCCTTCTATCTCGCTTTTGGGCTCGCCGGTACGCCTCCATCCGGACCGCGGGTAATTGAAGGGTTCTCCGAATCCGCCGTCGGGATAGTAAGCGTAATCTTCGCGGCAGATGGCGACCCGATGGAGGCCGGACACGAGTTGCCGTATCGCGGACTCCCACTGCGAGCGTGGGTCGAGCTCATAGCAGGTGACGAGGGCGCGCAGCATTCGGCCGTTCGCACCGACGTTGGCGAGGTCCTCGGTTTCACGTTTCCCGTCAAAGGCGGGGTTGTAGGAGGTGCACCATGGCCGGGCCGGGTCGTAGTGATTCCAATAGAGTCCGTCCTGGATTCGACGGAGGAGGGCTTCTCTCTGAGCTGTTTCGAGGTCCAGAGTGCGGTGGCTACCGCACATGAGGCGCATCATGGGGAACGATTCCATAAACTTGGGCGTGCAGGTGGTATCGGCCCCGTGGTGGGTCATGTAGGGCGGCCGGCAGGCGAACCAGGCATTGAAATAGTGGAGGTAGCCCATGTTCGGGTCGGTCGTCCCACCCAGCCCGTTGAGAGCCAGTTCGGCATGAGCGGCGAGGTCCAGGGTGTCCGGCACGAAGGCCTGGTAGCGGTCGCCCGAGTAGGGAAGGGGATCGAATTCTTTCATGGTTTGAGTCTCTGGAAGCGGATGTGAGAAGTTGCGTATAAAGCTCTTAACATCTTGAGAATCGGATACTTAACAATGATAGCTGATGGCCCAGTGGCACAAGAACTCTTTAACCCCGATCCCGATCCGGACGCGCTCAGGATGGCGATGACCTGAAATCCGAGTCAGTGAACCAACCCGGATATTCCTGACGCGCAGAACCATGTGCCGGCGATGACACACGCCAGCCAGCCGATGGACTTGAGTCGTGCGATTCGTGCGATAGGCGTGACAAGGATGACAGGCAGGACATAAAGAGTTGTTCCGACGAAGAAAGCGAGGAAATAGAGGATGCTGAGGCCGGTATGGTGGAGGTCGATGACGCGGGTCATGGCGGCGAGGAATGGGGGACAGACGTTGATACCGACGAGGAAACCGAGGAGGAGTGGCATTCGGGCGGCGGGGAAGCGCCGGCAGACGGCGGGGCAGAGGCCGGGCCACGCTTCGCGGGGTGCCGCGGCATAAGCAAGCATGAGGATGCCGGAGAGGAGGAGTCCCGCGGGGACGAGCCAGGTCGGGAGGCGACTGGAAGCGAGCTGGCCGAGGAGGCTGGCCCCGGCGGCGAAGAGCACATAAGCGATGAGGCGGCCGAGGAGGAATTGCCCGGTGAGCCAGAGGTTTGAGCGCCAATTTGGGCGCGATTCGACCATGACAAAGGGGATGAGGATGGGAGCGCAAGCGCCGAGGCAATAGATGCCCGTGGAGAGGCCGAGGCCGAATCCTTCGATCAGTACAAGCATAGGCTGCCGACGGCCCCTCCCAGCAAGAGGTAAGCGAAGAGGGCGAAGACGCGGTGGTCAGCGAATTCGGCCAAGGCCCCGCCAGGGGGCATCCAGGGGAAGTCACGGCCGAAGGCAGTGTAACGGATGGCGACTTCCGGGCAGACGTCGATGCATTCGCCACACTGGTTGCAGTAAGGCCCGATCTGATGCTGCCGCAATTCTTCGTGGCTGATAGCGAACGTGGGGCACGCCCGAAGGCAGCGCTGGCACTGGGTACATCGGTCCGGGTCTATGGTCACTCGGAAAGGGTGTATCTTGCCGGTGAGGGCCTGCCACGCCCCGAAGGGGCAAATCAAGCCGCAAAAGAGCCTCTTGCGGGCCAGGAGTGGGAGAAGGATGACGGCCACGACGAGGACTGTGCCAAGGATGGCGAGTTGAAGCCTGCGAGTGTTTCCGACTGGGTCGAGGAAACCGTCCGTGAGCTTGAACGGGCAAACCCAGAGGCAGAATACGGGTAGGAGGGTTGTGAGCGAGGTGAGGGCCAGGACGACGAGAAGGGCTGCGGGCAGGTCGCGGAGCGGTCCCGGCAGCCTGAACCAGCGAATCCAGGGTTTGACGAAGATGCGGCTGAACCCGTCGTCGAGGCCGCCGTAAAAACAGCCCCAGGAGCACCAGGCCTGTCCGAAGAGGAAGGGGATGACTAACCAGAGGAAGCCGAGGGAAAGGGGTCCCCATTGATACCAATTTTCGCTCTGGAAGGCCAAGTATTGCTGGTATAGGTAGTTAAGGATGGATGAGCCCATGGCGATGTGGCAGTTCGGCACCTCTTGTGCCTGCAAATTGCGGAGGTTCTCGTTGAGGCCATTGAGCCAGGAGAGGCCCACAAGGCCACGAAGCCACTTATTCGCCACGAAGAGCCAAGCCATGCTGATGAAGAGCACGGCACGCCACCTCGACGTCCGTCCGGTGAACAGGAGCATGAAACCGACAAGGCCGACCAGGATGGTCCAAAGGGCAGGAGGCCTGGCGAGGATAGCCAGTGAAACTGAGAGGGCTACCGCGAAACAAGCACTGGTGCGAAAAGATTTCCGGATTTGACGATGTTCCAAGCGCTTTTCTTTTGTGTGGGGTTCTTCAGCCTTCTTTCCCAAGTCGTCCTGTTCCGTGAGATGGCGGTGGTATTTCTGGGACATGAGGCCACCGTTGGCCTGGCTCTTGCTGCCTGGCTGCTCTGGGGTGGGCTCGGAAGTGCCCGACATGGGGTGACCGCTCCTTCTCGGGATTCGCTGACCTTCTTCGTGGGATGGCTGGCTCTCGCTCCGGCCGTGACGGTCATCCTGATCCGGCTGGCCAAGGTCCTGGTCCCGTTTGGACATCTTCCAGGTCTGTTCTACACCATCGTAGCGTCACTGGTCTTGCTCTTTCTCCCATGCTGGCCGATCGGCTCGGTCTTTCGCATGGGCTGCATGCTGATGGAGAAAGAGAAGCCGGGCGGGGATGTCTCCCGCCTCTATTTTTGGGAGAGCCTTGGCGCCGTTGCAGGGGGCGTGGTGACCACGGCCTTTCTTCTGGGCCGGAGTCCGGGATTTTCTCTCCTGTGCTGGGGAGCGGTGGTGCTCGTGGTGCTGGGCGCGTGGATGCTGAAACCTGGCCGCCGGCTGCTTCCATTTCTTTTTCTGGCGTCTGCTCTTGGGCTGCTGATCGGCTCGGGCCGCATTGATTCCTGGACGCGCAGGGTCCAGTTTCAGGGTTACACACTCGAGGCCCATGGGGAAAGCCGCTACGAGCACCTGGCTGTGGGTGCGATGGCTCGGACGAAGGCGTTTTTTCAGAACGGTGTGATCTCGGCGCAGTTCCCGGACGCCGCGGCGCAAGAGGAACTGGTCCACTGGCCGCTCCTGGCGCACGAGCGGCCGGAGGAGGTTCTGGCGCTTGGGGCCAGCGCGCTGACTGCGGTTTCTGAAATCTTGAAGCACCCGGGGGTCCGCAAGCTGGACCTGGTCGAGCCCGATGCCGACGCGTCGAGCATGGTGAGGTCCGCCTTGCCGCCGGACCAGCGGGCGGCGCTGTCGTCGCCGCGAGTGGCCTGGTACACGTCGGACCACCGTGCCTGGGTCAGACTTCATTCGGGCCGGTATGACGTGATGCTTCACACGTTGCCCGAGCCGTTGAATGCGAGCGTGAATCGGCTTTTCACCCGGGACTTTTTCAAGTCGGCCCGGCAGGCGCTGAGGCCGGGAGGCATCCTGGCGCTTTCGATTTCCTCCTCGGCGAACTATCTCTCGCCGGAAGTGGCGTATCTGAACGCGAGCGTGCTCCTGGCTTTGAGGGAGGTCTTCGAGTCCACGGCCATTCTGGCGGGGCAACGCATGATCCTGCTCGCATCGAGCGCGCCTCTGAACCTGTCGCCTTCCCTCCTGGCCCGGCGCTATGAGGATAGGGGTATCCGGAACGAGGTTGTTGTTCCCTCGAACTTTCCCTTTTTCCTCAGCGAAGCGCGTCGCGAAGCCCTGGAACTGCGGCTGAAGGCGCTCAAGGGCGTCGAGGTCAATACCGACCTTCATCCGGTCTCCTCTTTCTACACCTGGAAGGTCTGGCTCTCGATGTTCGTGTCGTCCAGCCATCTGGCCGGCCTCTGTTTCGTCGTGTTGGTGCTTTTCTTCGGAGTGAGCCGGGGATGGAAATTCTGGAGCAGCCACGAATCGAGTGCGGAGAGCCTCTTGATCTTTGCGGCGGGATTCGCCTCCCTGTGTGTCGAAATCGTTCTGCTCCTGGCGTTCCAGTCCGTGTCCGGCACGCTCTACTGGCAATTGGGCCTCCTGTTCGGCGCGTTCATGGCTGGGCTCACGGTCGGATGCGGACTGTTCACGGCGTGGAAGCGGCCGGCCAGGGGCCGGCCCGGGACGCCGTTGGCCTGTCTGATACTGGCCTTCGCGGCCTATTGCATGGCGCTCTGGGTGTTCTTCCAACGGGCGCAAGACGTGTTTCTGGGCAGGGAACTTCAACTCTTCGCCCTCCTGATCGGGCTCGATGGCCTGCTGGTCGGCGCTGCCTTTCCCTTGGCGCTGAACACGGGTCGGGTGAGGCCGGAACGGCTCTATGGGGCGGACCTCTGGGGGGCCTCGTTCGGGGCTTTTCTCGCCGGGGCCTTCCTGACGCCGCTCCTGGGGGCCCGGCAGACCCTGGCTTTCTGCGGCGTCGGGCTCGTCCTTGCCCTGGCGGCCGCCCTGCCGCGGCTCAGAACTTCTCCACGGTGAAGACGAAGAGGGCGGTATCCGGCTGTTTCCAGGCGTCTGCGGGGAGGTGGGCCTTTTGCGAGCAAAGCTCGGACAGGAAGCGTTCCTTTTCCGGGATGTTTTCCCAGACCTGCGGGAGGAAGAGGCCGCTTTCGCCCCCCCGAGAGACGGCGACGCCGTGCATTTTGGGTTGAATCTCCTCGGCGTTGAGCACTCTCTGGAAGGGCGAAAGAATGGATATTTCGATGTCCAGTTGGGGCACTTCGTCCCTCTGAACGGGCGGAAAGCGCACATCCTCGAGGGCGGCCTTCAAGGCATAAAGCTGCACGGCTTCAGGGAGGGGCTGCTGAGGACTTACCGTTCCAATGCAGCCTCTGAGCTTGCCCTCTTTCTTGAGGGTGACGAACACCGGGGCAGCCAGGTTCAGCTCCGGATTCTTGAACACGGGCGACGAAGGCAGGGGCCGGCCGCCCATCCGTTCGAGCAGGGTGTTGACCGCAAGTTGATGCAGGATGACCTTCTCCGAGTCTCCCAGTTTCGGCAGCATGCGGCGTCCATTCGTGCCCGTATGGACGAAGGCCATGGAAGCGTAACCGACGACGCGTGAGGGGTCACCGACCTGCGGGACATCGCCCGAATTCAGGTAGCGGAGGAGCACGGTCTGGTCCGCGCCCAATTCCAGCGAAGCATAAAGGCCGGAGAGGACGGCCGCTTCACCACAAGAGGTGCAGGACAGGCCCGGCAATCGCCGGGCCATCATTCCTCGTGACGTTATCCGGAAGTAGGCGGGGTCCAGAAATTCCAGCGAGCGCAGGGTGGTCTGGTCCACGACCTGGGCGATTTCCTGGGTCGGATAGTGCGAGAGGTCGGAAGAGATGAGAATCAGGACATTCTCGTCCCGGATGGATCGGGCGATGGCCTGCCCGATTCTCTGAAGGGTTTCAGGAGCGCCGAGATTCATGACCATGGGCACGATGGAGAATTCCCTCTTCTGGACCTGAAGGAAGGGAAGCTGGACCTCGATGGAGTGTTCCCCCTCATGGGCGCGGGGCGAGTCCAGAATATGGGAACACTCCGCCAGAAGTTTTTGGCAGAGAACTTCGTTCACCGGGACGTTCCCGAGGGGAGTCCGGAACGAGCCTTTGGCGTAGAGCGCCGCACCTTCCACCGGGTAGCGGTGTCCCGAGCCCAGGATGAGGTAGGTGTCCCAATCGCCCCTGAGGGACTTGTAAGCGCAGGCGGCGGTCTCGCCGGAATAGACATAACCGGCGTGCGGGACGAGCATGGCCAGAGGTTTTCCTGGCAAGGCCTGCTCCGTGGCCTTGTCCAGGAGTGTCTGGACGCTGCGCCTGAGCTCCTCCGGTTCGCCGGGATAGAAAGCGCCGGCCACGGCCGGGGCGCGCTCCTGTGCCAGGCCGGGCAGCGAGACAGGGGGGCAGGTGAGAAACAGCAGGAACATGCCTAGTGCGGAAGCGAAGCGCTTCCGCAGATGGAGTGTGACGCTTTTCGTGCTACGCTCCCAAATGAGCGTCGGAACGTCTGGGAACGCCAGCATGTCCCGGCGGGATTCCGTTGGGACTGCTGGCTTTTCGTGCTGTTTCAAGGGCTGACACTCCGCGTGCCAAGGATGCCGGCAAGATGCCGGCGCTCCCCGAAGGGGCAGGCCCACGGGTCGTTTCGGCGTCCAAGCGAAAATTTGCCAAACGCCTCGTACGCAAGCGAGGCGCTTGCCGTATCCCATTTCGGTCCAGGTCACTCGAGCCGCACGGACCGGTTTGAGGCAGCGCTTTGCTAGTACCATATTCCGGGGATCGGGGTATCGTCGTAGGGACATTTTCCGAGGGTGAGCAAGTTCTCCATGACGGCGTAGCCATGACGGCGGACCAGGACGCGGGAGCAGGCAGGGCAGTACGTATTCTCGCCCGCGTGACCCGGGACGTTGCCGAGATAGACGTAGTGGAGACCGGTCTCGAGTGCGATCTGCCGGGCCCGGTCGAGGGTTTCGATCGGCGTGGAAGGCAGATTTTGGAGCTGGTAGTTGGCCGCGAACCGGGAGAAGAACAGGGGAACGTCAGGGCCCAGGTTGTCCAGAATCCACCGGCACATGGTGGTCATCGTTCGCGGGTCGTCGTTCAGGCTCGGCACGACCAGATTGACGATTTCGGTGAGCACACCGAGCCTTTTGAGCTCGATCAGAGTACGCAGAACGAATTTCAGTTCCCCGCCCACCACTCGGCGGTAGAAGGTCTCGTCAAAACCTTTCAGATCAATCTTGACGACATCGAAAAATCGGGCCATCTGCCGTAATGGCTGCGGGTTAACGTAGCCGCAGGAAACGAGGACGTTCCGTAGGCCCTTCTGCCGAGCGAGGCGGGCGGTCTCCACCACGTACTCGTAAAAGACGGTGGGTTCGGAATAGGTGTAGGCCACGCTGCGGCATCGGGTATTCAGGGCGGCTTCGACGACCTGTGCGGGCGACAAGACGGCCATGACTTCTCGCTCGATTTGCGCTTCACTTCGGCCCCCGAGTGTCCGAAATATCTTCAATGCGACGGGAACGACGGAGGTGGATTCCGCTTGCTCCGGATAGGTCTGCGAAATCTCCCAGTTCTGGCAAAACGTGCACTTGAGGTTGCAGCCGACCGTCGCGAGGGAGTAGATGAGCGATCCAGGGAGAAGATGGAAGACGGGCTTCTTCTCCATGGGGTCGACATGAACGGCGACGGGGTGGCCATAGACGAGGGTGACAAGACGGCCACCCGAGTTCATGCGGACCTTGCACAGTCCTCTGGCGCCTTCTGGAAGAAAGCATTCGAAGGGGCAGAGGGTGCACTGGACGCCAGCGCAGGCGCTCTGCCAGAATTGGGCCTCCTGGACGAACGGATTTGCCGATGGGGAGACATGGGCCTGCGTTCGGAAACTTCGGGAACGGCCGACCCAGCGGCTGCCACCCGCGGCCAGGAGCAGGGCGGCGGCTGGTGAGAGAGCGGCGAAGGCATTGCCGGCAACGGTGAGGAAGCGCCGCCGGTCCATCGGGCCGCGTCCGTCGGGTGGCCGGGCCGATCTTGATTCACCCAGGGAAGTTTGTTCACCCGAGTCCGTCATTCTTAGCAGCTTTGCGAGGGTCTGAATCTGAGCCATTCCGAGGTGCACGAAGCGTGCCGGTAATCCCTTGCCTTGACCCCGCAAGAATCGCAGGTCGGACTAAAGAGATGGGTCGTCGAGTGCAATATCGTGCTGTGATTAGGCAAAATTTGCGGTATCAAACATCGGCCGCCTCTTAAGCGCCCTCACGGCATCCACTGCAGCGAGGCGGTCGCGGCGGAAGATTCCATACCTCTTCCGGGAAGAATTCCACGAGCCGGTCAATGATGTTTTTCGTACACAGGATGCCGATCGGGACGCCGGAATCATCGAGCACAGGCACGCGGCGGAAACCACCCTCGAGCATGAGGCCGATCGCCTCGACGAGAAGGCTCCGGGGAGACAAGGTTCGGGGCCGAGAAGTCATGATTTCTCTGACCTTCACTCGCGTGAGGTCTTGTTCCATTCCGCCCAGTTTCCGGAGAATGTCGCGTTCGGTGACGATGCCAACGAGCTTGCCGTCCTCGAGCACAAGGGTCGAGGTGACCTGACAACCGAACATTTCACCGATGAGGTGCCGGACATTGGCATCCGGCTCGACGGCGACTACCGGAGCGAGATGGAGTCCCGAGATGGGTATACACAGCGCCCTTCGAACGACGGCGTGGTCGACTTCTGCCTCTCGGCCCCCGTCTTCGGTGATTTCCTCCAGGCCAGGGATCAGATTGCGGGTCATGATGATTCCTCGGCAGTGGTGGACCGTGTTCACAGAAACCGCGTAGAGGCGCTCGCCGCGGTACAAAATCTTGAGGCGGCCAGGGGATGCCGCCAGGATGCCGGCGCTCCCCGGGCGTGGAGGTGCTCGCCGCGGCACAGAATCTTGAGGGGCTTCGCTGCGGGAGTCCGCGAGTGCCAGGAACAAACCGTGTGCCACCGGAGGCGGCGGATGTAAGGGTCCGGCAATCCGGATTCTTATACGAAAACTTTTCAGGCGAGATGTGTGGAGGTGCTCAGGAAACATATCCTTCGGGCCGGGGCACGGCTTTTGCCCCTTGACTATTCCCTCTTTTCTGTCCTGAAACCGGGAAAAACCTGCGGAAACGCAAGTATTCCCGGGGATATTTGCGCCATGGCAAATTCAGCACGAATGCCCTACAAAATCCCAGAGTAATCTCCAAGCTGCTTGGCCATCGGCGATCAAGCTCATGACTCCGCAGTCCGTGCACCATGGATTCTGGATACCCTGAAAAACTGACCATGCAGATGGATGGAACGCCACAAGCCGAATCCCCGCAATTTTGGCGCAAGCCTATCGACGAAGGAAAAGCGCCGAAGTTGGTCGGGGTGGTTCTCATGATTCCGGAGCGCTGCAAGGGGTGCGGCTGGTGTGTGGAATTCTGTCCCCGGAAGGTGCTCGTCATCTCGGAACGATTCAATATCAAGGGATACCACTATCCCAGGGTGGCCAAGCCGGAGGAGTGTGTCGACTGCCGGTTGTGCGAGCGCCTCTGTCCGGAGTTCGCCATTTATCTGAAGAGGTCGCCGGCCCAGGGAGGGTCCTGAATGGTTTCCGCGGGTTGGGTAGAGAGGATCAAGGAAAGCAGTTCCGAGGCCAAGGTTCTGCCCGGGATACTCCGGCCCGGGGCCTACTTTTTCAACGGGGACGAGGCGGCGGCCGAGGGTGCGATTGCGGCGAACGGGCGGTTTTTTGCCGCTTATCCGATCACTCCAGCGACGGAGATCGCGGAACGCTGTGCGGCGCGATTTCCCGAATGCGGCGGGATGTTCATCCAGATGGAGGACGAACTGGCGGCGATGAACTGCATCCTGGGTGCGGCGTGGGCGGGCGCCAAGGCTCTCACCTCCACCTCGGGACCCGGGTTCTCCCTGATGATGGAAAATCTGGGCCTGGGCATCATGCTCGAAACACCCGTCGTGCTCGCCAACGTTCAGAGGGCGGGCCCCTCTACTGGTCTGCCGACCTCCGTGGGCCAGCAGGACATGATGCAGGCGCGGTGGGGGTCCCATGGGGACTACGAGATCATCGCACTTTGCCCGGACTCGCCCCAGGAGTGTTTCGACCTGATGATCCGCGCCTTCAACCTGTCGGAACAGTTCCGAACGCCCGTGCTCCTGATGTCCGATGAGACGATCGGGCACATGACGGAGAAGGTGATCATCCCGCCTGCGGAGGAGATCGAACTGGTGCCGCGGAGGTATACCCGAGCGGCCCCCGGCGATTACTGGCCGTATGTGCCGGACGAGGACCTTGTCCCGCCGATGGCCCGTGCGGGCACGGGCTACCGCTATCACGTGACGGGCCTGACGCACGATCACCGCGGTTACCCGGACCTCGACGCCGAGGGGCAGCACCAGCTCCTTTGGAGACTGAAGAACAAGATTCTTCAGAATCAGAAGAAGATTCTTTCCTTCGAGATGGCCAGGATGGACGATGCGGAGGTCTGCCTCCTCGCCTACGGCTGCTCCTCCCGCGTGGCTCGGTCGGTGATGGAACTCGCCCGCGAGCGCGGCATCCGGGCCGGGCTGCTCCGGCTGATCACCGTGTGGCCGTTCCCGGACGACCTCGTCCGCGACGTGGCGGGCCGTGTGAAGGCCATCATCGTCCCTGAAATCAACCTGGGCCAGATCGTTCGGGAGGTGGAGCGAGCCGCCCGGGGCCGGACGAAGGTCGTGTCCGTCCCTCATGCCGGCGGTGGCCTTCATACCGAGCCGGCCGTTTTGCAGGTGATCGAGGAGGCTTTGAGGTGAATCCCGAGACGCCCAAGAAGGGAACGGATGGCGGAGACGAGCTCCCCGGGAGCGATGGCCATCCCATGGACCGTATTCTCCGCATGGACCGGATGCCCCATATCTGGTGTCCGGGTTGCGGGCTGGGGACGACCGTGTCTTGTTTCGCCTTGGCGGTGAACGAGTGCGGGATCGATTACGACAAGCTTTGCGTGGTGTCCGGGATCGGCTGCACGGGCCGGGCCGCGGGCTATCTCCGCCTGGACGGCTACCACACGACGCATGGCCGGGCGATCCCGTTTGCCACCGGGTTGCATCTGGCGAACCCGGACCTGAAGGTGGTGGTGATTTCCGGGGACGGGGACCTCTCGGCCATCGGGGGCAACCACCTGATTCACGCGGCCCGGCGCAACCTGAACTTGGTGGTGATCTGCGTGAACAATTTCATTTATGGGATGACGGGCGGGCAGGTGGCGCCGACGACGCCGGAAGGGATGAAGGCGACGACGAGTCCCTTCGGCTGCCTCGAGCATCCGTTCAACCTGCCCTATCTCGCGTCTTCATCGGGTGCGACTCTGGTGGCCCGGTGGACGACCCTGGACGTCCGGCAGATGGTGAACACGTTCAAGAAGGCGTTCATGAAGAAGGGCTTCAGCTTCATCGAGGTCATCTCGCCCTGCCCGGAACTTTACATGCGGAGGAACAAGCTGGGCGACGGCCTGGCGATGATGAAGCGTTTCCAGTCGGACCGTCTGGTGAAGCACGGGGCGGACCCGAAGGAAGCGGACCTGGGTGCTACGGGGAAGATTCTGGTTGGGGAATTTGTGAACCTGGATCGGTCGACCTACGCCGACGCCTATTTCCGGATGGTGTCCCAGCTTGCGGAGGCCAAGTCCGTGCGGAAGGAGGAGGCTAAGCCGGGTGGGAAGTCGCCGGCCCAGGCGGGTGCGAAGGCCCCGGAAGCTGTGGGCGAGCCGAAGGCCAAGCCGAGGCCGGCCGAAGGGGATCGGGAGGGCCGCGGCCCGGAGAAAAAGGCGGCCGGCACCCCGGCCGTGGCAACCAGTCCGCCGTAACGGGAGTGCGCGGCTACTTCCGTCCTGGAGAACGAGGGTTGGGTTTCGATCGGGAGGCTCAGCATGGTTCAGAGGGTTATGAAAGCAGCGGGACGGGACGTTCAGGAGATTCGTTTTTGCGGCTTCGGCGGACAAGGGGTCATCCTGGCGGGCTACATCACGGGCAAGGCCGCGGCCATCATCGAGGGACGCCACGCCACGCTGACGCGGTCGTTCGGCCCCGAGTCACGCGGCGGGGCCTGTTCCGCCGCCGTCATCCTCGCCGATCAGCGGATCGCTTACCCCTTCCTTCACAAGCAGGACGTCCTGGTGGCCATGTCCCAGGCCGCCTACGTGGAACACATCGGCCAGCTCGTGCCGGGCGGAATTCTCATCACCGAGAAGGACCTCGTCACGGTGGAGAATCCGAGGCAGGACATCCGCTCCTACGCCGTCCCGGCGACGAGGCTCGCCGAGGAGCTGGGCCGAAAGCTGGTCCTCAATATCGTCATGCTCGGCTTCTTCACGTGCGTCAGCCGAGTGGTCGATCCCGAGTCGATGCGGAAGGCGATCCAGTCCTCCGTCCCTGCCGGAACGGAGGACCTCAACCTACAGGCCTTCAACAAGGGGTATGCCTTTGGACTGGAGCACGGGGTGAACGGGTGATGAGTCGATGGCGGCCGCAGTGTGTTTGCACTTTGGCCGACCGCGACGAGAAGGAGAAGAGACCATGGTGCAGGCCCAACGACCTCGAATCGGCGTCTTCGTGTGCGAGTGTGGCCGGAACATCGCGGCGACCGTGGATTGCGACGCGGTCCGGGACTACGCCGGGACGCTCGACGGCGTGGTCTGCGCGGTGAAGAACAAGTACACGTGCTCGGAGCCGGGCCAGCGCGAGGTTCAGAAGTGGGTGCGTGAGAAGGGTCTCGACCGCGTCGTCATCGCCGCGTGCAGTCCCCGGCTGCACGAGCCGACTTTCCGCAACTGCGTGAAGCAGGTGGGGTTGAACCCGTACCTCATGGAGATGGCGAACATCCGCGAGCACTGCTCGTGGGTGCACCAGGGTGATCCGGGTGGGGCGACCTGCAAGGCGAAGGACCTGGTTCGGAGCGCGGTGGCCCGGGCGGGCTTCCTCGAGCCACAGGAGGAGGCGGAGGTGAAGGTGACGGCCTCGGCGCTGGTCATCGGAGGCGGGATTGCGGGCATCCAAGCGGCGCTGGACCTCGCCCACGCGGGGACAAAGGTCATCCTGGTGGAGCGGGAGCCCTCCATCGGCGGGATCATGGCGCAGCTCGACAAGACCTATCCGACGATGGACTGTTCGATATGAATTCTCGGACCCAAAATGATGGATGTCGGTCGACATCCGAACATCAAGCTCCACACCTACAGCGAAGTCGAATCCATCACGGGATTCATCGGCAACTTCAAGGCTCGTATCCGCAGGAAGGCCCGTTTCGTCGATGAGAAGCAGTGCACCGCGTGCGGGGACTGCGTCAAGGTATGCCCCGTGGTGACTCCGAGCCGTTTCGACATCGGGCTATCGACGCGCCGGGCGATCTACATTCCGTTCCCACAGGCCGTGCCGGCCTCGTATGTCATCGACATGGAGAAGTGCCTCGGGAACAACCCGGTGGCGTGCGGAAAATGCGCGGCAGCGTGCGAGAAGGACTGCATTGATTTTGACATGCGGGACGAGACCTTCGAGGTTGAAGTCGGCGCGGTGGTCGTGGCCACGGGGGCCGGCGTGGTGGACCCGACTCATCTCGAGGAATACGGATACCGGCGCTACGCGAACGTGATCACCAGCCTGGAATTCGAGCGACTGGTCAGCGCGGGGGGTCCCACGGGCGGAGAGATCGTCCGCTTCAATGATTTCCAGACGCCCCGAAGGATCGCGTTCATCCAGTGCGTCGGCTCCAGGTCCAAGAAGACGGGTCGGCCCTACTGCAGCAACATCTGCTGCATGAATACGGTCAAGGACAGCCTGCTGATCAAGGAGCACTATCCCGACGTCGAGATCGACGTCTTCTACATGGACCTCCGCGCCTTCGGCAAGGGATTCGAGGACCTCCTCCAGCGGTCCCGGGGCCGTGGCGTGCGTTATCTCCGCGGGCTGCCGGGCCGTATCACGGAGGACCCGGCCAGCCAGGACCTCGTGCTCCGGTGGGAGAACCAGGAGGAGGGCGGGCGCGTCGAGGACCGGTCCTACGGGATGGTCATCTTGGCCGTCGGGCTCGAGCCGAGGAAGGACAACGAACGGGTGCGCGGGATGCTGACGCTCTCGAAGACTTCGGACGGTTTTTTCCTGGAGAGCCACAACAAGCTGGATCCGGTGTCGGCCCCGACGAGAGGCGTCTTCCTGGCCGGGTGTGCGGAGTCGCCCAAGGACATCCGGGACAGCGTGACGCAGGCGGGCGCCGCGGCAGCCCGGGTGCTGCGTCTGCTGGGCTCTGGGAAGATTTCGATCGAGGCGGTGACGGCCCGGGTGGACCCGGAGAAGTGCAACATGTGCGGCCTGTGCGCCAAGGGCTGCCCCTACAATGCCATCCTGGTGGACAAGGCGAAGAATCTCAAGGCCACGGTGATCGAGGCGGCATGCGCGGGATGCGGGAACTGCGCCGCTACGTGCATGCACGGCGCGATCACGGCCCGGCACTTCACGGACGCCCAGATCGCCTCCCAGATCGACGCGATATTCGCCGATTCGCCCCAGGAGAAGGTCCTGACCTTCGCCTGCAACTGGTGCTCGTACGCCGGAGGCGATTTCGCCGGGGTGAGCCGCATGCAGTATCCCCCGAGCGCCAGGCTCGTCCGCACCCTGTGCAGCGCCCGCGTCCGGCCCGATTTCATCCTCTACGCCTTCCAGAAGGGCGCGCCCGTGGTGCTCGTCTCCGGCTGCCATCTCGGCGACTGCCATTACATCAAGGCCAACCACCATACCCTGGAACGGATCGAGAGGCTCTGGGGCCGGCTCGAGCGCAAGGGCATCCGCCGCGAGCGCCTCCAGCTCGAATGGATCAGCGCCGCCGAGGGTAAGAAGTTCCAGGAGGTCATGTGCCGCGTCGATGAAATCCGGAAAAGCGTCACCTTGGCCGAGATCGCCGCCACCCAGGAGGCGCTCTCCCAGGAAAAGGTCCGTGTGGGGGTCTGAATGCCTCGATACCGCCTTCATCTCATGGCCTGCGCGGGGACCGGTTGCCTGTCCAACCGGTCCGCTGACGTGAAAAAAACCCTGCAAGAGGAGATCGCCCGGCACGGGCTCGACGATGAGGTCCTCGTGGTCTCCACCGGCTGCAACGGCTTCTGCGAGCAGGGGCCCATCCTGGTGGCCCTCCCGGACGGCATCTTCTACCAGAAGGTCACGGTGAAGGACGTCCCGGGCCTCGTCGAGAAGTATCTGCTCGGGGGCGAGCCGGTGGAGAGCCTGCTCTACCGGCCTCCGGGCCAGAAGGAGGCGGTGGCCCGGATGAAGGACATCCAGTTCTTCCGCGATCAGCGGCCGATCGTTCTGCGCAACAAGGGGCTGATCGATCCGGAGAGCATCGACGAGTACATCGGGATGGACGGCTACCAGGCTATGGTGAAGGGCCTTCTGGAGATGACTCCGGAGCAGATCGTCGAGGAGGTCAAGAAGTCCGGGTTGCGCGGGCGTGGCGGGGCGGGCTTTCCGACGGGCGTCAAATGGGAGTTCTGCCGGAAATCGCCGGGGAACGGGAAGTTCCTGATCTGCAATGCGGACGAAGGCGATCCCGGGGCCTTCATGGATCGGAGCATTCTGGAGGCGGACCCTCATTCGGTGCTGGAGGGGATGGTATTGGCTGCCCGGGCCATCGGCGCTTCCGAGGGCGTGGTTTACGTGCGGGACGAGTATCCGCTGGCGCTGCGGCGGCTTCAGATCGCCATCCAGCAGGCGGGCGATTACGGCTTTCTGGGCGAGGACATTCTGGGCAGCGGGCACGACTTTCGCATCCGCGTCGTCCGAGGAGGCGGCGCGTTCGTCTGCGGCGAGGAGACGGCCCTGATCCGTTCGGTGGAAGGCCGACCCGGCCGGCCTGTCCCGCGCCCGCCCTTTCCCGCGCAGAAGGGCCTCTGGGGCCGCCCGACGGTGATCAACAACGTGGAGACGCTGTCCAACGTCCCCACCATTCTCCGCGAGGGCGGGGAATGGTACGCCCGGATGGGAACGTCTTCGTCGCGCGGGACAAAGGTCTTTTCCCTCGTCGGCAAGGTGAACAACACGGGCCTGGTCGAGGTGCCTATGGGCACGACGCTTCGCCAGATCATCTTCGACATCGGCGGCGGCATACCCGGCGGCAAGAGGTTCAAGGCCATCCAGAGCGGCGGCCCCTCGGGCGGCTGCATCCCTGAATCGCTGGTGGACCTGCCGGTGGACTACGAGGAACTGACGAAGGTGGGGGCCATCATGGGCTCCGGCGGCCTCATCGTCATGGACGAGACCTCCTGCATGGTGGACGTCGCCCGCTTCTTCCTCGGGTTTCTGATGGACGAGTCCTGCGGCAAGTGCACGCCGTGCCGGGAAGGCATCCTGCGGATGCACGAAATACTGACGGACATCACCGAGGGCCGTGGAACGATGGAGCAGCTCGCTCTCCTCGAGGAACTGGCGCTGGCGGTGAAGGACGCCTCCCTCTGCGCCCTCGGGGGGACCGCTCCCAACCCGGTCCTCAGCACGCTGCGCTACTTCCGCGACGAGTATGTGGCCCATATCCGGGACCGGAAGTGCCCCGCGGGGGTGTGCCGCAGCCTGATCCACTACCGGATTCTTTCCGAGCGATGCACGGGCTGCACGGCGTGCGCGAGGGCGTGCCCCGCGGAGGCCGTCAAAGGGAAAAAGAAGGAGAAGCATGAGATCAACGCCGAGGTCTGCATCCGGTGTGGTGCGTGCCACGAGGCCTGCAACTTCGAGGCTGTACAGGTGTATTAGCCGTCTACAAGGTTAAAGACCGTGATCAGCGAAATACGTTTTTGCGACGCGCAACTTCGAAACCGGAAATGACCTCACCCCCCGTCCCCCTCTCCGTAGGACACGGAGAGGGGGACGGGGGGTGAGGGGAGGGGCGACCTTTCCGGCAAGGCTTATGGCCCCACGGTAAGGGACTGGTTGGTTTGAGTCGCCAGTTTCGCTCTTCCTCAAGCACGGAAGTGCCACCGAACTTCCGGCATCGTTTTCGTGAATGCAAAAGAGTCAGCCATGCCCAGAGTGTCCGTCGAAGAACTGAAAGCGATCCGGGAGCGTTTCCGTGGATTCCGGAGGCTTCGGGAGGGAAAGGCCCGCGCCCGCGTGGTCGTGCACATGGGCGCTTGCGGGCTCAAGGCCGGCGGCCGGAACATCCTGTCGCGCCTCCTGGCGGCGCGGGAGCAAGAGCGGGCCGGTGAGGAAGTGCTGGTTACCGTGTCAGGTTGTGCGGGCCAGTGCGACCAGGAGCCGATGATCACGGTCGAGGTCGAGGGAGAAGACCCCGTGCGGTACGGCCGGTTGAACGAGGAGACCGCGGTGCGAATCCTCGAGGAACATGCGATCGGCGGCCGGGTGGTGTCGGAATTCGTTTGCGTCCCGTCTCGGACATCCGGAGGGGTGCCATGAATCTTGAAATGCTGGATGAAATCATGCGAACCTACGGCTACGAGGAGTCCGGCGTCGTCGCCATGCTCCAGGATATTCAGAGGAAGGAGCGGTACGTGCCCGAGGCCGAGTTACGGCTGGTGGCGGAGCGCGTAGGCATTCCGGCGAGCCGCGTCTATGGCCTGGCCACCTTCTACCGCTCCTTCAGCCTGAAGCCCCGCGGCGAGCATATCATCAACGTCTGCCTTGGGACGGCCTGCCACGTCCGCGGCGGGGCCAGGGTCATGGACAAGTTTACGAGGGACATCGGGATACAGCCCGGTGAGACCACGCCGGACGGGAAGGTCACGATCGAGCCTGTGCGCTGCGTGGGCTGCTGCGGGCTCGCGCCCGTGGTCGTGGTCGACGAGGAGGTACATGGCAAGATGAATCAGAAGAAGGTGAGCCGGATCGTGGAGGAGTGCCGGGGCGTCCATCGCGAGGGTGTTCAAGCGTGAAATCCGCGAGCCCGAGGGGCGCAGCGGATTTCATGAGGAGGTTTCATGGCCAAGCTCATCGTGGACGGCAAGGAAATCGAGGCGCGGGACGGCCGTACGCTCCTGCCCGTGCTGAGGGGCATCGGGGTGCGGATTCCCACGTTGTGCTTCCATGAGGCCGTCTCGCCGTACGGCGCCTGCCGCCTCTGCCTCGTCGAGGTTACCGCAGGCAAGCGCACGCTTCTGGCGGCGTCCTGCATGTATCCCGTTGCGGAGGGGCTCGTGGTGAAGACCGCATCGGAACGGGTGATTCGGGCGCGCCGCATGGTGGCCGAGCTGCTTCTGGCCCGCTGCCCGGGCGTGCCCAGGGTCCGGGAGATCGCCGGCGAGCTGGGGGTGCAGGCGTCGCGTTTTCCGCAGAGGGACGAGCGCTGCGTGCTCTGCGGGCTGTGCGTGCGCGGCTGTGCGGAGATCGCCGGGGTCCACGCCATCGACTTTGCCAGCCGCGGCGTCTACATGGATCTCGCGCCCCCTTTCCACAGGGCCTCCGAGACCTGCGTCGGTTGTACCACCTGCGTCACCCTCTGCCCCACGGGCTGCCTCGATCCGCTGGACTTCCGGATGCCGCCTTCGCGTCACCGATTCAGTGAGACGAGACCGGCCGCGGGCTGCACGTTGTGCGCTTCTGAATCGTTCCGGAGCGATCATGGCCACTGAAGCCACGAAGATCGGAGTCCTGGTGTGCCGCTGCGGCGACGAGATCGCCGGGGCGCTCGACGTGGACCGTATCGTCCAGGAGGTGGCCAGGCTGCCCGGAGTGGCCCTGGCCCAGACCGTGCCCTACGGTTGCGGGCCAGAAGGCGAGGAACGCCTGCAAGAGATCATCCGCGGCGGCCGGATCAATCGCCTCGTGCTTGCCGGCTGTTCCCCGCGTTTGATGGAAAAACGCTTCCACCACGTCTGCGGCGAGTCCGGCTTGAATCCATCGTGCACCGAAATGGTCAATCTCCGGGAGCACTGCGCCCGGGTGCGGCCGCGGGACGGCTCGCCGGCGGAACGGAAGGCACTGGCGCTCGTGCGGATGGGCCTGGAGCGGGTCCGCGCCCGCCAGCCGGCGTCCCGGCTGCGAGCGGAGCTTGTTGCGGCGGCCGCTGTCGTCGGAGGCGGCATTGCGGGCATGACGGCCGCCGTCTCGCTCGCGGAACAGGGGATACCCGTGAAGCTGATCGAGCGGGAAGCCTCCCTGGGCGGACTGGCTGTCCGGCTGGGCACGGGCGGGACGCCGGGCACGAGCACGTCGGACCCCTGCATCCGGATCGCCGAACGCGTGCGCCGCTGCCCCAACATCGAGGTCATCACTCAGGCCGAGGTACGCTCCGTCACGGGGTCCTACGGGAATTACACCATCGAACTGGCCGTGGATGGCGGTCGCCGCAGCATCCAGGTCGGGGCCGCCATCCTGGCCGCCGGATCGCAGGTCCTCCGGCCGGAAGGCCTTTACGGGTACGGCCGGAATCCCCGCGTGATCACCCAGCTCGATCTGGAGGAAAGGCTGACGCGGCCCGGGGTGCTCGAGGGCGTGAGCCGAATCGTCATGATTCAGTGCGCCGGGTCGAGGATACCGGAACGGCCCGCCTGCGGGCGCATCTGCTGTGCCTGGTCGGTGCACAACGCCATCCGAATCCGGCGGGCTTCGCCGGGCGCCGCGGTGACCATCGTTCACGGCGATCTGGTGCAGGAAGCCGGGCTGGACGCCCGCGTCCTCGAGGAGGCCCGCCGCCTCGGAGTGCAGTTCGTGAAGTGGGCCGGCAACGGCCGGCCCGAGGTCACCGAATCCGCCGTGATCGCCGTCACGGAAGCGGACGGGAGGGTGGAGCTGGCTTACGACTGGGTCGTGCTCTCCACTCCTCGTGTGCCCTGGGAGAGCACCCGTGGTCTGGCCCGGGCGTTTCGCGTGCCGGTGGATAACCTGGGATTTCTGCCGGACAGCCTGCCGCGGCTCAAGCCCGATCAGTATGCCGAGCCGTGTGTGCGTGTTGCCGGGAACGCCCACGGGCCCTGTTCAGCCGCTGAGGCGATGGAACAGGCCTACGGCCGGGCAGCTCAAATCGCCTCCCTCTTGCGCCGGCGCGAGGTCCTCGCCTGCCCGAGGCCGGCAAGGGTCGAGCTTGAGGCCTGCCGCGGCTGCGCCACTTGCCGCGACGTCTGCCCCTTCGATGTACCCGTGCTGTCCACCGGGAATGGGTCCATTGCGCATTCCTCGATCGATCCCTTCCTCTGCAAAGGATGCGGGGGCTGCGCGGTCCATTGCCCCACGGGGGCCATCACGATGGAAGGATCGCCGGACGTGCTCTTCTACCGCGAGATCGAAGCCGCCCTGGCGGGGCGAGACGGGGGCCCCGCCCCGGCTATCGCCTTCGTCTGCGAGTGGAGCGGATACGCCCTCTGGGACCTTGCTGGGACTCGTGGTGTCCCTCTCCCCGCCGAAATCATCCCCGTGCGCATCCCGTGCGCCGCCCGCGTCTCGCCGGGCTTCATTTTATCAGCTTTCGGGCACGGGGCGAGTGGAGTGCTCGTCTGCGCCTGCCAGAGAAACGATTGCCATTACCTCAGCGGCAACCTGTTGGCCGAGCAGGTGTTCCAGGACACCGCAAGGCTGTTGCGGTTGTTGGGCATCGAAGGCGAGAGGCTGAGAATGGAATGGCTCAGTCCGATGGACCTCGAGGGCTTCCAAGACCGGCTCGAGGAGTTTGCGAGCAGGCTGAAGGCTTGCCAGGGATCCGTTCAGGATTCATGAGAATGAGGGTTCAGGGTTCAGAGAAGTCCCACAAGCGCCAAGCGTCGGAGAAGGGGTTCCGGTTTGAGAAGTGAAGGTATCCGTGACCAGTCGCCAGTCATCAGAGGCCTGAAGCCCGAACCCTGTCTGGCCACGGGTCCCGAAGCTTGAAACTGCAGGGTCGAGAATCTCGCCTCCCCAGGCGAGCCGCCTGGGGCTGCGCGAGCCGGGTGCCGAAGATTGAAACTGCAGGATCGAAAATCCTTCTTGCGAGGTGCCCATGGATCGCCGCCTTCAAGACCTGTTAAGCACTTCTGGGGCTTTCAATTGCCTGAACTGCGGAAAATGCACCGCAGCGTGCCCACTGCCCGCCGCTGGGTCGGATTACTCCCCGAGACGCACGGTCGCCCGGGCCATCCGAGACGAGGGGCCAGGCGCAGGCGAATCGAACGGAGGCTACTGGCCCTGCCTGACCTGCAAGGCGTGCGAGGCCGTCTGCCCCATGGAGGTCGATTACACCGGCTTCGTGCGGTCGAATCGCCAGGCTGCCCGGTCCGGAGGCGACTCGGGCCGATGCACTCATGCTGGGATTTTCCAGTCCGTCCCTCGCCTGCAGTCCGGTGACCGAGGGAAACCTGACCGGCTCGGTTGGATACCCCGCGACGCGAAGGTGGCCGAGCGGGGCGAATGGGTCCTCTTTGTCGGCTGCCTTCCCTTTTACGACGTCGTGTTTTCAAAGCTGGGGGTGAGCAGCACGGCCAGCGCGGCCGGCGCCATCCGCTTGTTGAATCATCTGGGCATCGAGCCGGCCGTGCTGAGCGGCGAGACCTGCTGCGGCCACGACGCTTACTGGAGCGGGGAGACCGAGACCTTCCGCAGCCTGGCGGAGCGCAACGTCGAGGTCATACGGGAGGCAGGCGGGAAGACCGTCCTGACCACCTGTGCCGAGTGTTATCTCGCCCTGAGCCGGCTCTATCCGGCGGCTCTGGGGTCGCTCCCGTTCGAGGTCCGGCATTTCTATGATTTTCTGCTCGAACGGAAGGAGCAACTCGGCTTCCATGGAAGTCCTTCGGCGGTGACTTTCCACGACCCGTGCCGGCTGGCGAAGCACTTGGGGATGCATGATGCCCCGAGGCGGCTGATGGCCCTGGCGGGCAAGCAACTGAGGGAGATGCCGAGAAACCGGCTGAATGCGACCTGCTGCGGTGTGTCCGGCTGGTCGAACTGCGGGTTGACGTCCCGGAGGATGCAGCGGGATCGCCTGAAAGAGGCGACGGGAACGGGCGCGAGCACTCTGGTGACCGCCTGTCCGAAATGCCTGATCCATCTTTCATGTGCGAAGAAGATCGAGGGCCTTGGGATCGAGATTCAGGATTTGACGCATCTCCTGGCGAACGCCTGTGTCACCGCCGGTGAGGCCGGCCCCACCGGCGGTGACATTTCCCAAGATTTCGCAGGGTCCCGACACGTATAATTTCATGGCACGCGGCTGCGCGAGATCGCCATCGAGCGCGGCTACGTGGACCGCGACGCCCTCGCCTCCGACTATAGCCCGGAACAGATCGTGGGTCTTCAACGCACCTTCCCTCTCTACGTCCGGCTGCCCAAGGACCGGTGGGAAGCGATTCGGCGGGCTGAGGCGTTGACGTCCTCGGGTGACCGGCTCTTCCACGAGCTGGCCGAGGAGGCGGCTGCCAGGAAGTCGTCGTCGAGTTAGCCCGGATTTCTCATCCCGGCGGGATGAGAAATCCGGGCTAAAGCCGAAGCCGTTGCGTCGCTCTTGACTACCGTTGCGACACCTCGAGCCCTTCGCCATCCAGCACCACGTTCACGCTCGTGCGGAAATGGGCGGGATCACGGACGAATTCCAGGTAGGACTTCAGCTTTTCCGCCGCGTTCACGCTGTTGTGGGCCAGCACCAGCGCGCCCGGCGGTATCCGACCATAGCCCGCCTCCAGAATATCCAGGTAAAGCGCTTTCCCCTTTCCTCCGAACCCATCCACGTCCAGGTACAGGAGATCGATGGGCCTGGTCCAGGCCTTGACCACCTCCACGGCGTCCGCGGCCAGCACTCGAATGCGGCCCGAGGGGTCGAGCCGCCTCACGTTGCGTTCCGCGCGGGCCGCCTCCTCCGGCCGGATTTCCACCCCGACGAGGTCATCGGCCGCGTAGCAGATGCCCGGCCCCGCCGCCGCACCCGCATTCGAAACCAGCGTGAAGCCACAGAAGACGCCGGCCGCAATCAAATGGGCGGGGCGAGCTATGGCGTTGATGGCGTAAAGCAGCCGCTGCATCCGAGGCGTGATCGCCGTCCAGGGTATCTCGAACAACTCCTGAACCGCCAGACGGTGCGCGAGCATCCTGGCCTGGTCATAGTCCGTATGGGGCAGCACGCCTGCATCCCGCAGCGCGGCCAGCGCCGCCGCCACCACATCGATCTCACGCTCCAACGGCTCCAAAACCCGGTGCGGGTCGTTGTAGTCCATCCGGTAACGCTGCCAGTCCTCGCTCCGATAGGTCGTGCTCATCCTTTGAACCCTCGTCATGAAAAGGTGGTCTCGAATCGGCCATCGAGGATCATCGGGCCCGCCTGTTCGAGGGACCGGCTTCTGGCCGAGCTGACCGACAGGATTTCGAAGAGCGCCTCGGGGTCCAGACCCGCCTTGACGCCGAGCACCATGGCCTCGGCCACCGCGGCGTAGGCGACCCCGATGGTCACCTGATTGCAGAGCTTGGCCATGTTGCCGCTGCCGGCGGGACCGAGATGATAGAATCGACGGCCCACGCATTTCAGCACCGGCAGACAGTGCTCGAAGGCTTCCCGCGGCCCGCCGACCATGATAATCAGGTCCGTTTCTTCCGCGCCCGAGACGCCTCCGCTGACGGGCGCGTCCAGGAAAACCGCTTGCCTCGACTCGGCCTCGCGGGCCACCCGGCGGCTCGTCTCCGGGTCCACCGTGCTATGGTCGATGAAGAGGCAGCCGGGTCTGGCGGCCGCGACCGCGCCGCGGGGCCCCAGCAGCGCCTGCTCGACATCCGCTGGGCCCGGCAGACACGTCAGGACGACGTCCGAGGCGCGCGTTACCGCTTGCGGGCCGCCCGCCGCCGTCGCTCCGAGCCCCTTCAACTCCTCGACCGGGCCCAGACTGCGGCTGTGCACCGCCAGAGGGTATCCGGCCTTCAAGATGTTGTTCGCCATCGGCTTGCCCATCCGGCTGAGCCCGATGAAACCTACCCGTATCCCCTTGCCGCCCATGGCTCATCTCCAACTTAAGGCGGGCGAAGCCCGCAACGCAACAAGGGTGCAAAAGGTGTCAGGGTTCAGGAATCAACTGACACTCGACCCGCCTCCCACTGGGACAAGTCTGGCGGGACACCTTTCAACTTCTCCGCCGGGTGCCCGCCGGGTGCCCGCGTAGTGGGCGCGGCGCGGGGCGCGGAGAAGTTACACCCTGAGACTCTAAGGTCCAAACCTGTAACATCTTCGCACCCGCTATTATCCCTGTCCATAAGTGCACCAGCACTTATGGAGATCTCAACTCCGAAATACTATCGTTCATTTATGCAATTAAGTACTGGCAAGAAGTAAGCAGCAGGTCGAAAGCTCCGGTCACTTATCGAACCCCCGCTTCGCTTCGGGGCAAGCCCCCACACACCCGGCGTCAAGTGCCAGACCCTCGTCCCTGGTCCGCTTGTCCCCTGCTCCCCTTATCCTCTGCCCCTCCGTGCCTCCGTGCTCAAGACTTAAGACTCGGGACTCACGACTGAGTGAGTGACGGCTGGCCGCGGATGCCGCCGGATGGTCGATGCGCCGCCGCGGCGCTCCAGACATCCCTCACTTCTTAAGCAGGATCGTGTGGAAGTCCTGCTGGTACTGGAAGCGGAGGTCTGGGGTGGGATTCTTCCTGGACGGGCCCCAGCCGATGGTGACGGTGACCTTGTATTCCCCGGACAGGGTCGTGGGAGTGAAGACGACGCGGTATTCGAATGCGGGGAAGTGAGGCTCCTGGGACCAGGGCATCTCGGAGGGCGCGGCGGTGGCGTCCAGGTAATTCTGGGCATCGGTCAGGGCTTTTTCGGCGAGGAGGGCGACCTGGCCGTAGTCGACCGCGTCCTTGTACTGCCGGACGGCGGAGGTGAAGAGGCCGAGCACGGCGACGATACCGAGCGCCAGGATGCCGATGGCGATCAGGATTTCCATGATGGTGAAGGCGGAAGCCCGTGCAGGAGGACGGTAGCGCATCGATTGGCTCTTTTCAGCGTCACACGCGAGAAACCACGACGTGCCTATTACGCTACGCCGGGAAACCGCATGCATCTCCCCGTTCGGCATCATAGACAGAAACCCCTCCTCCGGGAGGGGTTTCCTTTAGTATTCGAAGCCGGAAGTGTAGGGACACTTCCGGCTTCGAATACTACTCTTTCAGCTCCCGGTACGAGGGCAGGTCGAGGGTGAGGACGAAGGTTGTGCCGGTCCGGACTTCCGTGCCGGCGGCATGGGCGGCGGCGAGGCTGCCACGCGCCCCGCGGCCATCCTCCGTGATGACGAGGGTGTTTCCTCGGATAAAGCTGTACCGAAACCATTCGTGGTCGATCTTGACAAACGGATAAGTGTCGGGAACAAAGACGGAGGCGTCGTCGACCTGGATAGCGTTCTCGGAAGCGGCGGCAAGAGGGGACTGGAGGACCGCGGAGCGAGCGACGCCGCGGGTGTTGGTGACGACGAGGGTGATCTGCAAGCGCTTCGGGTAGACGTCGTCGGAAGGGTCGAAGAGCGAATCGGACGCGCCTGCTGGCAGTACGGGCGGGAGGTAGTTGTACGAGGTGATACTGCCAGCGGGCGGCTTGTAGTAGTAAAATTCGATGTTCTGACTGCCGACCTTGCGCTTGCTGGCGCTGGCGGGCCGGGCATCGAGGCCGAGCAGGGTCACCCCGCCCACGCCCGCGGGGTTGGAGACCGTCAGGACCCGATCGGCGAGGGTCCGGCCGCGAGTCGAGTCCCACAACTCCTCGGGTCCGCCGGGGATCGGCGTGGGCGTCCGGTCCGGGTCACCCTTGCCCAGGGGCTCGTCCCAGCCCGTGGTATGGGGCGTCCAGAATTGTACGCCGAAGTAGAGCACGCCGGAGATGAGGACCAGGGGCTGCGGCGGATTGGACTTATCGGTGACCGGTGTGGCCAGGAGGGCGAAACGCTCCGGGTCGGTCGAGAGGGATCGGCTGGGATCGAGCGGGTCCCGGGCGGCGCCGAGGGGTGACTGGAAGCCTCGCCGCAGGCTATCCCCAGCCCACTGATATCGGACCTGCATCAGGTCGCCCAGGGGCCGGAGGTCCTCGTCGATCTGGCCGTCGCCGTCGTCATCGATCGAGTTGTACCATTCCTCGTCAATTCCCTCGCCGGCCTCGTCCCGGCCGAGGTTGCCTTCATCCGCCTCGTCCACCTCGAGGTCGCCGTCGTCGTCGAGCCCGTTGTTGCGGAGCAGCCAGCGGTCGCCGTCGTTGTCCGTTCCGTCGCTGCTGCGCGCGCTCCCGTCCGCATCGTCATCGAGCCCATTGCCGGGCCGGCTGCCGAGGAGGTTCTTGACCTGCTGGGGGGCGGTGCGGACGAAGGCCAACTCCTGCTTGTAGATGCCCGGGTTTTCCGGGTCCTCGACGTAACGGCAAGAGAATCGGATTTCGACGGGCCTGGCGGGGCAGAAGGTGTCCGGACTTTCGGTCGTGAACACGGCCAGAAGGTCCTCCCGAATCTGGTCGAGGGCAATCTGGCCTTTCTCGAACGCTTGCCGGCCGACCTCGCCGCGCCGCCAGGTCCGAAGTCCGCCGTAAAGGAGTGAGACGAGGATCGAGCCGAGGACGGTGAAGACGCCGACGACGACGAGAATCTCGAGAAGCGTATAGGCGGAACGGGAACGGCGTGCCATGAATTCAACGTGGAGGAAGAAGAAAGAATCGGGCGGATCGGGCGGATCGGACGAATCCGTCCGATCCGCCCGATTTTCGAAGGGCAGTCAGCCCCTTAGAAGGCCATGTCCTCCTGCTGCAAGACGCGTCCGGCGGCCTCATAGGTCAGTTTGAGGCGGTCGAAGTAGGGCGTTTTCTTCCAGTCATTGCTCCGTTCATTACCGGAGACGTAGCCGTTCCGGGGGAACTCGAAGAAGATGCGCACCTCGATCTCGTCCCCGCGATAACCTGGGTCGTCCGCGTCAGGTGCGTTCCCGTCCGCGGTGAAGTAGAAGGGGCCGACGAGGGCGTCGCCCGGGTCGGGGTCGGCCTCGCTGGTGAAGTGGAAGAGGCCATCGGTGGCGCTGGCGGCGGGGTCGGCGTCCCATCCGGGCGCGCTGACACCGCCGATGCGGGCGACGACGTGGGTCTTGAACTTCTCGGAGGAGCTGGCGGGCGCGGGCAGGCCTTCGGACCACGAGAGGCTTTTCCAGACGGCGCCGGGCACGGTGCGGCCCGTGGCGAGGAAGACCGTGCCCGGCGCGTCGTAATCGGTCCTGGCAACGGCCGAGCTGCCCGCAACCGTGATCGCCCTGGGTAAGCCGTCGAAGTAGCGGTGAGGAAGGAGACGGGCGACGTAGGGGCTGCCATTGACCGCGGCCGGGACGTTGTCCGGGAACAGGTCCGGGGTGGGGTCGGTGTCGAGGTTCACAACGAGCGGGAGGGTGGTGATGTAGTCCTGTTCGTTGGAGACGAGGGCGGCCGTGCCATAGCGTTCCCGCAGCACATGGACGCCGCCGAAGGCGGAGGCGCTGCGTGCGGAGTATCCGACGACCTCGCCGGTAGGCAGTTCGAGCATGCCGCGTTCGGGGAAGAGTCTTTCGTCGGAGAGGTTATTGGAATCTGCGAGGGCCCTGGAATAGGCGGGAAGGATGCCGTTCGGCTGGAGGGGCCCGGTGAGGAGGACGTTCGGGATGCCTTCGAGGGGCATGAGGGTGCTGCCGACGACGTGCTGCCGGCGTGCCGTGCCGAGGGCGCCACGCTGGAGGATTTCGAGCTCGACGCCCTGGAGCGGCCGGACGCGCAGGAAGGAATTCCCGGCCAGTCCCGCCGCGCGCGGCGGCTTCCCGGCGGAAGAGGTGATGCCCTGGCTGAAGGTGGCCGGCGGGCCGCTTTCGCTCCAGTCGAAAAGGCTGTTGCCGGGCCCGACGACGGGGTAAGGGATGCTGTCCAGGATGCCTCGCTGGACGCCCTGGAAGGCCGTGGAAGTCTTGGAGGCGTAGAAGACGACCTCGTAGCGCGGGGCATGATGCGGATGGTAGTACCCGCAATTCGAGTGGGGGCCGCAGTAGGGATGGTCGTAGAGCGTGAGCAGCCCGTCCCAGCGCTTGCCGAGGTAGCCGGGATTCTCCTCGGCTGCGTTCGAGCCACCATCAGGGTTGCGCATCCACGGGTCCGCGCCCGTCCAGTAACTCGTGTTGCGGACCATGAACTCGATGATGGCGTAGCCCGCTTCGGCGAAGCCCTCGGTGGAATCGACCTGGATATCGATGATGCCCGAGGGGTTGCCCTCGGGGATGGAATCGCTGATGGAGACGTTGGCAACGGCCCCGCCGTCGGGATGCCAGTAGAGCATCTGATAGAAGAGGGCCTCGTCATCGACCTTGAGGTAGCCGAAGCGCGGCCAGCTCTGGCTGCTGTTGGAAAGCCACATCCAGGCGGGCAGCTTGGTGTCCGGTGCGATGCCGAGGGCCGTGAACCACCGGCCGGCCACGCTATCGTCCGTGGGGTAGACCTGGTCGCGATCGAGGAACTGGGCGAGGTTGCCGACGCGGACGCCGAAAGGCGGAAGGAGGTCCGGGCCGATGGGAGTGGCCATGCGGGCCGCATCGGCCACGCGCTTGGCGGCGGGCGGCTCGCCGCCGCTGTAGAGCAGCACGGAATGCAGGCTCTGGTTCTCGAGGGACGTCCGCCGGATGCGGATTTCGTCGAAGACCGCCTGGGCGGGGTCCTTCGGGTTATTCGTGCCGATAGGGGCGGAGCAGCCGATCCAGAGGTTGGTGCTGGGCAGCTCGGGCCGGCGGCCCGTGGGGAACTTGAGAAGACGCGGGTTCTTGGCGTAGTCGTACCTCTGGCTGACGAAGGCGGGGACGGTAGGCGTCTCCTTGGAGGCGAGGGTGAACAGGCTGCCGTTGCTGCTGGCGTGCAGGATGACCTTTTCCTCCTGGTTGCCGTCGTCGTCCCGGAGGGTGACGCGATCGTTGACGCCGATGCGGGAGTCGCTCGAGGTGAGTACCGGGAAAACGACCGTGGCGAGGTCCGGCGGGGCGGGCGATCCGGCGAAGGCGCCGCCCGTCGTGCCCGCCTGCTGCCGTCCGAGTCCGAGGATGCCGACAAGGTAATGTTTCTCGACCGTGCCGCCGGAATCGGGGTCCACGACGAGGCGGCGGGCCGTGTCGTCGCCGGATTGCGGCGTGCTCTCCGGTCCGACGGTGGGCCAGGTGTAGGCGATCCACTCGTAGACGCCGCCGACGCTCCTGTCGCCCAGGGCGACGAAGGCGAGCCCGCTCTGTTCCCTCCCGGGCCCGTTGAGCCAATCGTCGGCGGTGAAGCCGGCGTCGAGCCAGGACTGTGGAACGTTGGTGTCCTTGGGCCGGTAGTAACCGCGGGCGTAATGGGTGTTGCCGGGCAAGTCGGCGTCGCTCCGGAGCTGGACGGAGATGAGGCTGACCGCGTCGCCATGCTGGTAGGTCTTGGGAGGATCGCTGCCCAGGTTGCCTCGGCCCTGGGGCAACTGCGGCGTCTCCTGGCCGGGGGGGCCGCCCCAGACGTGCAGGACGTCGAGGGAAAGCGTACGGTTCTCGACCACGGGCGGCTGGCCTTCGGCGGTGACTTCGACCTTGACCTTGAGGCTTTTGTTTTTTTCGACGCGGTCATAGAAGACGCGTTCGACCGTGGTGTTGCCGCCTCCCTCATCGTGGAAGAGGAGCACAAAACCGGAAGAGGGGAAGTCATCGACGCCGGACGCCAGCACGTAAGGCACGACCTCCGCGGTCTCCGCCAGTTTGCCGTCCGCGGTGAAGTTCAAGAAGGAATCCGGCCCGCCGTCGTCCACCCACTCGCCGACGAATCGGTTCGGATTGAATTCGTTGGGGTCCTGGAGGCGGACCGTGCCGCCAGGTTCCTTGCCGGGCGCAGAGAGGTTGTGCGCCAGGGCGGAATACTCGGGGGGCGAGCCGAGCATGACGTGCCCCGTGGGAAAATAAACGAAGGAATACCAGTAATACTGCTCGATGTTGTAGACGTAGCCGAAGAGGGTGACGGGCTCACCGGCCGAGTGTGAGCGGGCGACGGTCCGGCGTTTCTGCCGCGAGCCGATGGGGACCGTGAAGGATGAGGCGGCCGCGGGGTCGTGCTCGACGATCTCGCCGCCCATGACCTTGGTGCCCGTAGCGGTGCTGTTGAACTCCGGCGGATACTCGCTCGTGCGGGGAGTCAACGCGTCGGTGGCGGCGGTGAAGCCGACCGCGGGGTCCTCGCTGGGAATGTCACCCGCCAGCGAGGCGGCGGGCCAGTAGGAACCGACGAGGCGTCCGTCGAGGAAAAGCGCCAGTTGCCCGTAGTAAGTGCCCTTCCAGACCATGCGGACGTGATGCCAGACGCCGCTCTCGAGAAGCCGCTTGGTGCTGTCGGGATGGCTCGGATTCAGGGTGATCGGGACGCGGATTTCGGAGATGTGGGCTTCGTCGACGTCGTTGACGTCCGCGTCGCGGACGACGCCGTCCGTGATGCGCAGGACGAGGTGGGGCTCGCCGATGGCGACGCTGTTCGCGCTCACCTTGAGCGAAAGGCGGTTCTGATACTCGTCGGAGGCCATGTCGAGGAGGTGGAAGTCATTGGAAAGGGATGTGCCCCAGTAGGGCTTGAACCAGAATTCGATCTGGCCGGGGTGGACGGAGAGCCCGTAAGCATCCATCGAGGTGGCGATGTTGCCGTCGTCGGCCCGGTAGGCGATGCCGCCCTGAGCGCCCTGGACGTCCTCGGGCCCGACGTAGAGGCCTTCGACGCCGACGTTGGCGTCGCTGGCCGCGGTGTCGATGCTGCCCGCATTCTTCACCTTCGTGCCGGTCCCCGGGTTGGTCTCGAGGTTCGTGAAATCGGCCGACCACCCGCCGTCGAAGTGCTGGGCCGCGGTGTCCGTGGCGGCGTCCGTCACGACCCTCGACGGCTCGAGCGCGACCGCGCCCGCAGGCCCCACACGGGCCGAATCCGGGTAGCTGTGGACGAGAGGACGGTCGAGGTAGAGCTTCCGGGCCGTGCGATCGACCCGGATGACCGTGGCCGGCTCCTGGTGGAAAACGCCGGAGACCTCGCCGGAAATCTCGATGCGCTGCCCGACGCGAAACGGGGTGGCGCTGGAAACATCGATCTCCTCGTCTCCGCCGTCGGGCCCGGAGGAGACGAGGATGCCCCGATCATGGTGGCTGACGTCCGGCTGGTCGTGGAGGGAGGCCGGGCTCGAATGCGTGATCAGCCCGGCCCGCTGATTTTGCTGAATCAAGGCGAGGAAAGCGGTCTGGCTGGCCGTTTCCCAGGCGGACTCGCCGGACTGGGAAGGCTGGAGAACACGCCGGGCCAGGACCTTGCCGATCTCCTCGCCCTCGGGGCTGTTGAGGATGCCCGCGGCTTCCGCCGTATAGGTGTCGCCGGAATGGAAGACCATGCCCGCCGTCGATCGGGCGACGAAGCGGCCTTCCGGATTGACCGCGTTGAGGTAGATGGCCTCTCGCTCGTCGGGCCCAAGATCGCCTGCCGCCTGCGCTTCCTGCAACAGGACATCGAGGTCCGACCAGTTGGTGAGGACGAGGGTGGCGGCCGCGCCCGCAGCATGGGCCAGGGCAACGCCGGCCTCGGAGGCCGCATCCGTGCTCGATACGGTGAGCAGGCCCGCCTGATCGTTGTCCGTGAACTGCACCAGGTCGCCCTCCAGGTTCACCCATCCCTCCTTCGGCAGGTGGGAGGACCGGGTCAGCCGGAGCTGGCCGTCCCCGGGCGAGGCGGCCGCGGCGAGCGTTGTGGCCGCTCGGATGCGGTCTGCGACCTTTTCCGACGCCGCCTGCGTGACGGCCGTGCCCGATTCGTTCACGTCGATGATGAAGCGATCACCCGCGGCGAAATCCACGCTCCCGTCCGTGATCCGGAAAGAGATTTCCGCGCCATCGGACAGGTAGAGTGGACTCGACGCAGGTGTGAAGGTATAGGCCTTAAAGACCTCGGTCGTCCCGTTGGAGACGCTGAAGGTGATGTTGCCGCCGGTGATCGCGGTGCATTCCAGCGTCCATGTAGGACCACCAAAACCGGCGGGGAAGGACAGTTCAGAAAGGACGCCATTGCCCGTGTTCGGCTGGCCATCCGCCCGGACGGCAAGAATCACCTCGGGTATCAGGGAGTCGCGGACGCTGAGGCCCCGAAAGAGCGCGATCAGAACGTCACGGGCTGCCGTGTTGACGTTGACCGGATGCCGCGCGCCGGGCCGGTTGAACTCCCGGACCGAGTGCACCGTGCAGAGCGACCTTAGACGCTCCAGCTCGTCCGAGGTGACGGTCGAGCGCTTCCCTGCCGGCAGATCGATGTCGGCGCATAACCGCAACTCACCGAGGGTCCGGAATTGGTGAAAACGTGTGCGGAAGAACACGGTGGCTTGGGCGAGCAGGGCGGGATTCGAGCATTCCGCCTGGCGGCAGATGTTCTCCAGAAGAAGCGCAGGGGCCGTGTTGATGTTGATCTTGCCCTGCTCGTCCTGGATGCTGACGCTGGCCATGAGACCCCGTGGGTTGATGCCGAAGGGGATGCCCAGCTCGGTGAGGGAGACCTCCAGCTCGCTGGCGGTGTCCACCGTGGGGGTGGCGAATGGCCTTGCTTCTCGCGTCGCCTCGTAGGTCTCCAATGTCCGCACGAGGACGGCCATGGCATGATGGGCGGCCGCCGCGGCGGAATACCTGGCCTGGACCTGCGCAAGCTGGTTCTGGCTCGCCTGGTTCTGGATGCGCATGGTGAGCAGGAACGGCATGCCGATCACCGCCATGCCGAATAGGATCAGCACGACCGTCAGGATGGCGAAGGCTCGGCGGCGTGCGCGCGGACGGTCAGAAGGGGATGCTTCAGCCATCTGGCCACCCATCGAACGTGATGCACGGCGCAACTGGTCGGTGAGGGAATAAATCTCTTCTCTTGGAAGGGTCTTTGAGATTTCGAAAATCTCTCGACTGACCTCTCTGGCCTTCTGATAGACGACCAAGTCCTTGAAGCCCCTTGCATGACTTAAGTTTCCCATCGCCCTTCACCCTCATTCGTCATTGTTCATGTGAGTTTTGAAACTTGTGATGACTGATGACTGATGACTGATGACTGCACTACTTGATTGACTTTTCACATAAGTATTTATAGACAAGAAAGTTGCAGTCTTCCTCGCCCGATGATTGCTCTGAACTCTCGATTCATAAGTATCTAATATTTAAGAACTTAAGAGTTGTTAGGCAAGCGTAAGTCAACTTGAGTGATGGATGACTGATACCCGGTTGCTCCTGCCTACTACTCCACCGTGCCGGCCCACGTGAACTTCAGGCGATGGACGCGGTTGCCTTCGGCCAGTGATTGGCGCTGGGATTCCATCTGGAGGTATCGGGCTCGGAAGCCCCCAAGCTCCGCGGCGCTTTCGTAAAGACGATGGGGCTCGGGCTCCCAGGAGATGAGCGGAGAAAGCAGGAGAATCTCCGGCAGGGTCGAATGGAACTGCCGGTCGAGGTAGCCTCGGGCATCGAAGTAGAAACGATAGGGGCCCAATTCGGCGTCCATGCTGGCGGGATTGACGACGACGACGGTGACCTTTTCGGGGATGGTTTCGGGCGCGCTGGTCTGGTAGAGGCCGAGGATCACCTCGTCGATGACGCCGGCGAAGAAGCCGCTGGTTGGCCCGGCGCCCGCCCGCCTCATATATTCCGTGTGGGCAATCTGGACAGGTTGGTTGTTCAGCAAGAGTGGGCCCGTGACGCCAGTGCCCGTCTCGGCACGAAGGATGCCATTGACGAAGAGCCGGAGTCCACCTCCGCCGTTCGTATAGGTCATGGAGAGGTGGGACCAGGTATCGGGCCGGACTAGGGCGGTAGGCGTGGCCACTTCCCTTACCTCGCGGGTCTGTAGGGTGACAAGAGCTCCGGCTTTGAAGCGTTTTTCTGCCTCGCTGTATTCGAGAAAGATGGCGTAAGGAGCGAAGTCCTGGTCCGCTACATTAGCGCCGATCTTGCAGACAACGGGGAGAAGGGCGCCGTTGGGGAGGGGACTGCCGCCCGGATCGTCTTCAGGGAAGACCCAGGCCTCGAGGGTGACACCCTCACGGGCCTGGTAGGCGGGCACATAGACGGGGCCGCTTCCACATTCCACGTAGCGTTTCTGGTCGTCCGACACCGAGGGGCCTGGAAAGGAGATGGCGACGCCGTATCGGCCCGTGACCAGGACGCTGAAACAGGCGCCGCCCTGGCCATTCTTGAGGTAGCCGACCTGGCGGGACGAGCCGGCGGTGACATTCACCGTCGCGCCGAGGTCGCCGTCATCGAAATGCCAGAAGCCCGCAGCGGTCCGGCCAAAGGTCTGGATACGATTCTTCTGGGCGTCAAGGGTCACGTAGGCGCTGGCATGATCATGGATGGCGAGATTGCGAGCGCCGAGGATTTTCCCCTGGACGAGGGTGCCGGCGGCGTTATAGGCGAGCGTCTTGTTCATCATCAGGTAGCCGCCAACACTCAGGCTCAAGAGAATCGAGGCGATGGAAATGGTCACCAGAAGCTCGACGAGGGTGAGCGCGGCATGGCGAGGGGCGAGGAACCTGGGACGAGTAACCTGGGACGAGTAACCTGAGACAAAGCGGCTGACACCGGACACCGGACACCGGACGCCGGGGGTGAAGAGGTGTGCGGGTGCGTGGGTGTGGGGATGTGGGCGTGAATAGAGGACGAGGGACGAGGAACGAGGAACGAGGGACCAGGGACAGGGGACGAGGGACCAGGGACCAGGGACAGGGGACCCAGCATCCAGAATCCGGGTCCTTGGAGTGCAAACCGGTCGATACCCGGAGGTTGACATTCCAAGAATGTGAAAAGGATGGGACATCGCTAATCCATGTTCCAGCTCCGGAGATCATCGTCCTCGGCGGTCCGGGAGGTCGTGCTGCAATTCGTATCGTTCTCCTGATTGATGCCGCAGGACCAGAATTGGAACGACGTGAGCTGGTCATAGGCGCCCTGGCTGTCGGCACGGGCCTGGGCGGTAGAGCGCTGATCGGCGTTGAGGCGGGTAGAGTAATCGCAGGTGATGGACGAATGGTAGTCGCTGTGATGAAAGTAAATGTAGGGCCTTGTCCAGGGGTCCGCCAGCTCTCTGAAACCGTCACCGTCGAGGTCCACGAGTTTTTCGCCCTCGGACCCGACGAGGGACGCAGGCAGGTAACCGTTGGTCTCGTAGAGGGCAGGGAGGTGGGTGACCAGGCAGGCCACGAGGACTTCGTTGCCAAGATTGATGCCTGCGGGCAAGGGAAGAGAGGAGGCTTTCTCGAAGAGCTTGGCCTGGAGCAGCGCCAGATTGGGGAAGTCTCCAAAATCCGTTTTGAAGTCCTGCAGGGCCGCGACGACGATCTGAATCTCCGCCTGGGCCTGCCTCGCCTTCTGGTTGTCCCGAAGCGCGAGCATGGCGGGAATGCCGATGGCGGCGAGGAGGATGATGATCCCGATGACCACGAGAAGCTCGGTGGCACTGAAGCCGCTGCGGCCGATGCGGCTTCGCCGGCCTGTCGAATCCGAAGCGGATGAAACGAAGTGTGAGCGCTCCATGTTCAAGATTCTAGAGGCGCTGCGCCATCGAAAGTCATTGCCCTGTAAGGAACAAGTAAAACATTGTAAACCAGCGCCAAGGTTGTCGAACACCTCTCGCCACGGGCCATCGGTCGTTTTCTGGACGACATCAGGAAGTATAGCAGGACTTCCGCCCTGAAAAATCAATCCGTCTCGATGGACCTTTCCCTCTTCGAGGACTTGAGCTTGAGAAGGGCGAGAAACTCCGTGTAGTTGCGCGCCTGGAGCGCCTTTTCGCGAAACTCCCGATCGCTAAACGTACGCGTGATATCGGCGAGAAGTTCGAGTTGAAGGCTGGTGTTTCCTTTGGGAGTCAGAAGAAGGCCGATGATGTGCGCGGGCTGGCCGTCGTCGGACCCGAAGTCGATCCCGGCCCTGGAGAGGCCGATGGCGACAACGGACTTGCTGAGGGCGTCGATCCGGGCGTGGGGCAGCGCGAGGCCGTGTCCGACCCCGGTGGGCATGACTTCTTCGCGTTGCCAGACGGCCGCTTCGACCTCCTCGGGCTTGAGGCCGCGGAGGGGGCATGCGGCCTGGACCAGGGCGTGAATGGCTTCCTGGGCGTTGGATGCGCTCAGGCGGTTCAGGAAGCTGCGGGTTTCCAGCAGGTCGAGGAAAAGCGACGGCTTCTTGCGCTTGAGGATGCGCTGCATGATGGGGCCGCTCATGAGCGAGGTGACCAGCGCCATGATGACCAGGGCCACAAAGGTTCGTTCGCGGATGAGGCCGAACTGGAGGGCAAGGAGGCCGAGGATGATCTCCATGGTGCCGCGGGCGTTCATGGCGAAGCCCAGGGCCCAGGAAGTCCTCGCCGCCATCCCAACCAGCCTGGCCCCGAGGGCGCAGCCGGCAACTTTGCCGATACAGGCGATGATGAGGACCACGGTCACGAGGACAAGATCGAAATTGGCGGCAAAGTTCACCTTCAATCCGACGCTGGCAAAGAAAAGGGGGGCGAAGAAGAAGGAGATGAACTCGTCGATGATGCTGCGCGTCTGCTCCCGGAGATGTGCGGAGTCGCCCATGGCGACTCCAACGAGAAAAGCGCCGAAAATGGCGTGGATGCCAATCCATTCAGTGAAGGCCGCGCCGAAAAGCGTGACGGAAAGGATGAAGCTCAACACGCCTCCAGGCCAGCTCGCATGGGCCTGAATCCAGGGGAAAATGCGGTGAGCCAGCCACCGGCCAAGCGTCAGCATGAAGACGACGAACCCGAGGGTTATCCCGATGGTGTGCCCAATGGGAAGCCCGTGTCCCGCGGGGGTTCCGAGCATGCCCAGGAGAATGGCGAAGATGATCCAGCCCGCCAGATCATTGAGGACCGCTGCGGCGATCACGGTCATTCCCACTTCGGTGCGGTAAAGGTCCAGGTCCATCAACGTCTTGGCGATGACCGGGAGTGCAGAAATGGACAGGGCGGTGGCAATGAACAGGGCGAAGATGAGCGGGTCGGCGCTCGGGTCCTTCCCCATCACCCGGGGGGCCATCCAGGCGGTGGCGAATCCGAGGGCGAAGGGTCCAACGATGCCCGAAATGCCGACGGTGACGGCGGCCTTTCGCTGCCGCCAGATGGTGGAGAGATCGACCTCCATTCCGGCTACGAGAAGGAAAAGGGTGATGGCCAGGGTGGTGATGCCGTCCAGGACGAGGGCGCTGCCGCCCTGGGACGGGAAGAGGGCGCCGGCGACCTGCGGGGCGAGGGCGCCGAGGACCGTGGGGCCGAGGAAGATGCCGGCAAGAAGCTCTCCCAGGACTGCCGGTTGATGATATCGCTTGGCCAGCTCGCCGAGCAGCCGTGCTGAGGCCAACAGCGTGCCCAGAGCCATGAACATCACGGCGACTTCATGTGGCGTCAAGCTGGCCATGGGGGTCTCCGCGCTCTCTTCAGAAATCGTGCGCACTCTTTCCGAACGGCCTAACAGCGAAGCCGCCGGGCAGCGGCCTCGAACCGGTCAGCCTTTTTTTTGCGCTCGTCCTCGTCGTCGTGCTCGTCCTCGAAAAGGGCTCCCCTATTTCTGAACTGGGAGGCACGGCTATGCGCCTTCACCGCTCCGATACAAGAGAAGGGCGCACGGGAGGGATTGAAGGGCGAACTCGACCCCGTGTTGGAAGAACTTGTCCCAGAAAGTGAGCCGTCTGCCCGGTGCAGGAAAGAGGAGAAGGTCCGCGCCATGTTCCCATGCGTACTCCACGGCCTGCCATCCTTCCTTGCCGCGGAGGCATGCCCGCTTCAGGGGCAGCCCTTGGAGATCGAACTGCTCCAGGAAGTCGGACAATTTCAGTTCCTCATCGGCCTGGACGTTTTCCTTGTAGGCATCGGCTTCATCGGAATCCACGCCATCGGCCATGGCGAGATGCAGCCCGAAAAGCTCGTACTCCCGTACCACGTGAAAGGATTCGACGGCCTCGCGCCGGGCGAGATCGATGGCCAGCTTCAGCATGGCGGAGGAGGGGTCGTCCTCCGTCACGTTGACCACGAGGCGCTGGAAGGGAGACGGTGAGGCCCGTGGCTCGGTCAGGAGCAGAACGGAGCACGGTGCATTCCGGGCGATGCGGCGGGCGGCCGACCCGACGAAGTACTCCAGGGGACCCTCCTTCTCCAAGGCACCCAGGATCAGAAGGTCCGAGCCCAATTCGCGTGCCCGTTTGCAGGACACCGACTCCACCTTGCCGGGCCGGATGTCCAACGAGCGCATGTGTCCCTCGACTCCCGCTTGCTGGAGAGCCTCGTTCAGAAGGGAGCGCGTCTCCGGCGTGTCCTGACCCACGTGGAGGAAAGTGAGTTCCGCCTGTAGGGCTTGCGCTAGGCGGCGGGCCTCACCTGCCACGGCGGCGGTCCGAGGGGAGAGAGCGAGGGCCGCGAGAAGCTTCAGGGGACGGGACGACACCGGGGGTACGCTTCCAGTGGTTTTCAAATGAGTTGTAGACGCCTGTTGTTCAGTTCAGAAATGCGAGGGCACTTCTGAACTGAAAAAGTAAGGCGGGTTTTGAACCGACACGATTCTATCCTGCCTCGAGACGTCCTGCCGTGTGGGATCGGGCCTGAAAGCCGAGGAAGCGCCTGTTTAGCGCAGGCGGCCCGGAATGCGCTCGCCCGCCAGTTGCCCTTGTGCCCCTAGCTTGATGGGGTCCGGCCTCATCCGCGGGTCCTCTTAACCGGCGCAGCCCACAACACGTCTCCGGCCCGCATCTCGTCTGACGCCGAAGCCGGAAGAACCAGCGTCCCATCCTGGCGTCGGATTGCCAGGACCTGCCGGCCGTACCGGCATCTGAAATCGCATTCGCCCAGCGTCTTTCCGACTACCTCCGGTGGAACTCTCATTTCCTCGGACTCCGCCACGTTGGTCAGGCCTGGAAGCCTCGCCAGGACCGACGGAATGTCCTGCCGGAGGAACAGCCCGGCCACATCCGGCATACGGTCGCGCAAAGGAGTGAAGACGCGGGCCACCGCGGCCCGAAAAGCAGCATCGACCGAGTGACCGCTGACATAGCCTTCGTAGCGCGGATTCTCCCTGGAACGGACGACGGGGAGGTACGGCAGCCGCTCGGCGAGGAGATGTTCGAGGGCCTCATGTGCCCCCATGCCGGCCTCCAGCGCGTCGAGCCCGGAAAGGGAGCAGGCCTCGACAGCCTCGCCCCCACGGCCATCCTTTTGAAATTTAGCCAGACGCTCGCGGCTGGCCATACCCTGGTAAAGGCCGTTGCTGGCCAGCACCGGCAGGTAGGCCAATCCTTTTTCACCCAGACTCGCCTCCGCCTGATTCACGGTCGAACCTGCCTCGAGGTAATTCCGGTCCGAACCGGGGACCACGGCGTCGCGAACACGGATTTCCTCGAGTACCTCTTGCATGACTTGGCTGAGGCAAGCCGGTGATTCGAGGGCATTGCGGACCTGTTTCCGGCTCAAGGCGACACGTCTGCCGAAGAGGTAAGAGACGGAACTGGTGAGCATCAGGGGGACGATGAGGCCGTAGGCGTGGGTCATTTCGAGAACCATGATCAGTCCGGCCAGTGGCACGCGCATTCCAGCGACGAGGACGCCGGACATACCGACCGCGATCAGGGAGGCCTGGAGCTCCGGCGTTGTGAAGCCGGGGAACCACGCGGTGAGGAGTGCGCCGAGGGCTGCGCCGCAGAATCCGCCGATTCGTACGGAGGGGCCCAGAATACCGCCTGCGTTACCCGATCCGATGGTCAGGCCCGTGGCCACGGCCCGCATGATAAAAAAGAGGAAAAGCAGGCCAAAGCCGATGCCGGGGACACCGGCGCCCCCCGTCGAGTGCGTCTTCAAGAGCTGTTGGAGAAGCTCGTATCGCGGGTCGAGGACCTGAGGCACGAGACACGCCGCGGCCCCGCAGAGGATGCCCCCCACCACGGGCTTGAACCAACCCGGCGTCCTCAGCTTTCCCACGAGAGCGGTCGTCGCTCGAAGCGACACGCGCAACAGACCGGCCCCCAGCACGCAGAGGATGCCCAGCGCGGCGTAGGCGGGCAACTCGGCCGGCCGGGTAAAATGAACCGATTCCACACCCGGAAAAAATGCGCCCGTGTGACCCGTCAGGTAGGTGAAGGTCACATAGCCGGACACCGACGCGACCAGACTGGGAATGAGGGCCTCATGGGCCATGTCAGGATCGCTGTAGACGACTTCAGTGGCGAAGAAGGCGCCGCCCAGGGGAGAATGGAAGACGGCCCCCACGCCGGCGGCGCACCCGGCCACTAAGAAGTTCTTCTGTTCCTCTGGCCTCACGCGGAAGAGCCGGGCGAGGGACGAACCGAGGGATGACCCGAGTGCGGCGATGGGGCCTTCAGGACCGGCGGAGCCGCCGCATCCGATCACGCCGATGGCAGCGACGGCCTGGACGGCGGGCGTCTTGAGCCCAAGGCGACCCTGGTGCTCGTGGAAGGCCTCGAGGTAGAGGTCCGTCCCCTGCGCCGCGCGTCGCCGGATCAGCCCGTAGACCAGCAGGCCGGAGAAGAGTCCTCCCACGGCTGGCAGAATGAGGAAGGCAGGATGGAAGACCAGGAGCTGGGCCCGATTGGTCACCAGGAACCGCCCGATAAAGAGGCGAGTCGCCCCTTCGAGCCCTTTCTCCATGCCCGCGGCCGCGGTCCCCGCCAGCAGCCCAATGCACAGACTCAAAAGCACCAAGTGTGCCCACTGGCGCTCAAGAATGCCCGCCAGGAGTTGAGAAATCGTCTTTGGGCTTTCAATTTCAGTAATCTTGATGGCGCATCTCCTCCCGACTTGAATCCAGGGCGACGTAACCCAAGAGTCGATGGATGATCGTCAATGACGGATAGTGGAAGTCAACCTGGGAGCGGAGGGTGTGCAGCGCTATTTATAGCAATAGGTTACACAAAAACTTCGTGACTCTCGGATGACAAGCTCCAGCGAACTGCTACCATAATCGTTTTAAAGGCACCGAAAGGAATTCTTGCCCCGGTAGCCACTTCGCGCGGGCACAGCCAAGATGAGACGATTGAGCCTCTATCACTGCATCATCCTGGCGGTCGTCACCCTCTGGGCCTCCCTCTTCGTCCTCAGCGTGCTCACCGTCCGGCACGTTCAAGTTCTCGAGGAATCGAGTCTCCAGTCCCTCCGGGCCCATGCGGATATCACCTCTCGAATCCTAGACTTCCAGGAAAACCTGGTCAAGCTGGACCATCTTCTGTCCCAAGAATCGGCGGAGGTCGTGGAAAAGCAGTCCCTGGAGGGGATTGCCGCTAGTTTGAACGCGCTCGAGAAGCAGACGCATGAGATGGAACTGCTGCTGGGGCAGGTTGAAGGCACGGACCCGAAGGCGCTGCGAGCCGAAGGCTACGCGAGGGTGCTGAGGACGCATCTGGACCGGATTGATGAGACCCTGCCGGAAAGGTGGACAAGCCGGTCGTCCAGGCCGTCTCTCCCTGTCGGCTGGCGCAGCCAGGTTCAGAATTCAATAACGGGCCTCTTCAAGACGGCTCAGGAGTTGAACGTCCATTGCCGGCGTCAAATCCAGCGGCAGCAGAAAGGGACCTCCGAAGCCGCGGAGGGCCATTGGAGGTGGTTTTGCTTGATGAGCGCGACGACGCTGCTTCTCGGCCTCTTGGTCGGCCTCCTCATCGCGCGAAGATTCGCCAACCCGGTTTACGCCCTGGCACGCCAGATCAATGAGGCTATCGAGCCACAACGGCGGGTGGACCTCAAATGGTCGCACCCGATCGACAGCCTTCGAGCGTCCGCAAAATCCCTCGTCGAGGAGCTCCAAATCCTTCGGGGTGAAGTCGAGACCAGCCGCGAAAAGGTGGCCCAGTCGGAACGGCTGGCCGTCACGGGCCGCGTGGCCGTCGGACTGGTTCAAGAAATCCAGAAGCCGCTCGCCGCGGCAAAGAACGCCCTGCGGTCCGCCGCCTCTCAGGCCGGCAGCCCGCCGTCACAGGATGCCCAGCGGATGCTTCGGGAGGTCGAGCGGGTGGAGGCGTTCCTGTCCCAGTTTCTCGATTTCACGGGTGCGCAGAAGCCGCGGTTCATCCTGCTGGACGTCAACGGGGTGATGCGCAAGGCGCTCGAGCTTCTTTCCGCCGAATGCCATCAGCGCAAGGTCGCCATCGAGTCCGAATGGGGGACGTTCGCGAACGTGCTCGGGGACCCGGCCCTCCTTCAGGAAGCTCTGGTCAATGTCATCCTCAATGCCCTCGAGGCCATGCCCAACGGCGGCAGGCTGTCCATCACCACGCGTCTCTCCCTGGCGGGGCCTCCGCCTCTCTCGGATACGCAGGGCGTAGAGGTCTTCCTGGCGGATACGGGGCCCGGATTCCCTCCGGAATCTCTTGATCGGGTTTTCGAGCCCTTCTATACCACCAAGGCCAAGGGCACCGGCATGGGCCTCGCCATCGTCAAACGCATCCTGGAACAGCACGGCGGCAGGGTCCGCGTCCTGAATCGGGAGGGCGGCGGCGCTATCGTGTCCTTGTTCCTGCCGCTTCCTTCCACGGAGCAGCGGGAATCCCTGGAAAAATTGGAGCAGGCTCTCGTCCCGAAGCCCTTGCCCGTCTCGACCGGTTTGGAGCAAGAGTCTTCTCCGGCTCCGGAAGCGCCTAGCCCTCGAATCGACTAAGCGAGGAATCCACTATGACCCGGCCCATGCTGCCAAGGCTTTCCACCCTGCTGGTTCAATTCATTGTTTTTCAATGGGTTACAGTTGGCGGCGGGGCGGATGACCTGAATCCGGTCCGCTTCAGGAGCAAGCCGAGGCATCCCTCGGTCGTCTTGATCGAAAAAGGCCAGGCCAGGGGCGTCATCTCCGTCATGGTGGCCCGGGAAAAGGTCTCAGGGGTCCTCTCCGCCGCCGTCCAGGACCTTCAAGACACCCTTCAAAAGGCAACCGGGGCGCAGCTTCCCGTGGAGTACGGCAAGGTGAGCGGCCCGGCGATTGTCGTCGGAGACTGTTCCCTGGCCGCGGCAAACGGGCTCGAAGGCAAGTCCATGCCCATCGAAGGGTTCGCCATCAAGACTGCGCCGGATGCTGTCCTGATCGTGGGCAATGATGAACCCGTCGGGCCGAGGGCTGACTCCTTCGGCACGGCCTGGGGCGTCTATGAATTTCTGGAGCGATTCGTCGGCGTCCGCTGGTATTTCCCCACGGTGCTGGGCTGTTCCATTCCCTCATCGGATGGCTTGGTCATCGCCCCGACATGGCTGGAGGACGCTCCCGTGTTCCGCAGGCGGGAGATTTGGCCGCCCTGCGGCATCCCCTGGAACGGGACGGGCATCCAGCTTACGCCACATCACACGCGGCTGCGAGCGAACAATTCGTGGCCCATCAATCTCGTGGTGCACAGCCCGCACGACTGGGGGCAGGTCTATGCGAAGGACCGGCCCGAGTGTTTCCAGCTTCGTGGAGACGGGCAGCGCGACTTCAGCATGCTGTGCTACGGGAATGTGCGGACATTGGAGACCTATCTGGAGAACCTCGAGGCGCACTTCGACCATGGCAAGCCGGCGCATCTGGGCATCGTCGGAAAGGCGATCACCGTTTCGCCCAATGACGCGGAGGTGGCCTGCCACTGTGCGGACTGCCGGAGACTCTGGAATCCCGAGGGTGGATCGTACGGCTCGGCATCCCAGGTCGTGTCGCAGTTTGTCGCCAAGCTGGCCCGGGAGGTCAAAAAACGCTGGCCGGAAGCGACCGTCCTCTACCTTCCCTATCTCAACTACACGCGGCCGCCCGAAGGCATCGAGTTCCCCGATAACGTCGAGGTGCAACTCTGCGGGATGCCGGGCCTCGCACAGTACAAGGAACCTTCCCTCGCCGCGTCCGAGCAGGAGGCCGTGGACGGCTGGGTGCGGCTCACGGGCCGGAAAATTCAAAATTGGCACTACAGTTGTTGGCCTGAGGATAAGACCAAGGCGGTATATCTCTTCCCCCACACGATCCAGGACTTTTACCGCAAGAATCGGGACAAGACGGTCGGATCGTTCATCAACGGCGAAGGGGATCACTGGCCCCGCCAGCATCTCAGCCTTTACACTTGGATGAAGGTCCTCTGGAATCCGGATTTCGATGTGGATGCGGCCTTGCGGGAGTACGCCCACAGGATGTACGGGCCCGCCGCTGGAACGATGCGCCGGCTCGTCCGGCATCAGATCGAGGGATGGGAGAGAAGCCGGTGGCCCGGAGGAAGGCTCTCACCCCGGGGCGTCTATGAGAAAAGCTATCCGAGAAATAAAGTCCTTGAGATGGAACAACTTCTGGCGCGGGCGCGGGAAAAGGTCAGGGACGACGAACAGGCCGCGAAGAGGCTCGAGTATTACGCCGCCCCCTTCGCCGATTTCTTCGCTGAGTCCAGGGACTACGCTGAGGGGAGCGGCCGAACCGCTCTGCTCGTCTCCGAGGCCCCGTCGAGCCCCGAAATCGACGGCCGACTCGATGACGAGCCGTGGAAGAAAGCGCCCGAAGTCTCCTTCGTGAGGGCGCTCGACCGCCAGACGAAACAGCCGCAGTTCCCGACCACCCTGAAGGCGGTCTGGAACAAGGACGGTGTAACCTTCGGATTCCGGATGGCCGAGCCGCATCCGGAGCAGCTCGTGCGGAACATCGGCGGCGGTGACGATTCCCTCGCTTGGTGGAATGACAACGTCGAGCTGTTCCTGGACGTGACGGGTGAACGCATCGGCTTCTACCAGTTCATCATCAATCCCAACGCGGCCGTTTATGACAGCGCGGGCGGCGATCTCGCCTGGTCGTGCTCCGGGCTGAAGACCCAGGCCTACGTGGGCCCGGATTTCTGGAGCCTCGAGGTGTTCGTGCCGTTCAGCGCCTGGAAAAAAGCCGTGCCGGCGGCTGGCGGAGTGGTCTGGTACGGCAACTTCACGCGCCACCGCATCAGCGACGGCAAGCCGAGAGAATACCAGCGGCTCAACACGACCTACGACGGCCCCAGCAACAACATGATGGCCTTCGGCCCCATCCGGTTCGTGAAAGGCGGCAAATAGCATGCTTCACGTCGCCGTGATCGGGGCTGGAAACATCGCCCAGAAACATCTCGCCGTCCTCCGAGACCTCCCGGACATCCATCTGGCGCTGGCGGACCGCGATGCCCGGATGCTTCAAGAGACCGGGGAGCGCTTTGGAGTGGAACGGCGGCACGACTCGATCCGGCCGCTGCTCGAGGACGATCGACCCGACGCGGTCTTCGTGCTCGTCAGCGTGCTGGCCGTGTCCGAGGTCGCCAGCGCGTTCCTGCGTGCCGGCGTCCCCACGTTCCTCGAGAAGCCGCCGGGACTTCACACCCGTCAGACCCGCGACCTGGCGCGGCTCGCCCGCGAACGAAAAACCCTGGCGATGGTCGGAGTGAACCGGCGTTTCTACTCTGCGATTCTTCGGGGTCGCGGGATGCTCCTGGAAGCGGGCCCCGTCCGGAGTGTGACCGTAGAGGCGCACGAGGACCTGGACCGCATTCGGAAGGGCACTAAGTTTCCCGAGGAGGTGCTCCGGAGGTGGGGCGCGGCCAACGGCATTCATGCGCTGGACCTTCTGCGTTACTTTGGAGGCGAGGTGGCCCGAGTCTCCGCGGTCCAGCGCACCTTCGAAGGCCCGATGGCGGACTCCTGCGCGGCCATCCTGGAATATGAAAACGGGGCTCTGGGCCGCGCGGCCATGGATTGGTCCGCCCCGGGCGGACATCGCTTCGAGGTCCGCGGACCCGGCGTGACGCTCACCTCCAATCCGGGATTCGACTGCATCACTTTTGAGCGCCGTGGGCACGACCCCATCGCCCTCGAGGCGGATGAAGACGACCGGAAATACAAGGCGGGATTTCTGAAGCAGGACCGGACGTTTCTCGAGTGCGTCCGGACCGGCTTGCCGCTTCCGTTCCCCGCGTGCGACCTCGAGGACGCCGCTCGGACGATGGCGCTGATCGACATGATTTCAGGCGCCGATTAGAGTCTTAGGGTGTCATTTCTCCGCGCCCCGCGCCGCGCCCACTACGTAAGCACCCGGTGGGCACCCGACGGGCATCCGGCGGAGAAGTTGACAGGTGTCCCGCCAGACTTGTCCCAGTGGGAGGCGGGTCGGGTATCAGTTGATTCCTGAACCCTGAGCCATGCCACCTTTCCGAGCCGTGTTGGGTTGCAGGCTTCGCCCGCCTTAATCCAGTGTAATCGGGCTCAAGTGCCCCTGGACACGCCGGCCTTTGAACGCCGACTGCAGTACTTGCTGCAACTTCGGACCGTCCAGGCTGGGTATCACAACCACGGAAGGGTCAGCGAGGTAGGAGAGAGCCTGAATTGAACGGGCCTCGGGACCGTGGAAGATGAAGAGGCAGCGGGCTTCCCGGCTTAACATCATGCAAAAGGCGTCCAGCGCCTCCCTGTTGGTCGAGGTGCAATTGAGAATGACTGCGTGGGGCGGGCAATGGCGACTCTTGGAATAGGCCTCGCGGACGTCTGAGGCGAGTTGGATGTGGTATTCCTCTCCGAGCAGTTCCTTGATGAGCTGAAGGCGTGTGCCCATGTCCTCGTCGACGATCAGGATGGTCTGCATGTGTTCCCCCTCCCCAAGCGCTTATTCCGCGGGTTTCCCGCTCCCTCGCACAAAGAGGACTCTTCGCAGCAATATTTAACTTATCCCGAAATCGAGGTTTGTCAAAATCCGAACGAGGCATGGAGGTTATGACACACGTTGTGTAACTGTCCTCATGACAGTCGTTTAAGTTAGCCGAAAGCAACTTCTCAGTAAATTCGGGTGAATCGTTTACCCGTTTTCTATAACAATGAAGGCCTTCGATAGCGTCCAAACCGTATCAGCGGCGACTTTCAGGTCAGCGGCCGCAGCCATGGCGTCTGCGACCGTCGGAGCAGCCCGGCCATCACCCTCGGCCGATAGTGGACCGCTTACGATGATGCCCCCTATCAGAGCAGCAATACATGCCGGTAAGAGGCTGTTTCTCCCATAAGGCAACCACGCCGGCCATTCAAGATTCCTAATAAGGCTGCTGGATGCCATTTTGTGAAATTTCTCCCAAATGATAGTTAAATGAACATGTTGCATAACTGTTTGTCAAAATATATTCCTCATTAGCCAATTAGTCCAAAACATACGCAACACGCTGTTCGAAAGCACATTATGAAGGATGTCTAATGCGTTAATTATGAGCAGTTAATTATGATAGAGCCAACTTGTAATGCTTATGACAAGTAATTGAGCAACTTTTCGGCCTTCAGAACTCCTAATAAGCGGTGATAAGGCGTGGGTTGTAGTGCTGTTTGTTCATCCGCAGGTGAGGCTATCAGAAGACTGGATAAAGACGCTAACAAAATGATCTGATACCCATGTTGATGCTCAATAAATAATCCTACTGCGTTAATGACGACCAAACAATGGTCGTTAGGTTAGGATCGCAGTAATTCAAAGCCCAATTGAAAGCCTTCTAGCAAAGGAATTTGCTCTTTTTTATGCCCTTTTTGAATAAAATGGCCCCGGTTTTGTTTCTAATTGTAGGTCGGATTGGGTATCACTGATTCAGTCAATGAGGCATTGAGGAGAAAGGGAGATGAAATTGAAGAAGCTTTCTTTCGTGTCAGTCAAGCCAATGGCCCTAGCCGGCCTTACGGTCTTATGCACGGTATTGGCACTCGCACCGGCCTTCGCAGAGGAGGGGGCAGAGCCCACTCTGGCTTCTGTCTCCTCTGACCTAGACGGTAAGATTTCGACCCTGCGAGGTGAAACTGACCTCCTTTGGCTCTGCGTGGCCGGTTTCCTGGTCTTCTGGATGCAGGCCGGGTTCGCATTCGTCGAGTCTGGCTTCACGAGAGCTAAGAACGCAGTTAATATCCTTCTTAAGAATGTATTGGATTATTGTTTTGGGTCCCTGGCCTTCTGGCTTGTCGGCTTCGGAGTCATGTTTGGCGCGACCCATGGCGGCCTCTTCGGCTGGAGCACGGAGGGCTTCGCCGCGCTCACGGGGGACGGAAGCGCGGTCAACTCGCGGATGCTCGGATTCTGGCTGTTCCAGGTTGTCTTCTGCGCCACCGCGGCAACCATCGTGTCCGGGGCCATGGCCGAACGGACGAACTTCAAGGCATACCTGGTCTATTCGGTCTTCATCAGCGCAATCATCTACCCGGTCTTCGGCCACTGGGCCTGGGGCAGCCTGGCCAGCTTCTACGGTGCTGAAGGAAACCGAGCCGGATGGCTGTGTGATTCTCAAGGTTGGTTGGCTCAGAAGTACGGGGCATACATCGACTTCGCAGGCTCAGGTGTGGTGCATTCTGTGGGCGGATGGTGCGCCCTCGTGGGCGCTTGGATGGTGGGACCCCGCCTCGGAAAATACGGGAAGGACGGGAAGGTTAACGTCATCCCCGGCCATAACTTCGGCTACTCGGTCCTGGGCACATTCATCCTCTGGCTCGGCTGGTTCGGCTTCAACCCCGGCTCGACGGCCATGGTCGGGGGCGGCGGCTTCGCCACCATCGCCGTAACGACGAACCTGGCAGGCGCGGCCGGTGCTGTGACCGCTCTCATCGTTTCCAAGCTCAAGTTTGGATTCTTCGACGGCGGCATGGTCTGCAACGGCATCCTGGCCGGGCTGGTAGCCATCACAGCGCCGTGCGCCAACGTGAGCCCGCTTTCGTCCGTGATCATCGGCATTGTCGCCGGCATCCTGGTCGTCTATTCCGTCCTGTTCTTCGAGCGAACTGCGAAGATCGATGACCCCGTTGGCGCCATCTCGGTTCACCTGGTCAACGGCGTCTGGGGCGTCCTGTCGGTGGGGCTCTTCGCCCAGAAGCCCTACGGCGGAGTGGATGGGCTTTTCTTCGGCGATCACAGTCCCAATCAGTTGATCTCCCAGATCATTTCCGTGCTGTCCTGCGGAGCCTGGACCGCCGTATCAGCCTTCATCCTTTTCTTTGTGCTGTCGAATACCGTGGGGCTGCGGATGAACGACGATGCCCAGCGGCAAGGGCTGGACCTCCACGAGCACGGCATGGAGTGCTACGGCAAGGACACGGTTCTCTGATCGTTTGCCTGCTCATCTCCTTTCGGTGGTTGCCTGGTGGCCTGGGGTGCTCCTCACACCCCAGGCCGCTTTTTTCGGCCCTTGCGCGCCTCACGTCAGAATTGGCGGATCGGGGACCATCGTCTCATGCGGCGCGCGGCGAGAAAACCCAGCCAGGAAGCGGCGGCAAAGAGGCTCATGGCGAGGCCCAGCCGGAAGCTCAGGGGCTCGTAGGCGAATTCTATCCTCTGATCGCCGGCGCGAGCCGGGACGCCCCGGAACGCATGATACGCCGGGAACACGGGCCGAAGACGCCCATCGACCCGGGCGCTCCAGCCAGGGTAGTAAGTATCGGTGAGGAGAAGACAGCCTTCTGCATTTCCGGGTACACGGATTCGTACGCTTTGATTCCCGTATTGCTCGAGGTCCACCGGAGTCAGGGCCCTATCCAATGAAGCGACCGGCACGGGCCACAGGGATGGCCGGGGCGGCAGCGCCTGCGCGTCCGGGTCGTGCTCAGGCGGCCGCCGCGGGGGGAGGCTGGAGGCGGGGGCTGCGATCCAGAAAGCTCTGGGAAAACTCGCCATGGAGGTTGCTTCCTGGGGAGGCCCCAAGGCCGGCCCCGCCTCGGCAAACAACCGGGACAGCGGGGTATTCTTGGACCGCCGGAACGTGAAATCGACCCGAGTCGGATCGTCCCCCTCCGCCATGCGGAAGAACTCGCTATAGGCTGCGGGGAGGTTGCCCACGTAGCCTTCGGAGGTGGCGAGTCCCTGGGACATCCCCAGGTTCACGGGTTGGTGTGGTTTCACGGGCCGGCGCGTCCAGCCAGGCGCGTCTTCGGGCGCGGCCGCCTCGAGACGCCGGGGCCGCTGGGACTCAGGCGGGACCGGGGTGACGGCGAAGAACGGCCAGGCGAAGAAGGCGAGGTCGAGCAGCAGCAGGCCGAACCCGCTGGCTGCGATACGCTGGGCAGAAGAGGCCCGGTGCGAGGCGACTCCCAGCCATGCTGCCGCCAAAAGGATGAAAAGAATCGATCGCCCGGCCTCCCGGACCATCCGCTCCCACGTCAAGGCGATCCCGGCGTCGCCAGCCTGCACGCTTGCGCCCGTCTCCCACTCGATGACTTGCCGCCAGATTTCGGGGACGCCCTCTGTGCGGGCAAAGGAGCGGTCAAGAAGGAGAAAGGCAGCGGCAAGGGCGAGGCCACCGAGGCCCAGGGCGCGCGCGGCCCGGGCCAGTCGAGTTTTCTCCATGGCAAGGGCGGAATCGAGTCCGAGTCCAGCGAGGACGCTGAGGGCGAGGGCGGCGATGACCAGGTATTTCGCGTGCCCGCGGAAGAGGGAGTAACCGGGGACCGTGGAGTAGACCAGCGGGTAAAGGAAGGAGAATTGGCCGAGAGCCAGTAGAAGGCTGCCCGCGGCGAGGGCCGCGAAGAAAAGGACGAGCCTCCGGCGGGGGTGACACCAGGCGAGAAGGGCGAAAACGAGGCCTGCGACGCCGACGTACCCACAGGTCTCCCAGAGAAACTCGCGGCCCCAGTACTGTTCGACGCCGAAGAAACCGGGCATGAGCAAGGTCAGAAGGTGTTCGGGCGGCAGCGAGTGGGTGGCGGTCCATTCACGGCTGAACGCGGCGCGGACCGAGTGCGGAACGAACTCGAAGGCTGGCAGGAGCTGCACTGCGGCAAGGGCAAAGCCCCAGCCGAGCCCGGCAGCAAGGATGGCCAGGCGCTTGGCGAGCCGGTGGCCGTCCCGTTCCTTGCGCCATGTCCATGCCGTAAGGACGATGCCGAGGGCCAGAGCCATGTGAACGGAATACAGTGCGCACTGGGGGTAGCCGGCAAGGAGTTGTAAGGCGAGGACGCCGGCGCCCATCATGCCCGCCCTCCAGCAAGGCTGGCGCACGGCGTGGTCGAACAGGCGGACGAGCAGGGGCGGCCAGGCGATGACGCAGAGGAGAGTAAGATGCCCCGCGAAGAGGTGAGTGACCTGCGGCCCGCAGAACATGTAGATGACGGCGGCCACGAGGCCAGCGGCGCGGCTCGCCCGATAGTAGACCAGAAGGGCGTAGGTGAAGGACCCTGCCAGGAACAGGTGCAGAATGACGCAGGCGTTGTAGGCCCGGGCGGGCGGGAGGAAGGCGAAGACCAGGTTGGGCGGGTAGAAGATGGCGCTCTGCATCTCCGCCACGTTCGGCATCCCGCAGAGGATCAAGGGATTCCAGAGCGGGATTTCACCGTTTCGGACCTGATCGAAGCCCCAGGCCCTGAGCGGGTAGAACATGTTGGGCGCGTCGAGGAACGGATTGCCCAGATACCCTGGCCAGTCCCCGCTTTGGTGTCCCAGGCCGAAGACGAGGGCGAGGGCGAGAATCAGAAACAGGGGCGACCCGTGACGGTGCGCCATCGCTTCGCTAAGACAGCAATTGCCGGAGGACGAACTGGAGAATGCCCCCGTGCTGGAAATAAAGGATTTCCTGGGGCGTATCGATGCGGACCCGCGCCTGGAAGCGGGCCTCCCGGCCGCCGGCCCGGCAGGCCGTGACCGTGACGGTGCGGCCCGAGGCGAAGCCGGTGGCGACGCCCGATGCGAGTCCATCGACATCGAAGGTCTCCTCGCCGGAGAGTTCGAGGGACTCGGCGGTGATTCCAGCAGGGAACTCGAGGGGGAGGACGCCCATGCCGACGAGGTTGCTGCGGTGGATGCGTTCGTAGCTCTCAGCGAGGACGGCTCGGACGCCTAGGAGGCGCGGCCCCTTGGCGGCCCAGTCCCGCGAGGACCCGGCCCCGTATTCCTTGCCAGCGAGGACAAGGAGGGGGACGCCTTGGGCCCGGTATTTCTCGGCGGCATCGAAGATGGTGAGCGTTTCACCCTCGGGCAGGTGCCGCGTCACGCCGCCTTCCGTGCCGGGCGCGAGCTTGTTCCTGAGCCGGACGTTGGCGAAGGTGCCCCGGACCATCACCTCATGGTTGCCGCGGCGCGCCCCGTAGGAGTTGAAGTCGGCCGGTGAGACGCCGTGTGCGATCAGGTATCGGCCCGCCGGGCTGCTGGGGGGAATCGAGCCCGCGGGCGAGATGTGGTCCGTCGTGATGCTGTCGCCCAGGAAGGCGAGCACGCGGGCGGACCGGATATCCGAGACGGCTGGCGGCTCGAGCGTCATTCCCTCGAAGTAGGGCGGATGCTTCACGTAAGTCGATTTCGGGTCCCAGGCGAAGCGATCGCCGCCCGGCGCGGCGAGGGACCTCCATCGCTCATCGCCCCGGTAGACCTCGCCGTACTCCTTCTCAAACATGTCGGAGCGCACGGACCGGGCCATCGTCTCCTGAATCTCCCGCTGCGAGGGCCAGATGTCCCGCAGGAAAACAGGGCGGCCGTCGCGGTCGTTACCGAGCGGCTCGCTGTGAATGTCCAGGTCGATCCGGCCCGCCAAGGCGTAAGCGACGACGAGGGGCGGCGAGGCGAGGTAATTGGCCCGGACTTCCGACTGGATTCGACCCTCGAAGTTGCGGTTGCCGCTGAGCACGGATACGGCGACGAGGTTGCCTTCCTGGATGGCCCGGGAGACCTCGGGCGGCAGGGGTCCACTGTTCCCGATGCAGGTTGTGCAGCCGTAACCCACCAGGTGGAAACGCAGCTTCTCGAGGAAGGGCATCAGCCCGGAATCCGTCAGGTAGTCCGTGACGACCTTTGACCCGGGTGCGAGGCTGGTCTTGACCCAGGAGCGGGTCTCGAGTCCGCGCTCGACGGCCTTTCGGGCGAGCAGGCCTGCGGCGATCATGACGGAAGGATTGGACGTATTGGTGCAACTCGTGATGGCAGCGACGACAATGGCCCCGTGTTGCAACTTGGGCGTCTCGGGCTCGGCGACGGCCGTGGCCGATGCGGCCCGGCCCCCGGCGGCCCCGACCGTCTCCCCGGCCTTCTTCTTCGGCTTGGCCGTGCGCAGCAGCTCGGGAAGCGATTCGCGGAAGGCTCGGCCGGCGTCGCCGAGCTTCACACGGTCCTGCGGCCGGCTCGGACCCGCCAGGCTCGGCTCGATCGTGGCCAGGTCCAGCTCGAGGACATCGGAGTAAATCGCCGGAGGCGTTTGTGCGGTGTGGAAGAGCCCCTGTTCCTTGGCATAGGCCTCGACGAGACGGACCCGGGCTTCGGGCCGGCCCGTGAACCGCAGGAATCGCAAGGTCTCCGCGTCGATGGGAAAGATGCCGCAGGTGGCCCCGTACTCCGGCGCCATGTTCGATAGCGTCGCCCGGTCCGCCAAAGGCAGCAAGGCCAGCCCCTCTCCGAAGAATTCGACGAACTTGCCGACAACTCCCTTCTTCCGGAGCACCTGGGTGACCGTGAGAACCAGATCGGTCGCTGTCGAGCCTTCGGCGAGCTGGCCGGAGAGCCGGAAGCCGACAACCTGCGGGATAAGCATGGAGACGGGTTGGCCCAGCAGGGCCGCTTCCGCCTCGATTCCACCGACGCCCCACCCGAGGACGCCGAGCCCGTTGATCATCGTCGTGTGTGAATCCGTCCCGACGAGCGTATCCGGGTAGGCCGTCAGTCCGTTGCCGTCGTCGTGGTCGAAGACGACTCGGGCCAGGTATTCGAGGTTCACCTGGTGCACGATGCCCGTGTCGGGTGGAACGACGCGGAAGTTCTGGAACGCCTCCTGGCCCCACTTGAGGAACGCGTAGCGCTCACGGTTGCGCTGGAATTCCAGCTCCGCGTTGTTCCTGAAGGCCAGCGGGCTTCCAAAGGCATCGACCTGCACGGAATGATCGATCACCAGCTCGGCCGGCTGCAGCGGATTGATCTTCCGGGCGTCGCCCCCCATCCGTTGCATCGCATCCCGCATGGCGGCCAGGTCCACCACCGCCGGAACACCCGTAAAATCCTGGAGCAGCACCCGGCTCGGGCTGAAGGCGATCTCGCGCTCGGGGACGGCCTGGGCCTCCCATCGGGCCAGTCCCTCGATATCCTCGCTTGTCACGCTGCGCCCATCCTCGGTCCGGAGCAGATTCTCCAGCAGGATTTTGAGTGAATAGGGCAGGCGCGCCGCGGCCGGGACCGCCTTCTCCACCGCTGCCAGCCGATAATAGGTGTACTTCCGGTCCCCCACGCGAAGGGTCGCCTGGCTGCCAAAGCTGTTACTCACGGTGTGGACTCCTCATTGGGAAGCAACTCATGAGATATTATAAGGACGACTCGGCGGAACGAACAAGCGAGCAGGCGCGTTCGGAAGTGCACCCGCACTTCCGAACGCGCCTGCTGAACACGTGTGCGCAGCCGACCGCACCCCGGAGTTGCCCCTGTGTGTCGCGGGTAGCTGGGTCCCCGCACCCTGCGCACAGTTGAACATGTGTGCGCAGGGGCGCTCTTTGTGCTCTCGGTGGTTGTGCCCGAGGACTTG
>JACPCR010000043.1 GCA_016179685.1 Planctomycetota bacterium | reverse complement strand
GCCCTGGGCGATCATCTCGCCCTCGGCGTTGCACAAGGAGGTCGAATAGTCCAGGCAATCGCGGACGATGGTGGAATAGGCAGTCCGGTAGAGCGCCAGGGCCATCTCGTCTGCCGCGGAGGCCAGCGCGTTCTGAAGAATCTCGCGGGTCACCGCATCCGTCTGGTAGCCGCTGGAAGGTTGATGCAGGCTCATCATTCAAAAGGCAAAAGATAGAAAAATGCGCCCCAACAAACAAGAGACTCGCGGCACCTTCGACCTCGCCATGCGCCATCCGGCCCAGTCGTTCCCCCAGGATATGGCCCTCCTGAGTCTGCGCAGAAAAGTGGATAGAGTCAAGGTCTTGAGCCCCGACCTGCCAGCCACCGAAAAGAGAGCAGATTGGGTGGTAAAGGCAACCATGGGGCAGCCAGAAAACAGTATCATCTGCCAGTCTTTTCGGTCTTCATTTACCTGACCAGCAAAGGGTATCCGGGGCCGGGCCGGGGTCGACTGGAAGAGACGGTTTTCGGCCAGCGCCAGCTTTTTTCCGAGGGCTCAGAGGTTCGTCCAAGGGAATTGGAGGCGACGAAGGTACTGGAGAAAGGCGCTTCGGACCCGATTCCCCTTGTGGCCCCCGCGCGAGGCAAGACGCGTGAAGAACCCTTGACCCTGGCGGTGAAGCAGCCTCGAAGGTGGAACGGCTGAAGAAGCGGGTGGTCAAGCAGAGAAAGTGAAAGAACCGCCTCCCTACGGCGGGCAGCCGTGACTTCAACTCTATCGTCTGAAGGCCTGCCTTCCGGGACCTTCGTGACGCGTCCCCGCGTTGGGGTGACCGCTATAGCGCTTGTGCAACACCTCAAGGCCTGACACCAGCTCTCGTCGCCTGGCACGTCAGGCCGACACCGCTTCCTTCTGTTGCGTTCGGCGCTGAATGTCTTCGACGCGCCGGCCCGATTCCCGCTCCAGCTTCCGCACGGCGAAGGGATTGCCGCTGACCAATTCCAGAAAGTCGCCCTTGGTGAGGGCGAACGCCACCATGGGTTCCAGAGCCCGAACGGTCGCCGTCCGCGGGATGTCTTGAAGCAGCGCAATCTCGCCGAAAAATTCGCCAGGCCGCAGAGTCCGAACCTTCTCGTCCTCCTCGCCGTTTCGAACAAGCACCTCGGCTGACCCGCTCTGGATGATGTAGAAGCGGTCTCCCATCTCACCCTGGGTCACGATGTTTTCGCCGGGCCGGAAGCGTTCGAGGTGGAACTTCGACGCGACCGTCGCCATTTCTCCAGCCGAAAACTCTTCGAACAGCGGCATCTTTTGGATCACCCGGAGCGCCCTCATGGCTTCCGCGAGCTTCTCCCGGGCACCACCGTGATGTTCGACGAACCGGGCGAATACGGCGCGATCGATGATGAGGACATCGACCTCTTCGAGGGCCTGCACCGTGGCCGAGCGCGGCGCGTCCTCCAGCAGGGCCATCTCGCCGAAAAAGTCACCAGGCCCCAACTCCGCAACAATGTGGGCATCCCCGATCGCATCCTCCACCTGGACCTGCACTCGCCCCCTTTGGATGACGTAGGCCTCCTCCCCCACGTCGTCCTGCTGAATCAGGGTCTCCAGAGGCTTGTAGACCCGGCTTCGGACGATGCCGGCGATCCGGGACAGTTCCTCGTCGCCATACTGGTGGAACAGGAACGTGGTTCGCAGAAGCTCCAGCCGGTCCGACTTAGGCATGGCGCGGCTCGGCCCGAGCGTGGCTGCCCACCGCGTGCCCTGGAAGAGCTGGGTGTTCACCAGCTCGCGCTCGTCCCAGGGCAGATGCAAGTAGGCGCTGTGCAGCAGGTTGGCGAGTCCCCGCGTCCCGGCCACCCTCATCCCTTCCTCCGTCACCAACGCCGTCAGCTCCCGCAGCCGGACCGCCACCGCATCGAAATCCATCCCGTCCGTCGCCGCCGGGTCCGGAAGGAAGCTCGCCGGGTCCGCCATGGGAACGCCGAGCTGCTGCGCCCGGGCTCGGACGGACTCGCTCAGCCGATCCGTGAATTTCGGGCCGCCGTAAGCCTTGAGATTCAGCAGAAGCGTGTCGAGGAGGTAGCCGAATCCATGCAGCAGCAGCTCCTTGTCGGTCTTGCCCTCCCCGTAGGGATAGCGCGGGAGGATCGGCTCGCGGGTGCGGACCAGAAACCACCAACCGCAACCCATGGTCAGGAACAGCCAACCGGAGGCCATGAGCTGGCCGAGCCAGGATTCGACGGGCAGCTTTCGAAGAGTGGCTGCGCTGACGGACGCTGGAATACGGGCGGCCAGGGATGCCTCGATTCCCGCCGCCACGAACACGCCAATCGCACCGGTCATCGCCAGCCAGGGCAGGAAGAGCGGAGTCGAGAAAGTGGAGGCGAGCGACCGGAGCATGAAGAGGAGCGCGGGCACGCTCACGATAGCACCCGCGGCGGTGAGATAGGGCCACGAATCCAGGGAATGGCTCTGGACGAGAGCCCCGAAGAGGCCCAAGAGAACGGCCACGGTCCCCAGATTGAGCGCCCCGGCCAGCCGCGACGTCACCAGCCTTTCCGTCTCGCGCCGTGTGATGGCCAGAAGGCTGGCGGCCATGATCGCACCACCGACCGTGAGCGTGAGCCACAGGGCCGATTGAAGCCCCCGGATAGCTGGCGTCAGTCCCCGGGGCCCCAGCAAGAAGCCCATGGACAGAGCGCTCGAGATCGTTCGGACGATCCTCGGCAGCCACAGGCCAAAGGTGCCGAGGAAGAAGCTCAGGAGCGCACAGGCGCCTACCAGCACGGTAGGATTTTTCCACACTTTCATCTGGGGAATGATCCGGCCCATGGACACGAGGACGTAGAACAGGGTCAACACGAGGAAAAGGAGGGCCGGAACGATGACCAGGACCAGGAGGACGAACGCCACCGCTTCGTCTGGCGAGAACAGGGCGCGGGACGAGATGGCCCGCTGCAGCAGTTCGAGCACGGTCTCCAGAAGTTGGGTCCGGAACAGGAAGCTGGGAATCTTGGCCGCTCCGGTGAGCCAGGCCACGCACCACAGTCCAAAGCCGAGGAAGATCAGTTCCTCGCGTTCCCACTGGCGTTTCGTCCAGAGCTTCAACCAGTAACGCGGCTGCAAGAAACGAATGGCCGCCTGCCTCAAGTGGGGCAGATTCGAAGCCTCCACAGCCGCTTCATACAGGTCCAACTTCAACAATGGGCAGGCGTGAATGAACAGGCGGATGCCGAACACCACCGCTCCCAGGCCCAGGAGGTCTCGGGCGACCGAAGGGTCGCTCCGGGAGGCCAGGAAGCCGCAGAGGCCGCCCAGGAAGAGCTCGAACGCCATCCCCATGAGCCGAATCTGCAATCGAAGCATTCGAGGCAGTTTCTGGCCATCCTGAAGGTCCACGGTGATGCCAAGAAGCCCGAAGCGTAGAACCGCCCCAGCGCGAATCACGCGGCAGAGACTGGCCTCGAGGGCCAGGGCCCGCGCCAGCTCGTGGACGATCGACCCCACCAGATTCCATCCGTAGAGCGCCGCCAGGGCCAGACTGTAGTAGCCTGCCGGTTGAAACATCCGGTAACCTTCTCCGACTCCCGCTGCCGGTAAGGACATCAGAAAGAAGATGAATCCGGCGACGCCCAGGACAGGGAGAGCGGCCAGGAGAACTGGTGCGGTAACGGGAATGAAGCCTACAAGGCTGTAGAGAGCCTCGAACAAGTCGTTGCCGATGGAGGGGCCAATTCGCCGGAACGCCAGACGGTCCCTCGCGGCCCGCAACCAGCTTCCGAAGCCGTCCGCAGGGACGGATGCCGAAAGACGGGTCCGCGTGCGCTCCAGCGGAGCCTCGATAAAACCTCCGGCCACGAGGCGGTCGAAAAGCGATCCGATGCGATCATAAGCCAGGGACCCGAACTTCAGACAGTATTTCTCACCCACTTCCTCCAGGGTCGCCTTCCCGTCGATCTGCCGCCAGACAAAACGATCCCGAGAGTCCAGGCGCAGGCACGCCGGATTCCGGGGATGCTGGAGGAGATAGAATCGCTCCGTGAAACTGTCGTCACGTTCCACACAAGAGACGCCGGCTACCGGCTTCGGAACGACCTTGGACACGTCCGTCGCTTTGCGCTCGCTGAAGGCCGCTGGAAGGCCCCCGGCATCCGTGCCTCCGGCACCTGCGGGCGGCGTGTCCCGCTGGGCGACGGCCGCGCCCGCGGCAGGAACGGCATCGCCACCGGCATTCGAAGCTCCATCGAGCGGGACATCATTCTTGCTCATAGCTTCCCTCGAACCGAATCATCCGGCCCCGGCCATTTTCGGTGACTGACCCTCACGGCATCGCCTCAGAGTCTCCAGGAGCTGCTCCTCAAGCAAGGGACTCCATCGCCCCAAGGCCTTCCGAAAGTAAGTCCGCGCCTTCTTCGGATCGCTCCGTTTCAGGAAGTTCACCCCGAGAAAATAGGCCAGGTACTCCTGAAAATCGTACAGGTCCTGCCGGCCCTCGAGACCCAGTAGCGATGCCTGGGCCTCTTCAAGAAATCCCATCTGCTGGCGACATAGCGCATGGTAAAAGGAAGCCGGAGCCGAATAGAAATCCCCAGGAACCATTTTTTCAAACTTCTCCCGCGCTTGTTCAATTTCACCCAACTGGAACAAAGCTACACCCAGATGATAGGAGAGACCCGGCAGGGCAGGAAACCGCGCCTCCGCCTCCTCCAGACACTCCAGGGCCTCTTGGCTTCGACCCCGCTGAAGATGCCGGATTCCCCGATCATACATCCACTTGGCTCGTAACCAGTTCGCTGCACGGCAGCAAGCCGGCGCCGGCCGCGAAGACGGCCTCCCAGGCCCCTGTGACGGTCGAGCAGAATCGACTCCGTGTGTTGCACCGATTAATTCTATCATGAGGCGAGCCCGTATATCCAGGTTGTCGCACAATCCGTCCTGCTCAAGGATCTCCAGGGCTTCCCTGGTCTGCCCCCGGCGAAACCGAAGGAGTGACGCCAGATTGCTGGCCATCTGGTTTTGGGGATGCAGCGCCCTGACCTCCTGAACGAGGGCTTCCGCCCCGTCATGGTCAGCCATCTCCAATCGGACAAGAGCTTCGAAAAGCTGGTAGGCCGAATTCTGCGGCTGAGGTCCGCGGGCCTCCTGGATTTTGGCCAGAGCTTCACTAAAATTCTCCAAATTATTCAAGGATAACGCCCAATGCGCAAGGGCGCCCGAGGATGGCCGCAACCTGACCGACTGCGCAAACGCTTGACATGCATCAACATAGATGCCCTGCCAGGCGAGATATTGACCCCGCTTGAAATGCTGACGGGCCTCCAGAATCCCTCTCAGGCTCAAATTCCAAGACAAGCCGGCCTCCCCAATCCAAACGGTTTTGAAGGAAAATTTGCTCCTTTGCTGTATTTAACCCTAAGAAGCCGTTAAAGTCATGTCAGCCTCGCCACTCGCCACACCCCATTGCGCCCAAGCCCTGAAAGAACTCCAACAAGTCTATCGTAACCTCGAAGATACCTTAAAACTTTTGGGCCCCAGGTGCAAAACCTCGGGAAACTGCTGTAACTTCCGCATAGGCCAGTACATCCTTTATTCATCGGAGCTGGAAACGGAGCTCGTTCGGCGCCAGATTCCGACCCCTGGGCTGCCGGACCTACTTTTGTGACCCCAACTACCGGCCGCAGGAGGCGGCCCTGTACGAGGAATTCATCCGCCGGATCGCTCGAATTTCTGAATCCTATGGCATTCCATGGAACTACAGGCCATTCCACGGCCCATCGGCTCGGCATGTTCTGCGCAAGGATGAATCTCCATCGACCCAACCGCGTCAACAGGTGTTTCCCATCTTGACTCGCCCTACAACCTATAAATCCATTCAAAAATAGCGCGGCACTTTTTCTGAATGGATTGACTCTTGCTCCCCTTGGGAAGGGGTTTATATCTTGTTTTCAGCGGCAGAGAGGCGTGTCGGCATTTCTGCCCCTGATAACAAGCGCAACCTCGGCACACACGGAGAACTGACCATGAACCGCTGCAGCTCCCTTGGCCTGAGTACCTGCGTCGCACTTCTTCTCTCCGCGCCCTGTTCGCCGCAGAACGCCAGTGGGGAGAAGGGCATCGCCGCCAATCCCATGCAGGAAACCCTTGAGAAAAAAGTGGATCAGATTCAGATTCGAGGAAAAAACTTCTATGAAGCCATCGATGAAATCCGCAAGGTCTCGGGCATCAATATCGCCGTCGACCCCGAGGTCATGGAAAAGATGCTGGCGTCCAACCAAAAAGTGGACCTGGTGCTGTCGAATGTGAAAATCAACACGGTCCTGGCCACCTTCTTTCGCATGTACAACCTCGCTGCAGACCTCCAGGATGAGGTCTTGTATGTCACCACGCCGGGTAAGACCTCCCAGGGCCAGGACGTGGTGACCCAGACCTACAACATCCGCCCGTTCATCAGCGAGCGTCCCCAGTTCACCTTAACGGCCATTCCTTTCTCACTTGAGGAATCCATGCTTCTGAACCGGAGGATAGACTATGGTTTTTACGAACGTGACGACATCGTGGACTACCTCGTCAGCGGACGGAGAATCGGCGAATGGTCGCAGAAATCCTGGGAGGGGAAGGGCTACGATCTCGTGGATTTTATCACGGAGAATATCGCGCCAGAGACCTGGCAAAAGGACGGCCGCGTCGGCATCCTCTTCAGCCCGGACGGGACGTTGACCGTCACTCACACCTGGGACGTGCATCATCAGATTCTCGCCCTTCTCGATCAGCTTTCCCTCTGAACGAAGGAGCGAAGCCACCGTCCGGCGGCTTCGCTCCTTCGGGGATTCAGTCCCTCACGCCTCCTGCCATTCGCGTAGATGAGGAACGATCGTCGGCGTAAGAAAAATCCGCCTTCAGGCGGATTTTTCTCATCGTTGTGTTGCGGACCAAGCCCCGAAAGGGTAAAACCCTGATGAAAGGGCGTCCCGACCTCTTTCCTTATTGAGAAGACGTTTTGCCTTCTCATCAGGCATGAGCCCCGAAGAGTTCCAGCGCGGCTTTCGCCAGGCCCCCATCTATGTCCTCGCCGGCGACGAGGACTTCTTCAAGCTCGAGGCTATCGCGCGAATCCGGTCCGGCATCTTGCCGCAGGGTCAGGAATCCATCGGGCTGCTCGAATTCGAGGGCGATGAGACGGACATGGCGACCGTGCTGGACGAACTTCGCACCCGAACGCTCTTCGGTGGCGACCGCGTCGTCATCCTGCAGAGGGCCGATCGCTTTTTCGGTCTCCCCGACAGAGGGGGCTCGGCGGGCGAGGAAGGGACCAGCGACCCTTCCGCAGGCAAGTCCGACCCGAAGCTGCGGCGGGAGCTTCTCCTGCAATATTTGGAGGCGCCCGCCGAGGGGGCCAGCTTCGTGGTCACCACACAAAGGGCCTGGGCCATTCTCCGTAAACTCTCGGCCCGCATCGCACAGGTCGGTTTCATGGTCGAGTGCCAGAGGCCTTTCGAGAGCCGAATCGCCCCATGGCTTCACGAGAGGGCACGGCACTACGGCAAGAAACTGGTGGGCCGGGCCGCGCAACAACTGGCTCGACACGGTGGAGAGAATCTGCTCCAACTCGATTCGCAGCTCGCCAAGCTCGCCACCTATGCGGGGGAACGCGCCGAGATTACCGAGGCAAACGTCGAGGATCTGGTGGGCCGAGCCGGCCATCACAAAATTTTCGCCCTGACCGAGGCCGCTGCATCCAAGAACGCTCGCCGGGCGCTGGAGGTGCTCCGTGACCTGCTCCATTACGGCCAGACCGAACCCGCCTTGATCTCCATGCTGGCCTGGCATTTCCGCCGCCTCTGGCAGGCCAAGAAGATGCAGGCCGCGGGAGTCCAGCCGCCCGAGATCACGAAGGAACTTCGCCTCCATCCCTATTTTGCTGCGGATTTCATGAAGCAGTTGAATCTCTTCTCGGACGCCGAGCTCCGGCGTAACCACCGGTTCCTCCTCGAAGCGGACGTCGCCTGCAAGAGCGCAGGAAATCCCCAAGTAGCCGTGGAAATGCTCGTCCTCGACCTCTGCCGCAAATGAACGACGGCCCTCAGCCAGGACCCCACGGTTTCCCAGCCCCTCGCGAAGAAGCGTACAGCGCAGCGCGCCTCAAGCGCTTAAGCTCCCGACGCTCCGTTCCTCTCTGCGTGGCCGTCGGAGTGATGGCTTCCTTCCTCGTGCTGCCATCGGCTCGGGGGGATTTCGTTTGGTTCAAAAATGGAGACGTCCTCACGGGGAAGGTGGTCCGCTTGGCTGAAGACAAGCTCAGCTTCCAGACCCAGGCCATGGGCCTCATTTTCATCGATGTGGATGCCATCTCCTCGATCGATTCCGATGTCGATCTTCGGGTGCAGCTCCGAGATGGGCGTGAAACCACTGGCCGCTTGGTGTCCGAAGACTTCTTGACCACCCTGGTGAGGAAGGATGGTAGCAGGCTGCAAGGCCTGACGGGCGGGGACATCGTGGCCATCCGACCCCAGGGGTTGCGACTGCGGGACGTTTCCGGCGACCTCTACCTGGGGGTGAACGACAAGGGCGGAAACACGAACCTTTTTTCGTTCTTCGTCCGTGCTGAAGCGGCATTGCCGGAACTGTTCCTGGGTGGGAATCAGGACCTGTTGCGTTTCCGCGGGGACTACAGCCTGAGCGAGGTGGACGACCGTCTGAACTCCCGCAGTGGTGACTTCCATCTCCGCTACGAGAACCAGTTCTGGCGGAAGACCTCTTTCTTCACCCTCGAACACGTCTCGTTCGACGACTTTCGTGACCTAAACCTTCAGATCGAGGAGCAGACCGGTATTGCCCAGCGGCTCTTCCAGTATCCGAAAGGCTCGTTCTCCCTCGATTTCGGATTGTCCCGAGTGGATTCCTTCTTCGACCAGGCAGACTCCGAAGGCGAATTCGGGCTGGCTTTCGGCGGGCACCTCTCCTGGCTGATCTTCCGGACCGTGCGCTTCTCCCAGGACGTGTCCTACCTGCCTGCGTTCGAGGATTTTTCCGACTACCTGTTGAACTTGGAGTCGGGGTTCTCCACCCAGCTTGCAGCAAGCTGGAAACTGAAGCTGATCTACCAAGTCCGCTTCGATAGCGAGCCCCCAGAGGCGGTCAGCAGCACGGACCGCAGCCTGATCCTCACCTTGGGTTACAGCTTTTAGTAGGCGAGCTTGCAAGGGCGGGTACAGTTCCATGCTCGTCACCTCGTTTGATGTTTCTAGCCGCCGGATTACGATAATCTTTCGCCAGGGACGCCGCTCTGGGGCAGCCGCCCCGTGCCGGTCCTCAGGCGCATGAACCCTATAGGAGAACCGCTCCATGAAAATTAAAGGCTTGAAGACTTACATTCTTCCGAATCCCGGCAGGAGTTATGTTTTCGTCAAGGTCATGACGGACGAGGGCATTCACGGTTGGGGCGAGGGCACCTTGGAATCCCAGGAAACCTCGGTCGTCAGTGCCATCGAACACCTCTCGGGCTACATCATCGACAGGGACCCGACCCGGGTGGAATTCCTCTGGCAAAGCATGCGCCGGCACGGTTTCTGGCGCGGCGGAGTGGTCATCAACAGCGCCATGAGCGCCATCGAGCAGGCCCTGTGGGATATCACGGGTAAGGCCTTCGGTCAGCCCGTTTATCGATTGCTTGGCGGCGCGTGCCGGGACCGCATCCGGTGCTACTGTCATGGGGCCGCGCCGCACGTGCGCGAAATCATGGGGCGCGGCTGGAAGGCCATCAAGACCGGCGCAGGCGGCTACGGAAAGGACGGGAGATTCCACGAGGAGACGGTGATAGCCGACACGGTGGCGAACATCGCTGGCATGCGTGAGGCGGGTGGCGATTCCCTGGCGATCCTGGTGGACTGTCACGGCCGCTTCCGTCCCGCGCTGGCCTTGCGGCTCATACGGGCGCTCGAGCCGTACCGGCTTTTCTTTCTGGAGGAGCCCGTGCCGCCGGACAACGTCGAGGCCTACCGGCGGATATCGGAGTGCGGATCGCCGATGGACATAGCGACGGGCGAACGTCTATTCACCCGATGGGGATTCCGGACCCTGATCGAGGAGCAGTATGTGGACGTCATCCAGCCGGACGTGACGCACTGTGGAGGGATATCGGAACTGCGGAAGATTGCGGCGATGGCGGAGATTTACCATATCCAGGTCGCGCCGCACAATCCGAATGGCCCGCTCTGCACGGCGGCTTCGGTGCACGTTGCTGCATCGCTTCCGAATTTCAACATCCTCGAATACCACGATTCGGGTCCCCTGCGCGACGAAATCCAGGTCGGGCCGGCGATGAAGCCCGTCGAGGGCTACATCGAGCTGCCGACGCGGCCGGGCCTGGGCGTCGAGCTCGACGAGGAGCGCCTGAAACGCGCCCCCGCATTCAAGCCCTCCAATTACTCGTCACTGCTCGACGGGGACGGTGCACCGGCAGACGTTTAGCGCGGCGCTGCGTCAAACCGGCCGGGCAACTGCTTCGTGAACATCCCTCTGTCGCCCTTACAGGTCTTTCTGGAGACCTTCGTCCGTCATCCCAGGGCGGCGCTTCGCTCGCCCTGGCTATTTCATTTTGCCCAATTCGGGGCTCTTTGAAAATGATGAACACGGAAGGTTCACTCAGTTCTTACTCGACCCGTATGGCTCGAGCGACCAGACCCCCCATAGAATAGGGCAAGCGCTTCGCCATTCACCATGCGCTTCACTGAGGTGCATGGCTTCGCTAAAAGGCTTTGATTTTCCGAGCCTTGTGGAGTTGCGGGCAACACCCGCCTGGAGTCCACCCGTGCTAAAACCCAGTGTTTTGACCCAGCTTGCGGAGATCGTGGGCCCCCGGGAAGTGATCCGGGACCCCGAGGAGCTGGTGGTGTACGAGTGCGATGCCTACACGCTCGAACGCGACGGTCCGCTCGCCGTCGTCTTCCCCAGGGACTCCGAACAGGTCTCGCGGGTGGTCCGTTGCCTTCATGCCGAGGGGATACCCTTCGTGGCCCGAGGCGCGGGGACCGGTCTCAGCGGAGGCTGCATCCCCGCAGGCGGCGGCGTCATCATCGGCCTGAATAAGATGAACCGCATCCTCGAGGTCGATTACCGCAACCGCCGCGTCGTGGTCGAGCCAGGAGTGGTCAATCTCTGGGTCACCCAGGCCGTCGCATCCCGAGGCTTCCTCTATGCGCCCGACCCATCCAGCCAGATGTCCTGCACGATCGGCGGAAACGTGGCGGAAAACTCCGGCGGGCCGCATACCCTCAAGTACGGGGTGACGACCAACCACGTCCTCGGCCTCGAGATCGTCCTCCCGGACGGTGATCGCATCGAGATCGGCGGCAGGGCCGAAGGGTACCCGGGCTATGATCTGACCGGGCTGCTTGTGGGTTCGGAAGGCACTTTCGGGATTTGCACCCGCGCCACCATGCGCATCATCCGGAGGCCCCAGACGTACCGGACGCTCCTGGGCATTTTCGAGACGGTGGACGATGCGACGAATACCGTTTCCGGCGTGATCGCGTCGGGCATCCTGCCGGCCGCACTCGAGATGATGGACCAGTTGATCATCCAGGCGGTGGAGGCGGCCTTCCATTTCGGTTTTCCAACGGACGCCAAGGCAGTGCTCATCATCGAGCTGGACGGCCTGGAGGCAGGCATCGACCGCCAGGTCGGACGCATCCGGGAGGTCTGCGTCCAAAACGGCGCGCGGGAGGTCCGCCTGGCGGCCTCGGAGGAGGAACGCTTGGCGCTCTGGGCGAGCCGGAAGAAGGCCTTCGGCGCGGTCGGCCGCCTGAGCCCCAACTATTGCACGCAGGACGGCGTGATACCGAGGACGCGATTGCCGGAGATGCTCCGCCTGATCCAGCGAGTCAGCGAGACCTACGGCATCCGGATCGCCAACGTCTTTCACGCGGGCGACGGCAACTTGCACCCGATCCTGCTCTACGACGAGCGTGACCGCGACCAGGTACGGCGCACGCTCAAGGCCAGCGGGGAGATTCTCAAGGCCTGCATCGCCATGGGCGGCTCGATCACTGGCGAGCACGGCGTCGGCATCGAAAAGGTGTCCTACATGCCGCTCATGTTCAGCCCGGAGGACCTGGGGGTCATGGCCTCGCTGAAGAAGATATTCAACCCGCAGGATTTGTTGAACCCTCACAAAATCTTCCCCGATTCCCGCACATGCATGGAGCCTCGTGGGCCTGGCCGGCAAGCGCCGGTGTGAAAAGAAGCAGGGGTGCGGGAGCTTGCCCCGAAGCGAAGCGGAGTGTGGGAGAAGGAGTAAGGATGATAGAATCGCTGGCGACAAGAATCGATCCCTGCGCCATCCTCGATCCTTCAGCCTGCGAACGCTTCGCGGTCGAAGGCCGAAGGCCGTCCGTTGCTGTCCGGCCCGGCACGGTGGAAGAAGTCTCCCGTGTCCTCCGGTGGGCTCGTGACCAGCGATTCGGCGTCGTGCCCTGGGGCAACGGGACGCTCATGCATCTCGGTTTCCCGCCGGAACGATACGACCTGGCGCTCCAGCTCGATCGGCTGAACCGGGTGGTGGATTATCCGTCGGCGGACATGACCATCACGGTCCAGGCAGGTCTGTGTCTCGGCAGCCTCCAGCGGATACTTGGCGAGCACCGGCAGTATCTGCCGATCGATCCTCCGAATGCGGGCCAGGCGACGATCGGCGGCCTGATCGCGGCCAATGCCGGGGGACCTCGGAGGCATTCCGAAGGGACGCTCCGGGATATGGTCATCGGCATCCAGGTCGTGCAGGCGGACGGTTCCGTGGTGAAGGGGGGAAGCCGCGTGGTCAAGAATGTGGCCGGCTACGACCTGTGCAAGCTCTACACGGGTTCGTTCGGCACCCTCGGCGTCATCATCGAGACCACGCTGAAGTTGCGGCTGCTTCCAGAGATCGAGGCCTCGGTCTGGTGCGAAGTGGAGTCGCCAGCAGAGGCCGAATCGGTCGTGGCCGCGGTCCTGGATTCGGAGCTGTGCCCGGTGTTCCTCGAGTATTTGAATGGGGCCGGTGCGCGCGCCGTTGGCCCCGCGGAGTGCCACGGTTGGGCCCTGGGCCGGCCGGCCGTCCTCGCCGGACTTGACGGGCCGCTCGAAGCGGCCCAATGGCAGAAGGACCGCTTGCGGGCTATCCTGGAGAGTCGGCGAGCGCGCCCGGGCCTGGAGCTGGCTGACGACGTTCAAAAAAGCGTGCGGGATCGACTGTTCCAGTTCCGGTCGCCCCCAGGGCATGCCCTCGTTGCCAAGGCCAATGTACTCAGCTCGGAGGTGACACGCTTCATCGAACGGGCGGAGCAGGCCGTGTCCGCTGCTGGCATCCCGGTCGAGGCGCAGGCCCACGCGGCCAGTGGCATCGTCTACCTCCGCAGCCGGGCCGCTCCGCCCTGCGAGGCTCAGGTCTCGGCCGTCCAGGTCTGGGCAAAGCTGGCGGCGGAGGCGGGCGGCTGCTTGGTCATGGAGCGGTCGGACCCGGAAGTCAAGGCCCGGCTGGACGTCTGGGGCCCGCCCCGGTCCGATTTTGCGCTCCAGAAGGCCATCAAGCAGATGCTGGACCCGCACCGGGTGCTCAATCCGGGCCGCTTCATCGGACGCCTATAGCAAAGATCATGTCCACCCCAGGCCTGAAATTCACATCTGAGGACTACAGGGGATTCCTTGAATGCGTCCATTGCGGGCTCTGCCTGCCTTCCTGTCCCACGTATGCGGAGAACGGGAACGAGGCGGATTCGCCCCGCGGGCGCATCTACCTCATGAAAAACGTGGCCGACGGGCGACTGGGCATTTCCCCGACGGTGGCCCGGCATCTCGACCTTTGCCTCGGATGCATGGCCTGCCAGACCGCGTGCCCGTCCGGCGTGCACTACGGCCAGCTCATAGAGAAGGCCCGCAGCGTGGTCGAGGCCCAGTACTCGAGACCGGCAGTCGACCGCCTCCTGCGCCGGGCCATGGCCGCTGTGTTGCCTTACCCCACCCGCCTCGAGTTGGCCCTCTTGCCCGTCCGGATGCTCCGGGCCGTCGGGCTCGGCCAGGTCCTCGAGAGCGCATGGCTGCGCCGTCTGATGCCCCGGAAATTGCAGCCTACCCTCTCCCTCGTCCCCGTGCTGCCGCCCCTCGGCTCGCGGCACGCGCCCGGTGAGTTCGTCCCCGCCGAAGGCAAGCGCCGATACCGCGTCGCCTTGCTTACCGGGTGCGTCATGAGTGTCCTGTTCAGCCGCACGAACCAGGCCACGGCCCGGGTCCTGGCCCGGAACGGCTGCGATGTGCTCGTTCCTCGGGGCCAGGTCTGCTGCGGCTCCCTTCACCTCCACATGGGATTCAGGGAGGAAGGACTCGCGCTCGCCCGGGCGAACCTGGACGCCTTTTCGCCGGACGACGTGGACGCGATCCTCATCAATGCGGCGGGCTGTGGTGCGATGATGAAGGAATACGACAAGCTTTTTGCCGGAGATGCTTCCTGCGCCGCCAGGGCCGAGTCTTTCACCCGGAAGACGAAGGACATGAGCGAGTTCCTGGCCTCTATCGATTTGAATACCCAGTTTGGGGAGGTGAAGGCCCGGGCGGTTTATCACGATGCCTGCCACCTGGCCCATGCCCAGAAAGTGCGTACCCAGCCCCGGCAGCTCCTCCAGAAAATACCGGGCCTCGAGCTCGTCCCTCTCGCGGAATCCGATATGTGCTGCGGCAGCGCAGGCCCCTATAACTTGGTCGAGCCCGAAATGGCTCAACAGTTGCTCCAGCGTAAAATGGATAACCTGGCCAAGACCGGAGCCCAACTCGTCGTCACCGGCAACCCGGGCTGCATCCTCCAGATCGCCCAAGGTGTGCGGGAACGAGGCCTCCCGATGGAAGTCTGCCATACCGTGGATGTCCTGGACCGGGCCTACCAGGCCGCTCGCGTTTCACCCTGAGAACGCGGCATCGTCCTGAAGCGGCGCTTCGCTGATCACTTGTTTTCCCAAAAAATGTGGTTATACTACACCCGCTCTTCGTGATTGGTCCCGGCGGGCATACCGGGCCAGACGCGACCCCAAGCCGGAAGCGGGACAAACAGTTTGTTCAAGTTTCAGAATTCGAGCCATCGGGGCGGGGATTCGCTGCGAATCCGCTTCCCATGCAACGCATGTGGGAGACGGCTCAAGGCACGACCCGGTACGGAAGGTCAGAGATGCCGTTGCACCTTCTGCGGGGCCGAACAGATGATCCCCACGGGCTTACGCCCGTCGGCCTCGGATGAGGAATCTGACTTTTATTCAAGCAGCGGCCCTACGGTGATCTCCGCCAGGAAGACGGGGGTGGTCGCCAGGAGAACGGAAGCGTTCCGGGAAACCCGGCTCATGCGCCGCAGTTTCATGCCGCGCAGCGGGCTGGGGAAGCTCGCGGTCCTGCTCGTTGCCGTGCTGGCCGCGGTCTGGGTGTTCGTAGCGACCGGGCCTGTTCAGGGAATCCTACAATATCTCAGGGGCCATACGCATCGCGATGCCGTGGTTCTGGAGAACCTGACTCGTTCGCTTATCGACTCGGTGAAGGACAGGAAGTGGGAGAATTTGCGTCTCGATCGATTTGAACTTCAGTTCGAACAAGGCCAATCGGCCGCTTGGGCGGAGGTGGGTTACAGTTACCGCGTGTCGGGCAGGGAATGCCGCGTCCAGTTTCCCACCCGATTTGTGCGATCGGAGTTGCGAAGAAAATCGGGAGGCACGTCGTTCGTCTGGACTCTCGAGAGCATCGGGGTCGCGGACCCCGGTGCAGAGAATGGAGACAACACGAAGGTTGGCCTCTCGCCGGAGTGTCCTTCACCCGAGAGTAGCGCAGGAAAAATGAAGGAGAACTCGGCTTCTGAAGGTGCTGGCCTCTCCGGCGGGCTGGCCAAGTGCAAGTGGATTCCCGCGACACAGCCTCTGGCGATGCGCATCCTGCGCGGATGCAGCTCTTAGTACACGCGTTTTGGAATCACTCGCACCTTCAGTGACCACCATGGAGCGCACAGGGCTACACATTCGCCGTCGATTCTCCCTCACCCCGGCCATCTCCCAGGGCGAGAGGGAGAACGTTTGTGTCTGTCATTCACTGATCAACAAACACATCAGCTTCCCCCTTCTCCCTTTGGGGGAGGGACCGGGGTGAGGGTGGCAGGCGCGAAGAACCTGCGATAAATTGATGAACCGATGGGCTGAGGTGGCGGGTTCGGAAGTGCAGGAGCACTTCCGAACCCGCCACCTCGCCGTTTCAACTCCTCGCTTCGAATGCAGCCCTACCGACAACAGGGAATCCATCTCTATCACAACCCGGTCCACGTTGCCTTTGGATGCGGGGCCCTGGCCCGGCTGGGCGATCTCTTCTCGGATGTCCCGGCCCGGCAAGTCCTTGTCGTTTCGACTCCGGGTGTTCTGGAACACGTCGGGGGACCCAGGGGAATCCAGGACCTTCTGCCCGGGCGCGGCTTGCACTTTTTCCATGGCATCTCGCCCAATCCCCAGGTGCGTGAAATCCAGGATGGCATCCTCTTCGGCCGTGAGAAGAACATCGAGGCGGTCATCGGCCTCGGCGGCGGCAGCGCCATGGACACCGCCAAGATCATCGCCATGGTAGCGCCCCATCCCGGCTCGCTCGAGGACTACCTCCTTCGAGGCCGGCGCTTTTCCCGGTCCAGCCTCTTCACCGTCATGATCCCGACGACGGCAGGGACGGGCAGCGAGGTGACACGTTGGGCCACGGCCTGGGACATGGACGCCAAGAAAAAATACTCGCTCGAGAGCCCGGAAATGTATCCGCGCCGCGCCCTGGTGGACCCTGCCTTGACGCGGTCGTTGCCAGCAGATCAAACCGCCGCCACGGGATTCGACGCCCTCTCCCATGCCTTCGAGGCCTCCTGGTCCGTCCACGCCAATCCCATCAGTGATATCCATGCCCGGCAGGCCATCCGCCTCATCTTCGAGCATCTCCCGGGGGCCGTGGCCGAGCCGGAGAACGAAACGCACCGGACGGCCATGGCCCTCGCTGCAACAGTCGCCGGCCTTGCCTTCTCCAATACCAAGACCGCTGCCGCCCATTCCATCTCCTATCCGATGACCATCCATTTCGGGACGCTCCACGGACAGGCCACCGGCGTGCTGCTAGCGCCTCTCCTCCGATTTAACTCCGCCGCCGTGCCGGACCGGATGCAGGCCGTCGCCGAAGCCGCCGGCGCCTCCAGCGCCTCCGAGGCAGCCGCAAAGACCCAGCGGCTTCTCCAACAGTGCGGACTCGCCGTTCACCTGCGCGACCTCGGCATCGACCGAGCCGGAATCGACAGGATCGTGGCTGACGGGTTCACCCCCGATCGGATGAACCACAATGCGAGGCCGATCACGGAAAGTGACCTTCGAAATCTTCTGACGGAGATTTCTTGATCGACCGCCGCCGGCACGGGCCGGTTCGAGTCCATGCTTCACTCGTCCTCCGGTCCGTGTTCCGCCGCCGTTGTCCGTTGCAGGTTTCAGCCGATCCCCGACCCCGGGACCCTCTTTTCCACTCACCCTGAGTCATGGGCCATCCGCCATCGGGATTCGTTTCCGCGTCCTCTCGTGCCCCATCCCGCCATCCCCTGGCTACGGGTCACTCCAGTGCGGTTCGGCTGGATTCCGGGCCCGAAGCCGTCCGGCAGTACCTGATGCACTGTGGGACGCCCGAGCTGGGCCGGATCGCTCGCGAGGCGGACATTTCCTTTCTGGATACGGGCATTCTCAACTACGCCTACGCTATCCGCTTCCATGGCGTCGCCGTCTACCTCAAACAAGCCCTCGAGAGGGCCAAGGCGCATGATCGCATCGGTCCGGACCTGGCCGGGGTGCCGCCAGAGCGCGTGGTCTATGAGGCCCGTTTCATCGAGGTCGTACGGGCCCTCCTCGGACCCGACGCGTCCGAGCTCGTGCCCCGGATTCTTCACCTGGACGCCGCCAACCACGTGCTCGTCACCCGGGACGTCTCCTGCGGCGGGTCACTCCTCGAAAGCGAGTTGAGGCGGGGCCGCATCTCCGCTCGCGTCGCCGCCTCGCTCGGCGGCCTCCTGGGGCGCATGCACGCGGCAACTCTGGACCGGCCATGCCCCATCCGCGGCTCGAACGCGAACGACGAGGCCCACTGGATGCTGTTCCTCCGCATGCGGACCATCGGCTGCCTGAAGAACGCCGCGTTGCCGGAGTCCACCGCGCGGGCACTCCGCGGCCTCGCAGAGGAGGCGGCCGCCCGCCACACACGACACGTGCTCCTCCATGTCGATTACTGCCCCAAGAACTTGTTCGCCCGCCCGGACGAACGCGCCGCGGTCATCGATTTCGAGCTGGGCGCCGGCGTGGGCGATCCGGCCTACGACCTGGGTTTTCTCTTGGGCCACTACCTCTTGCTGACTCCCGGCAGAGCGGGTATCCCCGACTCCTCGAGGTCAGCATTGACCGCGATGCTCGAAGCCTACCTGAGCCGCGTCCCGGGCGGACAACCCATGGCCCTCCGGGCGCAGCGCTATGCCGCCGCCACCGTGCTGTACCGCATCTTCGGCTCGAGCCGGTCGTTCGGACTGAGCGACGACGACATCCCTGCACTACAGGAACTGGCTTCCCGGCTGCTCCTGGCCGACCGAGTGGAACTGAGTTGATGCAGCGCTTCACGGGTTATCGTAGCGAAGCGCGTAATCGAAGATCCCGTTTACCAGCGGACTCCTTACGGGAGGGAGCGCTTCGGCGAAGCCCACAATTTATCCCGTTGGGAGGGCTTCGCCTGCGTTCATAACTCATGGACTTGACCTGATCCTCCTCCCCGAACCTGTTGAGATGTTACGCTCGGAGAGGTGACAACCTGAGCCTCTAACAAGTTAGAAAATGCCATCCGAGCTCGCCCAACAACTCGAAATCGCCATCGTTGCCGCACGTGAGGCCGGAGGCATCCTCCTCCGCCACCGCCGCCAGCACCTAGAGGTGATGACCAAGCGGGACGGTTCGCTCGTCAGCCAGGCCGACCTGGCCTCTGAGGAAGCCATCCTGGAACTTCTCCGTCCCCGATTCCCCGATTACGGCCTGCTCACGGAGGAACGCGGGACGGTCCGGGACGCCCCCGACCAGCCTTGTTGGGTCGTCGATCCGCTCGACGGCACGACAAACTATGTGCACGGGCTGCCTTTCTTCGCGGTCTCCATAGCCCTCCGCCACCATGGAAATGCCCTTCTCGGCGTCGTTTACCTGCCTCTCCTGGACGAGTTGTTCACCGCCGTGCCTGGCCGGCCCGCCCAGCTCAATGCCCGGCCCATCCGCGTCTCCGAAGCGCGGGTCCTCGACCAGGCGCTGCTGGACGTTTATCTCGATCGGCATGGCGGACAGGCGAAGATCGGGGAGGGATTGAAGTTGCTGGAATTTGTGATTACAAGTTGCGGGGGCAAATTCAAGAATCTCGGATCCACGGCCAGCATCCTCTGCTACGTGGCCGCGGGCCGGCTCGATGGATACCTGAAAAACGGGGCCAAAATCTGGGACGTCGCCGCCGGCGCCCTCGTCCTCGAACAGGCCGGCGGCCGCTTCACCGATTTCGCCGGCGGCGTCTGGGGCAGCCGCGACGACACCCTGGCCGCCTCCAACGGACTCCTCCACCCCCACCTCCTGAAAGGTCTGAAATGAATCTGCTCGAATCCGTCCAACACGTCGCTCATGACTCGGTCCGCCAGATCACCCAGCGTAAGAAGGAATGGAACTTCTCGAAAAAGAAGACCTCCCTCGATGTCGTCAACCATGTCTTTCGCGTGCTCACACAGGAGGACGCCATCCAGGAGCATCTGGACGCTGCACAGGCCATGACCCGTTGCCAGCATGAGTCGGGCGGCTGGGGTGAATTCTCCAATGACCCGGAGGACAAGATTCGCGAGGCCGCGTTCTGCGTCCGCAACCTCGTCCGAGCCAACCGGCGCTTCCGCAACCCGGACGTGGCCGAGTCCGTACGCCGCGGCGTCCGCTACCTTCTCCAGAAGCAGATGCCGGACGGGAGCTGGTTCGACCCGCTCTGGGGTCAGTCGGACGCGACGAGCATCTCGCTCGGCGCCCTGATTTTCGCCCGGCACGAGCGCATCTTCGAGTCGGAGACCCACTCGGCCGTCGAGCGCGGTATCCAGTTCGCCGCCGGAATGCAGTCCGAAGACGGAGGATGGTACGACCCTCGCTTCAAACAGGAAGTGCGGCTCTCGCCCGTCGCCTGGACGGCCCATATCCTCCCCAAGGTCGTCGTCTACCGCGGCGAGTCCGAGACCTCTCGGAAGGGTTTGAGGCTTTTGGCGCAGAACATCGGCGAGAACGGCGCTTGGGACAAGGACGACGTCGATCACACGTGCGACGCGGGCCGGGCGCTCATCCTCGGCTGCATCGTCCTCCAGGAGCGCGCCTATTCACCGCTGATCGAGCAGGCCATCGCCTGGCTGCTCCAGGCCCGAAACTCCGACGGCCTCTGGGGCCCCAAGCCGGGCGCCCGGAGCAACCTCCTCATGTCCTGCGACGTCTTCGACACCTTTCAAAAATATCGCCTCTACCTCCGGGAACAGCGCCTGACCCGGGAACAGCTTCTCGACCGGTATGATGATTTTTAGAGGCTTCCGTTTCCCCGCCAGGGTTGGGCTGGCGAAGCCGGGCCAACCCTGGCTCTGAAATCCGCGAGCCCGAAGGGCGCAGCGGATTTCAT
>JACPCR010000056.1 GCA_016179685.1 Planctomycetota bacterium | reverse complement strand
TCCCCAATCACTCACCGCACACCCCGTACCTCAGCGGCTTAGTTCAACCACGTTTTATCGCTCGTCGCCGAACGACGAGGCGATAAAACGCTATTCGTTGGAGTGACGGCTTTAGCCGTTGTCCGAGTAGTTCAACGCCTCAAGGCGTGACTCCAACCCGCAACGCCTCAAGGCGTCACTCCTAACGCGGCGTGACGGCCCCAACCAAAGTTGGAGTGACGGCTTTAGCCGTTGTCCGAGTAGTTCAACGCCTCAAGGCGTCACTCCAATTCGCAACGCCTCAAGGCGTCACTCCAACCCGCAACGCCTCGACCGGGGAGATGCGAAGACTGTGCAACTTGAGCCTCTACTCTCTTAATCCCCAAACACTGAAAAAACCCGCCAAAAAAAAACTGCCCGCCACGTTCGTCCCCATGAGACTACTTGCCGCGGGGTAACTCCTTAGCGAAAACTTCTGTCGTCCCTACGGGACTCTTGTGGTTGATGCGCTTTCCCTTTCCAGGGCTGCGTTCGCCTTCGCGGGGGCTTCGGCGAACTTGTGCCCTGGGCTATTTTCGGACGTCCCTAGGGGACTCACAGAAACAGGCCTCCGGTGACGATCACTAAGCAGTTACGCCGCGGGCAGAGCCGTCGTTCTTCGGTCCGCCACCTCAAGCGAAGCAGACGCCGGACAATCGCTCACACGGAGCGACTCCGCCTTGCGGGGGCAGGTGTAGCCTCCAAATAATACAACCGGGACGCCGTAGCAGCCGGCGGGCTAAAGCGCGTGACGACCAACGGGCACTCCTGCCTCCGATTTGCGTAGCTGTCAAAGTGGAAGCGACGCTCGAAGAGCGGCCCGATGACGTTGATCAGCGCATGATGCACAACATGGCTCCTGAACGGAGCGGCACGCCCAGGTCCATACCCGGATAATTGAAAGTCGTCCCGGCGGGGACGTTCGATTCCGCCTTCCAGCGGACCTACCAGCCCCCGCCGGGACGCGCTTCTTTGGCCCCACTTTCGCGAGGCGCAGGACGAGGGCCGTGGTCAAAACCTGCTGCTCAGGGATGACATCCAGTAAACGTCATCCATCGGGCGTCGTTCCGGCCTCAGGACGAGGCGGCAGCCCAGGTTGTTGTTCCGGTTGCCCGGCGAATTGTTGTTGCGATTCGCCGACCGGCAGTTGTGCGCGGCGTTGTTCCAACTGCCGCCACGATTGACCCGGTTGCTGCCGCCTGCGGCCCTCGCCCCAAAAAAAGCCTCGGCACATCTCGCGACAGTTCATCTGCCGAATATGCCCGAGCAAACTCGATGCGGATTGCAGGAATTGCTCCTCCTCGATCCGGCCCTCATTCCATTCCCTCTCCCGCTGCGTCCATTTGCGGTAAAATCGAATCCTGGACGGCCCCTTCAGTCGCACGACCGATGGGAAAACGCGGCATCCTAGAAACGGCATCCCCACCGCGACAGGCGACACGAAGCATGCGCATTGCTTCCATTCCAGCTTCAGCCGCTCCCGCAGGAACTGCTGCGATTCATACAACCATCCGTGCAGCGTGTCCCGATCGTTCGAAAAAAACACCATGTCGTCCATGTACCTCAGATAAGCTCCTGCCTTCAACTCTTCCTTTACGAAATGGTCCAGGAAATTCAAGTAGAAGTTGGCAAAATATTGGCTCGTCAAGTTCCCGATCGGCAAACCCCGCCCGTCCGGCAATGCCGGGTCCCCATGGCGGATGATGGTCGAAAGCAGCCTCAACAGTCGGGCATCCTTGAATTTTCGCACCAACAGGGTCTCCAGAACCTCGTGGTTCACTGACTCAAAAAACTTGCGGATGTCGGCTCTGGCGAAGAAAAGATGCCCCCGCGCCAGGCTCTGAGCGCGGCGGACCGCCGCGTGTTGTCCCTTGCCTGCGCGGCAGGCATAGCTGTCCGGAATCTGCCAGGAGTCGAAAAGTGGCTCCAGCACCCGGCAGATCGCGTGATGCACCACACGGTCAAGCAACGGCGCCGCGCAGATCCGCCGCACTTTGGGGTCCCGCACCCAGAACGTCTCATAACGCTGTGGCCGATAGGTTCCTTCAGCTACTTCCCGCTGCACTCGAATGAGTTTCCTCTCCATTTCCAAGAAGAGAGCTTCGCTCTCGCGGCCGGGTTTCTTGCCTCGCAGGGCGCTTTGGGCCGCTGCCAGCAGATTCGCAAAGGCGACGATTCGTTCGAAAAAGTATCCGTGGCGTTTCATTCGCCTCTCTGCTCCTTGATCCAGCCTCCCAGCATCTGCCCGCACTCGTCCACTCGCCGGCTTGCTGTCTCGTAAGCTCCCATCGATAGGTATTGCTTCTCGTGGCACAGGCGCAGCAGAATTCTCAACCGGGCCAGCTTCCGGTTCAGGGCCAGCAGAAGGTCTAACTTTTTCCGCCGATACTTCGCCTCCATCAGATCTTCAAGAATCTCCACGGATAGCGATTCGACCCGGCTCGTCAAAGACCATCGTATCCGTTTCGGGAACTTCTCGGTGACGTCCATCATCCAGGACAGGAAGGAATACCACCGCTGGAGGATGGGGATATCGTCACTGGAGTTTGCTTCCATCAGCGCTCTCCTCGGTGGGCGTTGACATCTGCGGTGGCGAAGTATTCAACAGAGCCAGGATCGCCTTGCCGTAATTCTTGAGTTTCGATGGGCCAAAACCACGAATTTCTTTGAGAGCCTCTAACGACGTTGGACGCCGCCGCACAATCTCGGCCAGTATTCGATTGGTCGCTATGATGTACGCCGAAATGCCCTCCTGTTGGGCCTGGTCGTTCCGCCATTCCCTCAATGCTTCGAAACACGGCATCTGCTCATTAGATATCCACTCTCGCCAATCTTCATCACGCTTTCTTGTTTCCGGTTTCTTCTCGCAGATAGCAGGCGTTGACTCGTACCGTATCACAAAACTCCAATGCGGAACTCCTCTGAACAGGAAGAATTCCTCCCGAATATCTATTACGGTGTGGTTCAGGCAGAAACTGCGGAGCGCGGCATCGTCAAATCCGTCCACTCCTTCTACGTATTTCACCGTGAGCACTTTCACCAACATCGCCTTGAATCCAATTCTGCAAACTTTGCCGGTCCCTCCGCCGCGCACCAGAGGGGCTTTGCCCCTCTGGACTCCCTACAATCCCAAGCCGCTGCCTTTCGGTCGCTTGGGCTGAGGCCTGCGCCCGGCTACGCAACGGGCGCAGGCCTCAGCCCACCGCTCCCTTCAGGCAGTAAAACCCAGCAGCCAATTCCAAGGGAAAAAGAGAAAAAGGGATCAAGGAAAAGACCTCAGGACGAGGCGGCAGCCCAGGGAGTCGTCCCGGTAGCCCGGCGAAAGGCGGCGGGGCGAAGCGCCGACCGGCAGTTGTGCGCGGCGTAGCCCCAACCGCCGCCACGAAAGACCCGGAGGCTGCCGGCTGATCCGATCGGATCAGTCACCTCTCCCTGCTCATACCCAGCATACCAATCCTGACACCACTCCCAAACATTCCCGTGCATGTCATGAAACCCCCACGCATTCGCCAAAAATTTCCCAACTGGAACAGTGCTGTCCGTCGGAAGCCCCATACTCTTAAACATTGCCACATTCGCATCATCACTACTTCCGACATCATTTTCAACGTTACATTTTCCCTGTTTAAAGCTCATTCCCCAACTATATGCTGTATCAGTCCCCCCTCGGCACGCATACTCCCACTGCGCCTCCGTCGGCAACCCATAGACCCGTTTGTATTCACCCGCTTTATCGGGGCCTCCCTTTGCATTCAGCTTCTGGACGAAGCCCTGCACGTCCTCCCAGCTCACCTCCTCCACCGGATTCTGATCCCCCTTGAACTTGCTGGGGTTCTTCCCCGTCACGGCCTCCCACTGCGCCTGCGTCACTTCATACTTCCCCATGTAAAATGGCTTCGTGAGCCGGACGCGGTGCTGAACCTCGTAATCGCCCCGGCCCGACTCCCCATCCGGACTCCCCATGTCAAACTCGCCCGCAGGGACCAGCACCATCCGCATCTTCACCCCGCCCGGCAGCTCCTCGTCATACTCCACCGGCACGCCCAGGAAGTCCGCCGTCTCCTTCTGACGGCGCTTCGCCTCCGTCTCATTGAACGGCCAGGTGGTGTAAACCTCGGCCTCCTTCGATTCTTCGAGGTGGATGGTTTCCAGTTCAACCTCGGCCCCGCGCGTCACCGTCACCACCAAGTCCTTCGCCTTGTAACGCTTCAGACGCACCGAAACCTTCACGTCCCGCGTCCGGCTCTCCGAGAGGTCCACCTTCAATTTCGTCGGCGTCCTCCCCGCCGCCTTCTCCTGCCCATCTACGAAAATTTCCGCACCTGCGGGCTCGCTGCGGATGCTCACTTCTCCGGACCGCTTCTCCAGGCGCAAGGCCTCCAGACGCTGCTCCTCGCCCCGCTCGACCGTGACGGCCACGTCCTTCGTCGCGTAGTCTTCCATGCGGAGTGAAATTTTAACCTCACGCGTCATTACTGCGGCCAGGTCAATCGTCACCTTCGTCGGCGTCTTCTTCCCGCTCGCCTCACCATCCACGTAGACCTCCGCTCCCTGCGGATCGCTGTCCACCCACACGTCCGCAGAAAGCCGCGTCACGCGCGGGCGCGTCGTCTCCTCATTCTTCGGCTTCGAAGGCTTTTCATCCGGCGGAGTGACCGGTCCATTTCCAGGCTGCGGTCCCCGGGCCAGGAAGATGAATTGGCCCTCTCGCATGTCTTTCGGGTCATTCAGTGGACCGAACAACGGCTGTCGTTGCGTATGCTCCGCCACCTCCTTCACCAGCCAATTTCCAAGCTCCGACGCGGAAAACACCGGCTGCGGCGGATACCGCAATATCTGCTTCACCTTCACCGTGAACACGCTGTCATCCGGCACCTCTTCCAGGTCACCACTCGAGACTCCCCACCGGCTCGGCTTCGTCAAAGCCCGGCGATACCAGGTGTGCTCCCTGGCGGATAGGTCCGGCGTGCTGGAACGGAACAGCGATCCGCTGAAGCACGCATCGCTCAAGATGAGGATGTGCCGGGCCTTCATGGACTTGATGTGCTGCATAAGCTGTGAGTTCCAAATCCAGTCGTCCCGCGCAGGCCCGTCGTCCACCGTCCGCCTCGCATCCGAAGGAATCCAAAACCCCATGTCCAACTCCTTGTCATATTCCCCGTGGCCGGCGTAGTAAATCAGCAGAGAGTCCCTGTCGGTCAACTCCTTCCGCAGCCGGTCCAACTCTCGGAAAATATCTCTTCGTGTCACCCTGCTGGCGCCCTCCGTCGGCAGCAGCTTCACCTCTTCGAAGCCGAATTTCTCGGCAAGAAGCTCGGCGACCTCCCGCGCGTCATCCTCAGCCTTCCGCAGGTCCTGCAGGTGGTCATACTCGTTGATGCCGATAACCAAAGCATGATATCGGGGGATATCCGCCTCCTGGCCAAGAACCGCCTCCACCTCAACGCGTAACCCCCGGTCCTCCGCCGAGACGCAAGGCCATCCGACGCACGTAACGAGCAAAAACAGCGCGATGGAGCGAATGTTCGCCTGGCACATCTACGTATCTCCCGCTTGGGACAGGCAGATAGAATCGAAGGCGCTTTCGAGCATTTCTTATCTTACCTTCGGGGTCACGAGACGCAAGGCCAACCGCGGGCCCGAATGGGAACGAACAATGGCCACTTCGTGAATCGGTTGGTGGTTGGTGTAGCGCGGTCGCTGTGCGACCGCAGAGTTGCGCGGTCGCTGTGCGACCGCAGAGTTGGCAAATGGCCCCCCGCCGCACAGCGGCGGGTCTACTTCGAAAGCCAACTTTTCCACCTGGAAACCGGTCGGGTTTCTGCCCGCTTCCCGCTCCTTGCTCCCCGCTTCCTTCTCCACGCTCCATGCTTCCCTGAGCTGCCCTGGGTTAGCTCACCAGTCCGCCACCGAATCGTCGCGGTGGTAGCTCTCCGGGTTGCGCCAGTCGTGCCCCAACTTGTCCGCCATGGCCTGCTCATCCAGATCGATGCCGAGGCCGGGCCGCGCCGGCAGATCGATGTAGCCGTTCTTGATGCGGAAGGGCTCCTTGAGGTAGCCCTCGCCGAGGGTGGTATGCTCGAGGATGAGGAAGTTGGGGGTGCACGCGGCAAGCTGGATTCCCGCGGCCAGCGAGATGGGGCCCAGGGGATTGTGCGGCGCGATCGAGGCATAGTAGGACTCGGCCATCGCCGCGATGAACCGGCACTCCATGATGCCGCCAGCGTGGCACAAGTCGGGCTGAAGGACGGCCGCGGCCTGCTTCTCGAGCACCTCCCGGAACGCCCACTTGGTGAACAGGCGCTCGCCGGTGGCGATCGGGATGGTGGTGGACCGGGCGATGGTGGCGAGGACGTCCACATTCTGGCACTGGCAGGGTTCTTCGATGAAGAAAGGAGCGTAGGGCTCATAGGCCTTGATGAGCCTCATGGCCATGGCGGGGTTGATGGCCCCGTGGAAATCGATAGCGATGTCCGTTTTTTGGCCCGCGGCCTCGCGCATGGCGGCGAAGACCTCGACAGCGGTGTCGACGACGGCCGGCGAATCGATGCTGGCGATGGGCGCTTCCTGCGCCACGCCGGTCTTCAACGCGGTGAAACCTTCATTCAGGGCCGACCGAACGGCCGCTGCGGCCTGCTCGGGAGTGCGGCCCCCGACGCCCTTGTAGATGCGGATTCGGTCACGGCAAGCGCCGCCGAGGAGCTGATAAACGGGCGTGTTGAGGGACTTGCCCAGAAGGTCCCAGAGAGCCTGCTCCACGCCGCTGATGGCGCTGGTGAGGATGGGCCCGCCGCGGTAGAAGGCATGGCGGTACATGGCCTGCCAGTGGTGCTGAATGCGCCGAGGGTCCTTCCCGATCAGGTAAGACGACAGCTCCTGGACGGCCGTGGCAACGGTCCGGGCCCGGCCCTCGAGGATCGGCTCTCCGAGGCCCACAAGGCCCGAGTCGGTGTGCATCTTCAGGAACAACCAACGCGGCTTCACGAGAAAGGTTTCCAGACGCGTGATCTTCATTGCTGCCTCTTTCCTCAAGTTCGCCAGAGTGGAGCTGCGGGAGGACTTTCGTTCTACCGAACTCCTCGTCCTCGTCCCCGTCTCGGGACTGCGGAGACCCCTCCAAATCGTTCACCGATGACCCAGGCGGCGGAAATGCCTCCCATTCCAGTATTCCTTTTACCCATGCCGCCCGGCGTTCGCAACGCAGGCCGTGTTTCCATCTTCAGGGGGTCTGCCTTGTCGCGTCTTAGATTCGCTGGTCATTTTTCGGCAGGCTTCTCACCCTCTGACCATTGACGCGTCTACCGCCAGGAGTTATAAAAAAGAGATGAACGTTCGACTGATCGCTCGGACCCTTACCGGTCTTCTCGCGCTGAGTCTATCTCGGCCCGGGCCGCACGGGTCGGAAATCCACGAGGCGGCGAAGGCGGGCGATGTGGAGAAGATCAAGGCGCTGATCGAGGCACGTCCGAGTCTAATCCGGCAGAAGGACGATACCCTCTGGCCGCCCAGCGGCTACACGGCCCTGCACTGGGCCGCCATGAGGGGTCAGAAGGCTGCGGCGGAATGTTTGCTCGGCCAGGGCGCCGAGGTGAACGCCCTCAGTTCTTCTCGTTTCACTCCCCTCCACCTCGCGGCCATGGAGGGCCACGCCGAAGTCGCCGAGCTTCTCCTGGCGCGGGGTGCGGAGGTCCATGCCCTGGACCTGAAAGGCCGGAGTCCGTTGTGGTGGGCGGCTCAAAACCAGAGGACGGAAACGGCGGTCCTGCTCCTCGGTAAGGGAGCGGACGTGAACTCGTGCGATGGCGAAGGATGGACCCCTCTGCATGTGGCTGCGGCGCAGGACCTTCGGGACTCGGCCCGGGTGCTCCTGGACGGCGGCGCAAGCACGTCTCTCGAGGTGTCCAAAGGCGATTTGACCGGCGCGGCCGCTCTGCACCTCGCCGCTCGAAACGGCCACCTGGAAATGGTAGCGCTTCTCTTGGACCGGGGAAGCGACGTCCATGCGAAGGAGAGCGTGGGCGTCACCAAGGGTTCGACGGCCCTGCACTGGGCGGCGATCAAAGGAAACGTGCCCCTGATCGGACTGTTGGTCGAACGCGGGGCCGACCCGGGTGCCCGGAACGAGGCTTTCGAGACGCCACTCCACCTGGCCGCGGAGCACGGGCACGAGGAAGCGGCGCGGGACCTTCTCGTGCGCCGTGCCGAGGTGGACCCGGTGAATCGGTTCTGGGAGACGCCTCTGCACTATGCCGCACGGGGCGAGCACCTCGGACTGCTGAAGCTGTTGCTCGCGTTCGGGGCCGACTCAAATGCGGAAACACGCCTGGGCAAGAAACCTCTGAATCTCACCTTTCATCCGAAAGTCCGCAGCCTGCTCCGGGAGCACCGGCCAGGCATGAAATACGGGATCGATACACGTCGGAAGAAGGTGAGTCCCAAGCCTCCGGCGAGGCCGGAATCCGAGAAGGCCGCTTTGGAGGCGGCAGAGTCCAAGAAGCCGGAGTCCGAGCAGCCGGCGACCGAGCCGTCTGGACCCGAGCAGCAGGCGACGGAGGGAGGCAGTGGAAAGCAAGCCGCGCCCGCGCCGGCCGAACCTGGAGAGAGGGAAAAGGAGCAGGCTCAGTTTGAACCTGTTCCGGAGGGAGCGCCGGACGCGGCGGAGGCGGAATAACGCGCCGCGATGCCCCTCTCCCTGAAGGCTGCGGGCTGCGGAAATGAATACAGCGCCGAAACAGCCGCCATGCCTCCACATCGGCCTTGACAAGCCTTCTCATAAGAGACGGTTCAGCACAGAAGGCCGGGCGTTTCCCCCGTCTTCCAAAACTACTTCTCCGACTTCTTAGCGGTCTCCGACTTGCCGCCCTCGCTTTTTGCCGTCTTGGCGGCGTCAGCGTCCTTCCCTGCCTTGCCATCGGAACTGGGGCCGGAGGCCCCGCTTTCCGCCTTGGCCTTCTCGTGATAGTCCTTCTTGCGGTAATCGGTGATATAAAAGCCCGAACCACGGAAGATCAGGCCCGCGCCCGCGCCGATCAGCCGTTTCGCCCGTTTCCCGCAGGTGGGGCATTTTCGGACCGAGGAGGACCTGATGGACTGAAACAATTCAAACTTATGTCCACAGCTTGCGTTGGTGCATTGATATTCATAGGTCGGCATGTTTCCTTCTCCTTTGCGTTCGAATCCATACAAGAGACGGAATCTCTCTGGCTTCACTTGACAGCTATGGGCCTCCGGGTCGGGGGGCCTGCGCCGCGTCGGGCCCAGCACTCGGCGGCGTCTGTGGTAAACAGGGCTTCTCCTGGCCGGGGTTCCTGGAAACCTTGACTTGGGCGGGCCGGAGCACCTTCCCCTCCAGCGTGTAGCCGCGGCGAAGCTCAGAGAGCACGGTCATGTCCGGGAGGTCCAGCCGATCTTCCTGAAGGACCGCCTCATGGAGCGCGGGATTGAATCGTTCCTGGAGGGTCTGAATAGGCTCCAGCTTGTGCTGTCGAAGGACGGCCAGCAAAGAATCCCGGACCAATCCGATTCCTTCCGAGAGCACCTTGAAATCCTGGCTCGTCTCCGCCGAGGCAAGGGCCAACTCCAGTTGGTCCAGAGGCAACAGCAAATCCAGCGCGAATTTCTGGATCGCCTGGGATGACCAGGTCACGCGATCGCGAGACGTGCGCCGCTGGAGGTTGATGTAGTCCGCCCGGGCACGCTGAAGGTCGTTCAGTAACCCGTCGCGCTCCGCCGCCTTCTGCCGCAGCTCCTGGAGCTCCGATTCGGCAAGGAAGACGCCCGGCGTGGATTCGGGGCCCGCGCTGGACGGTCCGCTGGCGCGAGCTTCCGTGGCCAGAGGCGCAGCTTCAGGCGGTGAAGGCTGCGCGGCTTCACCTTCCTTCGCCTGGACGCTGACCGATGATTTTTTCGAGCTCGGTTGCTTCGACGTCATGAGGGGGATTCCGTGAAATAGGCTTTAACCTTTTCAAAGAAGCTCTTCCGTTCCGGCGTCACTTCCACTTCTTCCGTCTTGGCAAGCTCCCGGAGCAGCTCCTGCTGGCGCGGCGACAGAGTCTTAGGCACCTCAACGCTGATGCGAACAAGCTGGTCGCCCCGGCCGTCCCCGTGCAGCCTGGGCACACCGCCGCCCCGGATTTGGAGGATGTCCCCACTCTGGGTGCCGGCGGGAATCGTCACTCGGTGTCGCTTGGCGGACAGGCCAGGCACCTCGATGTCCGCGCCGAGAGCGGCCTGACTGAAGGTGATCGGCACATCCACGAGAATATGGTCGCCGTGCCGCTGGAACAACGGGTGCGGACGGACGCGGATAAAACAGTAAAGGTCTCCGGGCCGTCCCCGGTAACCGGACTCGCCCTTTTCGGGGACGCGGAGCCTGGATCCGTCGTCAACCCCGGCTGGAATCGGGACTTCGATGCGGGTGCGCCGGGGCGCGCGACCGAGCCCATCGCATCGGGAACAAGGAGACTTGATGATCTGTCCGCTTCCGCCGCAACTCGGACACGCGGTGCGGATTTGGAAGAAGGCCTGCACCTGGCGGACCTGGCCGGTGCCACGGCAGTAGGAGCAAGCGCTCGGCCGGGTACCCGGCCGGCAGCCCGAGCCACGGCACGTCTCGCACGTCTCCGATCGCGTCACTTCCAGGGTTTTTCGTGTGCCGAGGACGGCCTCTTCGAATTCCAGTTCGACCTCGACGCGGAGGTTCGCCCCGCGGTTGGTATTCTGAAAGAATTCACCGAATAGACCGCCGCCAAAGATGTCCTCAAAAGCCGAAAAGATATCCGAGGCGTCGTGGAAGTCAGCCACTCGTCCTTTGACCCCTTCATGGCCGTATTGGTCGTAGCGGACCCGTTTCTCCGGGTCCCGAAGCACCTCATAGGCTTCCGCCGCTTCTTTGAACTTCGTTTCCGCCTCTTGATCACCTGGATTTCGGTCCGGGTGATACTTCAGCGCCAGCTTGCGGTAGGCCGACTTGACGTCGTCCGGCGTGGCGTCCCGGCTGACACCGAGGATGTCGTAATAATCTCTTTTCTCAGCCATCGAAAATCATCCCAGAACGGCTTCGGCTTCCATGTCCCAACAGGATGCCTCCCATGGGGACACGTGTGGGAGGGGCAGGTTCGAGCGAAGCGCTCGCCGTACCCCATTCGGGAGGACCCTGTGGAGGAGGGGTTTCCTATAGGTGACGAATTCGCAAGTGCGGGTGCACTTGCGAACTCGTCTACTGAGTCGCTCGAGCCACACACGGGTCTGTTTGAAGCAGCGCTTCGCTAGGGGCTATGCAGTTCCGCCTTGTGTTCCGCTAGCCAGTTGGAGATCGGCTGCGCCAACTCTCGAAAATCCTCCACTTTGGCATCCGGCTTGTAATCCAGGTCTTTCCCTCCGCTGAGTGACTTGAAAGCCTCAAGGGCCTGCCGCCGGACGTCCAGACTCTTATCCAGAAGTCCGTAATAGATACAGAGGCCGGCACTTCGGGTCCTCACGCCACGGAGGAGCTCGAGAAGGCTGAACTTGACCTGGCCCGGGGACGCCTGGAACACCGGAAACCAGTCGAGCTCAGCCAGTCCGGCCGCCTTTTGTCCCCGAGCCCAGTCCGCCCATTGCCGTGCAGGCTTCTCTCTGTTCTCTTCCGCACCGGCCGGATTAAATCCGAGATCGGCGCCCTTATTGGCGCTTTTGAGGGACTCGATGGCTGCACGCCGCACCGATTCTTCCGGATCGGCCAGACCCCACAAGAGGCAGCGGAAGGCGGGGCCGCTCTTTGGTTCCCGGAGGGCTTGGCAGATTTTTTCCCGGACCTCGGGATGAGGCGCATCAAAAAATTCCGTCAGCTCTTCCGGTCTGAACGGCACGTCTCCCAGCTTGAGCATCCAATCGAACCAGGCCTTGAGGGGCCCCCGGCGTTCCTCGTCGCTCGAACCGGGGAAATAGCCCAACTCTCCATCCGCATTGAGAAATTTCAGACCCGTGATGGCTGCGCTGCGGACTCGGATATCCTTGTCATAGAGCCCGCGAAACATGCAGGTCAGCGCCGGAACGGTCCGATAGGAGACCAGGGCGTCACAGATGGCCTCGCGGATCAGAGCATCTTTGTGACGAACGCGGCGAACCAACTCGCTGTCGCCATAGCCCGTGCGGCCCATGGAATAGATGATCTGGACATGAAGGACCTGTTTGTCATCGGGCTCTTCCAGCAGCCGGCTCAAGGCGCGGAGGGCCTCCTCGGTCGGAATTCCACCCAGGGCCTTGACGACCCAGTATCGCACGGCGAATTCATTTTCCGCCGTCATGGCCGACAAGGTGGAAAAAATCTTCGCTCCATCCTCCGGGGTCTCGATCGGCCTCTCCGTCAGAATCCGGTCCACCTGCTGCAGCAGGCGCAGCTTGGCCCGTGGCTCCTTGGCATCCCGGGCCGCGCGGACGAATGGTTCGAGGGCTTCACGGGGATATCGTCTCAAAACTTCTTCGATGCAATTTCGAGAGACCATCATGGGATTCGACAAGTTCGTCACGGTCTCGATGCAGTCCCTGATTCTTCTTTCCTTTTCCTTATCCGGACTGGCTTCTTCCGCTCCAACGGAGCAGAACCCGACGATCCATGCACCCAGTCCCATCCGGGAGCAGAGCCGAAGGAATCGTTGGAAACGCGACTTGGAGCTCATGAAAGAATCCATTCAGGGGAAGGTCGCGCCAATGCCCCGGGACCTGCCGCTGCGTTGCTAGCCCCTTCCCCGGGTCGATTCCAAGAAAACAAAAAATATCAAAACCCTTGTAGAGTGTCAACGAAGCCCCGAGGATATCGCCTTTCTGCTGGGTCTTTGAATGGATTTCAACTCCGAAAAAAAAACCGGGCTCGCGCTGACCGCGAACCCGGTGGGATGGGCCCACTTGCGTGCCCGAATGCCCAGTTTCAACGATGCAGGAGGTGGGGCAGCACGGGCGGCATCGTTGACTAGTGAACCGCGTTCTCCACGGGCTTCTCCTCCTCCGGAATCTTGGTCACGAGCGTTTCCGTGGTGAGGAAAAGCCCGCCGATGCTGACTGCGTTCTGCAAAGCGGTTCGAACCACCTTGGTCGGATCGATTATCCCCGCCTTGAACAGGTCCACAAATTCGCCCGACCGGGCATCGAAGCCCCAGTTGGGTTTCTGCGCTTTGGCCTCATCGACGACAACGTCTCCATCCCGGCCGGAATTCTCAGCAATTTGCCGAAGAGGAGACTGCATGGCCTCGATGACCAGGTCGGCCCCTATCTTTTCGTCGCCCTTGAGCCCGCCTCTGATTTTCTCGACGGCTGGAATGGCGCTCAAAAGAGCCACGCCTCCGCCCGCGACGACACCTTCCTCCGCGGCAGCCTTCGTGGCATGCAGGGCGTCCTCTACCCTGGCCTTCCGTTCCTTCATCTCCACCTCGGTGCACGCGCCGACACGGACCACGGCGACTCCGCCGGTCAGCTTCGCCAGCCGCTCCTGGAGCTTCTCGCGGTCATAATCGGAGGTTGTCGCCTCGATCTGCTTGCGAATCTGGGCCATCCGCGCTTCCATGTCCTTCTTCGACCCGCGGCCGCCCACGATCGTCGTGAATTCCTTCTCCACCACAACCTTCTGCGCCCGGCCAAGATCCGAAATCTGAACGTTCTCCAGCTTGGTCCCCAAATCCTGGGAGATCATCTTTCCGCCCGTCAAAATGGCAATATCCTGCAAAATGGCCTTGCGGCGGTCGCCGAAACCCGGCGCTTTGACCGCGCAGCACCTGAGGACTCCTCGAAGATGATTCACGACGAGCCCGGCGAGCGCTTCGGCCTCCACTTCCTCCGCGATGACGAGCAAGGGTTTCCCGGACCGCACCACCAGCTCGAGAAGCGGAACGAACTCCATGAGGTTCGAGAGCTTCTTCTCGTGGATCAGAATCTGGACCTCTTCCAGCTCGGTGTCCATCGTCTCGGGCCGAGTGATGAAATAAGGGGAGATGTAACCCTTGTCGAACCTCATGCCGTTGACCACATCCAGCGTCGTGGCAATGCCTTCACCTTCTTCGACCGTGACCACGCCGTCCTTGCCCACCCGGTCCATGGCCTCGGCGAGCATGTTGCCGATCTCGGAGTCCTGATTGGCGGCAATGCTGCCCACCTGGGCGGTCTGAGCCTTGCCCTTCACCGGGTGGCTTGAAGCTTCAAGCGCCTGAATGGCCGCGGCGAGGGCCTTTTCCATCCCCCGCCGGATCGCCATCGGGTCCGCACCCGCGGTGACCGCCTTCAGGCCGGCGGCGACAACCGATTCGGCCAACACGGTCGCCGTGGTCGTGCCGTCGCCGGCGACGTCATTCGTCTTCGAAGCGACCTCGTTCACGAGCTTGGCCCCCATGTTCTCGAACGGGTCCTCCAGCTCGATCTCCTTGGAGACCGTCACGCCGTCCCGCGTGATGACCGGAGCCCCGTAACTTTTCTCCAGGACCACGTGCCGGCCCGTGGGGCCAAGCGTGACCTTGACGGCTCCGGCGAGCTTGGATGCCCCCTCTAGAATCTTATGCCGGGCTTCAGCATCGAATAGAAGCTGCTTGGCAGCCATGACCGCGATACCTCCTCAAGAAGTCGTGGACAATCTCTCACCCGGCTGGACCGGGTCAGACCAGCACCGCCAGAATGTCGCTCTCCCGAATGATCTTGCACTCGTCGTCGCCGACATGAACCTCATCTCCGGAGTACTTTCCAAAGATCACCGTGTCACCGACCTTCACCTCGGGTGGAATTCGTTTTCCTTTGTCAGTCAGTCGCCCGCTGCCCACGGCCATAATCTTCCCCTGCTGGGGCTTTTCCTTGGCCGTATCCGGCAGAACGATGCCGCCCGGCGTCTTCTCTTCCGCTTCGAGAGGCCGAATCAGAATCCGATCATCCAGAGGCTGAATCTTCGTCGCCATAATGCATTCCTCCTTTGAATCCCATGAACACCCACAAATTCTTTCTACCCAACCGAACCTCAATCGGGAAGCTCAATAATCCATGTCGTCCATGCCGCCCATGCCACCCATGCCGCCCATGCCACCCATGCCGCCCATGCCGCCCATGCCGCCCATGCCGCCCATGCCACCCATGCCATGGTCATGATGATGGTGGCCATGACCCGGCACATCTTTCCCCTTCTTGGGAATTTCGGAAACCATGCAGCCTGCGGTGAGCAGCACAGCGGCCACACTCGATCCATTTTCCAGGGCCACCCGGACCACTTTCGTCGGGTCGATGACGCCGGCCTCAAAGAGGTCCTCATAAGTATCCGTGAGCGCGTTGTAGCCGAACCCGTCCTTTCCTTCAAGGACCTTCTTGATGACGACGGCCCCGGAAACTCCAGCGTTCTGGGCGATGCAGCGGATGGGCGCTTCAAGCGCCTTCCGGACCACCCCCAGGCCGAGGGCTTCATCGCCTTCCAGGTGGAGGGTATCGAGAGCAGCGGCGGCACGCAGCAGCGCCACGCCGCCACCCGGCAGAATACCTTCTTCCACGGCCGCGCGGGTTGCATGCAGTGCATCTTCGATCCGCGCCTTTTTCTCCTTCATGTCCGTCTCCGTCGCTGCCCCAACATTGACTTGCGCCACACCGCCCGAAAGCTTCGCCAACCGCTCCTGCAGCTTCTCTCGATCGTAGTCCGAAGTGGTCACCTCGATTTCCTCCTTGATCTGCCGGATGCGGCCCGTGATGGCGTGCGGATCACCACCGCCCGTCACCAACGTGGTGTTCTCGGAATCGATAATGACCTTCTTGGCATGTCCCAGGTCCTTGAGCTTGATGTTCTTCAGGTCGAATCCGAGGTCCTTCAGGATGGCATGAGCGCCCGTGAGGACCGCTATGTCCCCGAGCATCGCCTTCCGGCGGTCCCCATAACCCGGCGCCTTCACCGCTGCGCAATCGAGAATGCCCCGCAGCTTGTTCACCACCATCGTCGCCAGGGCGTCTCCCTCGACCTCCTCGGCAATCAACAGCAGAGGCTTCTTCTGCTTGGCCATCATCTCGAAAAGAGGAATAAGGTCTTTGACGTTGGAAAGCTTATCTTCGTGCACCAGGATCATCGCATCCCGCATCACCACCTGCATCGAGTCCTGGTCCGTCACGAAATGCGGCGAAAGGTAGCCGCGGTCGAACTGCATCCCCTCCACCACCTCCACGCCCGTGTCCAGGCTCTTGCTTTCCTCGACCGTGATCACACCATCCTTGCCCACCTTATCCATGGCGTCAGCCAGCATCCGGCCAATCTCAGCGTCATTGTTGGCAGCGATCGCCCCCACTTGGGCAATCTCCTTCCGGCCCGAAACCTCCCGCTTCATCGTCTTGAGTTTCTCGATAACGACAGGCACGGCCGCTTTGATTCCCCGGACCAGCAGCATGGGGTTACAGCCAGCGGCCAGGAGCTTCTGACCCTCCAGGTAGATGGCCTCAGCCAGCACCGTCGCCGTGGTCGTACCATCACCGGCCAAATCACTGGTCTTGGAGGCCGCCTGCTTGACAAGCTGGACCGCCATGTTCTCGAACTTATTTTCCAGCTCGATTTCCTCCGCTACCGTCACTCCGTCCTTCGTCACATTGGGACTCCCCCAGCCTTTGTCCAGCACCGCATTCCGTCCCTTAGGCCCCAACGTCGTCTTCACCGCTCTGGCCAGTACGGTCACACCCGTCCTAATGGCCTTCATCGCTTCCTGGTCGTAATGCAGGTGTTTAGCACCCATGAGTCTCCTCCCAAATTCCTAGCACTGCTGGCGGCGCGTTATGTATGAAATGCCGCGCCGGCCGGCGCTGCTTGCCTGTATCCGTCGGAAAGCTTAAGCTGGACAATATGGCGTATCTATTGGCCATCGCGCAATAACGTGAGAGAGCCAAGAGAAACAAAACTTGTGCCATGACTATTTTGCAGGATTGTCGCGATATAACCTATTGTTTTAAAAAAGGTTAGTATAAATTCCAAAACCGTCGGCTATCCATATTCCCCCTACGTGCTCTGTCAATGTGGCAGATTGAAATTCCAGAAACCACTTGCCGCGCACCGATTGGCAGTTAGGCATTTACTTGTGAAACTTTGCGCGTCGTGCGAGTGCTCTTGCCGGGGAACGGAAGCATCTCGTTTCCGAAAAGGTGAGTGTGAGCTTCGAGCCTATCTTCAACATCTCAATTTATAAGAGGTTATCCATGCCTGTCAGCGATACCGTCCGAATGCTCTTCGATGTCAAGATTCCCATGCGAGACCAAGTGCGACTTTCCGCCGATCTCTACCTGCCTGCTTCCAGCGGGGCCGCTCCCGCCGTGCTCATTCGGACCCCCTATGACAACAATACAGCCGCATTAATCGAGAAGGGCCGCCGGCTCGCTGAGAACGGTTACGCTTGCATCATTCAGGACTGCCGCGGACGGTTCGACTCGGACGGGACTTACTATCCTTTTGTCCACGAGGCCGAGGACGGCTACGACACTCAGGACTGGATCGGACGGCAGCCCTGGTGTACCGGGAAGATCGGGATGTCGGGCGGCTCCTACCTCGGGTTGACGCAGTGGACCTCGTCCTGGCTTCGCCACCCGCAACTCACCTGTATGGTGCCTCGTGTGGCCCCTTCCGACTTCTGGGACTCGCCGAACTATACGGCCGGCGCCCTCCAGCTCGGAGTCCTCATGACGTGGGGTCTGCGGACCAACAGCCGGACCGCACAGAGCATCGAGTATTACGACTGGAATCGCCTCTTCAGGACACTCCCGCTGGCGGAGGCTGGTCGCGCCGCGGGCCGTGACCTGGAATTCTGGCGGGACTGGATTCGGCACAGCTCCTACGACGAGTACTGGCAGCGGATGAGCAACGAGGACAAGTGGGGCGAAATCGCTGCGCCGGCCCTCAACATGGGCGGGTGGTTCGACCTCTACTCCAAGGCCACCTTTGTCAACTTTAACGGTCTGCGGCGGCACGGCGGCACGCCCCAGGCCCGCCAGAGCAAGCTCATTTGCGGCCCCTGGCCACATGCTTTGAGCGCCTCGACACGCACCGGCGACGTCGACTTCGGCGCCACGTCCATGGTGGACCTCGAGGCGCTGGAACTGCGCTGGTTCGATTATTGGCTCAAAGGAATTGACAATGGAATCGCCCGGGAGAAACCCTTGCGCCTCTTCATCATGGGTGTCAACCAGTGGCGCGACGAGTCGGAGTGGCCTATCGACCGGACGCAGTGGCAAAAGTGGTATTTGCATTCCGGCGGCCGGGCCAACAGCCTCCTGGGCGACGGAGGCCTCACGCCCGAGTGCCCCACGGGCCCGGAAAGCCCCGACGAGTTCATTTACGACCCCGAGATGCCGCTGCCCACTCTCGGCGGCAACAACTGCTGCTCCCCGCACATCGTGCCCTGGGGCCCCTACGATCAGCGGCCCGTCGAAATGAGGTCCGACGTCCTGTGCTACACCAGCCCGCCGCTCGAAAAGTCACTCGAGGTGACCGGGCCCATCAGGGCCATTCTCTACGCTGCCACGGACGCGTTGGATACCGATTGGACCGCCAAGCTGGTGGACGTCGCCCCGGATGGCTACGCCATGAATCTCACCGACGGCATCCTTCGCGCCCGATTCCGGGAGGACCGGCGTCACCCCAGGCTTCTCGAACCCGGCCGGGTCTATGAATATGAGATCGACCTCTGGGTTACGGGGAACGTCTTTCGCGCCGGACATCGCGTGCGCGTGGAGATCGCTTCGAGCAACTTCCCGCGATTCGACCGCAACCCCAACACGGGCCGGGAGTTCGGCACGGACAGCGAGGTGCGGCCAGCCCGCCAGACGGTCCATCACTCCAAGGCCTTCCCCTCCCATCTTCTTCTGCCGGTTATCCCGAACTAATGCAAAGGGAAGCTGTTGGCCGAACCCCCTGCCTCATCCTTGCTCCCCGGCCCGCGACCGTTCCTGGAGATCGTAAAGGGAAGCAATTTTTCTTTCATAGACCGGGATAGGAAACTCCGTCATCGAAAAACGAGCCGACGCCAGGCGCTTTCCCCGCATGAGGCGGACACGCGACTCATTCGTGCCCGTCATCTCGCCGGTGTAGATTGGAAAGGCGTCAGCCGCGCGGTAGCTGAGAATGAGCGTCCGGCGAGGCCGTGCCGACCGATTCGGCGCGGAGGCATGCGGGGTCATGGCATTCATGAAAATCGCCGACCCGGCCGGGCCTTCCACCGGCCTCGCCAGCGATTCGTTCACCGGCTCCGTGATCCGGCCCTGAAAGAAACCCTCGCGGGTGTGGTCGAGCAGCCGCCCCTTGTGCCACCCGGGAATGACCATCAGGCATCCGTTGGTCCGGTCCCCATCGTCCAGGTAGAAAAGGATCGCCAGCGAATCTCGGTTCGTCAGCGGATAATAGGAAAGGTCCTGATGCCAATCGACCACGGAGCCGATCTCCCCGGGCTTCATGTTGATCTTGCTGTAATAAAAAAAGATGTTGGGACCGAGAAGCTGCTCGAGGCAATCCAGCAGCTTCGGAGATTCCGAAAACCTCTGAAATTCGGGGTAATAGGTGCAGGGCTCGTAGAGTCGCCGCACACGCGTCCCGTCCGGCGGCTGGTGGGGCTCCATCTCCATCCGCGTCTTGTCGTGATTCGCCAGGGTGTTCCCGGCAGAAATTTCTTCCATCTTCCGCAAAAATGCGGAGACCTCGCCCGAGGTCAGAAAACCCGGGGCGAGGGTGTATCCGTCACGGCGGTACTGGTTCACCTGCTCGGGGGAAAGCATGGCGGCATCTCCTTTGTATTCGCGCAGGGAAGGGCCTTCGTACTTCCCTGCGCGAATTCTAAAGGAAAATCCGGTGAAATGTCAAAATTCGGGGATTTCTGTTTACCCTCCAGGGTTCGGCGGCGAAGCCGGGCCAACCCTAGCTCTGAAATCCGCTGCCCCCTTCGGGCTCGCAGATTTCAACAGATACCCCCGGAATGCCTCCGGCTCATGGATGAGCCCCTGGAACTCCATCGAGGGGAGGCGGTAGGGATTCGATTCTTCCGTGATATACCGGGCATCCATCGGAGGACCCCCGTCTGGCTCGTCCGGGCCCGTCACCCCAGCCAGCTCCGCATAGCGGACATCCTTTCCGTCTGCCTGGTATCGGGAGCCCACGATCCAGAGCCGGCCGAAGCGATATCGCTTCATCACCTCTCGTTCCGCCATGGAGCTCCAACTCGTGCCCGTGAAGGCAAAATCCTTGGGGGTGATCCCCAGGTGCTTTTTCAGCGTCTCGTCGCAGCCTTCCAGCTCGGCGCGAATCTTCGCCCCCGAGGGATCCTCGAGGCACAATTTCGAAAGATTCGGGTGCGTCACCGTGTGTGAGCCGATGTGCCAGCCGGCGGCCATCAGCTCGCCAATCTCTTCCCACGTCATCCACTCCCGCTTCTCCTCCGGCGGCAACGGGCCGCTGTACATCTGCTTCAGCGGGCCCGTATGGATGAAAAGATTGCCCCGGTAGCCGTAGCGGCTCAGCACGGTGTGGACTTCATTGCGCATGGATTTCACCGCATGGTCGAAATCCAGCAGGATGGGCCTCCGGGGCAGTGTTCCGGTCCCCTCACGCCATGCGGCCAAGTCGTTGTAGTCGACCGATTCGAAACCCAGCTCGCTGGCGACTCGGATCAAGCGGTCGAAGTGTTCCACCGGCAGGGGCAGCTTCCCGTCCGATCGGACGCCGTGGCACATGGTGATAGGGATGCGCATGGGGAGTACTCGAGTCAAAATCCCATCTGCGTGCAAGGCTGTGCGCCAACCGCAAAAAACGCTAAGTTCACCGGAATTCATACCTCATGGACTTGACCTGATCGTCTTCCCCGAACTTATTGAGATGACACAAAAGCCGGTCAAGTCGTGTACTCAGGACACTAAGGGTAGGAAGAAATCCTGTATACCCCCTCTTGCTTGTGCCTTTTCTCAGTTCGTTCGGCCTCGGACGATGGTTCACCGCGACGGAGGCTGAAGTGTGCTTCCGCCGGCGGCGCCTAACGCTTCCGAGAGCACTTTGGACATCCAGTGCAGCTCCGCCTCGTCGCGGCCAGCGAGCAGGCCGAACTTCTCACCCGTCTGAAGGATCACCTGGAGCTCCAGGACGGGCTTGTGGTTCACCTCCATGCCGCTGTGGCCAGCGACGACCTGAGCGATGCCATTCCGCGGCCACTGATGCTGCTTCTTGCCGAACACCTGCTTGTACAGAATGACGAGGTCCTGGCCGATGACCGCGAGGACGGCCTCACGGGCGCCCATGTTGATCGCGGCGAGAAGAATGCCCACTCCGATGAGCTCAAAAAAGCCCATCAGGGCGTAGACGAACCAGGGGGCCTGGCCGCTCAAGACTACAACCACCGTGAACAGGGACGAAAAGCCCATCCAGATGATGGCAAAAAAGAACAAGCCCTTGCTGCCGCGCCAGACCCCCACGGGCGGAACGGTGATCGTAATGCCGTTGGCATGTCTCTCGAATAGTGCACTACTGCCCGGCGGCTGGCCTGGATGCAAAGTCGCCGATGGCGTCGAGTCGGCCTGATACAGAGGATCGGCCACGGGAGGTTCTCCGGTAGTTCCGGCAGCCGTTGGCCCACCGCGGCAGTGAGGCCGCCTCAGCACGGTCTCACTCGAGAAGCGGCCGAATATTACCGCGAGGCGGCCGCAGCCTCGGGCTGGGGCGTCGCCGCGGGCGTCTCCTCGGCTGGCGGCAGCACGCCCCGCAGAAGCAGATGGTCTCTCAGCACCCGGCCGTCCCGACCCCGCGTGCCCGCCCCCATGTAATGGATCGCATGGCCGCGACGGTCCCTTGCCGATTGATTCTGCCGGCTTCCGTGCACGGTCATGCAGTGATGCATGACGGCCTCGCCCGGCCCGAGGCAGATCGGCTCGAGATTCTTCTCCTGCACGTCCACCTCGAGAAGGATCGGCGCCTGGCTCGATTTCTGGTGCTGATACCGAATCTTATGGCTGCCCGGAAGCATCAGCAGGCAGCCGTTCTCCTCCGTAGCGGGGTCCAGGGCGATCCAGATGGATACGAGCGTAGGAGGGGTGCACTGCCAGTAGCCATTGTCCTGATGCCAGGAAACGATGCCGCCGTCGTGCGCTGGCTTATAGAACGACTGGTCGTGGAAGAGCTGGATATTCGGCCCCATCAAGCTTTCCACGCGGTCGAGAAGGCCTCGATCGTAAAGCAGCTCCTTGTAGACGGGGTCGAATTTCCACATGTTGATGATCTGAAGCATGCGCTGCCGGGCGACTTTCTGATCCTCCGCGGCGTCGCTCCGGGCCGCAAGGTTGCGAAAGCCCTGGCCGACCGTGCCTGCCTTCTCCGCGAACAGGCGATCGAACCGGCGCTGGAGGTCCGCCAGCCGATCCTTCTCGATCACACGGCCAAGAAAGATAAAACCGCGTTCGTTGAATTCCTGAATTTGGGTCTGGGAGAGACTCATGGATGCTCCTCGGCGGGGCCTTTCGGGGGAAAGGGGAGAAGAGTAATAATGTAATCGTTTGAAGCGGAACTTTCAATCCACACCAAAGCCTGCCGATCACTCCTCCGGCATGACGTCGTCGACCTCTTCGGAGGTCTGCGCCTCGGTGCAGAAATAGGGATAATGTGTGGTGGGGCCCCAGTTGCCGGCGCCGTCCCGCGCCCGGACGTGCAGAAACCAGATGCCGGACCGTGGAAACGCAGGAAACTTCCGCTGCATAAAAAGCCCTTCGCCCGTCTCGTCCGGAATGGTCTTCTGAAAACGGTCGAAGCCAAAATCCACCTTGCCGCCATCCGGCTCACCCTCGGCCCGGGTTTTCTCGATCTTCTCCGCCAGGTCGTTCCCCAGCTTGGAGGCCAGGTCGCCCGCGTTCGCGATGCGGTCGTAGTTCTGGTCGATGGCGAAGCTGTACTGGCTCACGCCGGTCTCGTCATGGACGCCGAACTCGAAGACCGGCTCGGCATCGCCCGCCCGGGAGACGAGGGCGATGCCGTCAAGCCAGAAGAAGCTGAAGGAGGCGTCGTAAGAAGAGGTAGCAGAGTAAGAATAATCGACGATGGCGAGCTCCTCGCAGGTCGGGACCCGGCCAGCGCCGATTTCCTGCTGGAAAAGCGGCTCGAGGTCGCACGCGGCGAGATGCCATTCCCCGTCGGCAATGAAATCGGGGCCCCGGGTGAAGGCCTTCCACTCTCCTGCGACTTTGGCCCAAAGGGCGGGCTTGGTCGCCTTGGGTAGGCGGTACTCGAAGGAAAGAATCGGGAAACGGGCCACGTCGAACGGCTGGGCGACGAGGGACGCGCCGTAGTTGCCGGCGCAGCGTTGAATGACCTGCAGGCAGTAGTCGGCCTTTTCAGCGTCGAAGATGCGCAGGAGTCGGGCGGTCTCCTGAAAGGGCTTCGCCGACTCCTCACTGTCGGAGAAGCTCTGCAGGCTGAGGACCTGGTGCGAGGCGGACTTGACCGCAGGCGCGAGCGGCGGGGAGCGGTCCTCTTCGTGCCGGACCGTCCAGGACCATTCGATGGATTCCGCGCAGTTGCCGGCGGTGTCCCGGAGGTTCTCGACCTTGAAATTCAGCGTCTCGCCGTCGGGCGTCGGACTGGTGGTGGGCCCCCTCGCCACCGCCCATTCCCATTCCAACTCGCCGGTCTCGCCGTGGACCCTCGTGGTTGCCGCCTGGAAGGCGTAAGGCTTGCCATTCAGGGTGATCGTCATCGGCGCGGCCAGGATGCCGGAGAGCGCGTCGGCCATCAGGATGCGGATGGACCGGCTGGCGCTGGCCGATCCGGCTGGTGGCCAGGCCTTGACGATGGCCGGCGGGGTGTTATCCACAAAGAAACGAAAGCTCGAGAGAGGGCCCCAGTTGCCGGCCGCGTCGACGGCCCGAAGGTTGAGGTAGGCATCGCCTTCCGGCGCGTCCCGGAACGTGTGCGAATCACCCCCGAGAAGGATGCGCTCCCCGGGATCGGCCGGCCGGCCCAGGGACCACGAGAAGCTGAAGCCCCGGACGCCGCTCAGGTCCCGAGCTGACCACCGCAGCGGGATGCCCTGCGGGCTGCTGACGCACGGGACAAGCTGAAAATTGTCGAGGTGAATGGTCGCACCAGGCGCGTTCCCCTGGTAGCCCTGGTCCTGCATGCGCAATGCGGAAACCTTCAGAGCGTCGGGGCCGGCATTGGTCGTCTGCGCCGCCAGAATCTGCCGCAAAGGCATCTCCAGATGATGCCACTGCCCGTCCGCAACCACCTCCGGTATCCCCGCCGAAGGAAGGTCGTCCGATGAGCGATCGGTGAACGGCAGGGTCTTCTCCTCCCCTTGGACTTCGAGAACGAAATTCGATCGGACGACGCGGTCGACTCGATAGTCGAAGGCGAGAAGAGGGTATCGGTCGGCCAGGAAGGCGGGGACGGCGAACGGGACGGTGAAGGGCGAGCCGGCGAACCGGTTGAAGAGTTTGAGGCTGGCCTTGCCTCCGGCGGCCGTGCCGGCATCCCTCACCGCGGCGGCCTCCTCGGAGAAATGCTCGAAGCCGGTCTCGGGACCCTCGAAGTCGAAACGGGCAGGCTCGCCGAGGAGACGGACCCTATCCGGTTCATCCTGATCGTTGTGCATGCGATAGGTGTAAGTCCACGGGTGGGACCCGGAGAGGGCTGTTTCACGCGCTGGGAGAAGGGCGCGGAATCGGGCGGCCTGACCGTCGGCGAAGACCAGGCCGGAAGCGCGGAGGTCGATCGCCAGGATTCGGGTGTCGCGGTCATAGGAGAGGCCGGGCGGGAGCAGGGGAACTGCCCGGCCATCGCATTCGATCTGGACCCGTGCGGGCAGGAGGCTGTTTCCCTCGGCGAGGGTAAGGCGGATGGGTTCGCCGCTCCAATCTGCACCGTCAGGCGGTCGCATGGAAACAACGGCCGGCGCGCTGGCCTCGATGAAAACAGGGATGCGGCCCACGGGCGTCCACGAGCCGGGCTCGATCCGGGCGGCGAGGGCAAGATACCAGAGGCCCGATGCCGGGGCCCGAAGCTCGATGGCGGCTTCATCGGCCAGAGGAATCGGACGTGAGGCATCTGCGGAGGCATCGGGGGTGCGACTGAAGGAAGCGGCGGCGGCCTGTGGGACCGGGCGGCCCCCCCCTCCTGCGCCTCCCCGGATGCCGAAACCGACTTGGACGCCGGGGCCGCCCCGTGAGGCGACGAGAAAGTTGTCCAGATGGTAGGCCAGGCCGGGCCCGTTGCCGCCGAACCCGACGTTGAGGTAGCCCTCGTGGAGGTTTCCGACCATGGCCGAGGCGAGCCGGAGGTCCGTCTGGCCCAGGTAGAGCTTCTGGAGCGCGTCGCCGAGCCTGAACGAAAAATGATGCCACTGGCCGTCGGCGTACACGGCGGGAACACCCTCGATGCGAGTGACGATCTCGTCGCTGCGGTCCTCGCCGGTCAGGGGAAGATAACACCAGGAGCGGTGTCGGGGATCCTCCCGAACCGAAAAGTAGAGGTGGACGCGGACGCCGGCCGGGATGCGGTAATCGAAGGAGACCTGTTCGACCTCGAGGAGGTTCATCTCCGGCAGGGGAATGAGGGCGCCGAATTCTCCGCCGGGCAGCGCATTCATCAGCCTGAGACTGGCCTTACCAGAGCCCGCCGTGCTCGGGTCCAATGAAAGCTGGGTGTTGTCGTCCCTGTTCGGCGTTGTCCAGCCATCGAGCCCGCTCTCGAAGTCGAAGAACGCCCCGGGGTGAGAAGGACTCGATGCGGCGATCGACGACGGCGGGGCGGCAGCCGGGGCCGCAGTCTCATCCGATATCTGCCTTGCCGGCGGGTCGAGAATCTCCGCGGAAGGCCGGGTGGTCTCGTAGGAAATCTTGACGCGGGCGACCATCATGCTGTTGTTGTAGGTCCAGATGCCCAGACGGCTGCCCGGGAGCGGGCTGTCATCGCGGTAGGAGAGGGCGAGGTGGTTGTCGAAGTAGTAGCGGATATCCCGGCCCTGGCGTCGAATCTTGATGTAATACCACGCCCCGTGGATCGCCCTGCCGCCGGGGTCCCACCCGACGCGGACGAGCCGGGCGGTGTCCATGGCGACGCGGGTGCGCGGCAGAAGCTGCTGGTCCGTCTCGGCGACCACGGCGTCGCGGCGCAACAGGCGCGTCCACGTCTCGCTCCACAGCGGGTCCCAGGCCCCCAGGATGAAGGTGTAGCCGGTGGTCAAATCCTCGCCCGACGCGCTGATCGTGGCGTTGAGATCGCCCACGCGGGGATAATACATCGCCGTCTCCTCCTTCATCCGGCCCTGCCGCATCCGCATCCCCGCGTAGAACTCGAGGGTCACGTCGCCCGGGAAGTCGTCCTTGTGCCAGAGGATCGCATCACTCTTGCTCTCGCCGTTCAGGTGCGACCACCGCGGATCGCAGGCGAACCGGTTCGTGATTTCCCATTGGCCCACCTTGAGCCAGTCGGACGGCGCTTCCTTGAACAGGTAGTCCCGGACGTGATCGCGCCGGACCTCGACGCGGGCGAGATCGCTCGAGCAGGCTGTGACGAGCCGGACGCGGCGTCCCCGCAGCGGATCGAGGTCACGAAATTCCAGCGTCTCCTGCCCCTCCCGGGAGACCCAGAGGTATCGGCCTTCGCGGTGGACAGTGACCATCTGTTTCGGGGCGGCGGGCAGGCGAAAGGCGCCTTCACCGACCACGGTCTCCTGGCGCTTGAGCCTGAGGCGAACAGCGACCTCCCGTTTTTCCGGTTTCGGCCGGGGCGCGGGCATCGGCCGGGCAGCTTCCTGTTCCTGCCGGATTCTCTCGTCCACCGCGTCGGCGTCCGAATCCGGCGAAGCCGCGTCAGTGGCCTTGGCGGCCGGCGCGGCCTGGGCCGCCGTGCCCGCTGGAGCGGCGGACTCCGGACCCGCCGAGGCGGCCACCTCCAGGGTGTAGCCGCGGGCCCCGCCCGGGTCCTCGTCTCCAAAAGAAAGCGACAGGCCGTCTGAAAGCGGAAGCTGGATGGCGAAGGCGCCGAAAAAGTCGCCCTTGTGCACATACTCCATGCGATGCGGCTTCTCCTCGACCTCCGGGGCCTTCTCCTCGGCCGGCTGGGGTTTCTTCACCTCGGGCGGTTTCTCGCCGTCCTCGACCGGGAGGTCGGGGTACTCCATTTCCTGGCGCGGCCGGGTGTAAGCGATCTCGGAGTAAACGGGCGGCGGAGTGCTCTCGAGGCTCTGGGGAATCCAGGCCCAGCGCGGGGAGGCCCAGCCCTGCATGTAGGGATCGTTGGCGAAGATCGTGTTGTCCTCGATCTTCTCCCAGTCGCGCTCCGACGCCCGGGCCATCTGGACACAGCGGAACTGCACGCCGGCCGCGCCTTCTGCCCAGGCTGCGAACCGGCCCTTCACGGACTCCGGCAGGGAACACCGGACCTGAAGCTCGCCGTCCTCGTAAAACCGCAGCCGGGCCGCTTCGGAGAGGTCCAGCGTCCAGGTCGACCAACCGCCGCGGGGACCCGAGGCCGGGAAAGCCGCAAGGCGCTGGGACCTGCCCCCCTGCACCCGGACAAGCTCCAAAACGCCAGCGTCCGGATCGCCGTTCCGCACCCGCAGCACCCAGGTGTTCCGGGCGTCCTGGCAGCCGAAGGCCAGTCCCACAGACCCTGCGGCGTCCGGGATGCGGAGCTCCACGGACAGGACTGGAAACTCGTCTCCGAACTCCCCGAAAGAATACAAGGAGGGCGCTGGCGACCGGTTCTCGAGGACCGCCGGATCGGCGGGCAGGCCGGCGGCGCGGGCCCGTCCGGCCCGGACCTCCCAGGAACCCTCGAGACTCTTCCCGCAAGCTTCCAGCACCTCCGCCCGGTCCAGTCCCAGGCGAGTGCCGCTGGCCACGCGCACGTCGTCGAAAAAAGTGTTCTCCGGAGCGGAGGCATAAAGACCGGCCTGCCCGCCGGTCAGCTCCGCATCCATCACGTCGAAGAGGAACACGCGGTCCAGAAAGGCCTGGACCCGGATGCCCCGCACGGACACCTCGAGCTGATACCACTGTTGGCAGCCCGTGAGGACCGTGCGCTCGGCCAGAATTTCCCGGCCCCGGGGGCTCACCCGGACGAGCCTCGCCCTCGAGGGCATCATCCGCTGCGAGGCGATGTCCACGCTGAAGAGAAAATAACTTTCAGGCGAGCGGTAATAGAAAGCGAGGCCGCATTCGCCCCCAGCGTTCTTCACTGCGGCGGAGAAGTCGTAATCGTCCCAGAAACGGTAGCCCGTGACCGCAATGCACTCTGTACCGCCCTGGGCCTGGAATGTGAACGGGTTCGCGCTGCGCTGGGCCTCGGGCTCCTTGCCCTTGCGGATTCGGGCGTCCTTGTTCTGCCGCACCTCGGACATGACGGACCGGAAGGACCACTGGCCATGCACGGGACTCCATGAGCCGAGGTCCTGCTCCTCCTCACGGCGCATGAAATCGTCGCTGAACTGGATGGCCTCGACCGGCTGCATCCGCAGGGCGGTGATCCGAAGTCGTTCGTCGCCCGTGCCGACGGCGAGCCGCCCACCCGCGTGCGTTCCGTCACGCGCTTCCAATTCCTGGCGTTCATCCAGAACCACGGAACAGGCCGATGCCCGCCTTCGGACCAGAACCTCGCCGGCCTTCCGTTTGGCCAGGGAAGCCGTCCTGGCCCGGGCCAGCAGGGTTTCCCGTCCCGCCTGGCCCTTCAGAAGCTCGATCTCCTCTCCGGACCAGCGGAATCGGTAATATTCTTCCGCGCTGCGATAGTTGAAGAGCAGGTCGAGGTCCCTCACGCCCTCCGGATTTTCAAACTTCAGTTCCCAGTTGTAGGCTGGCGGGGCCGCCTCCGGGACCGCAAGATAGGAACGCGTCCCCAGGATAATGCGGGCGGACTCCGCTCCCTCGGCCCGAAGGAGGCCCTGCCCAAGAACCATCAGAAGGGCTGATAGAGCCAATGCGCGGTCGTGACAGGTCCGGCTCGGAAATCCAATCGACAGAGACGTTGCCTGGCCTTGCAAGGGCTGGCCCTCTCCTTCTTCAGTCCGCTCCATCAGGGGTGGAGGCCTCGGACTTGGGCAGTATGGACGAGTTCGGAACGGCGGGGGCGCATAATCTACAGGCAAGACCTTAACTCTCGCAAGCTTGGAATGCTGGGGGCATTACATTAATTTACGAAGCAACGCTTCGCTAAACCCGGATTCCCAATACCGTCGGGTGCGGCGACGCGATGCTGGCGGGTCTGATCGTGGCTGGCCGGGCCGGGCTGCAGACTCCGGATGTCCTGAGGAGCGCGGTGGCCGCCGGGACGGCGGACGTCCTCTGCCATTCGCCAGGCCGGATACCACGGGAGGTGTATGGGGAACTGCTCGAGCGAGTGCGCGTGGAGGAAGTCAGAACGGCCAGCACAGAGGGATCAGGGCGACAGCGACGAGCCAGAGGATGACTTTGAGCGGCAGGCCGACGCGGACGAAATCGATGAAGCGGTATCCGCCGGGCCCGTAGACCATCATGTTGGTCTGGTAGCCGATGGGGGTGACGAAGCTGGCGGAAGCGGCGAAGACGAGCGCCATGAGGAAGGGTCGAGGACTGGCGGCGCAGGCCCGGGCGGTCTCGAGGCAGAGAGGAAAAAGGAGGACGGCGGCGGCGTTGTTCGTGATCAGCTCGGTCACCATGGAGGCGACGAGATACAGGGCGGCGAGGACCGCCAGGGGCCCGAGCCCGCGGGTGAGGTCCACCACGATTCCGGCGATGACCGCGGCCGCCCCCGTCTTTTGTAGCGCCACGCCAACGGCGAAGGACGCGGCGATGGTGACGATGACCTGGAAATCGATGGCCTTCCGGGCCTCCGCGGTCGAAATGCACCCGCAGAGGATCATGAGCACGCCCGCGGCCAGGGAGGCGATGCCCACGTCGACTGACCCGGTGGTCATGAGAGCAATCAGAGCGATGAAGAGGAGGAGGGCGATCCAGGCCCGATCGGGCCGGAGAGGCCGCCATTCCTCGACGTCGCTGACCAGGTAGAAATCGGGGTCGTTCCGATGCGCCCGGAGGAAGGAGGACCGGGCCTGCAGCAGAACGGTATCGCCGGGCCGAAGCTCGAAGTGGCGAATCTGGCCCGTGCCGCGGACACCGTTGCGGTGCACGCCGACAACAGCCGCCCCATAAGCCGAACGGAAATCCGCATCCTCCACCGTCTTCCCCACCAGCGGTGAAGACGGCGAAAGGACGGCTTCGACGAGCAGGCGGTTCGCCTGTTTCTCGGGCGTCACCTCGTAGGAAGGATCGATCACCGGAATCAGGCCGGAAATCCGTTTCAGTTCGACGATCCGGCTCAGGACGCCGCTGAAGACGATCCGGTCGCCCGCCTGGATCGTCTCCCCGGGCCTGGAAGGGATGATCGATCGGCCTTCACGTTCGATTTCGATGAGGGAGAGGCCCGCGGGACCGCCCAACCCCGCCTCCTGGACGGGCAGGCCGGCGAGGCGGCATTCGGGCTCGACGAGCATCTCGACGAGGTATTCCCGGCGCTCATCGCCGAGCTGCTCGAGGAGGTCCTTGCGCTCGGGCAGCAGCTTCCGTCCCACGAAGAGAAGGTAAGCGAGGCCGACGAGCGCGTAAGGCACGCCGACGGGCGCAAGCTCGAAAAGGCTCATTCCGCGCAGGTCGCGTCGGAACGCCGCCCCCGCCTCCGCCGCCGGAGAATCGCCCGGACCGGGCGAACCCGCGCTTTGCGTCATGAGGCCGTTGACAACGAGATTGGTGCTCGTGCCGATCAGGGTGCACGTGCCGCCGAGAATGGCAAGATAGGAGAGAGGTATAAGGAGCTTCGAGGGTGAGATGCGGTGACGCCGGCACCAGTCCACGGTGACCGGCATGAACATGGCCACAATCGGCGTGTTATTGAGAAAAGCGGAAAGAGGGATGACCAGGGCCGCGAGGCGCTTCAACGCGCCGGACTCGTTGGGCGGGCGTGCATCGCCATTGGTCCGTGCGCCTCCCAGCACGCGGTGTCCCAGGTGCTCGAGCACCCCGGTCTCCCGCAGCCCAGCGGCGACGACGAACAGAGCGGCCACCGCCAGCACCGCCGAGTTGGCGAATCCGTGGAACGCCTCGGCTGGCGTGATGATGCCCGCGACGGCCAGGACGGTCGCGGCGCACACGAAAAGGACGTCCGGCGGCGCAAGGTCCCGTAAAAGCGCTAGAAAAATGGCGGCCGTGATGGCCAGGGTCAGCCAGGCCTCGGGTGTCATGGCCAGCAGTCCTTGACTCAGAACAAAAAAAGCCTGGAAGCCGGTCAAGGCTTCCAGGCTTTCGAGATTCTTGCGTTCCGAGGGCGCTTCTTACGGCTCAAAACTCGTCCACGCGGTCCTCCCGAAGGGCAGGAAGCCTTTCATGAAAGGACAACAGGGACAGGCACCATTCAGCCGGAGACGCATTCCCATCCTTATGATTCGACGAATGAGTCGAAGTCCACTCCCGCTCCGGGTTTCCTTTCCCGAAACATGGTGAGATTATAGTCAAAAGCCGGACGGCTGCAACATGCCGCCACGTTGGGATGGCAGCCGCGGCCGCCTGCCGCCACGCGCATCGCGAGGCAGGTAGCGCGGGCGCTGTGCGACCGCTCCCCTTACCCACTACCCACTACACGCACACACACACACATCGCGAGGCAGGTAGCGCGGGCGCTGTGCGACCGCTCCCCTTACCCACTACACGCACACACACGCGCATCGCGAGGCAGGTAGCGCGGGCGCTGTGCGACCGCTCCCCTTACCCACTACACGCACACACACGCGCATCGCGAGCGGTGTCGAAGCGCTCCTGCGCTTCGAAAAGGTCACGGTCCCGACGCCCGGAGGTCGCCGGCTACGTGTGCCTCGCGGCTCGCGTAGCACCACGCGGCCCGCCTGGGGCGATGGCGCTAAAAGGTCTTTGACAGGTTCAGGCTGATGCTATAGGTGTCCAGCGATTCCACTTCGCGGGTGTTCTCATTCACCTGGAAGCGACGCGTGACGAGAAGGACCACTTCGACAAGCTCCGAGACCTTCGAGGCGACGGACAGGGTGACGAGGGAGCGGTCATCCACGGTGAAGGCCTCGCTCAGGGTCCCGAAATTTTTCTTGATGTAATTCAGTTCGATGCGGTACTTGGACACGGCGACGCGGCCGAAGACGCCGAGCTGGGCCGACTGGTCGTTGTCGTCCTTGAACGTATCCTGCCAGTTGGCCCCGAAGGCGGCGGTCTTCCCCATGGCCCACGCGGCCTCGAAGAAGGCCGCTGAGGCCCGGGAGCCGTCGGGCCGCAGCGATTGGAGCTGCTGAAGCTTCGTCACGCGGGAATCGCTGTCCGGAAAGTGGAACTGCTGGACGTCGTAAAGACTGTCAAAGTAGGTCGGAATGTAGTCCGAATCGAGCAGCCGATACTCCGCCTGGTAAAGAAGCGCCTGCTCGACGAGGGGCAGCTTGAGCTGGCCCTGGAAGCCGGTGTGGAAGCCCTGGCCCGCGTTTCGGATGAAGACCTCGTCCGCGTAGGCCGTCATCGAGAACCAGTCGGAGGCGACCAGTGGAAGGTCCAGGTCAAAGCCGAAGACCTCGACCGAATTGCCGGCGAAGTGGAGATTCCCGTCCTCATCGATCTGGGGCCGCCCGGCGGAATCGAGCCGCAGTCTGGCCGGCGCATCCATGTCCGTCACGAAGCTGAAGCCGACGCCCAGGCGTTCGAAAAAGGAATCCACGTCGAAGAACTTGAGGGGCCGGACGAAGGCGCGTCCGCCCAGGATGGGGCTTTCCCCCAGACTGGTCTGAAAATAATCGACCCCGGCCTTCTCGAAATCGAGGGACACCTCGAGGCCGCGCCGGATGCGGTCCGCATCCACCTCGCTTCCCAGACGGTCCACGATGGTGGCGTGTCCGAGGGAGACCGAGGGCAGCGAGCCGGCGCGGGCGTAAATCGACTCGCCTCGGTGTCCGAACCGGACGTACTGAGCCACGTTGAAGAAATCGGCCAGCTCGTCCCAATCTTCATGGCGGATGCTCCCCTGTTCGAGGCTGACGCGGATGGGCCCGCCCAGTCCAATCCCCAGCTTCCAGATGCTGAATTCCGTGCCGAGATCGAGCGTTATAAAGGACTCGGATTTCCCGTCCTGGGCATCGAGAGTCTCCGCGGCCAGGCCGCCCGACAAGGTCAGCTTCGCCTTGCCTTCCGCAGCCTCCATGTCCTCGCGGAGCTGCTGGAGAAGCGCCGCTCCCGCGCGGGTGCCCGGCGGAATCGTCACCTCCGATTGGAGCGACAAGGTCTCCGCCTTGGGGGCCGCGGGCGCGGCCGGAGGTTCGGCCAGGGCCATGCTCAGGGCCAGCAACCCTGCTAAACAGGCCGCCTGGCCGCTCAGCTCGAAAAATGATTCCCGGATTCCCACCCTCTGACGGTCCGCCCTCACCTGGCCTCTCCGCACCATGAGTTTCTCCTTCCCAAGACAAAGGTAGACGATCGCTGCCGCGCCTTCCGTCCGGTATTTTTCCGAACCCTCAAATTTCTGATTGTAACGGCGGTCACCCGACTCGCCAAGCCCTCACGAGTGAACATGCACGAAGATATCTTCAAGCGGGCGAAGCCCGCAACCCAACTAGGGTGCAAAAGGTGTCAGGGTTCAGGAATCAACTGACACCCGACCCGCCTCCCAGTGGGACAAGTCCGGCGGGAGTAACTTCTCAATAAGTTCGGGTAAATCGCTCGCCCGTTTGTAACTTCTCAGTCAGCGCTTCGTCTGGGCCCTCAAATCTCATCTCTCGGACGGAACGCTGACGCGTTCCGCTACGGAATTCATACTTCATGGACTTGACCTGATCGTCTTACCCGAACTTGTTGAGAAGCTACCAGCGGGTCCCTCCGGGATTTTCCATTTTGCCCCTTGCCTCCAGGTCCCGTCCCCTGGTCCTCTTATCCCTGGTCCTTGGTCTACTTGGCCTTCGCCTTCATCGCACTGTCGAGGTCCTTGTAAATCTGGAAAATCTTCTCCAAGTGCGTCATCTTGAAAAGCTGGGCTACGGGTTCCTGGAGGTTGGTCAGCTTAAGCGTGCCGCCCTGCCCGAGGACCTTGCTCCGGATGGCGGCGAGCTTCCCGAGCATGGCGCTGGGAAGATAATTGACCTTCTCGAAGTCCAGGATCACCTCCCGAGGCTTCTCCTTCTCGAGGACCGCGAAAAGGATGTCGCCGATTTCCCGGATGTCATTGACGTTCGTGATGCGGGGGCCGTGGAAGTGCACCACTACTGCATCTTGAACCTTCTCGGTCGTCAGGTGCGCGGAGGTCTGGGACATGTTCGTGTTTCCCATCGAGAGAGGGAGTTCGTAAGCGGATTACCTCAACGAAGAAGCCTGGCCCCGGCCCAGTCCGCGTGGTCGGCGATGTGAAAATCCTTTCCGAAATCGACGACCAGCGTCAGCTTCTTCACTCCTTGCACATCGAGGTCGAGGGAGACGGGAGGCTGGCCGCCGCGCACCTCGGGCTGATGGGCGATTTCCTTGCCGTCGGCGAGGACCCGGAAGGCAGCGTTGCCACGGTTCTCGACCTCGTCATCGATACCGATATCGGACTGGAAGCGGGAGAACTGGCCAGCGAGTACGTAGGTCAGAATCGCTCGGGAATGCACCCCGAGCCCCTTGGGATAGGTCTTGCCTCTCAGGCGCAGGGGTTGGTCCCCTTGACTTCGATCACGCCGGTGGGGATAGACCACCTCGAAGAAAGGAACCTCGGTCACGCTTTCCGGCTCCAGGTCGGAGAGAAAAACCACGGCCCCGTTCCGGAAGGAAAGCCTTCGAATCGACGGCAGGGGCAAGCGGATATTTTCGCCGAAAACCGACCGGCCGGTCAACTCGTTTCCCGTCCGGGAATCGAGCCAGGCGGTGAGGACATCGTTTCCGACGCTTTCGAGCACGGCGATGAGGTCCTTGGGGGCGGCAAGCTCCGCGGCCGCGGCGGTAAAAACGACACCATAAAGCCGATCGGTCCCGATTTCCAGGTCCCCGAGGTCGGACCGCACGGTGAGGCCGGTAGCGGTGCAGGCGGTAACGACGCCGGGCAGGACGTCGCCGTGGGTCAGGATAACGCGGTCCTCGCGGGAATCACGGGCGGCCAGGGCGGCGAGGAGCTTCTGCCGGGTAGATTCTCCGACGGTCTTGTCCAGCCACTGGACGGACCGGAGGTGTTTGAGCTGGACGTTGAGGAGGCCCCAGCAGGGTGAACGGAGGCGGAAGCCGGCGCTGCCGGGCTCCTCAAAACGGCCAGAGAGGCGGTCTTCGTTGACGAACTGGAGGCGGAGGTCGGGCGTGTCGTTCTCGGCCGCCGGTGCGGCCGAGGGCCAGACCATCTCGAGAATCTGGTCGCCGGGCACGGATCGCACGCCGTCGGCGGCCTCGAAGCGGAAGAGATGGGGGGCCTCGAGAGCGGTCCACCGCGCCTCGAATCGATCGCCGCGGGCGAGTGAAACGGTGCAAGACCCCCCCTCGTCCTCCTGGGCGAAGGAAGAGACACCCGGGTGCGCCAGCACAAGGAGCAGGAGAAAACGGCCAATGGACAAGTGGGAGCGGAGGGCTGCGGCCTGCCCAATCCGTTGGTGGTTCGTGGTTGGTCGTTGGTGGTGAAGAGCCGGGCCGAATAAGAACCTACGAGGGCCACGCCGCGAATCGGTTGGTGGTTGGCGGTGGGTGGTTGCTGGTTGACTGATGACTCTTGACTGATGACTGTTCACTGCTAACTCATCCTGGATTCTAAAGTCCCTCGTTCCTTGTCCATCGTCCCTTGTCCATAGTCTATGGTCCCTCCGTTCATGGCGGCAGGTTCTTGTAGGCCTCGAACGTCGAAAGGTCCAGGCCGATCTTTCGAGCAATCTCCCGGATGGCCTTCTGGAGATGAGGATCGTCGGCAAGGTCGGTCAAGTAATCTCGGCCGCGCTCGTCGGCAATGAACCGGCGGATTTCCTGCCGGAGCTGGTAACGGGCGGCATCGCGGGACGGCTGGACGGGCAGTGCGGAATACCAGGCCTCGAAGTCTGGATAGCGTCTGGAGTCCCTGCCGTCGTCATCAGCGAGGTTTTCGAGAAGCTTGCCCTGCGCTTGCCGCCGGTCCAGGTAATAATCGACAAAGGGAGCTTCGCCGAGCCGGGCGAGTTTTTCTTCATCGTCCGCGCCCAGGGCGCGGGCTTCGACGGCGACGTCGGGCTGGATGCCGATCTCGTGAATGCAGCGTTCAGAGGGGAGGTAGTACTTGGCGATGGTGAGGCGGAGGGCGCTGACGCCCTGAGTGGAATCGAGGGGCATGAGCTGCTGGACGCTGCCCTTGCCGAAGGTCTTCTGTCCCACGAGGACGGCGCGGTGGTGGTCCTGGAGGGCCCCGGCGAGAATCTCGGCGGCGCTTGCACTGTTCCCGTCCACCAGCACGACCAGGGACAAGGCGGTGGTCCGGACATTCGGATCGGTCCGGAATTCCTGCCGCGGGGCGATCTGCGGGTTGCGGCCCTTGCTGAAGACAATGAGCTTGTCGCCATCGAGGAAACGGTTCGCGATCTCCTGCGCGGCCTGCAGAAGCCCCCCTGGATTCTGGCGCAGGTCGAGGACCAGGCCGAGGACCTTGTCCTCGTCCTCGAGGGTCTCGAGCGCCTGGCGCATCTCTTCGCTGGCCGTATCTCCAAAGCTCAATAGCCGGAGGTATCCGATGGGGCCGGGAAGGACTTCCCGGTAAGCGACGGGGATTTTGATGGACTCTCGGGTGACGGTGAAGGTGAGGGGCTCGGGCGCCCGGAGGCGTCGAATCTTGAGGACGACGGTGCTGCCGGCCTCGCCGCGGAGTCCCCGGACCACATCCTCCGTGCCCTTGCCTTCCATGGCCGCGTCATCGATCTGAAGGATTTCATCGTGGGTGCGGAGGCCGGCCTTGTAGGCGGGACCCGCGTAGATGACTTTTTCGATGGTGACGCGGCGCTCGCGCGCCAGCACGGACGCACCGATGCCGGCATATTCCCCGGCCATACCCTCGCGAAAACCCTCCCACTCCGCCTGGTTCATGTAAGAAGAGAAACGGTCGAGGGCGGACACCATGCCGCGCGAAGCGGACTCGACGAGGTAACCGTCGCCGATCAGGTTTTCATCGACGTAGTAGGCCTGGATTTTGTTCCGCAGCTCATCGAGAAGCGGATTGCTCAACTTGCCGCGGAACTGGGATTCCCGGACGGTATGAAGAATGAGGCGGTGGAGATGCAGGAGGGCCGTTGCCCGCCGGCCCTCCGGTGTGGGCTCATTTTCGAATTCCTGAAGCACCTGGACGGCTTCATCGGCGAGTGGCTTTGTGCCGAACAGCTCGGCAAGCGCGAACGCGGCCAGGCCGCGCTCGCGGGCATCGGGCGAGTGAAGTGCGCCTGCGAGGGCCTCGTAGGCCTTGGACTGGTGCTCCTCATTCTCACCGGTATTCCAGAGCGCCTTGGCGATCGACACCCGAAGCGAGACCTCGCGGGTCTTCTCCAACAGACGCACGAGCCGGCCGGGAAGGCCATCACCGACCGGCGGAGGGCCCGGCGCCGCCCCCCCGGGAGCGGCCGTCAGGGCGTAGGCGGCCAGGAGATCGGCCGCGGTCACCCGAAGCGCCATCCCCTGCCCCTCGTCTTGAAGGATGCCGTGGAGCAGGTCGATCCCGGCGCGGTTCTCCCCTGCGGCGCAGAGCATCTTGGCGCATGCGAGGCGCGGGCCCGGCGCGAGCGTCGGCGCGAGGGCCTTGACCAGTCTTGCCCCGGGCCCGCCCAGCAGCTCGAGCTTGCGCTCGAGGGGCCAAAGCTCCTCGGGGCCCGCCCTGGACATCTCCATCAGAAGATTCCTGACCTCCTGGGCCACCTTCTCCGATATGTTCAGGGTCCCTTCGTCCTGGGCGGTGGCGAGGCCGACGACCACCCCGAAGAGCAGCGCCAGACCGAGGAACACCCCCCTGCCGCCTGCCTGTCGCCAGGTGACGGTAGACCGCCGCCCGCCGCCCGAAGAGGGGTCCCGCTGGGATTCGGCGACCACCCGGCGAGCACCCGGCGGAGATGTTGGAGTCACGCCTCGCCACCCGTCCCTTTTGAGTTGCATTTTAAAGGCTTCCGTTTTCCCGCCAGGGTTGGGCCGTCGAAGCCGGGCCAACCCTGACTCTGAAATCCGCGGTGCCCGGAGGGCGCAGCGAATTTCATTAATCCTTCAGGATCACCTTTCCAAAATACTGCGGCACGTAGCCCTTGCTGAAAAAATCGCGGAATCGGTGAAGCTGGAATCCGGCCGTCCAGGTCAGACCCTTCTCGCAACCCCGGCCCGTGTCGTCGTCCGTGACGTAAATGTTGAAGCCGAAACGGCTGCCCGGCCGCGGCGATATCCGGTTGACGTAGCTCCATGGGATGGCCGACTCGTAGATGGTGCCCGTGCCGTCCGGCTTGTGCCGCACCGCGTACTGGCCCTCCGGCTCGTCGTCGTCATTCTGGTCGTTCGGAGGCTTGTTCATCAGAGCCTGGGTGAAAACGTAGTCGCGGCCGTCGTACCCGTACCCGCCGTCGTTGTCGGGATCGATGGCGATCATCAGCCCGTCGCCCTTCCACACGGGGCTGTCCGAGGAAAAGCTCTGGGACACGTCGTCGGACACCTCGACGGCGATGTAGAGGTTCTTTTCGTCCCAGCCGAGATAGAGCGTGCCCGAAAGATCGCTGCGGCCGCGCCAGAATCGGGGGCTCTCGCCGCCCTCCTGGACTCGAGAAATGAAGCCGGGACGATCGAGCCGGGCGCTTTGATCCTGCCGCCAGGCGTCCGTGAGCTCCCCATCGATCTCGGGCGGGCGCGTGAAGCGCCGGATTTCGAGGACGGGCTGGGTGATTTCGGACTGATGCTCGAGCAGGCCCGTAAGCTGGTCGTGCAGGCGGCGGAACGAGGCCTCGGGAAGCGTTTCCGATTCGAGCGCCCGGCTGAGAAGCTGGATGGCGCGGTCGGCCTGCCGGAGTCGGAAATAGATGCCAGCGAGCTCCTCGAGGTACGCCTCCTCCTCGGGCCGGGCTCTCAGGTTGGCCAGAAGCTCGGCGGCCCGCTCGCTCAGCGCCCCTTCATCCAGGGCCGAATAGGCGAGCAGGCCGCGGTCCGTGGCCAGGCCGAGCGTGTCGCCGTAAACGCCAAGAGCGAGCTGCGCCCGGCCCGGAAGACTCCATTCGTCCAGAAGCGCGCCGGACCGGCGAGCATAGAGGTAAACCTTGGGCATGCGCTCGACGGCGACGAGGACGAGCTCACCGCTGGCGGCGAGTGCGGCCTGGCCCCAGGCACGAGGCACCGCAGCCTCCCAGAGCTTGTCGCCGCTCCCCAACGGGAAGGCGGACAGCACGTCCCGGTCCCGAGAGAGCAGCACGAGCATCTCCTCCCCCGATACCTCCAGAGCCTTGACCTTCGAGTCCGGGATCGGAAGATTCCAGATTTCTTCTCCGGTCCGCCCGTCCAGGACGGAAATCTGGCCCGTGCGCGTCCACTGGGATGGACTGAGGACCAGGACCGGACGCCCCTCGGCGGCGGCGGACCGGACCTGGATGCCCTGGGGTCCCAGCTTCTTCTTCCACAGCACCTGGCGGGCGACGAGATCGAAGACCTGGAGGGTCTGATCGCCACCTAATAGAGCCAGAAGCGTGCCCGACTGCATCACAACCGGCGGTATGGGCAGGCGGCTGTCGGAAATGGGAAACTCCTGGCTGAAGAGGAGCGACCCGTCTGTGGCGTCGAGAAGGTAAATCTTGACGGGGTTCTCGGTGCACAAGACGAGGCGGTTCTCACCGCAGAAGAGAGGCGGCCCGACGACGGCTTCGTCGATCGGACGGTTCCAGAGCTTGCGGCCTTCGAGTCCGTCGAGTGCGTAAACCCGGCGGCCCACGGTGACGCCATACACCCTCGCGGCGTCGAAGGCCACACCGGACCACCGCTGGGCCTCCGTCTCCGTCTCCGGGCCCTCGAACAGCCGCTCCCAGTCGAAGGGCAACTCGGGATTTTCTTCGCTGGCCTTGGGTTCCGTCTCCGGGGCCTCCCCGGGGAGGCGCACCCGTTCGCCGCGGGCGAACTGCCAGACGCGCTCGCCCGTCGCCGCTCGAATGCCCAGGAGGTCCGGTCCGGACTTCAGCACGAGAAGACCGCCGACGAGGCCGGCCGCGGCGCTGCGGGCGATCCCGGAGGGCAGCCGGAGGGACCAGTGCTCAGCGCCGGACGCCCGGCTGTGGCATTCGATCTGGTCGTAAACGCCGCTCGGCAGCCGCGTCATCGAGCGTGAAACGACCAGCATGAGGTCCGATATCGACTCCGGGTCCGCATTCTCGATTTCAAGGAAGGCGCTCGATCCCGAAAGCATCTTGGAATAGGTCTGCCATTTCGGGCGCAGGGGGAAAGCGAGGGAGCGCGTCTCCGACGTGACGCCGGAGGACGAGAGGCGCTCGAGGGCCGCCCCGGCCCACTGCGCCGCGCTCCCCTGCTCCTTGTCCATGGCCAGAACACGGTCGCCGAAGAAATCTCTGATCCGCCGATACAGCAACGCGGCCTGCCCCGGCTGCCGCGCCTTCTCATAGGCTTCGGCCAGACGATAGAGCACCTCGGGCTCGAAGTGCCCGCCGGAGAAGAACCGCCGCCATTCTTCGAGGCCGAGGATGGCGCCCGGAGCGTCTCCCTCGCCCAAACGTGATACGGCGGACCTCAGAAGCGCTTCCGGCGCCAGCTCGCTGTTCGGGAAGCGCTCGTAGAGCTGCCGCCAGAGCGCCGCACGCCCCTCATTCCGGGCCGACTCGGCCAGCAGCTCCGCCTCCTGTTCGAATTCGAGGTACACGTCGCGTCCGGCGGCGAGCAGGACCTCCCCGATGGCGCGGCGGGCCTCGGCCCTGACGCTCATCTCCACGCCCGGGACGAACTCGTGCCGGCGCTCGCCATGGTCCTCCAGGAGCTGCTGGTACAGCTCCACCGCGGACTTCCAGTTCTGCGCGGCGCGGGCGGCCTCGGCAGCCGCGTGCAGCGCCGGGACAGCGTCGCGGGGGCCCTGGGACAGAGTCGAGGCACGCCGAAAATCCGTTTCCGCATCCCCTGCCGCGCCCCGGGCCAGCCGGGCTCCGCCGCGCTCCATCAAGGCCTCTCGACACATCCGCTGAGCTCGGTCGATCTCGCCCTCGCCTCGCAGCGCGTCCGCCTCCTCCAGATACAGCGCCACAGCCTTCTCCAATTCCTCCACCGCCCCGTCCAGGTCTCCCCTCCGCCAGGCCAGATGTCCCAGGTCATCCCGCGCCTGCGCTTCGCGCTCGGGCTGCGCCAGACGCTCCTCGCAGCGCGCCATCGTCCGCGCCAGAGACTCCAGACATGCCACTTCCGTCGAGCCGCAGACCAGGAGGCGCTCGCCGGCCTGAAGAAGCGACCCCACGCTGTCCGCCGCATGCCACCGGTAAACGGCCCGAGAAGCGCCCGTGGAAGCATCGACGCGCCAGAGTCCGCCCGTGGCGGGTACGAGGACTTCCGTTTCGCTGGCGAGGCCCACGCCGGCAGCCTCCCCAGGCGACTCCCGTGTCTCCCACAGGACCCTCCCACGCCGGCGGTCCAGAGCCATCAGGCTTCGGCCCGCGAGGAATAGGCAACGCGAATTGCTCGCGGCCAAGAGAAACTGGCTGCCCCGGGGATATCGCCACAGAATTTGTCCGTCCACCACGTCCACAGCATATAAGTAATTGGAATCTTGCGGCGTAGCATACAACATGCCGCCAATCTCCCTCGGCGGCAACTGATGCCACCGGCGAAAGTCGCGTACCGTGCGCTTGCGCAGGCCCGGAAGAAACGTGTCATAGGTTCTTACCCACCGAATGTCCCCTGTCGCGGCATCCAGCGCCGCAAAGGCGCCAATCTGGGTCACCACGTAAACCGAGCCGTCACGGTAAATCGGCAAACAGGGCCGGTAACCCAGGCCCAAAAAGGCCTCGTGACCCCGCGCCGCCAGTATCCGTTCCCAGACCAGCTTGCCGCTCGCCCCATCAAAACCCGCAGCCACCGATTCTACCTCCCCCTTCAGGCGAGAGCCGCAAATCACGAATTGCCCGGGCACAGCTACAGGAGACGTGAAATCCGTCATCTCCGCCAGAAACTTCTCGTTCGAAGTGCCCGCCAGAGAATCCCTCGTGTCCCAGACCACCGTCCCGCTGCGACGGTCCAAACAGACGAGCCGGCCGGCAATCTTTGCCGCCAGCAGGTCGCCCGAAACTGCCGGCGTGAATTCCTCGTCCCTCGGCTGGTCCAGGTCAGCAGCGCCCTCGCTCCGATCCTGGTATTGCCAGAGGCCCCGGCCTGTGCTGGCGTCCAGCGCGGTTACTGCCGTGGGACCAGCGATATACAGCACGTTTTCGACAACTACCGGAAACCAGGGCAACAGGAGCTCGGCGGACTTCATCCTTTCACGCCCTTGAAAATACCTCGCGGTTTCTATGCCTTTGATTGACCAGGACCAGGCCTCGAGTCCAGGATCAAGGATGCCTTCGCTGTTCCCATAACTCCAGAAATTAAGTCGAGCCTGCTCTTCCGGCCGATGTCGGAGCGACCAGGGCGTGAAGAGGGAATCCTGCAGCGACTGCCTCAGGAAGCTATCCATGAGAATACGTTCGCCAGAAAACACTACCTCCTTCTCGCGAAGGTCATTCCGGACCGACTCCATCAAAACATTCGTCATGTCCTCTCTTCCCAGACGATGATAGGCCAGAATCAATTTGGCTCGAATGGCGGTACGGTCAACCTTCGGCTGCGGGTAAATATCCAGAATCTGCCTCCAGACCGAGGCGGCATGCGCAATTCGTTCTTTCTCAAATAAATACTCAGCAAGGAGATCGGCAGCCCGATGCCCTATAGATGCACAAAAGTACCGTTCAACAATCGTTCGAATCCCTTCAAGGTCAGAATTCTTCATCGCTTCGTCGAAAAGCTGATGAGCTACCGCATCATTCACCTGCCGGTAAGAACCAACCGCCTCCTCCGGCAGGCTGGCAACCAGGGAAGCCGCATAAATATGAGCAGGAAGGTAAAGACTTGGATACTTCTCATTGGTTATCAAAGACTTAGGATACTTCTCGATCAGAGTTCCCAGGAGAGTCAAAGCCCCTCGCCAGTCTCCGGCATCTCTGGCTTTTTCTAGGGCATCCAGAAGATTTCTCACTTCCGGATCGGTATGGATGAACACACGGTCATCGGAATCCTCTGGAACGACTTGCTTCGTTGAGGAACGAACGCTGCCGGCTGGCTCTTCTCCACCCGGTTTCGCCTCACTCGAATTCTGAATACTTTCTGGCGCGAGGGGCGGTTTCCCAGGCATTTCCTGCGTCTGCTCTGCTGACAAATTATTATTAATGATTAAAATAAAACAAACTATACAAATACCATACGCTGCAAGCCTGTCAATACATTTCTTTTCTAAGTAATGTAAATAAACGATGCCGAAAAAACTGCCGCACCCGTAGCATCGTCGTAACTGCTTAGTGATCGTCACCGGTGGCCTGTTTCTTTGAGTCCCATAGGGACGTCCGAAATGAGCCCAGGGCACAAGTTCGCCGAAGCCCCGCGAAGGCGAACGCAGCCCTGGGAAGGGAAAGCGCATCAACCATAAGAGTCCCGTAGGGACGACAGAAGTTTTCGCTAAGGAGTTACAGCATCGCCTACCAGTGAATTGTCTAGACATCGTCAAATTCAACTCGCTCACGCTCGTCGCTCTGCATGAAATTCTGAGAGTGTTGAAGCAGCGCTTGGCTGCCTATCATCATAATAACTAATTGATTTCGTGTCCAAGAACATTGGAAAACCGGTGGATAATCTTGCGGATTCACAGTGGATAATTCTCAAAGTTTCCACTAGGTTCCACACCCATTGCTCTGCACTCCGCGGATGGACGCAGCCCTCTCCAGCAATACCCGAGTCATACACCGAGTTTTCCACATCTTACGAACAGGTTTTCCACATCGGTTTGCCAAAAGCTAAATGGGCAAAAACTCAGGACTGTACCCGAGCATCTCATCCCCTTCATTTTTTTACTCAACCTACTTGATTTGAACCCGGTTATATGGCGAAAATACGCCCACTTGTCAGGACTGGAGGTTTCTCAGCCCGTTCGCTCCTGACCGGCAGGAGTGCGGATGGAGTGGCCGATATGATGGTTTTGCACAGGTCCTTGTATTAGGAGTTCTTTCTTTGAAGTTTATAACCAAACCAGTACTACTGGCTAATGCCTTTCAGTTGGTGGGTGGTGTTATTCCTGCCAATAGCCCACGTCCGGCTTTGAACAATATCCGATTGGAAACGAAAGGGGGCGGGGTGGAGTTGATAGGAACGGATACCGAGGTAGCGCTGCGTTCGTTGATTCGCGACGTCCGCGTGGAACAAGAGGGGGTGGTGTCGATTCCTCCATCGAATCTGGCGTTGATCATGCGGGAGACGCGGGATGAAGAGGTGGTTTTTCAGGCGGAAGGGAATGTCTGTGAAATCCGATCGCCTCGGAGCAGATACCGGATTCAGGGAGACGATCCGCACAACTTTCCCTTTGTGCCGTTTATCGAGTCTGGAAAGTCGATGGAGTTCCAGGTCGGGGATTTTCTGGAGTCGATCCGGAGAACGATTTTCGCCACGGCGAAGGAGAAGGCGCGGTTTGCGTTGAACGGGGTGCTGCTGGAAATGTCGGGCCAGGATTTCCAGATGGTAGCGACGGATGGGAAGCGGTTATCGATGGTCTCAAAGACCCTGGAACAGAAGGTTGAAGGGAAGATTTTTGCCATTGTGCCCAGAAAGGCGATGGAGCTTTTCGAGCGGATTGCGGCCGGCCGGGAACAAGAAAAGCTTCTCCTGGATGTTCAGGAGGCCTTGATTCAGTTCAGAGTGTCCGACGTCACGTTGAGCGCGAAGCTCGTGGAGGGAAACTTTCCGAACTACCGGGAGGTCATACCCAAGGAGTATCCCATCCGGCTCGAGCTTCCGGCAGCGCCTTTCCATTCTGATTTGCAGAAGGCGGCTTACATGGCGAGCGACACCAGCCGTGTCGTCTACATTGGCTTCAAGAAAGGCATGCTGACCTTCAAGTCCTCAAACGAGGGTGTCGCGGAAGCGGAGCTGGAGATGCCGGTGGAGTACGACAACAAGGAGCTGGTCCTCGGGTTCAATCCTGAGTATCTGGCGGATATTCTGAAGGTGCTGGCGTCCGGCACGTTTCGGATGGAGTTTGCCGAGGTAAACCGGCCCGTTCTGGTCAGGGCCGACGAGGGGTATCTGAACCTGATCATGCCGATCACCCCGACCGCGTAGGCGAGCGAGTGTGCCGGCGGCGAGCCCGAACAGGGGGGACGCAAACCCAAGGGGAAGCACTGGGAGGCATCCCGCTGGGATGGAGGCGTGGCGAGTTGGGGTCACGCCTCCCTTGGGTGTCCCGGTGGGATGGAGGCGCGGACCAGCGCTGAAGCGCTCACCGCAACACCAGCGCTGAAGCGCTCACTCCAACGCGTGGAAGCGGCACGAAGGGCCCGGGCATTTTTTTGGCGGGTTTTTTCAGCGTTTGGGGATTAAGAGGCAGGGATTGAGGGGCTAGCCCGGATCGAGATGCCAGGAAGGGCGCGTTGAAGTCTGCATTGCAGCTTTAACATTCCGACTTGGGTTGCAGGTATCACGCGCCTTGCGGCAAGGCGGCCAGGAGGCCCTGGGCCTTGTGGAAGGTTTCCTCGTATTCGAGCTCGGGCACGGACTGGGAGACGATGCCGCCTCCGACGGGGAACTGCAGCCATCCTCGTGAGGCGATGAAGGTGCGGATCAGGATGCTGGTATCCATGCAGCCGTCGAATCCGACGTAGCCGAGGCAGCCGCAGTAGGGGCCACGGGCGGTCGGCTCGAGCTCGGCGATGATCTCCATGGCCCGCACCTTCGGGGCGCCCGTGATGGACCCGCCCGGGAAGGCCGCCCGCAGGAGGTCGAGGGGACACTTGCCTTCGGCGAGTCTTCCCTGGATGACGCTGACGAGGTGGTGCACGAAGGGAGTGGATTCCAGGCGGAAGAGCTCTTGAACGCGGACGGAACCGGGGACGCAGACGCGGGAGAGGTCGTTTCGGAGCAGATCGACGATCATGACGTTCTCGGCCCGGTCCTTTTCGCTGCGCCTCAGCTCGTCCGCCATGGCCTGGTCCCGAGCGGGGTCCGGCGAACGGGGACGCGTGCCCTTGATGGGCCGCGTTTCGACCTGGCCGAGGCGGACCTGGAGGAATCGCTCGGGAGAAGCGCTGGCGAGGGTCAACCCGCCGGCGTGGAAATAGGCGCTGAAGGACGCGGGATTGAGCGCCCGCAGTCTCCGGTAGAGGCGCAGGGGGTGCTCCCGTGCGGGGAAGAGCAGCCGCTGGGAGAGGTTGGCCTGAAAGATATCGCCCGCGGCGATGTAGTCGATGATCTTGCGGACGGCCTCGAGGTAGGCCTCGCGGGAGAAGTTGCTCGTGAGGCCATCGGGGCCCCGGACGGGCGTCTGGTCCGCCAGCGCAGAAGGCGGCAGAGGGGGGTGGCCGGGCATGGACACGGGCTCGAACGCGGGCCGGGCCAGCAGGGCTTGGACGGCCCGGACGCGGGCCTCGGCGCGGCTGCGCCGGCGATCAGGGTCGCCTTCGGGAAAGCCGTGAGAGAGAATCCAGGCCATTTCCTCCTGCAGGTCGAAGGCCAAGACCCAGTCGTAGAGTCCCACCGCGAGGTCGGGAAACTGGAACTCGTCGTGGAGCGGACGCGGCAGGCGCTCGACCTGATGGCAGAGGTCGTAGCTGAAGAGTCCCGCGAGGCCGCCCTGGAACGGGGGCAGGCCCTCGAGGGTCGATGCCGGAAAGGCCGCGAGCCGATCCTTGAGGTATAGGAACACGTTGGCGGAAGCCGTAGTCTCCTCCCTGGCGTCGCTCATCGAGGGGGAATGCACGGGATGGCGGCTGAGGCGTCCGCTGCGGAAGCTGACGAATTCGAACGGATCGGCCGTGATGAACGCATACCGGCCTTGGTGCGCGTCGGGCAGGGCGCTATCGAGGAATAGAGGATAAGGCAGGTCCGAAATCCGCTCGAAGGCCTCCAGCGGCGTCAAGGTCACCGGGATTTCTTGGACGGTCGGGCTGGGGGACAAAGAAGCGCCGATCATGCTCCGGGCATGGATGACGAGTGCTTGGGCACGGAAGTGCGTTCGGACTTCCGTGATCGAGCACTATAGGAAACCCAGGCGAAAGATTCAAAACCCATTCTCACCCCAGGCGGATGATACCCGAAGCCCGACAAGGCTCAGACTGGTTTTTTTCCGTGCTCTCCGTGTTCTCCGTGGTTCAAACCGATTGAGCTTCTCTCTGTCACGATGAAGCCGACCTCGCGGGTTTGTACGCCTGCTGGATGAGGGGTACATACGTTGAACGGTCACGCAATAGGAATGCGTAATTTCTCAATAGGTGCGGCGGATCGCCCTGGGCTGTCCTGTAAGTGTTTCAGCAGCGCCTCGATCAGGCCGGGTACGCTGCTGTAAACGGCGGCCGTGGATTCCGCCGGCCGGCGGACCACGACGACGCAGCAGCCTTCCAGCCGCGCTGCGGCGATCTTCTCCGGCACCCCGCCCGCCGCCCCGCTGTCCTTCGTGACCAGCACGCCAATCCCGAACTGCCGGATGGCCGACCGGTTCTCCTCCACCGAGAACGGGCCTCGGCCGGTCAGGATGAGGCCATCCGGAAGGCCGGCGGCCCGGCAGGCCTCGAGGGATTGCGGATGCGGAAGGACCCGGGCCGCCAGCGCCGTTCCCGTCCTTCGGGCCTCGCTCACGTAGGGCTCGAGGACCTTCGATCCGGTGGTCAGCAGGACGGCGCGTCCGAAGGAGAAGGCGATGCGAGCGGCCTGTGGATGGTCCTCGGCGAAGAAGAGGTTGTGCGTCTGCAGGTCGGTATGCGGGCGCTCGAAGCGCAGATAAGGGATGCTCAAGCGCGTGGCCGTTTCGCGGGCGGTGGCGTGCACGACCGTGGCGAAGGGATGGGTGGCGTCCACCACGGCCCGGATGCCTTCCTCGCGAACGATGGCCGCCAACCCCTCAGCGTCCAGCCGGCCCGACCGGCGTCGGATAGCCGGGTGGCGGCCCGTCTCGAGCGGAATCTCCGTAGCCGTGGAGACCAGCACGGGGTAGCCCGCCTCGGCCAGGCCCGTCGCCAGGGCCGCCGTCTCACTCGTGCCGCCCAGCAAAAGGATCATAGTACGTACCCCCGCGGGGTGATGAACCAGTCGTGAATGTTCTTGGAGGATCGATTTCCGACCAGGACGGTGCTTCTCATGTTGATTTCCGCCTCCAGAAAGCGGTCGAGGTCGGTCAGGAGGATGAGTTCCTCTTCGCTGCCGACGGCGGTGCCGATGCCCACGGGGGTATTTCCGGGCCGGTGACTCCGGAGGATGGCGGCGGCCTCCTCGAGCTGGCGGCGTCGCTTGTGGCTTCTCGGGTTGTAGAGCGCCACCACGAGGTCCGCCGCGGCCACGGCTTCGATCCTCTGGCGAATGATCTCCCAGGGCATCAGGAGATCGCTCAGGCTGATGCAGGCAAAATCCAGCATGAGGGGGGCGCCGAGCCGAGCCGCGGTCGCCTGCGCCGCCGAGACCCCGGGCACGATCTCGATGGGACACGAAAAGCCGCCCGAGGCGGCCAGCTCCAGGGCCAGACCCGCCATGCCGTAAACGCCCGGATCGCCCGAGGAGACCAGGCCGACCACTTGCCCTTTCTGGGCCCGGAGCAGCGCCTCGCGGCATCGCTCCACCTCCTGCGTCATCCCGGTAGAGACGAGATCCTTCCCCGTCGTCAGGTCCCGGATCAGCTCCAGATACCGGAAATAGCCGATGACGACCTGACTCCGGGCAATCGCCTCCTCCGCGCGGCGCGTCCGGTCCAGCCTCCCACCGGGTCCGATGCCGATCACCAGCAACCTTCCCGGGCCAGAGCCACTGTAATTCCGTTGCATAGAATCCTCGGCAGCAGGAGTCGGGTTCTTCGTCCCCCCAGCAGGGCCGCCGGCTCGGCGACCGCGGGCAGATTCACCTTCTCTTCCACGAATTCGGATCGGCTGAATGCCATGGGGCACGCTCGAATCTCCTCGGACGGGATGAAGCGGATGGGTATCCCGAGGCGCGCGGAGGCCTGAAGCAGCCCCGCCTCCCCGGCCTTGATGTCGGCGGAAGCGAGCAGCCGGACCTCCCGGATGCTCACACCGGCCTTTTCGAGGGCCTGATGAAGCGCCTCGAGGACTCGGGCGCATTCCACGCCGCGGCGGCATCCGATTCCCGCGATGACCGTTTTGACGGCCTCGCTGGCCGTGGTGATCACCGGCTCGCCGCCGAGGGCGTTGGCGGCCAGGACGGCGAGTGCGTTGCCGCCGCCCTCGTGGCCGGAGAGGAGGCTGATGGCGTATCGGCCGCCCGCGTCGACGACGACGACCGCCGGATCGGTTTTCTTGTTCTGGAGCAGGGGAGCGACGGCGCGTACGACGGCGCCGCAGGGCGCCGAATAGACCAGGGAGCCGAACTCGCTGAAAAGGCGGCTCGTCAAATCCACCAGGCTGCTATATCTCTCGCCGGCGAATGACGCGCTCGCGGACTCGTGCAGGAAGGCCCGGGCGACGGGAAGACGCTCCGACAGCCGGGCCGCCGCACGCGCCCCAGCGTCGGAAACACTGATCAAGGCGATCGGGGTCCGCACCCCCGCCGGCAACTCCGCGCTCCCCGCCTCCCCAGGCGGAATCTCCGGGTCTGCCGGCTTCGCCGGGCTGCCGGCCCGAAAACCGTGCGAGAAGGCCGCGTTATAGAGCCGGGAGACGGGCAGCCCGCGAGCCAGGGCGTGTCCGACGACGATCAGGGCTGTCCGGGCCATTCCGGCGGCCTCCACCTGGCCGGCGATGTCGCCGAGCACCCCGCGGACAATCTTCTCGTCAGGCCAGGAGGCGCGGTGCACGGCCGCCGCGGGGCAGTCCTTGCCGTACGACGCCGCGAGCGTGTCCGCCAGCTCCCGAATCCGGTGCACGGAGAGGAAGAGGCAGAGCGTGGCGCGCGGTCCCGCAAGCCGGTCCAGCTCCTGCCCCTCCGGGACCGGAGTCCGGCCGGCCACCCGGGTCAGGACCACGGCCTGCGCCACCTCGGGCGCCGTCAGCTCCGCCTTCAGCGCCGCCGCCGCGGCCTGGAATGAACTGACGCCCGGGATCACGGCATACTCGATGCCGAGCCGATCCAGCTCGCTCATCTGCTCCCCGATGGCGCTGAACAGGCCGGGATCGCCCGAGTGAAGCCGCACCACGTCCACGTCCCGCTCCTGCGCCTGCCGGTAGAGCCCGACGATCTGGTCGAGCGAGAGGGCGGCCGAATCGTGCTTTTCCGAGGCCGAGGGGATCAGCGCCAGGACCTCCGGACTCACCAGGGAGCCGGCGTAGATGCAGAAGCGGCAGCTCCGGAGCAGCCGTTCGGCCTTCCGCGTCAACAATTCCGGATCGCCGGGCCCCGCGCCCACGAAGGTGACCTTCATGACTTCCTCCGCGGTGGAGTCCGCAGGCATCGAACGAGAATGATGGACAGGTAGCCGGCCTCCGGCCCCGCGTCCCGCAGACGCCGGAGGTCCGTCTCGATGCGCTGCTCGGCGGCGCCGGCATGCGCAACGAACACCGCCTGGTCCAGAAGCCCCGCCTCCTCCAGGGCGTCGAGAATGTCCCCCAGGCGCTTGCCGATCTTCATCAGGATGACCGTTCCGGGCCCCTGCAGCGCCCGTTTCACCTCCGTCAAGTCCTCCGCGGTGGGAACGATGACCACCGGCTGCTTGCCTTCACCCACGGGAAATTCCGTGAGCGCCGCGGCCGCGCTGAACGAGGTGATCCCGGGCACCGTTACGATCTCGAGGCCGGGCAGGCGTTCCCGCACCGCGCGGACCAGGTAGATGTACGTCGAGTAGAGGAAGGGGTCGCCCAGGGTCAGAAAGCAGGCATCCTCGCCCGACTGGAGGACTTCCGCGATCCGGTCGGCCGACTCGGCCCAGCGGCCGGCCAGTTCCGCGGCGTCCGTGGTCATCGGGAAGAGCAGCTCATGGACCTGGGCGCTGGCGCTGACGTGACGCCGGGCGATGTTCAGGGCCAGGCTCTGCGAGGCGGCCCGGCCCTTCGGCACGAAGACCTGCCGGCATCGGGCCAGCAGGCTCGCCCCCTTCACCGTGACCAGGTCCGGATCGCCCGGCCCCACGCCGATTCCGTAGAGTTTTCCAAGCGTCATGACCACACGCTCCGCTTGACCATCAGGACTATCGTTCTCGATCGGGCGTCCAGGGCCCCGAGTTCCGGGGGCGTCACCTGGCGCACACGCTCGTCCTCCAGCGTCAGGTTCTCGCAGGCGAACCAGAGTCGGTCACCTCCCAAGTTTCCGGCCAACTTGGCGATCCAAAGCAAGGAATCCTTTCCGCCGGCCAGGATGGCCATCTTCTCCGCATCGGCCAGCGCCCCGGCGTCCACGTCGGGAAGCCGAGCGTGGGCGCTGAGAATGCGGGCGTCAAGCCACTCCAGGCCGAGCCGTGCAAAAGCCACCTGCACGGAACTGACGCCCGGGATCACTTCGCAGGCCTCGCGGCCGAATCGCCGGATCACCGGCTGCGCCAGGCTGCAGAGCCCGGGGTCGCCCGTCACGAGCACGGCCACGCGCTGGCGTCCCGCGCGGGCTGCCAGCTCTTCGAGGGTCTTCTCGACATCGACGCCGACCCTGATCCTTTCGGCCCGGCTTTCGGGAAAGAGCCGCAGCAGGCGATCGGCGCCGGCCAGGACCTCGGCCTCGAGGGCCGCCCGGCGCGCCTCGGGCGTCACCGTGTCCGGCGAGCCCGGCCCGCATCCGACGAGGAGAATCTTCGCTCGGGTCATTGCCATGGGCTCAGGTCCCCCGCGCTTCCCAACCCATCGGCCTGCATCCCGACGAGCACGACCGAGGCCTCCAGCCTGCCCCGGACGCGCTGGACGATGGCTTCCCGGATGCGCCGGGCCAGGGGGTCCGCCAGCCGCTGCCGTTCGTCCGGCGGCAGGCCTTTGAAGAGGCCTTCCACGGTGGGGCTCTCCGGCAGGGCCCGCCCGAGCGCCTCTCGGGCCGCGGCCAGGACCACGGGCAAGGCGCTGCCGGAACGCGAGGAGTGGGTATCCCACTCGCCTGCCGCCAGCTTGGCCAGCTTGCCGGGATGGCCGAGGGCGAGCAGACGCGGCAGCCGGGCCTCCACGGCGGCATCCACCATGAAGCCCCATTCATTGCTCACCTCGATCACCTGCTCCACAGCGAGGCGAAAACGATTCCGGGCCGCCCGCTCGCCCAGGTGGCCCGGCACGAAGACGGGCGAACGGACGCCGCAGGCCACGGCCACGCTGAGGGCGCTTCTCAGGGACTCCCGCAGCGCCTCGCTGCTGAAGGGCCGGACGATCCCGGTCGTCCCCAGGATGGAAAGGCCGCCGACGATCCCCAACCGCGGGTTGAAGGTCTTCTCCGCCAGTTCACGCCCGCCCGGAATGGAGATCGTCACCTGGACGCCGCGGTCCGTGACCTCCCGGATGGCGTCGTGGATCATCTGCCTCGGCGCCGGATTGATGGCCGGCTGGCCCGGCGGAACGGAGAGGCCGGGCTTGGTCACCGTGCCGACGCCCTCTCCGGCGGCGAAGGTGATCTTGCCGCCGGGCGTCCAGCGCACGGAGGCGACGAGCACGGCCCCGTGCGTGATATCCGGATCGTCGCCCGCATCCTTGCGGGCCGCGGCCTCCGCCGAGTCCGCAAGGCGTTTTCCATAAAGGATCGGAATGATGGCGCGGTGCGCCCGCGGCAGGGAGACCGCCACCTCGAGGGGGGGCGTCTCGCCGCACAGCACCAGGGCCGCCGCCTTGGCCGCCGCCGCCGCACACGTGCCCGTGGTCCAGCCGGTCACCAGCCCGCTCATGACGCCTTCTCCTCAAAGGGCTTCAACAAGAGGTCCTCCGGGATCAGTTCCAGCAGCCGGTGTCGGGCCTCGCCGACCGTCAGGGGCAGGCCATGGATGGGCACGCCGTCAACGTGCTTCATCTCGTAGAGCAGCGCGGAGACGTAGGGCAGGCGCAGGCTCGCCTGCTCGATCACCTCCTGGTCGCAGAAAATGTCCTGGGCCGTTCCCACCTTGAGGACCCTTCCATGCCGCAGAACGTAGATGCGGTCCGCAAACAGCGGCAGCAAGTCCACGGAATGAGTCGCCAGGACGATGGTGATGTGCCCCGAGCGGTTCAGCCGGTGGAGCAGCCGCATCATCGCCGCCTCGCCCGACGGGTCGAGGCCTGCCGTCGGCTCGTCCAGAATGAGAATCGAGGGCCGCATGGCGAGGACGCCAGCGAGGGAGACCCGTTTCTGCTGGCCGAAGCTGAGGTGGTGGATGGCCCTGCCGCGAAGCTCGGAGGCCGACACCGCCTCGAGCGCATCGGACACGCGTTGCTGGACCTCGGACTCCGGCAGGCCCAGATTCCGGGGCCCGAAGGCCACGTCCTCTTCTACCGTCGCGGCGAAAAGCTGGTCCACGGGATTCTGCAGAACCACGCCCATCGCTTGATACCGCTCCGGCGCTGAAAGGTCGGCCAGGGCCATGCCTCCCAGCCGCACGCTCCCTTCCTGCGGCGTCAGCAGCCCGACGAGCACCTTGATCAAGGTCGTCTTGCCCGAACCGTTCGAGGCCAGCAGGGCGACAAACTCGCCCTCGTCCGCGTGGAAATCGACATCGTGAAGTGCGCGGGTCCCGTCGGGAAAGGTGAAGCAGACCCCCGAAATCTGGAGGGAAGGCGGCGCAGGCGTCACTTCAGACCCCCTTCGAGCAGGAGGTAGGCCAGGAGCAGCGCCGCGGAGGACGCTCCCAGAAGCCGCCAGTCCCGGCCGGAGAGGGCGGGTGTGGGGCCGAAGGGTATCTGGCCTGAGTAGCCCCGCAGGGTCATTGCCTCGTGCGTGTGCTGGGCCTGGTCCACGGACCGCAGGACCACGGTCCCCGCCAGGACGCCCAGGGAGGCCAGGGAGCGCCGGAGTCCGTCGTAGCCCAGGCGCAGTTTCTGGGCCGTGGCAACCTCCTCGGCCTGTTCGAGGAAGACGAAGGTGTAGCGGTACATGAGCATGGCGATCTCGACCCAGGCGGCGGAGAGGCCGAGGGAGCGCAGGGCTTGGAACAGGCGGTGCGCGGGCGTGACGACGCCGAGGAGCAGGACGATGCTGACCGCGCCGAGGACGCGGGCGGCCATGACGAGCCCGCGCCAGGCGCCTTCCCGCGTGGCGGTCAGCTCGCAGCCGCCCACCGAGAACGAGCAGAGTGGCGTCGAGCCCGTCGTGAAGGCCTGCACGAGGAGCAGGACCAAGACGATGCCCGCCGGGGCCAGCAGCCGGAAGACCAGCAGCGGGAGAGGAAGTCCGAGGAGCAGCCCGCCCGCCAGGCACAGGACCAGCGCGGCCAGCGGCAGGACCGGCCGCGTCGAGAGCAGGACCGCCAGGAGGCCGAGCAGAGCGATCCCGAGCTTGGCTCGGGCGTCCACCCGAGTCAGCGCGTTCTCACGCGAGGAAAAAATGTCCGAAAAAAGATCAAACATCCGCCGGCTTCTCCGGGTTCTTGCCCCGGGGTGGAAACAGTTCACGGAAGTAGTAGCCGCCGAGGAAGCCGCCAGCGGTCCCAGCGACCAGAAAGACAAACAGGAGCAGGTCGCCCTGATCGGTGTTGATGAACGGCTTGCGGGCTGGCCGGTTCGCCTCCCGGGCGAACTTCTCCACGACGGTCTCATCGACGCCGGACCAGTCCGCGCCCGCGGCGTGCCGGGCTGGTCCGGCGGCCAGGGCGGCGAGAAGGACCGCTCCGGCCACGAAGGGGAAAAGGGGATGCTTGACGCGCCCGCGGCGGTCGCGCCCGTGCCGCAGGCGGGCGCGGCGCTGGAGCAACGCGGTTGCCGAATCGAAAATCCTGCGGACCGAGAATCTTGTCCGGAGGATTTCTTCCCCATTCGGTCGCGGCAGAAAGCCGGCGCTGCGATTCGATGCGGGAAGAGCGGAGGCCCTTCGGGCGTCGAGTCCGAGCAGGCTCAGGAGCAGTTCGGGCCGACGCGAGCGGACGAACCGGAAGGCGCCTGCGCAGAGGAAGCCTTCGAGAATCCCCAGGGGCAACTGGGTCGGCACGAAGGCGACGAGGATGGCGACGAACATCTGGGAGAGGCTGCCGTCGCCGTGGAGGGCGGAGGCCAACTCGAAGGACGTGACCGCGTAGGTGGCCCAGTCGGACAGGAGGCCCGCGGCAAAGGCGGCAACGGCGAGCGGCGCGCGCAGCCGGAGGAGCAGCCGGAAGACGCCGTATCCGACGAAGGCGCCCGCCACGCCCATGGAGACGATGTCGGCCCCGAGCGTCGTGAGGCCTCCGTGGGCCAGGAAGAGCGCCTGGAGCGTCAGCGCGACGCTCGTGACGACGACGGTGAGGGCGGGTCCAATCAAGATGGCGGCCAGGCCCGTGCCGCAGGGATGCGAGCAGGTGCCCGCGGTCGGCACGGGCACCGGCATGCAGGAGATGATGAAGACCGCGGACCCCACGAGGCCCACCAGCGCCTTGAAGTGGGGGTCGGGTCGGCTTCGCTCCCGCAGCCGCCACATGCCCAGCGCCAGGAAGGGCAGAGAAGCCAGAAACCAGAGGGCGGCCCAGGGCGCCGGCAGGATGCCCTCCGAGATGTGCATCGCCGAGGCGGTGGCGGGCCACAGAACCGCCGCGGCGGCGAGAACCATCGGCTTGCCGGCGAACGTCTGGGTGATGAGCGAGTGCTGAGTTTTCCCATCCGCGGTCCTCCTTCCCATAGGGACGGGTCCCAACGGCATCCTAACGGAGAATCCGTGGGGAAACTCTTCTTCGGTTGCGAATGAAATCCGCGGTGGGACCTTGGGCTTCCTGAGGGCTCTCATGGGTTCTCTCCTTTCATCTCTGAGGCTGCGACTGAAAGCCCGCGTCCGGGGCGCATTCCACCAGTTCCTCTTCCGCTCTCAGCTTCAGATCCCGCACGTCGTTCAGACCCTCCGATTCCTCGATGCGCCTCGCCACCAGGTTCACCAGCGACTCGTCGAATCCGAGGTGCTTGCCCAGGACCAGCTTCACGTGCGGGCAGTCCCGGGCCGCCTCCTGCATCATCGCCGGGATGTCCACGTGCAGGTGCATCCCCTGGTGGAGGAAGTACGGAATCACGACGATCTTCGACACCCCGAGACGGACGCACTTCGCGAGGGCCTCGGGCAGCAAGGGGCCGCGCAGGGACATCGAGCAGGTCTCCACGATCGGGTATCGCTGTCTCAGCTTCGCGGCCACCTGCTCCATCGCCTCGGCGGCATCCGGCACGCGGCTGCCGTGGCCCAGAAGGACCACGGCCGTCTTCTCGTCAGAATTCATGAGCGCCTCCTGCCTTTCACAAGGATGAAATGTTCAAGGTCTCGGTCATCCCTCGGTCCCAATCGTCATACAGATACGCGGCCTCCTTCCCGTCCGCGATCAGCCGGAAGGCGTAGCGGACCTGTTCCTCGTAGAATTCGCAGAAGGCGCCCGGCCGGCTCATGCCCCCGTTCATCGCATGGGCCTCCGCGGGGCACGGCGACCCGCAGAAGTGCCGGATCGCGCAGCGGGCGCACGGCTCGATGCCCTCCACCTTCCGGTCCGTGACGGTCCGGAAGGCCGGGCTGGCCAGCGCCTTCTCCAGCTCGCCGCGGAAGAGGTTGCCGCCGCAGAACTCCTCCAGCCCGATGAACTCGCTGCAGGGATAGAGGTCGCCGCTCGCGGACAGGGCGAAAAAGCACCGGCCCCCGCCGCAGGGCGAAATGTCGCACATGAGACGCCGGGCGGCCGGGGCCACCAGGCTCAACAGGATGTTCGCAAAGTTGACGACGATCAGTTTCCGGCCCGTCTCCTCGTATCGCTCATAGGTCCGGTCCAGAGCCGCCAGGTAGTGGGGCACGGCCTCCTCGTCCGGCGGCTTCAGGCCGCGGGCCCGCTCCTGCGTGCAACGGAGCGGGTTCAGCATGCAATAGGGCACCTCCAGGTCATGGAAGAAATCCACGATCTTCGGGAGCTCGCGGAGGTTCGCCTTCGATACGGTGCAGAGGACGCTGAAACTGCCGTAGCCCCTCAGTCGTTCAATGGCCTGGACGACCTTTCGGGAGGCGCCTGCCCCGGACCAGGTCCGGCGCGTGCGGTCCGCCACCTCCTCGACGTGGCCGTCCAGGGAAAGCCCGAGACTCACGTCACGCGAGGTCAGAAAGTCCACTGCCGATTCGTCCAGCAGCGTGCCGTTGGTCTGCACACCGAATCGGAAATCGGTCCGGTATCGCTCGATCGCCGCGAACAGGGCGTCGCGGTTCAATAGAGGCTCCGCCCCGTGAAACACCACCTGCGGCAGCCGGCCCGCCGGAAGCGCCCGCCCGAAATACGCCTTCAAGATGGCCAGCGCCTCCATCATCCGTGCTTCCGACATCTGCACCCCGCCCCGGCGCATGGCTTCCGGGATGTAACAGTACTGGCAGTTCAGATTGCAGCGGTCCGTCGGATTGAAATACACCGCCGAAGGCCGGAGGCCGAACCGGAGCGTTTCCATCTCGGCCGAGCAGGCCTCGAGCTTTTGCCGATACTCTTTCAGCAGCGAGCCGCCGGCCAGCGCCTGCCCCACCTTTTCCTTCAGGACCAGGGACCAAAACGCCGTGTCCGGGTCCACGAGCGCCACGTAGTCCGGATGCCCGATATCGAGCGGCTGAAAGGTCGGCCCCCTGCCCGTATTCATGTACATCCCGCGCGAGGAGGCTGCGCCGACTCCGGTCCTCATCTCGTTCATTCCTGTTTCCCCCTGGTTCGTGGTGATTCCCATTCCGAGAAGTCAAGAATCCTCAACCTTTGTGCGACCGCCCGAATGGCCGCTGCAGGGCGCGTTCCGTCGTCCCAGCGGAAATCGGCGTGACTCCGATACTGGACGCCCCGGCGCTGCGCCGGGGCGTCCAGCTTGAGCACGGCCGGCCTACTTGGACTTCTTCTCCACTAGGATGTAGTGAGAGAGGCCCGTTCCATTGGCCGAGCAGGCTCGGCGATAGGCGATCACGTCCTTTTTCGCCTTTTTCGTCGTTGCCAAACCTTTCACCTCCTCTCGGGCGTGGCCCAGGAGTGGACGGCCCGGCGAGTCACAGCGACGGACGCGAGAGCATGGACCACGCTCACGGCCAGCGTGCTCCCGCCACGTCTCCCCGCCAGGGCCACGAACGGAACATCCAGCGACATCAATTCTTCCTTGCTCTCGACGACGTGAACGAAGCCGACGGGCACGGCAATCACCAGCGCGGGCCGGACCCCCTCCTCCAGGATCAGGCGATTCAGCTCCATCAATCCCACCGGCGCGTTGCCGAACACGCCGATCCCGCCGTCCAGGATCGGCTTTCCCTTGCGCACGGCCAGGAGCGAGCGAGGCAGCCCGGCCGCCTGCGCTTGCCGCGCCACATCCTCGTCCGCCACGTGGCAGACGACGTGTTCGGGTCGATAGGTCCCGGACACCTTCTGCAACCGGTCCATGGATATGCCGGCCCGGACCATGTTGGAGTCCACGTAGAGCGGGCGGCCGCTCCGCAAGGCCTCCTCCGCGGCGTCGATGCTTCCGTTGGAGAAGCGCACCGAGCCGATCAGGCCGAAATCCCCGGTGGTGTGGACCATCCGGCGGACCACGTTCCATTCCTCCGGGTTGAAGGGATGGGCCGGCGCCTCTCGGTCGATGATCTCGAACGACCTTTCCTCGATCTGCTGCCCGCTCATGGGGTCGGCAAGGAACGCATGGATCAGGGCCCTTTGGACGGGCCCTGCCGCGCGCCCCGTCGCCGCCGCCACGGGATATCGGTTTTTTTCCGTCATGGCCCGACCTCGATTCGCGGATTGGCTGCGCTCAAAACTCCACTCCTTTCTGCGCGGACACGCCCGCGTGGTAAGCGTGCTTGACGCAACGCATCTCCGTCACGGTATCCGCCAGCGAGACGAGTCCCTCGGTCGCGCCGCGGCCGGTCATCACGACGCATGTCGCGGGCCCCGCCTGCCGGATGGCCTGGATGACCCGGGCCTCTTCGAGCAGGCCGCGGGCGACGGCGTTGCAGACCTCGTCCAGGACGAGGAGGTCGTACCGGCCCGAGGAAAGGGCCTCGGAGGCCAGGGCGAGGCCCCTTTCCGCCGCGGCCCGGTGCTCCGAAAAGTGCGGGCTCGTCGGCGGGGGCACGAAGCCGAGGCCGGTCTGCTGGATTTCCACCCCGCCGAGTCGGCGGAAGGTCTCCATCTCGCCCGTCGAGGGATCGGACTTGATGAACTGGACCACCAGAGCCCTCAGGCCGTGCCCGCTGGCCCGGGCCGCCAGGCCCAAAGCCGCGGTCGTCTTCCCCTTGCCGTCGCCCGTGAAGAGCAGGATGCGGGCGCTCCTCGGCCGTCCCCCGTTCGATTCTTTCAAGGCGTCCCTCCGTTCCACGACTCGAGGCCCGCCCGGACGGCCAGGAGCAGGGCTGTGGCCAGGCCCGTCGTCAGGAGCATGAGCGCGTTGACCTGGAGGATGTGCCTTCTCTGCAAGGAGACGATAGGGTCCCCCAATCGAGGTTTTTCGGAAGGCTCACCCGCGTAGGTGTTCATTCCGCCGAGCTGGACGCCCAGGGCGCCGGCCACCGCAGCCTCCGGCAGGCCGGAGTTCGGGCTCGGGTGCTTCCGCCCGTCGCGCAGGAGGACCCGCAGGGATTGGAGGGGCCGGAGGCCAAGGAGCGCGGCCGAGACGCCGATCAGAGGAGCGGTGACGCGGGCGGGCAGGTAGTTGGCCAGATCGTCGATTCGCGCCGAGGCCCAGCCGAACTCGGCGTACCGCTCGTCGCGGTAGCCGAAGGTCGAGTCCAGCGTGTTCACCGCCTTGTAAAGCATCGCGCCCACGGGGCCCCCCAGGAAGGCGTAAAACAGCGGCGCCGTCACGCCGTCCACCGTGCTCTCGGCCACACTCTCCACCGCCGCACGAATCACCTCCGGCTCGTCCAGCTTGTCCGTGTCGCGGCCGACCATCCGGGCCGCCCTCCGGCGCGACGCGGCCAGGTCGCCCGATCGCAGCGCCCGGTAGACCTCCATGCTGTGGTGCGCCAGGTCCCGCGCCGCCAGCGTGGTGTAGAGCAGCAGGATCGAGACGAGGTCCCCGGCCAGGGGATGGATGCGCCGGGCCCCGAGGACCAGTGCGGCGGTGACGGCGGCCGTCGCCGCAAGGACGGTGAAGGCCGCGGCCGCGCCGGCCCGCCTCGGACTCCGGACGACCCGGCGAAGGGGCGACTCCAGGGCCAGGGCCAGACGCCCCATGAGCCGCACGGGATGCGGAATCCACCGCGGATCGCCCAGCAGCAAGTCCAGTCCGAGAGCCCAAAGAATTTGATGTTCCAGGCTCATCGCAGTCCCATCCTTCGATAAATCTCCTCCAGCTCGAGGCCGGCGCGGACGGCCGACGCCAGCCGCTCGAACGCCGGCTCGAGATCGTAGGGCGCGCGCACCTCGCCGAGCGCCTTCAGCCCGCGGCGCTCCCGCAGCCGGTCGACGAACCACCGGCGGAACGCGTCGGCGTCGAAAATCCCGTGGAGGTAGCTGCCCCAGACGCGGCCGTCCCCGGACTTGCCGCCGATGACCTCTCCGTCTTCGCGGCGAACGAGGGGGAGAAGGCCCTGGCCGCGAGTCACGCCGTGGTGAATCTCGTAGCCCTTGACCGGAAGCCGTGAATCGAGGTGCTCGGCCGCGACGCGCCGGAGCGTTTTTTCCGGGGCCAGCACGGTCTCCACGGGCAACAGCCCCAGACCCTCCACGACCCGGCCCGACGATTCGATCCCGTGCGGGTCGCCGATGTTCCGGCCCAGAATCTGGAATCCCCCGCACAGGCCCACGACCTCCGTGCGGCCCCCAGCGGCCAGTTCCATGACCTTCCGCGCCAGGCCGTTCGCCCGGAGGTAGGCGATGTCCCCCACCACGTTCTTGCTTCCAGGGAGGATGACCGCGTCGGGATGGTCGAGGTCCTCCGGCCTGCGAACGATGCGCAGGCGGACGTCCGGCTCGACCCGCAGAGGGTCGAAGTCCGTGAAATTGGAGATATGAGGAAGGTCAACGACGGCGACCTCGACGCTGTCCCGGCCGGGCGAGCTGGCGTCGAAGGCGCCTTCCTTGAAGCTCACGGAGTCCTCTTCGGGAAGGCCGAGGTCTTGAAGGTAGGGCACGACGCCGAGGACCGGCCGGCCGGTGTGCAGGCGGGTGTACTCGAGGGCGTCTTTGAGCAGTTGCGGCTGGCCTCGGAATCGGTTGACGATGAATCCGGCGACGAGGGCCCGTTCCCACTCGGCCATGACCTCGAGGGTCCCGACGAACGAGGCGAAGACGCCTCCGCGGTCGATGTCGCCCACCAGCAGGACCGGCGACGCGGCGTGTCTCGCCATGCTCATGTTGACGATGTCGTGGCGCTTCAGGTTGACTTCCGCCGGGCTGCCTGCGCCTTCGATCACCAGAACGTCGAACTCCGCGGCCAGCGCATCGTAGGCCTCCCGGACCCTCGACACCGCCTCGGCCTTGTACCGGATATACTGGCCCACCTCCATGTTTCCCACCGGCTTGCCCAGGACGATGACCTGCGAGCCCGTGTCGCTGTTCGGCTTCAGCAGGACCGGGTTCATCCGCACGTCGGGCTCGATGCGGCAGGCCTGGGCCTGTACGACCTGGGCGCGGCCCATCTCGCCGCCGTCCCGGGTCACGCAGGAGTTCAGCGACATGTTCTGCGCCTTGAAGGGTGCGGCCCGGTAACCGTCCTCGAGAAGAATCCGGCAGAAGGCCGTTGCCAGGACGCTCTTGCCGGCATTGGAGCTGGTGCCCTGGAACATGATCGCCGGGGTGTGGCGCTTCGGTGGCCGGGGATGCCCGACGCCGAGCGCGGCCCGCAGGCACTCGACGAGCCTCGCATTTTCGGTGGGCGTCCGCACCGCCACGCGGAAAAACCGCGCGTCCAGGCCATCGAAGTCGTCACACGGCCGGACCAGGATGCCCTCTCGCAGCGTCCGCCGCGCCAGGGCGGGAGCGTCGAAAGGCCCGCCGGAAAGCCGCACGAGCAGGAAGTTCGCCTCGCCCGGAACAACGGTCAGACCCGGCACGCCGCGCATCTCCGCGGCAAGCTGTTCCCTCTGCTCCTTCACGAACGCCACCGTCCGCCAGGCGTACTCGACGTCCCGCAGCGCCTCGCGCCCCACGGCCTGGGCCAGGGTGTTCACCGACCAGCTCGGAACGAGTTGCTGGTATCGTCTCACGACCTCCGGGTCGGCCAGGGCGCAGCCCAGGCGGAGGCCGGGAATGGCATAGAACTTCGTCAAGGAGCAGACGACCACGAGATTGGGGGGCCGGCGGCGGGACAGCCGGTCCAGCCCCCCGACGAAATCCGCGAAGGCTTCATCGACCACGAACAGGGTCTTCGGCCAGCGTGCGGCCAGGAGGCGCAGGTCGGCCGCGTCGAAGGTCCGGCCGGTGGGATTGTTGGGCTGGCCGAGAAGGACCATCTCGCCGCCCCGGAGTCGCCGCTCGAGCGCGCCGGAGTCCAGTTGGAAGCCGTCCTCCTCCCGAAGAGGCATCGTCTCCACTTCCAAGCCCGCCGCCTCCGCGGCGCGGCGGTAATCGGAATAGGAGGGGACGGGAAGCAGCGCCCGCGTGACCTGCAGCGCCGGGGGCAGCAGGTGCAGAATCTCCGTCGAGCCGTTGCCCACGATGACTTCAGCCGTGCAGACGCCGTAGCGGGCCGCCGCTGCTTCGACCAGCGCAGCGGCCTCGGGGTCCGGATAGTGCACGAGGGAACTGAGATTCGAGCTGACGACCCGCCGCAGCCATTCGGGCGGCCCCAGAGGATTGATATTGGCGGAGAAATCGAGGACCTCTTCGAGTCGCCGGCCGGAGGCCGAGGCCCAGCGCCACACGTTCCCGCCGTGCCGGCTTGCCGTCATAGCACGGCCCTCCCGCCTCCCCAGGCGATCGCCACGAGCGGCGGAATCGCCTCGGCCATCTCGCAGCCCGCGCCGAGGGTGTCGCCGGTGAACCCGCCGATCTTTCGATGGCAATACAAAGCGAAGAGCAGTGTCGCGGCCAGGCAGGCGGCGGCGGCGATCAGCCCGGCTTCACCGAGCGCCCAGAATCCGGCCGCTCCGAGGACCAGGAGGGACCAGGCCGCGCGGCCCCAGGAACGGCGCTCGCAGAAAAGGGAAGCGAGGCCGCCCTCGGGCCGGGCGTAGGGGATGGGCGTCATCCCGATGACGAGGGCGCACCGGCCCGCCATGGGCATGAGCAACACCGACCCCCACCGCGCGGCGGGCGCGACGGAGGCCACCGCGGCCCACTTGATCGACACGATCGAGACGATCGCCCAGGCGCCCATCGGCCCCGTCCGGCTGTCCCTCATGATCTCCAGCATTCTTTCGCGGCTTCGGGCGCTGAGGAATCCGTCGGCCGTGTCGGCGAGGCCGTCGAGGTGAAAGGCCCCGGAAACCGCCGCGAGCGATAGGACCGTGAACAGGCTGGCCAGGAGCGGGGGAAATGCGCGGGATAGAACCTGGTCCAGGGCTGCGGCGAGGAGACCGATGAGCAGCCCGACGATGGGAAAGAAAGGCACGCTGGCCGCCAGTCCGCGCTCGCCGCCGCCCCAGCACTGGGGGACGGGCGCGCAGGTGAGAAATTGAATGGCGGCGAGGAACGGTTTCATCGTTCGGCCTCCGCGACGCCCGCCTCCTCGAAGGTGGCGACCTCGGTCAGGATGCGGGCTGCGGCCTCGACGAGGTGCATGGCCAGTGCAGAACCCGTGCCCTCGCCCAGCCGCAGGCCGAGGTCCAGCAGAGGCTGCTTCCCCAGGTCGCGGAGCGCGGCCCCGTGCCCGGCCTCCGCGCTGCGATGCGCTGCGATCAGGTAGCCTGCAGCCGGCGGAGACAGACGCCGTGCGACGAGCGCTCCCGCGGTAGAAATGAACCCGTCCACCAGGATTGGCTTCCGCTGCGAGGCCGCGCCCAGGATGAGGCCCGCAATGCCGCCTATCTCGAATCCACCCAACTTGGCCAGGACGTCCAGGGGGTCCCGGGCGTCCGGGCGGTTCACCTCGAGCGCCTTCCGGATGACGGCGACCTTGCGTCGCCAGAGGTCGTCGCCGATGCCGGTGCCGCGGCCCGTGACCTCCTCGGGAGGCAGGCCGGTGAACGCGGCGACCATGGCGGCGCTCGGCGTCGTGTTCCCGATGCCCATGTCTCCGGTGCCGAACAGGTCCGTCGTCGCCCCTTGGGAAAGCGAGACCGCGATCCCCGACTCCACGCATCGGAGCGCCTGCTCGCGGCTCATGGCAGGACCCTCGGCCAGGTTGCGCGTCCCGGGCCCCACACGACAAGACACGATCCTGCCCCCCCGGGCCAGGTCGGCGAGATCGCCCGCGACTCCCATGTCCACCACCACCACCCGGGCCCCGACGAGCCGGGCCAGCGCATTGATGCCCGCCCCGCCCCGGACGAAGTTCCATACCATCTGCTGCGTCACTGCCTGCGGATACAGGCTCACGCCCTCCACCGCCACGCCGTGATCGCCCGCCATCGTCACTACCGTCTTGCGGTCCACAGGCGGACGCAGCGAACGCGTCATCCCGGCCAGTTCCTCCGCCAGGTCCATGAGCCTGCCCAGCGCCCAGTGCGGCATCGTCAGCCGTGCCAGGCGCGCCCGGGCCTCCGCACGCGCGTCGGCGTCCGGTGGATCGATCCGTCCCAGTGTGGATTCCAGGAGGCCCATCAAATGCTTCTCCTCTTTAACTATTTTTAAACTTGTTACTTACGCATGACCTTTCACGCTTATCGGCAACCCGCAGACCATGAAGACCACATGGTCCGCCCGGTCCGCCACCACCTGGTTGCAGCGGCCCAGAAGGTCACGGTAACGCCGGCCCAGCGCAGTCTCCGGGATTACTCCCAGCCCGACCTCACTGCTGACGAAGAGGACAGTTCCAGCACGGTCCGTGCACGCGGAAACGACATCGAGCGTGAGCCGCTCGACCGCTTCCTCCGTGAGCTTCCGGCCCTCGGAATCAGCGCGGTACATCAGGTTGTTGATCCAGAGCGAGAGACAGTCGACCAGCAACACCGGATAGTCTCGGAGCCTTCCCAGCACGCCAGGGAGATCGATGGCCTCTTCCACGGTCTGCCAGAGAGCCTGCCGCCGGGCCTCGCGGTGTCTCCGGATGCGCTCCCGCATCTCCTCGTCGACCACGGGGCAGGTCGCCAGAAAGGCCCGTGGGCCCGGCAGCGACTCGCCCAGCTTCAGCGCGTAGGCGCTCTTGCCGCTGCGGCCGCCCCCGACCACCAGGATCACCTGCGACATGAGAGACCTCCTCCCTCGGACTCGGCGCATGCCGCGGGCTGAAACCAGTCCATTTCTTCGATGGCCCGCACAACGTTCCCCACGACCATCAGGGCCGGCAACGCCAGCTCCACCATCTCCCGGCGACTTCGAATCGTATCGAGCGTCGCCACCACCCTTTTCTGGCGGTCGGTGGTGCCCTCCGAAACGATCGCGATCGGAGTCGCCGGCGCAAGGCCGAATTCCAACAGCTTCCCTACCACCTGGGTGCAGGCGGACCCGCACATCAGGAAGACCAACGTATCGGGACCGCCCCGGGCGATGCGCTTCCATTCGTCATCCGGAAGCGTGAACCCGTTCTTGCGATGCAGGCTGTAAATCCCCAACGAGGAGGAAAAATCTCGATCCGTCACGGGAATGCCCGCATAAGCGGGTACCGCTGTGACGCTGCTTACCCCGGGCACGATCTCGAAGGCGATGCCCGCCCGGCGCAGGGCCCTCGCCTCCTCGCCTCCTCGGCCGAAGAGGCACGGGTCCCCGCCCTTCAGCCGCACCACGAACCGGCCGGCGCGGGCCTTTTCCACCGTCAGGTCGACGATCTGTTCCTGAGTCCATCGGCAGCTCCCCTTGCGGTGGCTGACGTCGATCACCTCCGCCTGCGGGCAGAACTTCCTCAGCAGCTCGGGGTTCACGAGGCCGTCGCAGAGGACCGTGTCCGCGAGGCGCAGACAAGCTGCCCCCTTCAACGTCAGCAGCCCCACGTCACCGGGCCCCGCTCCGACCAGAAAGACCTTGCCGGCCCTCGGCTCGCCGCCGGGGCCCGCCGACGGCGGCCGGGGAAGAACGCTTTCCTCGCGGTTCACCATGGGGAAAAAACTTCCTTTGAAAAAAAAATCCCCGAACGTCCGAAGGACACTCGGGGATTGCACCCAGCTTTCTTGATCCCACGTTGCCGGCGACCGTCCATATCCGGGACGGCTGGCCAACTTTTGCCCCAGGCAGGTCTTCTGGCTTCCGGATTCTTCTACTTCCTGCGCCTTCCCAGCTTGGGCAAGTGGCGTGGCGTTCGACCCCGTTGGCGAACGTCGGCAGGTTTCGTCCCCGGTGACAGCGGCGGGACCGCGCCCGATTTTCACGGGCTTCCCTGTTAGCCCCCGAAGAGGGGACCTGAAGCGGTATCGAGTTTCAACAGAGCAAATCCGCAAATTCTGCACTTGCCGCAGGACGCACCTGGGAGATTTCTGCAACTCCGAAATAGAACCGGCGATTCTTGCAGACTTCTGCCAAGTCGGATGCGGAAGGTCCAATCATTACAGCACAGCGCTTGCCTAATGAAATCCGCTGCGCCCTTCGGGCTCGCGGATTTCAGAGCCAGGATTGGCCCGGCTTCGCCGGCCCAACCCTGGCGGGTCAGACAGAGGTCTCTCTCTTCAATTTCCAACCTCTTAGCTTATCCTGGATGATCTCGATTGAATGCACGTGGGGATCGGGACCGGAAGAGTCCTTATACCGTGAAACTGCAACTCAAACTTAAGAAGTTTTTTTTCAATTTTGACGCCCCAAGCTCCCATTGAAATCCGCTGGGCCCTTCGGGCTCGCGGATTTCAGAGCCAGGATTGGCCCGGCTTCGCCGGCCCAACCCTGGCGGCAAAGCAGAAGTTTCTATTGAAATCCGCCGGCAGGCGGATTTCAGAAAAGGCGTCGGTCGCGGGCTGATTCCGAAGCGGTCACACGCTTCGGCCTCGAGCGACGAACGGCTCGAGCGTCAGGTCCCGGCCCGTGAGCCGGCGGAGCAGTTCCCGCCATGGCCAGCGGGCGCCGTGGGCGAACATCTCCCGGGCGAGGAACTCGCCCGCCTTCGGATTGAGCGCGAGGGGCCCGAATCGGGACTCGATGGCCTCTTCGAGCTGTGCCCCGAACACCTCGCCAAGGAGGTAGTTCTGGTAATAAGCGGGTGCGCCGGCAAGGTGGATTTTCGAGGCCCAGTCGGGCTGGCGGTGGCCCGGAGCGGGGCGGGCGACCCCCTGGTATCTCTCTACGAGGTCCCACCAGTATCCATCGAGGCCCGGGTCCTCCGGCCGTTCGTAGAGTGCGCGTTCGAAGTGGCACATGACCAGGACCCAGCGGGTGAAGACGATGTGCTTTGCGGCTAGTTCCGCGCGGCCCCGGGCCTCGATGTCTCGCGCTCGTTCGGCCGGGACGCCGGCGACTTCGACAAGCCAGGACGCATGGAAGCGGTGTCGCTCCATCATCAAGGCAATCGCTTCGGTCGTCAGCGTATGCGCGTGCGTCTTCAGAAAATAAGGCAGATCAGGAGACAGCCCCGCCGAGTCCACGCCGTGCCCGAATTCGTGGAGCGTCGTCGACATCCAGCGCTCGTTGTCCATGATATTGCACAGGATGCGGACATCGCCCGGGGGTTCGATCGCCGTGCAGAAGGCATGCTGGCACTTCTTGCTCGTCGCCGGATCGCCCGGATAGAGATCGCTCCGGGCGAGGATGGGCCGGATGTCGAGCCCGAGCCCATCGAAGGTGCGCGTCGTCAGCGCGACGACATCGCGCCCCTGAAACAGGGGGTCCAGGTCGAGCTTGCCCGCCTTGGGCGGCGACTGGAAGAAGCGGTCACCGTAGTGCCAGGGCCGCAGGTCCTCCACCCGGCAGCCGAACTTCCGGGCCAGGCTGCTGTCGAGCCCCTCCTTGTACTTCCGGAAGGGCTCTTCGCTGGCATCGGCCAGAACGCCGAGCGTCTGGAAGAGCCAGTCCAGCCCCAGCTCGTCGAGTTCCATGGACATCTGGTAATAGTCATGGAAGCCTACCTCCCGGGCGCCGCGGTTACGCACTTGCACCAGCTCGCGGATTTGCTGGTGGACGGGCGGCAGGCGGTCCTCTTCGCCTCGGAAGTGGACGATGTCCTTGCTGGCTCGCCAAGCGGCTTCGACTCGGCCGGAGGAGGTCTCATTGGCCAGGCATTGGTCAATCTCGTTGTCGGCAACGCGGCGTCCGGCCAGCAGCGCCCGGAATCGGTTGAAGCACGCCTCGAGCTGCACGCTGCGCCGGGCCAGTTCCTCGATGGTGGCCGGAGACATCTGATGGGAAGCGCAATGGCGGTAGAGCACGTCGATTTGCCGTTCTGCCTCCGTGCTCGGCTGGGGCGGGGGCTTCACCCGCAACGCGCCCAGTTTCTTGAAAACGTTCCGGTCCGCGTACTGCTCCGCCACCTTCACCCGAAGTGCTTCGCTCTCCTGGACATAGCGGTCATCCCCGGTCGTTTCGAGATTCCAGTGGGCGATGGCCAGCGCCTTCTCCAGCGGCTGAACGCGGCGCTCGACTTCACGAAGAATGGGAGGGGCATCGGCAGGCATGGTTTCTCTCACGGAGTCTGCGGGTGCTCGTATCCCTGTTCAATGGCCGAAGAGATAGCGGGCGACGTGGGCGGCCGCGGCCTCGGGCGCCTTCTCCCGCAGCTCCTTCAGCGCCATCTCTTCGGCCAGCGCCCGATTCAGATAGCCTCCGCCTCCCTGCACGGTCGAAGCGTCCAACTCCTGGCGATTGCGGTTCAGCAGCCGCGCCTTGGCCTCCCATCGCGAATCGACAAATTCTTCACTGCGCGGGACCACCTTGAAGAGAGTCTCCACCTCGATGGTCAGGTCATACGTCCGGTCCGCCTCGTCCCGCTCGACCTTCAGGTTCAACCGGCCCAGCCGCTCCAGGAGCGACGCCCGGAGTTCTTCCGATCCGTGCCCCTTGACCCGCACGGCGATGGACAGGTCCTGGAAAAGAAGCTGGTCCAGCTCGGCTTGGACGTCCGCGAACCGGTGCGGCGACGCCCGGCCGCCGCCTTCCGCGCTCACGATGCGAAGTTCCGTGTCGTAGGCGTCCCGCAGGGCGAATTTCGGCACGGACCGGTGGAGCGTTCTCAGCCGGTCAAGCTTATCGGTGATCCCATGGGCCTCCTTCAAAAGCGATTCGATTTCCGAATCGAGCCGATCCAGTCGATCCTTCAGCATCTCGGCGCTCCGGCTACGGTCCAGGATGGCCAGCGCGTAATGGGCCTCCGGCTGCTTCTGCCGGTAGACCTCGGCGATTTCCGATCCCTCGATGACCTTTCGGGTGGAGATGACAGTCAGGTTTTCCTGGCTGATCTCCTCGGAAGAGCGGGTCTTCGCGCCCGACGAAGCCTGGAGGTATTTCTCGTAAGTCCGGGTCCGGGAGTCGATCTCGGACCGGAAAATCCGGGCCAACTCGGCCCGGGCGTTCTCCTCCGCCATGGCCCTCGACGCGCCCGTGCCGACCGCGCTGAGATAGCGGGCGGAGGGATAACGGGCCGGCTGGCCCCGCACCCAGTCCGGCGCGTCGCCAGCCCCGCCGTCTCCGGCTGGCGGACTCCCACCGGTTGTGAAGCAGCCGCAGACGCTCGACAGGAGGACCGCGGCGGCCAAGAAGGCAACACCTTCAGGATAAAGCCGAGCGGCTTGCCGCCGAGAAAATCCATCCGATTGCCATTCATGCATCGTCAATCTGCCTCCGAGGTGACGATGAGCCAGTGCGGGTGCACTGGCTTGCTCGTCTACTACTCCAGGGAACGCAAGAGGATGAATTCCTTTTTTCCGGCTTCCAGCTTGATTTGGCCCAGGCTCAGGGGCGCGGCCCTGCCTGGAAGGGCGGCCTGGACATCGTATTCGCCGGGAACGAGCAAGGCGCATCCCACGCGGATTTCGGCCGGCAGGGACCGGCAGGACCGGAGGTCCGGCTGGGAGATCATCTGGGCCAGTCCGGACATCATGAGCTGATAATTCTGGGCGGCCTCTTCGCCATATTCCTGGCGTACCTTTTCCGCGGTGGTCTTGATGAGGAAGTACTGGGCCGTCACGCGGGCAATCGCCTTGGCCGTCATCCGCATCAGCCGGTTCTGCAGATTCGTAATGGCAATGGCTTCGACGTCCTCCATCAACTCCGTTTCGAACACCTGCGGGTTGCCGCCGGCCACATTTTGGAGCGTGATCCTCGCCGCTTCCCCGCTCCGAGGCTGTTTCTGATAGGTGGGAATGGCGACTTGGAGCACGACGTTCTCCTCGACGGCGACGGGGAAGGTGACGCCCACCTTGACCGGGCTGCGGCCGCTGTAATGGACGACGACCACCTCCGCCAGGTCCTTTTTGTGCTGGTAAGGCAGGAGGACGACGCGGGGATAACGTTGCTGGTACTCCTCGAGCAGGTCTCGCCGGCCCGCGCCGTCCGCCGCGGTCAGAAGATTCTCCAGCAGGAACTGCGGCCACACCGTGCCGTAGTGTCGCCTGTAATCCTGGAAGACCTCCTCCGACTTCGCGTAATCGATCACGGCGTCTTCGAGCTTCCCCTCCGACTCGTAGACCAGCCCCATGATGAACCGGATCAGGGCGTCCTCCCGGTACACGTTTTTCTGGTCGTCCGGGTGGCTCGCATTGAGGGTTTGCAGCCGGCTGTCCACCTGCCGCGCTTCGACCAGGGCATCCTCGACCTTGCCCAGCTTGAGGTAATTGAGCGACTTGAAGAGGTGAATCAGAGCGCGTTCGAAGTCCTCTCCGCGGTAGGCCAAGAGATAGTCGTTGATCAGGAAGGACGCGCTCTGGGCCGTGAAGGACTTGGTGTACAGTTCCTCCCCGAGTTGTTCCGCCTTTTCCAGGTTCTCGTTGCTCTTTTCGTAAAGCCCCCCGTAGTGGGCCGTCAGGCCAAGGTCCAAATGATAAAGCAGCCGCTCGCGCTTCGAATAGGACGTGCGGTTGAGCTGCACCATCTCGTAGGCCTGGGCATGGTCCCCCGCGGCCATCAGAGTCTCCACCCGTGCGTAGAAGCCCGGGTCCGGCCCGCAGGAGACCAGCAGAGCCAGGAGAATCAGACTGGCGAGCCACGCGAGCCGGCGGGCAGATTTTCCCGGGAAAGCCGCGGGGCGCGGGCAACCTGGGGGGGCCGGCCTCTTGACGGCGTCCGGGACACGCGGGGTGTCGGCCCTTGAAAGAACAGGAAGAAGCCAGCAGTTCCAGGACATTTCTACCCACCCATCTGAAGCGAAGCGATTGCCGTCTCCTGCGTCGGTTCTGATCGCCCGAGCCACATTAGAGTTTCCAAGCCTTGCGCTTGATGTCCTTCTTGATCTTGTGCTCCCCGATCCACACCTTCTCGTTGGTCTCGATATGGATCAGCTCGAAGTTGCTCTGATAATAGATCGCGTAGCGGCCCTCAACCTCATCCTTGATCGTGGAGACCACGCCCAGGAGGATGAAATCCGCCCCGATCTCCTTGCCGAATTTCTTGATCGTTTCAGGGTCCGAATTGGCCTGGATGTTCCGGCGCTCCTCCCGGATATCGGCGCGAAGCTGACTCTCCGCTACGACGCGGACCCGACTGGAGTTGAGCAGCTCCCGTTCAAAGCTGGTCGTGAAGACCTCGGTGTTGATGTGCTCGTGGCTGTTGTTGCGGATTTGGCCCACGACGACTACCGGCTTCTGGCCGCCGTGGCTGGCCTTGAAGTCTTCGATCCAGGGCCGGACCAGGCAATCTTCCGTCATCGCCCGGGCGACAAGCTGCGCATCCGTATCGTTCCATCGGCCGCTGTAGTCCACCACCATGGCGGGGTCCGTCCGCTGGACGTCCGGACCCGTTCGGCAGCCCGGCCCGGTCAGGGCGGCCGCGACGCAGAACAGCAACGAGATGCAGAAGGGGTATCGTGTCATGGCCGATTCCTCACGAGTGTTCTTATTCCTTTCCCGACAACGACTTTCGAAGCTGATCGAAACGCTTCTGGGTGGAGGTCATCCGGCGGCGCGGCGAGCTGCCCGCCTTGGATTTCAAATGCCTCTCCAGCGCCTGGATGCGTTCGGAAAACTTCGGGTGCGTGTCGCTCTCGGAGGCCTCCGGCCCGTCCCCCAGCTTCTTTTGAAGCAGGCCGAGAACCTCGACCCCGCACTCCTTCCGGTATCCGCCTCGGATGGTGAAATCCACGCCGAGAGCGTCGGCCTGGTCCTCCTCCGCCCGGCTGCGGAAACCCGTGAAGACCTTGAAGGCCTCATCCGCGATGGCCTCGAGGTCAGGTTTCTCGCCGCCGCTTTTCTGGCTCATCGTGTCGAGCTCCTCGAGCGCCTCGTTGGCCCGGCGCGTCGTCGCCGTACGTTCTACCTCGAGGATGCCGTGGAATCGCGCCACGTGGGCCACCTCGTGACCCAGCACGAAGGCCAGTTCGTCCTCGTCGCTCAAGAGCTGCAGAAGGCCCGTCGAGACGAAGAGGAACCCACCGGGCGTCGAATAAGCCGCCGGGCTCTTGCCCTGAATGATGAAAAACTTGTAGGGAATGTCGGGCCGCATGGACTGCTCGGCGACGTACCGTCCGACGAAACGGACGTACTTCGTCGATTCCGCATCCTCCCAGAGAGGATATTCCCGGAGGACGCGGCCGGCGACCATCAAGCCCACCTCCGTCTCCTCGGTGAGCGTCAGGCTGGACTTGGCCGCGCTCAGCTCCTGCCACCACTTCGGGGCGGGGCCGGGAGGAGGAATCCGAGCCGGGTCGGCGATAGGAACGCGGGTATCCACTTTCACGCCCCTGCGTACGAACCGGCGATATTCTTCCTCGTCATACTCCGCCGCCTCGAACTGGTCCCACACAGAGGCTTGGACGCCGCGGCTTTCGTAATAGGCCGCAATCCGGTCGCGGACATCTGCGCTGACGCCGCCCCCTGGGGCCTCGCTTTCCGATGCCCGTGCGGGCCTGCTGGCCTCGAGGACCAACAGGGCGAGAAAGCCGATATTTCGCCAACATCTGGTTCGGTAAATCATGGGAGGCTGCCCATAGAGTTCGAAACAAAGGCACGCCGTCCCTCGGCGTTCCCTGCGGGGACGGACAGCCACGACCCGAAGGTATATAAATGAAAACGCCGCAAGTCAATGGGCGCGGCCCACGAGAAGGCGAAATCCCGGACTTGTCCTCCCAGAGGGGTCCCTCTGGGACGCTGGGAGGGATTCCGCTGGGAGGCGAAATCCCGGACTTATCCTCTCCGGAAGGATGCCGTTTCCGCAGGATCCCGTTGGGAGACGCGGGACGCCGAGTGACGAGCGGCCCAGGTGACCAGGGGGCTCAGGACTGCCGAACGTCCCGCACGATCAGGTCCACCGTCGTCTCGCCTCGGTAGGTGTTGAGCCTGGGAGTGAAAGCGAGGGAGCAGCGGACGCCGCTGCGGACCGTGTCCCGGAGCTGGACCGCCTGCGAGAACGCCATGGCCCGCAGCGAGGTCTCTCCCTGCCGCACGAAGAAGGAGAGGTGATCCTGTCTTTCACCCAGGACCCGCGGCTGTCCCACGATGGTGAGGTCCGCCGCGGCCAGCAGGGGCTCCGGATTCTTCTCCCCGAAAGGCTCGAGAAGCTCGAGTTGGGACACCGCTTCCGGCGAGAGCTGAGTCAGCAGGACCTCGGCGTCGATCTCGATCTTTGGAAGGAAGTCCTGCTCGCCCAGTCTGCTGGCGGCATGGGCGACGAGGCGCTCGCGGAAGGCTGAGAACTGTTCACGTTGAATCTGGAGGCCGCCCGCACGGGCGTGCCCGCCGGAATTGGTCAGGAGGTCGCGGCACGAGCCCAGGGCATCGGTGATGTCGTAGCCGGGGATGGAGCGCGCCGAGCCTTTTCCTTGGCCGTTGTCCAGCGCAATAACGACGGCTGGCCGGCCGTAGGTCTCCAGGAGCTTCTGGGCAACGATGCCCAGCACGCCCGCATGCCAGTTTTCCCGCGCCAGGACGATGACCGGCTGCCGCTCCAGTCCCTCTTCTCGGATCGCTTCCATGGCCTCCCGGGTCATGATTTCCACCTTTTTTTTGCGTTCCGAATTCTGCTTTTCGATCGCCTGGGCGATCTCGCGGGCACGGTCCGGGTCCGCCGTCGTCAGCAGCTCGAGCGTCCTGCTGGCGTGCCCCATCCGGCCCGCTGCGTTGAGCCTGGGGGCGATCCGGAACGCCACGTCGCTCGATGCCACGCGGCGGTCGCGCATGCCCGCCTCGTCCAGCAGCGCGGCCAGCCCGGTCGTCGGGCTCTCCCGCAGCGCCGTGAGGCCGAACCGCGTGAGGATGCGGTTCTCGGATATGAGGGGCACGACGTCGGCGACGGTCCCCAGGGCGACGTAGGAGAGGGAGTTGAGCAGGAAGCGGCGAAACTCGGGTGAGACCTTTTTGGAACGGGAGAAGGACTCGGCCATGGCCCAGGCCAGCTTGAAGGCGACGCCCGACCCGGCGAGGTCTGGGAAGGGGTAATTGCAGCCGGGGATTTTGGGATTGATCAGGGCGAAGGCCTGGGGCAGCTCCTCGGGGACACCGTGGTGGTCCGTGACAATCACGTCCACGCCGGCCTGCTGGAGGTAGCCCACGGCCTCCCTCGCGGTGGTGCCGCAATCGACGGTGACGACGAGCTGCGTCCCGCGAGCGTGAAGGTCCTTGACCGCGTCGAGGTTGAGCCCGTAACCTTCCTCCACACGATGCGGGATGTAGGCCTCCACCGGGTAGCGAAGCTGCTCGAAAAACTTGAGGAGCACCGCCACGCCGGTCGTGCCATCGACGTCGTAATCGCCGTAGAGGGTGATTTTCTGGCGTGACTCGACGGCCTGGCGGATGCGCCGCACGGCCTTGGCCATGTCGGGGAGCAGGCCCGGATCATGGAGGCCCATGAGCTTGGGCCAAAGGAAGGCTTCCGCTTCCTCGCGCTGCGTGACGTTTCGGACGCCGAGAAGCTGGGCCAAGAGGGAGGAGAGGCCGAGCTCTCCGGCCAGGTGATGTGCGGCCGCGGGGTCGCCTCGGCGGAATGTCCAGCGTTTTACCATGGCGATGGGACGAGGGAGGCGGGACCCGTGATCATCGATCCCTTCCATGTTATGCGACAACTCCATGCGGCGCAAGAGCGCTGCCCTCAGTCCCCATTTTTCGATTTGCCATTTAGGTCCGACTCGGGTTTCATATCTCGCCTCGCGGACTTGTCCCGAGTCGGCGGGCTCGCAAGTGCATTCGCACGAGCGAGCCCGCCGACCACCCCTGTTCGGAAGTGCGGGTGCACTTCCGAACCTTGGTATCCAGCGCTTCGTGCCGACCCGCCCATGACACGCATCGCCAAGCGGATGTCCTTGATCGACGCTTCCGGCATCCGGAAGGTCTTCGACCTGGCGGCGCAGATCGAGAATCCGATCAATCTGAGCATCGGTCAGCCGGACTTTGAAGTGCCGGAGGAAATCCGGGAAGCGGCGGTTCGGGCCATCCGGCAGGGACGCAACCGTTACACGGTCACTCAAGGCATCGAGCCCCTCCGGGCGCGTTTGAAGTCCTACTTGCGGGCGCAGAAAGGCCTAGGCGAAGCCGAGGTGCTGATCACGTCCGGCGTATCTGGCGGCCTTCTTCTGGGTTTTTTGGCTCTGGTGGACCCCGGCGACGAGGTTCTCATCCCCGATCCGTACTTCGTTATCTACAAACACCTGACGAACTTGCTCGGCGGTGTCCCGGTCTACGTGGACACCTACCCGGATTTTCGTCTTCGAGAGGAGCGCATTCGTCCGCTGATCTCGGCGCGCACCAAGCTGATGGTGGTGAACAGCCCATCCAATCCGACGGGTGTGGTCTATTCCCGGGCCGAGTTGGAGATGACTGCCCGGCTGGCCCGGGAACATGGATTCCTGCTTCTTTCGGATGAGATTTATGACGAGTTCACGTATGACGAGACGCCGCCGAGCGTGGCTTCGCTCCACGAGTCCACGCTGCTCCTGGGCGGCTTCTCGAAGACTTATGCGATCCCGGGCTGGCGCATGGGTTATGCCTACGGGCCGCCCGACCTGATTGCGGAGATGACGAAGCTGCAGCAGTACACCTTCGTCTGTGCGCCGTCCTTCGCGCAGTACGCGATCCTCGAAGCGCTCGAGTCGGTCCGCAACGAGCACCGGGAGGCCTACCGGGCCAAGAGGGACTTGATCTACGAAGGTTTGAAGGATGCGTTCGAAGTGGAGCGGCCCGGGGGCGCTTTTTACATCTTTCCCAAAGCGCCATGGGGCTCGGACGAGGAGTTCGTCCACGCCGCCATCCAGAGCCGCCTGCTCATCATCCCGGGAAGCGTTTTCTCGGAGGCCCGGACGCACTTCCGGATATCGTTTGCCGCGCCGGATTCGGTGCTGCGAGAGGGCGTGCAGATTCTCCAGCGATTGGCTAGCAAATCAGTTCAGAAATAGTTCGGCCCCATCTTTGAACGGATCGACTGGACGGAGGCGTGCATGAAGCCGAAAACGCTGGCGCTTATCCATACGACCGCGTCGGTGATCGAGCCGCTCAAGCAACTTGCGGTCGAGCTGCTGATCGGAGTCCACGTTTTCCAATGTATGGTGTCCGGCGACCGCACGGCCCACGACGAGAAGGTCCGTGCCGGGCTGGCCGATCTGGCGGAACGTGTCGACGTCATCGTGCTCGCTCAGGCCTCGATGGCGCGCGTCGCCGGGAACGTCACCTTGCCGCGCCCTGTGCCCGTGCTGTCCAGCCCGCGGTCGGGCCTTGCTGCGGCCGCGCGACTGCTGTTCACCGATGCGGCACGTGTTGCCGCACCGTAACTCCTCTTTCGTTCCGCACGTGGCTGAAGAGAATCGATTCGATGTCGTGATCGTCGGCGCGGGCCCCGCTGGGGCCGCAGCCGCACTGGTCCTCGCGCGCGCGGGCCTCCAGGTCCTCGTCTTCGAACGTGGAGAGTTCCCGGGCTCGAAGAACCTGTTCGGAGGCATCCTCTACTCCACCATCGTTCACCGGCTTCTGCCAGGCTTCTGGGAGAGCGCGCCGGTGGAACGGCACGTCACCCGCCGCAAGTTCTCGATGCTCGGGCAGGAGAAGGAGCTCGCGTTCGAGTTCAACTGTCCCGCCTTCAACCAGCCGCCCTATAACCACTCCTTCACGGTGCTGCGGTCGCAGTTCGACCGATGGTTCGCGGCGCAGGCGGAGGCCGCGGGTGCGATGCTGTTCAACGAGACGGTGGTGGATTCCCTGATCTTCCGCGAGGGCCGCGTCGATGGCGCGATCGGACGCCGCGAGGACGGGGAGGTCCATGCCGACGTGACCCTCGTGGCCGAAGGTTGCAACTCGATGCTGGCTCTCCGGCACGGTTTCCGGAAGGAATTCGAGCCGCACCGGCTTCAGCTCGCGGTCAAGGAGATGATCGGGCTGCCGAGGGAGGTGATCGATGACCGATTTCAACTCGTGGGCGACGAAGGCGCGGCCATCGAATACCTCGGCGGTGACGCCGTGCAGGGCCTCTTCGGCGGAGCCTTCATCTACACGGAGAAGGAATCCCTGTCCGTCGGGGTTTCCTGCTCGCTCCACGACCTCGCGGCCAGGAAGGTGACGCCGCACGAGGTCCTGGAACACTTCAAGAAACATCCCTGCGTCCAGCCTCTCCTCCGGGGCGGCGAGATTCTCGAGTACTCCGGGCACATGATCCCCGAGTTCGGACGCGAGACCCTGCCGCGGATCGCCGGAGACGGTGTGCTCTTCCTCGGAGACTCCGCCGGCCTGGTCAACCTCTCACCCTTCTACCATGAAGGCACGAACCTGGCCATGGCGAGCGGGGTGCTCGCGGCCGAGACGGTGCTCGCGTTGAAACGGGCCGGGAAGCCCATGACGGCGGAAAACCTCTCGGCCTATACCCGCAGGCTGGCGGAGAGCTTCGTGCTGAAGGATGTGTCCAAGTACCGCCGCATTCCGGATTTCGGAGTGACCCATCCGCAGTTTTTCGACCGGTATCCGTATCTCCTGACGGACCTGGCGAAGGATTTCTTCACGGTCTCGGAGACGCCGAAGGGCGAGATCGAGAAGGCCATATTCCGGAGGCTGCGGGAAGAGGTGGGCCTTTTCCGGCTGGTCCGGGACCTCTTTGCCGCGGCACGGGCGCTCCGCTGACGCCGGCCTGGGAAGCGAAATCGGAGGGACGTTATACAATTCCCCCGGACCCCGGCGACCCGGTGCATTCCGCATTCCGATTTCGTTCCCGCGGTCGCGTTCCGCGGCCCCGGGACCCGAGCCATGACGATCAGGCCCATCCGACGACTTCTGGTGGCCAACCGCAGCGAGATCGCCATCCGCGTCTTCCGGAGCGCCCACGAGCTCGGCATCCGGACCGTGGCGATCTACTCGAGGGAGGATCGCTTCGCCCTGCACCGTTTCAAGGCGGACGAGGCGTACCTCATCGGGGAGGGCCTGGACCCCGTGAAGGCCTACCTGGACATCGAGGGCATTCTCGCCCTGGCGAGAGAGAAGAAAGTCGACGCGCTTCATCCGGGCTATGGATTCCTTTCGGAGAATCCTGCCCTGGCCCGGGCGTGCCAGGCGGCGGGCATTCTCTTCATCGGCCCGAGCGCGGCTCTGCTCGAGCAGCTCGGGGACAAGACGGCGGCCCGGGCACTGGCCGGGCGGCTCGGCGTGCCCGTCCTGCCGGGGAGCGGACGGCCAGCCCGGGGTCTGGCCGAGGCCCGCCGGATTGCCCGGCGGCTCGGCTATCCAGTGATGCTGAAGGCCGCGCACGGGGGCGGCGGCCGCGGCATGCGCAGCGTTCCATCGGAATCGGAGCTGGAAGCACGGCTCATCGAGGCCGGTCGTGAAGCGCTGTCCACGTTCGGCAGCGACGAGATTTTCATGGAGAAGCTGATCCCGCGGGCTCGGCACATCGAGGTGCAGATTCTGGGGGATGCCTACGGCAATCTCGTGCATCTCCATGAGCGGGATTGCTCCCTCCAGCGCCGTTTCCAGAAGGTGGTGGAGATCGCACCCGCAGTGAACCTGCCGCCGGAGACCCGTGCGGCGATCTGCGAGGCCGCGCTCCGGATCGGCCGGGCCGTGCGATACCCGAACGCGGGCACCGTCGAGTTCCTGCTCGACGCGGATACGGGCCGTTTCTATTTCATCGAGGTGAATCCTCGCATCCAGGTGGAACACACGGTGACCGAGGTGGTCACGGGCGTCGATATCGTCCGCAGGCAAATTCTCGTGGCGCAGGGTTACCCGTTGAACCACGACGAGGTCGGACTCCCGAGCCAGGACGCCGTTTCCGTGCACGGCTACGCCTTCCAGTGCCGCGTGACCACCGAGGATGCGCAAAACTCCTTCATCCCCGACTACGGCCGCATCCTCCATTACCGGTCAGCCTCCGGCATGGGTATCCGCCTGGACGCCGGCACCGCTTTCACCGGCGCGGTCGTGACGCCCTATTACGACTCCTTGCTCGTCAAGGTCACGGCCTGGGGCACGCGATTCATCGACGCCGTGCGCCGTATGGAACGCTGCCTCCAGGAGTTCCGGGTCCGGGGCGTCAAGACGAACATCCCCTTCCTCATCAACCTCATCTTTCATCCGGCCTTTGCCGAGGGCCGGTGCACCACGCGATTCATCGACGAGACGCCGGAGCTCTTTCATCTGCCGCGGCGCCGCGATCGGGCCACCCGCCTCCTCCACTTCGTCGGGGACGTCCTCGTTAACGGCAACCCGGTCGTGCCCCAGCGGCCGGCCTCGATCCTCTGGCGGCCTGCGCCCGTGCCGGCCTTCGCGCGGACGCTCGCGCCGCCACCCGGCCTGCGCCAGAAGCTCCAGCAGCTCGGTCCGGAGCCGTTCGCCCAGTGGGTGGCGCGCCAGAGCCGGGTGCTGGTCACCGATACGACTTTCCGCGACGCCCACCAGTCGCTTCTGGCCACTCGGATGCGCAGCATCGACATGCTGCGGATCGCCCGGGCCTACGCGCACCGCCATGCCGGCCTCTTCTCGCTCGAGATGTGGGGCGGGGCCACTTTCGACACCTCCATGCGCTTCCTCAAGGAATGCCCCTGGGAACGACTCGAACGACTCCGGGCCGAAATCCCCAACCTCCTCTTCCAGATGCTCCTCCGGGCCTCCAACGCGGTCGGCTACTCCAATTATCCGGATAACGTCGTCCGGGCCTTCGTCCGCGAGGCCGCGGCAGCGGGGATCGACCTCTTCCGCGTCTTCGACGCGCTCAACGGGACGCCCAGCCTGCGCTTCGCCATCGAGACGGTGCGCTCCACCGGCGCGCTCTGCGAAGCGGCCGTCTGCTACACCGGCGACATCCTCGACCGTTCCCGTCGGAAGTACAACCTCGCCTATTACGTGCGGCTGGCGAAGGAACTCGAGCGGATGGGTGCCCACCTGCTCGCGATCAAGGACATGGCGGGCCTGTGCAAGCCTTATGCGGCCTTCCAGCTCGTCCGGGCCCTGAAGCAGGAGATCGGCATCCCGGTCCATTTCCATACCCACGACACCGCCGGAGGCCAGGTCGCCACGCTGATCAAGGCCGCCGAGGCGGGCGTCGATATCCTCGACGCGGCCATGGCCCCGCTCTCGGGCCTCTCCTCCCAACCCAACCTCAACACCACCGTCGAGATGCTGCGCTTCACCCGCCGCGATACGGGCCTGGACCCCCAGGCGCTGAACGAGACCGCAGAATACTGGGAGATCGTACGGCAATACTACGCCCCGTTCGAGTCGAACCAGAAGGCCGGCACGCCCGAGGTCTACCAGCACGAGATGCCCGGGGGACAAACCACCAATCTTTACCAGCAGGCCCAGTCCATGGGGCTCGGAGACCGCTGGCGCGACATCTGCCGCACCTACGTGCAGGTCAATCGCCTGTTCGGGGACATCATCAAGGTGACGCCGACCTCGAAGGTGGTGGGCGACATGGCGCTCTTCATGGTGGCCAACGATCTGACACCGGGCGCTGTGCTGCACTCGACCCGCGAGCTCGCCTTCCCCAAGTCGGTGATCGAGTTCTTCCAGGGATACCTCGGGCAGCCTTACGGCGGATTCCCCCCCGAGCTGCGGAAACGCATCCTGCGCGGCCGCAAGGCTCTGCGCGGCCGGCCGGGAAGCGTACTGCCACCCGCCTCGTTCCCGGCCGCGCAGGCCGAGCTTGAACGCCGCATCGGCCGAAAGGTCACTCGCCGCGAGGTCGTCTCCTACCTCCTCTATCCCGAAGTGTTCGTCGAGTTCGCCGAGCACCGGGCGCGGCACGCCGACGTCGCCGCCCTGCCCACCCCGGTCTTCTTCTACGGGATGCCGCCCGATACGGAGGTCGAGGTCGAGATCGAGCCCGGCAAGCTCCTGATCCTGAAGCTCCTGGCCGTCAGCCCCGCGGACGCCCAGGGCGAGTCGACGGTCTTCTTCGAGTTGAACGGCCAGCCCCGCGAAGTGAAAGTGTTGAACCGAGGCGTGAAGCCGACGGCGGCCCCTCGCCGCCAGGCCGACGTCACGAACGGTCTGCACGTCGGGGCCCCCATGCCGGGCCTCGTCGTCGCCGTCGCTGTCGAGCCCGGCTCGAAGGTGAAGGCCGGCGACAAGCTTCTGAGCATGGAGGCCATGAAAATGGAGACCACGCTCTACAGCGACCGCGAGGGCGTCGTCGAAGAGGTGCTGGTCCGGCGCGGCGACCGCGTGGACGCCAAGGACCTGCTGCTGACCTATGCCCGAGGGGCGTGAAGATGGACGAGCAGAGCCGGCTCGATCTGGGTGAAGACCTCGCGCTCGAAGCCGGCCGGACCGCCCGACGGTTCTACCAGCAGTCCGAGCTTCGCGTGGACCTGAAGCCGGACCAGTCCCTCCTCTCGGAGGCCGATGCGGCCGTCGAGGAACACATCACCCGCCGGCTGCGCCAGGACTGCGCCGGCGAGCCGATTATCGGAGAGGAGGCCGCGGGCGACACCGGGCCCGAGTGCTTCAGCCGGGCCCTCCTGGCCGACCATGCCTGGGTCGTGGACCCCATCGACGGCACGAACAACTTCGTCGCCGGCCATCCGGTCTGGTGCGTCTCGATCGCCCACCTCGAGCGCGGCCATCCGGTCCTGGGCGTCAATTACTTTCCTGCGCTCAATGGCGAGCTGTACTTCAATGAGGGACAGCAGCTCCTGCTCCGGCGTGACGCGGATCGGGAAACGTCACCCGCCCAGGCCGTGCCTGCACGCTCCGCCGCCACCGAACACAGCCCCCTCTTCATGGCCTACGACTCGTTCTTTTACCGGTATCGGCTGACCCGGCCCCACGTCCCCCGCATCAGCGGCTGCACGGTGTGGAATCTCCTGGCCGTGGTCCTGGGCCGGGCATGGGGCGCGGCGACCAGCGCCCACCTCTGGGACGTCGCCGCGCCCATGGCCTACGCTCCGGCCCGAGGCGTGCAAATGGTCGCTGCCTCCTCGGGCCTGGCGATCGAATCCTTCGTCCCCGAGTGCTTTCACCTGACTCCGGATCGGCCGCAGGAGGCCTGGAAGCTGAAGGAGCTGCACCTGATCGCGCCGGCGGATCGGGTCGGAGAAATCCGCGGCTGCCTGGTCCAGCTCGGGCCCCGCGGCCCGGAGTGAACGTCGCGCTCCGAATTCGGCCCGCGTACGACGTCTCGAAAACGGGTGGCGAGTAGCGAGAAGCGGGCAGAGCCCCCTGTCGCCCTGGCCTTCTGGCCTTCTGGCATCCTGGCCCCCTGGCCCCCTGGCCCCCTGGCCCCCTGGCCCCCTGGTCCCCTGGCATCCTGGCCCCCTGGCCCCCTGGTCCTCCTCGTGCCTTCCGCGTTGCGGTCCGAGGCCCGAGGGCTTATGTTTTATGTTACAAAGATCGTTCAATCGTGATGACCCTTTGATTCAGGTCTTTATCCACCATGGGCCCCATCCAGGACGACTATGACGTGATCGTGATCGGGGCCGGGCACGCCGGCTGCGAGGCGGCCTCGGCCAGCGCCCGCATGGGCCTGCGGACCCTTCTGCTGACGATCAATCTGGATACGATCGGGCAGATGTCCTGCAACCCGGCCATTGGCGGCCTGGCCAAGGGGCAACTGGCCCGAGAGGTGGACGCGCTCGGCGGTCTCATGGGCCTCTGCATCGACGCGACCGGCATCCAGTTCCGCATGCTGAACCGAGGCAAGGGACCCGCCGTGCACGCGCCCCGCGCCCAGGCCGATAAGAAACGCTATCAGTTCACGATGAAATACTGGCTCGAACAGCAGGAGAACCTGGTGGTCCGGCAGGATATGGTCGAGGGCCTGATCCTGGCGGGCCGGAGGGCCTCCGGCGTCCGAGCGCGCTCCGGCCGCCTCTACCGAGGCAAGGCCGTCGTGGTCACCACCGGCACGTTCCTCAAGGGACTCATGCACATGGGCGAGGTCAAGATCGGAGGCGGCCGCATGGGCGACGCCCGCTCGGAGCTCTTCTCCGACGATCTTCGCCAGCTCGGCTTCGAGATCGCCCGGCTGAAGACGGGCACGCCGCCTCGGGTGAACGGCCGGACGATCGACGCCGCAGGACTCGAGGTGCAGTACGGCGATGACCCGGCTCCGGCGTTCTCTTTCCGCACGGACCGAGTCCGGCGTCCGAACATCCCGTGCCTGATCACGTACACCAACTCGAAGACGCACGAGATCATCCGGGCTAACCTGCATCGCGCTCCCATGTATAGCGGTCAAATCCAGAGCGTCGGGCCCCGCTACTGCCCGTCCATCGAGGATAAGGTCGTCCGGTTCGCTGACAAGCCCCGGCATCAGATTTTTCTCGAGCCGGAGGGGGAAAGTACCCTCGAGTACTACTGCAATGGGATATCGACGAGCATCCCTCAGGACGTGCAGGAAGAGATGGTCCACTCGATCCACGGCCTTGAAAAAGCGGAGATCATGCGTTTCGGCTACGCCGTCGAGTACGACATGGTGCCGCCGCGCCAGCTCTATCCCTGGCTGGAGACGCGGCTCGTCGAGGGCCTCTTCCACGCGGGACAGATTAACGGCACGTCCGGATACGAGGAGGCTGCGGCCCAGGGCATCATGGCGGGCATCAATGCGGCCCTCAAAATCCAGGGCAAGGACCCCTTCGTCCTCGACCGGTCCGAGGCCTACATCGGCGTGCTGATCGACGACCTCGTGACGGAGGACCCGAAGGAGCCGTACCGCATGTTCACTTCTCGGGCGGAGTACCGCCTCGTTCTACGACAGGATAACGCGGACCGCCGGCTGATGGCGTACGGACACCGGTTCAACCTGGTCCCCGACGACGTCTGGCGTCGTCGGGAGGATAAGGAGAAGCGGATCGCAGAAGCAAGGGCGGTTCTCGAGCGCCAGACGCACGAGGGTCAGCCGCTTTCGAGGCTGCTGAGGCGGCCCGAGACGGCTCTGGCGGACCTCGAAAAGACGTGCCCCGCACTGGCGGCGCTCGAAATGACGCCGGACGTCCGGGAACAGGTGGAGATCGAGGTCAAGTATGAGGGCTATATCCGCCGGCAGGAGGCCCAGATCGCCCAGTTCAAGCAGATGGAAAACAAGAAAATCCCGGACAACATCGATTACCGGGCGATCCCACAGCTCAGCAACGAAGCCCGGGGCAAGCTGGACCGGATGCGGCCCGTGTCCGTCGGCCAGGCCGCCCGAATCTCCGGGGTCTCTCCTGCGGACATCTCGGTGCTGCTCGTGTTTCTGAAGGGCGATCGCCCGATGCCGCGCCAGCGGGACTCGGCGCTGGCGGGCGCAGGGCCGGCCAACACGGTCCCTCCGTGAAGACCTCTCCATTCAAGAAAATCCTCACCGTCTCCGCCGTCCTCTTCCTGGCCGTTTTCGCTTACCGGCGGCTCGTCCTTACCGAAGAGGACCGCATCATGGCCGTATTCCAGCAGGTGGAAGAGGCCCTCGAGGCGAGGGACTCTTCGGGATGCCTGTCCGTGATCTCGTCCGAGTATCACGACAGCACGGGCCGGAGACGCGGCGACATCCGCAATCTCTTGCTCGTCTTCTGCCGCGTCGCTCACGAGGTCATGGTCAACATCGCCCGAAGGTCCCTCACGGTCCGGGGCGACTCGGCCGAGGTCGAATTGACCGTCAGCGCCCGCGTCAGCCGTGGCGCCCAGAATATCCAGGTCAAGACCGAGGAGGGGTCCCAGACGGTGATCGTCAACCTCCGGAAGGAAGGCGGCCGGTGGATGGTGACCAGCGCGGTGTTTCCAGACGACATCGAAAGATGGCTTGGAGCGCTGACGCGGTTCTGAGTGGAAGCTCAAATCCGCCTGCCGGCAGATTTCAGTGGGAGTATAGTTTGAGAACGATCAAATTGTGGAACAGGGCTTGCTCGGAGTCAATTGGATTGATGGGGCATCAACAATCTCGGGAATTGTTTACTCGAAAGTGGGGAGACGCTTCCATGGAATTGAGCGTTCCACATGCTAGTCAGAGTCTCCCGTGATTTTGCGCGACTAAACCTGACGTTTAAAAGATTCCATGGACTCGGGCTGAAGATTCATTTCTTACACGGGACAGTGTATCTGATTCAGCCTATATGGGCGAAAGTAAGGATCAGCTATAGACTTTTTGAGCGTTTAAACGCAAATACGTCAGTACTCGCCTGTACATTCTGGGTAACAGCCTCAGGACACGTCGGTGAACGATTTACCGCGATGTCGGGAACGTAGCATATTGATATCAGTCATGCGCACTGGATGCGTCTCGTCTCGCTAAGCGAAGTATCTGGTCTAATGGATTCGACGGGTGTATGAAATAATGGCACCTGAACGAAAAATGGTCAGCAATAGTTACCTATCTATAAAAATATTATTCAGATTATTAGTATGAAATATAAAGCGATCTGAGCGTTTATTTTGAATAAAATTCTAATATATTTTCAAATAATACACTCATCGGTCGACATCGGAACCCTCGCACCGTCGGTTAGACAGCTTAGGTTGGAGAAGCTGGGTCGGCGAGGGCTCGAGCGTTACCTCTGCCAGATTAATCAGTTATGGGAAACGATCGAGCGGTCAATTGATGTTCTGAATCTGCCTCGCGAAGGCCTCCGGGTCTACCAGGACGGGTTACCCATTTGTGGCCAGGAAGAGAAGATCATAGCCGAGCTGGCGGATGCTGGGAGCAAGAACCATCAGCTTCTGATGCGATTGAAAGAGAGAGGAGCGCGAATCACGGGGACGGAATCGTCCGAGCTGTTGGAGGAAGAGTACAGCCTGATGAAAAAAATGCTGGAGGTCTCTGGGCCTGGATCGATGGCCGAGAAGGCCCGGCTGCTGGAGCGGAGCGATTCCTTGCTGCGGAGGCGTGACCGTTTCATTGCGAATCGGATCAATGACACGCTTGGCCCGAGTGAGACAGGAATCCTATTCCTTGGAATCGCCCATGGCGTTGTCGGAAATCTGAATACAGATATCCAAGTGGTCTACCCTTTAGGAAAACCCGTCATGAGGAGAATCCAGGATGAAAAGAGACACACAACGCCGAGTCCTCATCGTTGATGATGAGGCGGAGATCCGAGATTTGCTTTCTCTTCTTGTAAAGGAGATGGGTCTCAAGGCACTGGTGGCTTCGGACGGGAAGGCGGCTCTCGAATTGCTCAAGGAAGAGCCTCCGGCCGTGGCCGTCGTTGACCAACGGATGGAAGGTCTGAATGGGCTGGAGGTCTTCAAGCGGATGAAGGAGGGGCATCCGGAATTGCCGGTGATTCTGATGACCGCTTATCCTGCGGTGAAGCAAGCCGTGGACGCCATGAGAGAAGGGGCCCTGGACTACCTGGTCAAGCCATTCAGCTCATCGGAATTTACCGAGGCCGTTGAGCGGGCCTTGCGGGAATCGGATCGGCGGGTGAGATGCGCCGAGCTATGCCGTGAAGAATACCCTAATTGTTCGCTGCGAGAGACGATGGGTCCCAGCAGTGCCATTGGGCATCTCCTGGCAGCGGTCGGTTGTGTGGCGGCGTCCGACTTTTCGGTGGTCATCCTGGGGGAGACTGGATCGGGAAAGGAACTGGTGGCGCGGGCTATTCACGCCGGGAGTCCGCGGTCGGGAGGTCCCTTTGTCGCCATCGATTGCGGGGCCATTCCCGAGACGCTGCTCGAGAGCGAATTGTTCGGCCACGAAAAGGGCGCTTTCACGGGCGCGGAGTCCCAGAAGGCGGGTCAATTTGAGTTGGCCCGTGGAGGCACCCTTTTCCTGGATGAAATCTCGAACATGCCTAAGCCTTCGCAGGCAAAGCTCTTGCGAGTGATTCAGGAGAAAGTGCTGTATCGCGTTGGCGGAGTGAAGCCGATTCGAATTGACGCCCGCATCGTGGTCGCCTGCAACCACGACCTTCAGGGATGCATCGCTTCCGGCGCTTTCCGCCAGGACCTCTATTTCCGGTTGAACGACTTCACGATCACGGTGCCGCCGCTGCGGGAGCGCCCGGAGGACATCGTTTTCCTGGCGAGACGATTCCTGGATATCGCCAGCTTTGAGCTCAACAAGCTCGTGAAGGGCTTTTCCGACAAGGCGGTCGAGGCCTTGCTCGCTTATCGGTGGCCGGGAAACGTCCGGCAGCTCCGGTCGGTCGTGCGCCGAGGCATTCTTCTTGCAGACGAGGTGATCACGGAGAAGGAGCTGGATTTCGCCTGGACGCTGGAAGCGGCCTGCGGCTTCAGTAGCTCCCAGGAGGCCTGGGACAAGCGTTCACTCAAGGAGATTGTGCAGGGGAATACGATGGCCGTGGAACGGGAAGTGCTCCAACGGGTGCTCGCGCAAACAGGGGGAAACAAGGCCAAGGCGGCGCGTTATCTCCAGATCGATTCCAAGACGCTTTATGCAAAGATGAAACGGTACGGTATCTGGACCAATGGAGAGAGTCACCATGAGTAAACAAAGCCGTGAGAAGGACCGTTCGGACGCCGGTGAACTGAACCTGGGCCTGGGTGGCATTTTCAAGGGCCTGGGCGACCTGGTGGAAAAGCTCGGGGAGCTTGCGGAGAAAGGCGGGGAGCTTACCCGGTCGGGGGAGATTCGAAGCCCGGGCGGCGAGAAGGGTCTGAAGGGCGTGTACGGATTCACGGTCAAGGTGGGGCTGGGCGGCGAGGGGCTCAAGGTCGAGCCCTTTGGCAACATCGGCAAGGACGCGGTCAGCGGGCGGTCCGTCGTTCACGAATTTCGGGAGCCGCTGGTCGACGTCTTCGAGGAAAAGGATTACGTGCTGGTCGTGGCAGAGATGCCCGGGATTAGCGTGAAGGATGTTCAGCTCGATCTCCAGGAGGACCTGTTGTGTATCGAGGCGAAGCATGGAGACCAGAAGTACCGGAAGGAAATCCTTCTGCCTGGCGCCTATGCCAGGGAGAAGATGGAAGTCTCTTGCAACAACGGCGTTCTGGAAATCCGGTGCAAAAAATGATCGCCGTGGCGGGAATCACCTCCCGGCAACACGAAGGAGGGACACGGGCATGGAGAAGGAAAGAGGCGGTGGTCTGAGACTTCGCGTGGCGGAAGCCTTGAGCAAGGACGTGGGAAGGGCCTTTGCCCGTATGGGCCCCGAGGACATCGAGAGGCTTGGAGCGGCCATCGGGGACATCGTGCAGGTCTCGGCCAAGCGAAGCACGGTTTGCAAGGCGATGCCGGCCTACCGGGATTTGCGGGGCCAGTCGCGCGTCCAACTGGACGGCGTGACGCGGGAAAACGCCGGCGCCGGCATGGATGAGTTTGTTCTGGTCAAGAAAATATCCTGTCCCTCGGCGGCCCGTGTCGTTCTCGCCCCTTCGAACCTTTCCGTGTCGGAGCGTGACCTGAAGTACATCGGCGGCCTCCTGGACGGCGTTCCCGTGCAGGAAGGCGACCGAGTTCGAGCAACGCTTTTCGGAGGCCGTTGGGCGGATTTCAAGGTCGAGAACACGTCGCCCAAGGGACCGGTCATGATTCACCCCGCGACGGAGCTGGTGGTAGGAAGAACGCAAGACGAGCCGGCGCGTTCCCTTTCTTACGAAGACATCGGTGGCCTGAAGCCGCAGCTCCAACGAATCCGGGAAATGATCGAGCTGCCCCTGCGGTATCCCGAGGTGTTCGAGCGGTTGGGCATTGACGCGCCCAGGGGCGTGCTTCTTTACGGTCCCCCGGGTTGTGGGAAGACGCTGATCGCCCGCGCGATCGCCCATGAGACCGAGGCGAATTTCTATTCGGTCAGCGGCCCGGAGATCATTCACAAGTTCTACGGTGAGAGCGAGGCCCATCTGCGCAGGATATTCGATGAGGCCACGCGCCAGGGGCCGAGCATCGTCTTCCTGGACGAGATTGATGCCATCGCACCGCGCCGCGAGCACGTGGTCGGAGACGTTGAGAAGCGCGTCGTGGCGCAGCTCCTGGCCCTCATGGACGGCCTGAACAAGCGGCAGAACGTCATCGTGATCGCGGCGACGAACATTCCCCAGGCCCTGGACCCGGCGCTGAGGCGGCCCGGCCGATTCGATCGGGAAATTTCCATTCCCATTCCGGACCGGTCCGCTCGTCTGGAGATTCTGGAAATCCACAGTCGTGGAATGCCTCTCGGCAAGGACGTGGCGATGGACCGGCTGGCGGAGATCACGCATGGCTTTGTCGGGGCCGACCTGGAGGCCCTGTGCAGGGAAGCGGCGATGATCTGCTTGCGCCGGATTCTGCCCGATATCGATTTTGCCCAGACGCGCATCCCTTACGAGCGGCTCAGCCAGCTCGAGCTGCAGTGGGACGATTTCCTCGCCGCCTTGCGAGAAGTCGAGCCCTCTGCAATTCGCGAGGTCTTCGTCGAAGTGCCCAATACTCGCTGGCAGGACGTGGGGGGGCTGGCCGGGGTCAAGCACCGGTTGATCCAGGCCGTCGAGTGGCCCTTCAAGTACGGCCCTCTTTACCGGAGGATGGCCGTCCACCCGCCCAAGGGCATCCTGCTCTCGGGCCCCCCCGGCTGTGGAAAGACCCTTCTGGCCAAGGCTCTAGCCACGGAAAGCCAGGTGAACTTCATCTCTGTCAACGGACCCTCGCTGCTTTCCAAGTACGTAGGAGAGTCCGAAAGAGCGGTCCGGGACATTTTTCGTAAGGCCCGTCAGGCCGCGCCCTGCATGGTCTTCTTCGATGAGATTGACGCCCTGCTGCCGGCTCGAGGCGGCCTTTCAACGGATAGTCACGTTTCCGAACGCGTGCTCAGCCAGTTCCTGGCCGAGCTCGACGGCGTTGAAGAGCTGCACGATGTCCTCGTCCTCGGGGCCACCAACCGCGCGGACATCCTGGACCCCGCCCTCCTCAGGCCGGGTCGTTTCGACGAGGTCGTGGATATCCCCCTTCCGGATGCTCAGGAACGTGAGGCGATCTTTGAGGTTCATCTTCGCGGCAGGCCGCTTGGCGACGGGATTCAAGTCCAGGAATTCGCCGAGAAGACAGAATCGTTTTCCGGGGCCGATATTGCCGGCGTCTGTCACCGCGCCGCGATCCGGTCCATCCAGCGCGCCGTGGAATCCGGACCCGCCGCGGGGGCATGGGATGCGGTTTCGCTGCGCGTGGAGAGAGCCGACATCCTTCAGGCCATAGAGGACTGCCAGTAGACGCCGGCGTCATTAGGGTTGGGAGGGACTCTGGGAGAGATACCGTTCTCGCAGAATCCCTCCCATGGGGGCGAGTTCGGGAGGGATTTAAGCGTCGGGCTGGTCGGCAAGGCTGAAGCCGTCGATCCAACGGGGTTGCGGCCATTCTGCCGCGTTTCGGAGTGCCAGCCATGGAATGCTTGGGCATCTATCTATACGGCCTGACTCGTTCCAGCCTGATGCCGCCGCTGGACGGCCAGGGCGTGGACGAACGGTTCGCGCTGGAGCGCCACGACGTCCAGGACGTCAGCGCCGTTGTGAGCCGGGTAACTCTGGAAGAGTTTTGCGGGAGTTCTGCGGAACAGCGGCTGCAGGACTTGTCTTGGGTCGCCCCGCGCGCTTGCCGGCACGAGGAGGTCCTCCGGCAAGTCATGCGATATGCTCCGGTCCTGCCAGCACGATTCGGGACACTCTTTTCCTCCTGGCCTGCCCTGGAACGTCTTCTGGCGGACCATCAGGAAACCATCGTCCAGTTTCTGGAACGGGTCTCCGGCCGGGAGGAATGGGGCGTTCGGGGCAGGCTGGACAGGACTCTGGCCCGGACGAGCCTCGACTCTCCAGCCCCGGGCGATTCCGGCGAACCACTTGAAACCGTGTCCGCGGGAAGGCGATATCTCCACGAGAAACGTCGGCAGGCCTGTGACCGAAGGGACCTTTCCTCCTGGGTCAGGCAGGTCTTGAGCGAGTCGGCGACTCGCCTCAAGGCCTATGCCCCGGACTTCTGCGAGCGCCGGACCGTCTCCGCGGTCGGGGCCGGCAAAGAGGTCATCGCCAACTGGGCGTTCCTGCTGCCGAGTGGCGCTGTTCCGGGATTCCAGGAGGAAGTCGCTCGTCTGAACGCCGATCAGGGGCCCCGGGGCCTGTATTTTGAGATCACTGGGCCTTGGCCGCCTTTCAGCTTCTCCCCGAGTTTCCCGGTTCAGAAGTGCGGGAGCGCTTCTGAACCGGGAAACTAACGAGCAGACGGGTTGGCAAGTGCACCCGCACTTGCCAACTCATCCACTAGCCGCCATTTCTCATCGTGCCAGAATGAGAAATCCGGACTAGAAAGACTCCGGCGCATGCCCCTCCTCCTGTACTGCATCTTTCCGCCGGCGAGCCGGTCGGGACATCCGAACCTGACAGGAGTGGGCGGTGAAGGAGTAGCCGTAGTGACCTGCCAGGACCTTGCCGCCGCCGTTTCGCCAATCGCCTGTGCAGAAGCCCCCTGCGGGGCCTCCGCCCTGGCTGCCTACGGTCGGGTCGTCGAGTCCTTCCATCGGGACCATACCGTCATTCCCATGCGCTTCGGCCACTCTTATGATGGAGAGACCGAGGTTCTTCATCTTCTGAAACAGAATCGGATCGCTTGCCAGGCCCTGATTCGGGAGCTGGAGGGCTGCGCAGAGATGGGCCTTCGCGTCCTCTTGAAGCTCGATCCTGGAGGCACATCCGGGGTTGGCCGGGGTTGCAGCCCTGGTCAGCCAGCGACCGAAACGTCTCGTGCGGCACGTGAGGATTCTCGCTCGCCGGAGGCGCATCCTGGCCGAGGTTACCTGAGCTCGAAAAGAAAATTATTCGCTGAACAGGATCGGGTCATGGTGGAACAACGCCTGATCCGGGATCGAGCTTGCAGCGCCATGGGGGGGCTCTTCAACCGGTGCGAAGAAGAGTCCCTGGTGTACTCCGGTTTTTCCCTCCTCTCGCTCTACTTCCTCGTACCCCGGGCCCGGATTGAACCTTTCCGCAGCCGGATGCTCCAGGTCGCTTCGGAGTTGCCCCATCGACTCCTCTTGAGCGGCCCATGGCCTCCCTACAATTTTGTTCGCTCCCTCCCCTCGATTGCTCGAACGGTTTGAGCCGCCGCTCCGATCCATGGCCGGGTCGCAGAGCCTCGAGCCAGGCGAACGAATCGGGGAATTCTCTCCAGGGATCTCACCCATGCGCTCCCCACAGCCGGGGTCCCGCATCGCTCGTTGAATCGGGCCCGGTGGTCAATTTCTAGCGAAAAAATGAAGCGGGATGCATTCCCACCATCCGCAGCGGTCTGCTGAGACCCGAGACGGCCGTTCCTGGCGCTCCTGTGCCGGTCCGGCATCACGCTTGCTCTAGATTTTTTCCTCTTTTGAGTTCCGTTCGGTTCAACCTTGAGACAGGGAAGGGGGTGAGTTTACGTCATGGCAAAGGTTCAGAAATCAACGGATTCCTCGAGCCTGGCTGAAGTTGTCGACCGCATTCTGGACAAGGGAATCGTGATCGATGCATGGGCGAAGGTGTCCCTCGTCGGAATCGAACTGCTGTCGGTCGAAGCTCGGGTGGTGATAGCTTCGGTCGAGACTTACCTGAAGTACGCTGAAGCCATCGGCTTGACCGCCACGGCTGCGGCGCCGGCCTAGGACGGCCTCTCGGCATGAATTCCTGCTGGCGGGCAGGGGCGGCCCATGAGCCTTTGCCTGCCACAGGAGTCATTCCGATACATGTGGTGCACCCCGATTGAAATTCCGAGACCCCCAAGGAAATACCCTCATGAACTCCTCCACGGATGCCTGGGTTAGACCCTCTCCAGTTGCTTCGCACCGCGGCGGTTGGAGAGGAATGCTCCTCATGAATTTGGCAGATGGTGCGAATCAACTCCATCGTTCCGTGGCTCAGATGAAGGCGGATTTTCACCATGCCCGCCAGGAGGCGATCCAAAGGTCCCGGAAGCGCCGCCAGGAATTCCTGCAGAATCTGGCGAAGGACTGCATGGACCTCAAGGACACCGTCTCCCGGATGAGAGGAGGGTGTCGCCAGCATCTCCGGGAAATGGCCCAGGGCTCGAGATCGCATCGGACCGACTTTACGTCGGGTCTCCAGCACGAGGTCAAGGGCCTGAGAAACGAGCTGGCTGCCGCGCTGGATCACGTGCGTCACCTGCGGCTGGGTGGCCCTCAGCCCGCGGGGAAGACCGCCGAGGGGCCTGACCTTTCATCACCGGCTTCCGTGACGGACCCGCCGCCGAGGGAAAGGGTGGAGAAAGGACTGCCCGCGTCCAAGCCGCGTCGCAGGACATCGAAAGAGTAAGAGTCCATCGAGAAGGCGTTCCCCGGCCTCCCGTGAGTCTTCGAGCGCCGGACCGTCCGGCCGGATCGCAAAGAAAGGAGTCGTCGAGCCATGAATCAGCTTGCCATGACCGAGTCGTCCAGCGCGGCCCACAGCGAGGATGCTGAACGGGACAACGTCGTTCCGGAGCCCAGTGAGCAATTCGTTCTCACGCCGTATGTCGAGCAGGTGACGCAACGCGCCCTCACCTACCTGAGCGTCGGTTACCCGGTGCATTTCGCCGGGCCGGCGGGAACCGGCAAGACGACGCTCGCCTTTCATGTCGCTTCGAAGCTCGGCAGGCCGGTGACCCTGATTCACGGGGACGACGAATTCGAAAGCTCCGACCTGGTCGGGCGAGACTCGGGATACCGGCGGAGCAAGCTGGTGGACAACTACATCCACTCCGTGTTGAAGACGGAGGAGGACATCAACACGCTCTGGGTGGAGAACCGGCTGACCACGGCCTGCAAGAGGGGTTTCACGCTCATTTACGATGAATTTACGCGTTCGAGGCCGGAGACGAACAATGTTCTGCTGAGCATTCTCGAGGAAAAAATCTTGAACCTGCCGAAGCTCGGCCGGCACGGGGAGGGCTACCTGGAGGTCCATCCGGGATTTCGGGCCATTTTCACCTCGAACCCCGAGGAATACGTGGGCACGCATAAGACGCAAGATGCGCTGATGGACCGGCTGGTCACGCTGCGGATCGACCACTACGACCGGGAGTCCGAGGTGGGGATCACGAGGGCCAAGTCGGGAATTGGCCGATCGGAAGCCGAGGTGATTGTTGACCTGGTCCGTGAGCTTCGCGAGATGGGTGCGAGCCGTCACCGGCCGACGATTCGAGCGTGCATCGCCATCGCACGGGTGCTCGTCCATCTGGGGGCTCATGCGCGAAGCGACGACTCTGTCTTTCAGGCCGTCTGCCGGGACGTGCTCCACACGGACACGGCCAAGGTCACCCGCCAGGATCAGCTCGTCGTCACTCTGAAGCTGGACGAGGTGATGGAGAAAGTGTGTGGAAGCAAGGCCCGGCATTCACGCCATCCCAACGGAAGTCACATCCAGAGGAAGGAGAATGAACATGCCTAATCCGAAGAGAGTCCTCCGCGGCCTGCAGGACATCCGGACCAGCGCTGGAAGAGTGGACGCGGTGGCTGCCCCTTATCGCGTCTTCATGAGGGTCACCTGCCTGGAGATGGAAAAGGCGAGGCGCAGCAAGGAGAGGGAGAGCGCGATGCTGCGGGTGAAGATGATTGACGAACGCTTGAGGGAGATCGAGGGAGAAAAGGGCGAGCTTTTGAATGGCCTCTTGGAGCTTGGTCACGGCGGATCGGAGGCGCGCCCGGGTCGCCGGCCCGGAAGGGAATCTCGCTCCTGCCGGGACCGCCGGAATCTGTCCCCGGGAGTGCCCCCCCCCGCCGCCGGAAGCCCCCTGCGGCTTCGGTATTGATCCGGAAGGAACAGAGGAAGGAGCGCGCCATGCTATCGGAAACCATTCCTGCCACGGCCCATTATCTTTATGCCATCATGAGCACGACCGAGTGTCTCCCCGAGGAGGGCACAGCGAGCCGGAGCGGTGGCCTGACGGGCATCGATGGGTCGCCCGTCTATGCCATTTGCAAGGGACAGGTGGCGGCCATCGTCAGCCGCGTCCCCTATCGGAGACTTCGACCTGAACGGCGGCATCTGGCGGCCCACCAGGAGGTGCTCCGCCATCTGACTGGCAGCGCCTCGGTGCTCCCTCTCTCCTTCGGCATCATCGCCGATGGGCCGCGAGCCATTGAGCGGATTCTGTCGCGCAACCATCGGATGCTCGTGGAAGAGCTTGAACGTCTCACGGGCAAGGTGGAAATGGGGCTTCGGATCACCTGGGACGTGCCGAACATCTTCGAGTATTTCGTGCACGTGCACCCCGAGCTGCAAGCGGCACGAGACCAGCTCCTGCGCGGACCGGGTGTCGTCCACCAGCAGAACAAGATCGAAATGGGACGCCTCTTCGACCGGATTCTGAACGAGGATCGCGAGGCCCATACCCGAAAAGTCGAGGAGACGCTCTCCGCCTCTTGTCATGAGATCAAGAGGAATGCTCCCCGCAACGAACGGGAGGTGGCGAATCTGGCGTGTCTTGTGGACCGGCACTCGCTTTCGGGATTTGAAACAGTCGTCCTCGAGGCGGCCCGGTCCTTTAGCGACAGTTTTGCCTTTGATTTCAACGGTCCCTGGCCGCCCCACAATTTTGTGAGTATCCAGCTCGACATCTGAGCGTCTATTGAAATCCGCTGCGCCCGCCGGGCCGCGGATTTCAGAGCAGGGTTGGCCCGGCTTCGCCGGCCCAACCCTGGCGGCTAAACAGAAGTCTCTGACTCCAGTTTCCAACTTCTTAGCTTAACTTGGATCATCGCGATGGAGCGGACGTCGGGATCGGGATCGAAAGCCTTCTGATACCGTGAAACTGCAACACAAACTTAATCGAAGCCCTTTCCCCATTTCTGAACCGGAAAACCAGCCTGAGAGGATGAATTGCTTCCATGCTCCTCGTCGACGATATCCTGCTCTTCCCTTATCGGTCCCTCACCTTCATCCTGCGGGAGGTCCACCGAGCGGCCCAGGAGGAGCTCGTGGGCGAGAGTGAAGCCCTCACCGTCTCCCTCAGTGAGCTGTACATGATGCTGGAGACGAATCGGATCACCGAGGAGGAGTTCGAGGCCAGGGAGAAGGAAATTCTGGACCGATTGGACCAGCTTCAAGAGGCCGAGGCGGCCTCACCTCGGGAGACCCAGGAAGACGAAGGGCCTCAGGCGGACGCGGAGGGGACCGAAAAGCCGCGAGAGGAGGGTGAAGGTGACGATTCCCAGCTTCCTGACTCTTGATCACGCTCAATTATTGCTCTTCGGCGGAAAGGGCGGCGTCGGGAAAACGACCTGCGCCCTGGCCACCGCCTTGTGGCTGGCCGACGAGGCCCCCGGCGAGTCCTTCCTGCTGGTTTCCACGGACCCGGCGCACTCGCTGAAAGATGGGCTTGCGGACTCTCCTGTTCCCCACAACCTGACGGTGCTCGAGATGGACGTTCAGGACGCGGCCAAGGCCTTCAAGGCCAAGTACTGCCCCCAGCTCCAGGAGATCGCCGCACGAGGAACTTTTTTCGATGACCACGACATCCGGACGTTCCTGGATTTGCCGCTGCCTGGCCTGGATGAGTTGATGGCTTTCCTGGAAATCGCCCGATGGGTCAAGGAGCGAACCCATGATTGTGTGGTCGTCGATACGGCGCCCACCGGGCATACCTTGCGCCTGCTCGCGATGCCGGAATTCCTCCGCAAGTGGCTGAGAGCCCTGGACACGCTCATGGCCAAGGACCGCTACTTGAGACAGGTCTATCAGCGTTCTTTCGGTTCGGACCAGCTCGAGGATTTCCTGGAGGAGCTGTCGCGTTCGGTCAGTCACATGGAGCGACTGCTGCGGGACCGCGCTCGTTGCCGCTTCGTCCCTGTCATGCTTTCCGAGTCGTTGAGCATCGACGAGACCGAGAAGCTGGTGGAGGAACTGAAACGCAGGAAGGTGCCCATCGCCGAGATCGTCGTCAATCGCCTCTATCCCGAGAACCCCTGCAGCGTCTGTTCCGGCGAACGCGAGCTGCAGAGGCACACGCTGATGAGGCTTCGAGCCAGCAGCCCTCTGGCGTCCTACTCGCTCTGGGGCATTCCCCTTTACCCCGAAGAGGTACGCGGCCGCAAAGCCCTGGAGGCGCTATGGAAAGGAAGGATCAATCTGTCGGACTCCCTTCCAGGCCCTGCGCAGGTCACGGCACGTCCTTCGGAGCGGGTGGAAACGCCCGCTCCATGCCCTTCGCCCGAAACCACCTTGCTGGTGTTCGCCGGCAAGGGAGGCGTCGGAAAAACCACCCTCGCCTGCGCCACAGCCCTCCGGCTGGCGCACGAGCGCCCGGAAAAGAGATTCCTCATCCTCTCCACGGACCCGGCTCATTCGCTTTCCGCGTGCCTGGACCGGTCCGTCGGACCCATGCCCTCCGCAGTGGCGGTGGGACTGGCCGCCATGGCCGTGGACGCGCCCTCGGCCTTTCGAAAGCTGAAAAGAGAATACGCGGGGGAGCTGCAGGCCTTTTTCCAGTCTTCCTTTACCCAACTCGATATCCCCTACGATCGACAGGTGCTGGAACGCATTCTCGACCTCTCCCCTCCGGGCCTCGATGAGGTCATGGCCCTCACGCAGGTCATGGGCCTTCTCCGGCAACAAGCTTACGATGTCTTGATCGTCGATTCCGCGCCGACCGGCCACCTGATCCGCCTGCTCGAGTTGCCGGAAATCCTCGACCAGTGGTTGAAGATGATCTTCGAGCTTTTCACGAAGTACAGGCTCATCCCGCGCCTGCCGGGCCTTTCCCAGCATCTCGTCGAGATATCCAAGGACCTCAAGAGCATGCGATCTCTTCTGTCCGATCCGGCCCGGTCCGCTCTCTACGCGGTCGCCATCCCGACGGAAATGGCGTTCCAGGAAACCGACGACCTGGTCGCCGCGTGCCGGCGCACCGGCATTCATGTCCCTATCCTGTTCCTCAATCTCGTCACCCCTCTGAGCGCGTGTCCCCTGTGTGCGGCGTTGAATCGGCGAGAGTCCATGGTCCGGGCGAAATTCCAGCGAACGTTTTCCGCCTTGCATCAAACGATTGTCTACCATCAGGGAGACCTGCGAGGCGTGGAAAAATTGGGGGACCTTGGAAAGGAGCTGTACGAGACACCCCGGGGGCCGAACGGGCATTCCCCTCTGCCGCCCCAGGGCAATCCCCTCTTCACTGGGAGTCTCCAAGGGTCGAAAACGTGAATCATGAGCCAAATTTTGGACTCCCATGTGTTGTTGTCCTCGTCCTTGTCCTCGTCCTCGTCCTTGTCGTCGGAAGAGGACGAGGACGAGAACGAACATGAGAAAAAGAAGGGTCGGATGGAGGCCGCCGTACGATGGCCTCGCTGTCTTTCACCATCAGGACAAGACCTATGCCGGCTCCCCACAGCGATGAAACGAATCGGCTCTCCTTGTGTGAAGCGCTCGATCGCATCCTGAACAAAGGTGCTGTCGTGGGCGGTGAGGTGACCGTGTCCGTCGCCAATATCGAGCTGCTGTACCTGGGACTTCAACTCGTGGTCACCTCCATCGAGACCGCGCGTGAGAAAGCACTGCGGCCGTCGGCAGGCTTTGCAGGAACGGAGAAGAACATTCGCTCCAGGCCCTATCAGGAATGGAGGTGATCCATGACCCTCGTCGAATCGCCCCCTGTTGATTCCGAATTCGGAGAGGATCTGACTCGAATGCTCGAGAAGGCCATCCCGCGAGGCACGGCCCCATCCCGGGCCTTCACAGCGCCCACTCGCTCAACGCCTCGGTTGAATCTCTGCCAGGACGACGTCAAGAACGGGCTGGGCCGGCTCGTCCTGACCCTGGTCAAACTGCTCCACGAGTTGCTGGAGCGCCAGGCCGTCCGCCGCATGGACGGCGGCGCCTTGAGCGAGCCCGAGATCGAGGCGCTGGGCATGACCCTGATGAAGCAGGCCGAGGAGATCGAACGCCTTCGGAAAGCCTTTGGACTGGAGGAAGAAGACTTGGACATCGACTTGGGCCCCCTCGGCAAACTTTTTTGAATCAAGGAAAAACCATGCCCTCGCCCCGTCCCATGACTCACTCCCTCGAAAGCTCGAGTTTGGCCGACATCCTGGAAAGGGTCCTGGACAAAGGAGTGGTGGTCGCCGGCGATATCAAGATCAAGCTGGTGGACATCGAGCTCCTGACCCTGCAAATCCGCCTGGTGGTCTGTTCCGTGGAAAAAGCCAGGGAGATGGGGATGGACTGGTGGGTGAACAACCCGGCCTTCAGCCCCGCCGTTCCTCCGCAAGTGTCACCGGAGTCGCTGGCCCGGATGGAGGAGAGATTGGCCAGGTTGGAGTCTGCCCGGGCACAGGCAATGGAATGAAAGGAGAAGCGCCATGGTCCAACCGATGATGGCTTCTGCGTGGGCGGTGGAGGAACGGGATTTTGGATTCTCTCCCGCCACTCGGTGCTCTCTTCGTCTTTATGTGGCCGGAATCTGTCCCCATTCGGCACGCGCCATCATGATGGTCCGGGAATTCTGCGAACGGTCTCTTCAAGGGCTCTACACCCTGGAGGTCTATGATATCTACCAGCAGCCGGAACGGGCTCAAGAGGACGGGGTCCTCGTCATTCCGACGCTCGTCCGCTGCCAGCCTCTTCCCCGCCGGAGATTCGCCTGTCACCTGTTGAGCCTGGAGCGCCTCTTGGCCGGGGCGAGAGATTTCCATAACCCGAATCGAATGACGCTGGCCCCTGATGGGGTGCAGGAATTCGCCGGCCCGCCCATCGTGGCCCGCGATTCCCGGCACAACGGACTCCTGAAACCCCTCCGAGACGAATCTTCTGAAGCCGGGAACGGTCCCGCCCAGAAGGATGCCGTCTCCTGATGGGCGGACGCCGCTGCGGAACCCGTTCCACGCTCCGATCCCGCGGCCTACGCCCAGGCAGTCGCCCGACCCTGATGGGCGGACGCCGCTGCGGAACCCGCTCCACGGGACTCGGCCCCACGGAGTGCGGAATGCCTCGCGGCTGCCTGTGCCTCATCGTGCCGCCTCGTAGACGGGTGCGGGAGGGCGCCAGCACTTCCGCACCCGTCACTTTTGGGAAACCCCTCTCCGCCGGGACGGGTCCCACAGTCCTGCCGGGCTCCCTCCCATGGGGACAAGCGCCGGGGGACAGGTCCCGCCGGGACGGGTCCCACAGTCCCACCGGCATCCCTCCCACTGGGACAAGTTCGGGAGGACAGGTCGGGAGGGACGCGTGCAGGGGGACAGGTCCGGGGAGACGGGTCCGGGAGGCGAAATATGAAGGACTTTGAGAAAACCGCGCAAGAGCTCCTGTTCGAGAATGAAGAGCTTCGCACCCGGCTCGAGGAAGCGCGAGAGGCCTTGCAGGCCATCCGCCGGGGTCATGTGGACGCCGTCGTTGTTTCGGGGCCCGAAGGCGAGCAGGTTTTTTCCCTCCACAGCACTGAGCGGACCTACCGTGTCTTGATCGAAGAAATGAATGAGGGCGCGCTCACCCTGAATACGCGTGGAATGATCCTTTACTGTAATCGTGGCTTCTCCGACTTGGTTCGATACCCGCTCGAACACCTGATCGGCTCCTCTGTCTACGCCTTCCCCTGCCCCGACGATCGGGCCATCCTGGACGCGCTCCTCCGTGAGGGAGCCCGCCGGGCCGTCAAGGGTGAAATCCGCTTCCAGGTGGCGGGCGAGGGGCCCGTCCCGGTTCACCTCTCCGTCAATCCCTTCCAGCCGGAGGGAATCCCTTTGCTTTGCCTCCTGGTGACCGACCTCACCGAGCAGAAACGGAGAGAGGTCATCTTGGCGGCCGAAAAGCTGGCCCGCTCCATCCTCGAACAGGCCGCGGAAGCCATTGTGGTCTGCGATCAGGACACCCGTATCCTTCAGGCCAATCCCGTGGCCTGCCGTTTATGCTCGGAAAACCCCCTCCTCCATCCCTTCGACGCGATGTTTCCTCTCCAGTTGGCCTCGGGTCGCCCCTTCGACCTCACCCTGATCCTGGGCGGACAGGTTCTCCGGGCGCTGGAAGTCCTCTTCCGGAGAGACGACAGCCCCCTTTTCCTTTTGAGTGGCGACCCCTTGTTTCACGACCCCGGCGGCCTGTTCGGCTGCATCATCACGCTCACGGATATCACGGAGCGCAAGCGAACCGAAGAAGCACTTCGAGAGAGTCATCTCCGGCTGGGCCAGGCGCTGAAGGAATTGAAGACCACTCAGCAACAGGTGATTCAACAGGAACGACTGCGCGCCCTGGGGCAGATGGCTGGCGGTATCGCACACGACGTCAACAATGCCTTGTCGCCCATCCTCGGCTACAGCGAGCTGCTCCTGGCGCGACCCGAAGGTCCGCAGGATATGCCCAGAGTCCGGCGCTACCTCGAGGTCATCAACACCGCCGCCCAGGACGCCACGAAGGTGGTGGCCCGCCTGCGCGAGTTCTACCGCCCGCGGGAAGCACGAGAAATCTTTCAGTTCCTTCACCTTCGCCCCCTGGTCGAAAAGACCATTTTCCTCACGCGGCCCAGGTGGCACGACCAGGCCTTGGCCAGCGGACAGACCATCCAGTTCTTGACGGACGTTCCGAAGGGCGTTGGCATCCTGGGAAACGAGACCGAAATACGCGAGGTGCTGATCAACCTCATCTTCAACGCGGTGGACGCCATGCCTGCGGGGGGGACGATCCGCATCACCGGTCGCCTGGAAGGTCAGCTTCCCGAAAACTTCGGCCCGGAAAGCGTCCAACCCTCTCCGCCGCCGGGTGCTGCCCATCCGCCCCGCTCCGTGATTCTGGAAATCTCGGATACGGGCACCGGCATGACCGAGGCCGTCCGCCAACATTGCCTGGAACCTTTCTTTACAACCAAGAAGGAGAAAGGAACCGGCCTCGGCCTGGCTGTGGTCTACGGCATCATCCGGAGGCACGAGGGAATCATCGATATCCGAAGTGAAATCGGCAAAGGAACCATCTTCACTTTTCGCTTCCCCGCTCCCGCTGAAACCCATCCCTCCGAGAAGCATCAAGAGGTGATGCCCCTGCCCCGCCCTCTGCACGTCCTCGTGGTCGAGGTTGAGCCGGAGATACGTCAGATGCTGACCGAATACCTGAAGCAGGATGGCCACACGTTCGAGACCGCCGCCCATGCCCAGGAAGCCCTGGAAAAGCTGGCTGCCGGCCGGTTCGACCTCGTGCTGACGGGTCGAGCCATGCCCGAGATGAGCGGGGACCAACTGGCCTCGAGGGTCAAAACAGTGATGCCGGGCACGCCGGTCATCCTGCTGACCGGCTTCGGCGACACGATGAAGGCCATGGGCGAAGTCCCGGAGGGCGTGGACCTTGTCTTGAGCAAGCCCCCGACTTTGAGCCAATTCCGGGAAGCCATGGCCGGGATCGTGACGGTTCAGCCGCCAAGAGATGCCGGGCGTGGAAATGACCGGTAAGGGAATGGGGGGCTGCGGCTGGAGGCCGCAGCCCCCCATTCCCTCTGCACCTGTCCCTCCCAATGGGATTCTGGTGAAACGGGATGCCTTTAAGAGAAGCGACGGCCAGGAGGGCCGGCGCATCAGGTCTTCCGGTCCGCCTCCAGCGCCCGGCCGAAACGCCCACGGTCAGAATTCCGGATGAACTGCACCAGGTACTTCACGTCATCGGTGTAGGAGTCCGAGCTTTCCAGCGCCTCGATCGCCTGGGACATGAGACACTGATCCCGGTACAGCTTGCGGAATGCGAACTTAATCGCCTCGATGCGCTCCTCGGAGAATCCCTTCCGTTTTAACCCGATGAGATTCAAGCTGCGCACCCGAGCGGGATTGCCCTCCACCATCATGAACGGGGGAATGTCCTGGACGATGCGCGACATCCCCCCGAGGAAGGCGTACCGGCCGATCGTGACAAAATGATGGACCCCGACGAGTCCGCCAAACACGGCGTTCGCCTCCACCCGCACGTGTCCGCCGAGCGTGGCCAGGTTCGCCAGAATCGTGTTGTCTTCGATCACGCAGTCGTGCGCGATATGGCACGAGGCCATCACCAGGTTGCCGTTGCCGATGCGAGTGACGCCGCCGCCCAGTTCCGTCCCCACGTTGACCGTCACGTACTCCCGAAAGGTGTTCCCGCTGCCGATCTCCAGAAACGTCGTCTCGCCGTGATATTTCAGGTCCTGGGGCGGCGTGCCGATGATCGCGCCCGGATAGAACGTGTTGCCCTCCCCCACCGTCGTATGGCCCGTCAGGGTCACGTGATGGTGCACCCGGCAGCCGGGGCCGAGCTTCACATGATCACCGAGGATGGCGTAGGGGCCAATCTCCACGTCCGAGGCCAGCTCCGCCTTCGGACTGATCACGGCTGTCGGATGAATGGACACGATTTTCAGCCCCCCACGAAACACCGGAAGACCATCACAGAGAATTCACGTCCACGATCATAAATCGAATCTGAGCCTCCGTCACGACCTTGCCGTCCACCGTCGCCTTGGTCTTCACCTCGCCCGTCCGTTCCTTGATCCGCACCGCCACCGCTTCGATCAGCATCTGGTCCCCGGGCACCACCGCCTTCCGCAGCTTCACCCGGTCCAGGGATAGCAGCATGGCCAGCTTGTTCTTCTCCGTGAGCTGCCGCACCAGCATGAGCCCCGCCACCTGGGCCATGGCCTCGATCTGGAGCACGCCCGGCATGACCGGAAAGCCTGGAAAGTGGCCCTGAAAGTATGGCTCGTTCGCCGTGATGTTCTTCAGACCCACCGCCCGTTTGCCGTCCTCCAGCTCCAGGACCCGGTCCACCAGCAGGAAGGGAAACCGGTGGGGAAGAATCTTCTGAATCTGGCGCACGTCAATCCACTCGCCCGCGGGCGGGTGTTCCCGCTCGGCGGCCTCCTTCCGGATCGCCTTGACCATTTTCATGTTGAGGTTGTGTCCAGACTTGATGGCGACCATGTGGCAATCCAGTTCGGCCCCCAGCAGAAACAGGTCGCCCATCAAGTCCAGAATCTTGTGCCGGGCGAACTCATTGGGAAACCTCAGCTCATTCTCGATCACTCCCTGGGGTCCCACGACCAAGGTGTTCTTGTACGTGGCCCCACGGCCCAGTCCCATCGACCGCAGCTTATCCGCTTCGACGCTCGCCACGAACGTCCGCGCCGGCGCAATCTCCGCCTCATAGGCCTTCTCGTTCACCGTGATGGTGAAATGCTGCGGGGCGAAGACGGGGACCGAATACTGGATTTCGCCATAATCGCTCCACCACTCGAACGTGTACGAGATCGTCAGGCCCTCCCGGGCCGGAATCGCCACCAGCGACAGGTCCCCATCCTGAACATGGACCAGACGGGGCAAATGAATCTGTTTCTTCGCCGCAGGTTGCTCCGCCTTCCCCGCCGTTCTCAGGAGTTGCAGAAACGGCAGGGCGCTGCCGTCCGCGCCCGGCACCTCAGGCCCGTTGATTTCGACGTCCAGGTTGTCGATCCCCATGCCCGCCAAACAGGAAAGCAGGTGCTCGATGGTCTGCACCTCCGCCTCATTGCAGCGGATGCACGTACGACGCAGCCGGCTCGTGATGGTCTCCGCACTCGCCGGAATCCTCGGCCGGCCCGGCAAATCCACCCGCGTGAAAACGACTCCCTGGTCCGGGCCCGCCGGCTTCAGGCGAAACGTCGTCTCCAGCCCGGTGTGCAGACCCACCCCCGTATACTCGATCGGGTTCTGGATCGTCGTCTGGTTTCTTGGCAACCGTCACCCCTTTCACTGTTCCTAGTATCCCTGTTCAGAAGTGCGGGTGCACTTCCAAACTCGTCTACTGGGGCTGAGCGGCCTCGCCCTTGTGTTTCGCGTTCACGTAATCCGCATCCAGCTTCTTCATGACCTCATCCGTGATGTCGATCGCCTCGTCCGCATAGAGCACGCCCTGGGTAAAGACTCGATTCAGGAGAAGCTCGGGCCGGCGCAGCTTCGCCAGATCGTCGTCACTCGTCTGCAAGACGACCGTGTACCCCTGCTGTCGGGCCACTTCCCGGATTCCAGCGGCGGCATAATCGTAGAATTCCTTCAGGAAATCGGCAAACTTGCGTTCCAGGTGATCCCGCTCGACCCGTTTCTTGGCCTCCCCTTCGTTCCGCAGCTTTTCGCGCTCCGCCACCTTCTCGTTGTACGGCTGGCTGCCCTTCTCCAGCAGGGGCAGGTTCTTCTCGCACTCCTCGATCTTCTGCTGATACTCCTTCAACTGGCCTTCCGCCTCCGCACGCAGCGCCTCCAGCTCCGCTCGCTTGTCCTTGCTCCGGTGACAGTCCGAATAGAGCTTGCTCAGATTGCAGATGGCGATCCGGACCTCCGGCGCCCCGGCGGCCGCGCGGGGGAGGAGGCAGGCGACGACAAGCCCGGCGATGGAAAAGACGAACGCAAGACGGTTCATGGTGACATCCTGATGAGAAAGGAAACCCGAGCGCAGGAACGGTCAGAAGGCGGTGCCGAACTGGAAGCTCAACAGCTCCGTGTCGTCCTCACCCTCCTCGCGGTAGGGGAAGGCGAAGTCGAGTGTGATGGGCACCGGCCCCAGGGCGGGGACCCGGATGCGGATGCCGAATCCAACCGCGCCTCTCCACGTGCTGAACTCCTGTCCGCTGCCCAGGAACGGGGTCACGTTACCGACGTCGTTGAACAGGACTCCGTAGAACACCTGCCCGAAGATCGGGAACCGGTACTCCACGTTCAACTGGTAGAAGAAATCGCCGCCGATCGGCTCGTCCCGGTCCTGGGGCCCCACGGTGCGGAACTCGAATCCCCGAACGGTATTCGCACCTCCCAGGAAAAACCGCTCGAAGATCGGAATCGTTCGGGTATCGCCGATGTCATCCTCCCATCCGCTCCGCACCTGGAGGCCGAGGACGTGAGGATTATCCTCCTTCGTGCGGTAGAGCGTGAAATATCGCGAGTGGCCCAGCACCACCCTCTGGAAATCCAGATCGCCGGCGAGGAAGGTGCCGGCCAGTTCGTAGGAAATCTCTGAACGGAAACCCTTGGACGGCAGGAAAACGTCGTCGCGCTTGTCGTGACTCAACTCCAGAATCACGCTGCTGATCACCGTGTCCCCCTGGGCGTCAATCACCGCCAGCGGAGCGTTCACAAAGTCGATGTCCTGAAGCCGCACCACCTCGAACCGGTAACTCGCCTCGAGGAACACGTCCGGCATCAGGCGCTTGCCGAGCTTGGGCGATCCCCCGACGCGCTGCTCCTCGAAGACCCCCCGATCGCGCTGGAAATAGAAGCCGGACATCCCGAACGAGAGGGGTCGCTCGAAGAGATACGGCTCCGTGAAGGCAATCCGGTAGCGCGAGACCGTGTTCCCCGGCTGGGCCTGCAACGTCAGGGTCTGCCCGTCCCCCACGAAGGAATTGCCCGTCAGGAAATCGTGCCAGCTCTTCGGAACGTCCTTGTAATCGAAGTTCCTCTGCGTGATCGCCACGTTCCCGATCAGGTTGTTGTTCGAACTGAATCCTGCACCGACCCGGAAGACCCCCGTCTTCCCCTCCTTGATCCGGATGTCGATGTTCGACAGGTGCTCCTGCGATCCCGGCGTGTAATCGGCCTCCACCTTCTCGAAGAAACCCAGGTTGCGCAGCCGCCTCAAGCTGTCATCCAGCTTCACCGTGTTGAACTCCTCGCCCGGAACGAGGTCCACTTCCCGCCGTACCACGATGTCCTTCGTCCGCACGTTTCCGACCACGTGGATCGTCTCCACGTAGGCCTTCTCGCCCTCCGTGATGCTGTACTCCAAACGAACTTTTTTCCCCTCCTTCAACACCACTTCGTTGAACTGCACCTCGTTCCGGACGTAGCCCTTCTCCCCGTACTTGTCTCGGATCGCCTTCACGTCTTTCTGGAGGGTCTCGCGGGAATAGGGACCCCCCGCCCGCAGCTCCGTGATGCCGACGAGCGCCTCCGTGCTGAAAATCTCGTTCCCCTGGAAATGAACCGACTCCACCTGGTACGGATCCCCTTCCTGAACGTCGATGCTCAACACCACCTTCTTCCGGTTCGGCAGGAACTCGACCGATCCGATCGTGGCCTCGGCGTCCAGCCATCCCTTCATCCGGTAAAACTCCCGGAGGCGCTTCACGTCCTCTTCAAACGTTTCCTGGATGTACTTGGCGGAGTTGTACCAGTGGTCCACCTTCGTCTTGAACAACTTCTGCAGCTTCCGCCGGCTGAAGGCCGTCGCCTGCTTGAACTCGATGGCCTTCACCCGCACCGGCTTGCCCGGGTCCACGATGAAGCGCACCGTCGCCCCGCCCGCGGGACCCGGCAGAATCTCGTGCTGGACTTTCGCGAAATGATGCCCCTTCGACTTCAACTCCAGAAGGATCGCCTGCTTGTCCGAGTTGATCTGATGCCGGCGCAGCAGATCGCCCTTCCGGACCTGGATCAGCTCCCGAAACCGCTTCGTCTGCTTTTTCTTCAGCGTTCCCGTAAACTCGATCTCATCCACCACCGGCTCCTGATCGATGGAAAACACCACCTCCACCCCGTCTCCCAGCGGCGTCGCCCGATACTCCTTGCAGAAAAATCCCGCCTGGTTCAGCCGCTTGATGTCCTCATTCGCCGCTTCCACCAGGAACGGCTGGCCCTCCCGCGTCTGGATCAGCGTCTTCAGCCGGGACTCCGGTACGCTCAGATCGCCGAGGAAGGCGACGCGGCGCACCACTTTGCCGGTGATGGATGCCGAGGGCGCTTCCGACCAGAGTAGCCCGCTCGTCCCGCAAGCGGCCAGAAAGGACGCCAGGAGAATGAAGTGGATGTTCAGGACTCGATGATGGCATCTCATCGTTGCGCCTTTCCTTAGAGCCTGCGGATGCCTCTCGTCGCCGGGAGGCCCCAGGAAAACCGGGTTGGGCCGTGGCCGGGACGCCTCACACGTTGTCCTCAGCCGTGGGATTGTCAAAGCGGAGATATTCCTGATTGAAAATCAGCCGTACCGTCCCCGTCGGACCGTTCCGCTGCTTTGCAATGATCACCTCCGCTGTCCGATCCTCTTCCTGCCGGTAATAGCCCTCCCGGTACAGCAGCAGGATCACGTCCGCATCCTGTTCGAGCGAACCGGACTCCCGCAAGTCTGCCATTCTGGGCCGGTTGCCCTCACGATTCTCGACGGACCGATTGAGCTGGGAGAGGACGACGATGGGCACCTGGAGCTCCCGGGCCAGGGACTTCAAGTTCCTGGAAATGTAGGAAATCTCGCGTTCCCGGCCGTCGAACTGGAGCTGCCGAGACCCTTCCATGAGCTGGAGGTAGTCGATGAATACCGCTTTCAATCCGTGTCGGTTCTTGAGCTGCCGGCACTGAGCCCTGAGCTCTGCCACGCTCAACGACGGGGTATCCTGGATGAAAAGGGGCGCCTCCGCCAGACGCCCCACCGCGTGGAAGAGCTGGCCCATCATGTACTCGTTGATCTGGCCCGTCCGCACCTGGTGCGCGTTCACCCGCGCCTGAGCGCAGAGCAGGTTCAGCCCCAGTTGCAGCTTGCTCACCTCCAGACTGAAGATGGCCACCGGCGCCCGCTGCTCGATCGCCACGTTCGCCGCGATGTTCAGCGCATAGGACGTCTTCCCCATCCCCGGCCGGCCCGCGATGATGACCAAATCCGAATCCTGCAGGCCCGAAGTCATCTGGTCGAGCTGGTGGAAGCCCGTCCTCAGCCCCGAAACCTGCCCGCGCCTCAACGCCTCGATCTTGTCGAACAGGTCCTGCAAAACCTCATGAATCTTCACCGACTCCCCGGTCGTGTGCCGGAGGGAAATCTCCAGCAGAATCTGGCCCGCCTGATCGATGAGCTGTTCCGAATGGCCCGCCTGGCTGTAGCACTCCTTGAGAATCCGCGTGCAGGCCGCGATGATCTCCCTGAGCTTCGCCTTCTCACGGATGATCTGGGCATAGTGCTCCGCATGCGCCGAGGACGGCACCGCCTCCAGCAACGTCACCAAGTAGTCCGGCGAAATCCCGTTCCCGTCTTCCCGCTGGAGCTGTTCCCGCACCAGCACCGCGTCGATGGGCTTCGATTCCTCGTAGAGCTGCTGGATCGCCCGGAAAATCTTCCGATGGCTCGGGAGATAAAAATCCTGCTCCCCCAGCATCGGAATCAGAACGCCGCAATTCTCGGCATTGAGCAGAAGCGACCCGAGGAGGGACCGCTCCGCCGCCTCTTCATAAGGGGGCACTCTGTCCTGGGAAATGGTTTCCGTCATTCCTTCACGACCCACACCTTGGAGGTCACTTCCATATCCGGCCGCAACCGGATTCGGAAACCGTAAACCCCGATCTCTTTGATCGGAGCTTCCAGGACCACCTGTTCCGCTTGAAGCGTCAGACCCTCTTCCCGAAACGCTGCGACAATGTCCGCCTCGGTGACGGACCCGAAAAGATGACCCTCCTCGTTTGCTTGCGCCGCAATGGTGCACGAGCTCTTCTCCAGCCGAGCCGCCAGCTCCTGGAATTCCTGCCGTTCCTTCTCCTCACGCTTTTGCTCACGCTCGCGCTGGCGCTCGATTTCCTCCTTGGCCAGCTTCGACGCCGGCACGGCCAGCCCATTCGGGATCAGGAAATTCCGGGCGTAGCCGCCCTTCACCTGGATCACCTCACCCCTCTTCCCCACCGTCTCCACGTCCTTCTTCAGAATGACTTCCATGGCCCGCTCCGCTCGCTCCTCATGTCAAAAAGGCACTTCGGAATCTGAAAGACCTGAATCGTCATAGCTCGGGGTCTCCTCCTTGGACGTCTCCTTCTCGCTTCCCTGCTGGCTTCCACCGCCCTCGGAAGAGCCGTCCGCCTCCCGCGTTCCGCCGCCAGACGCTGGGGCCTCTCCGGCCGGCGCCGCGCGCCCCGCCCCGGGCCCCGCATCGCTCCCTCCCCCCGGGCCGCGTCCCCCGATAAACTCGAAGTTCTCCGCTACCACCTCCAGCTTGCTCCGGCGCTCCCCAGCCGGTGTGTCCCAGGTCCGGAACGACAAACGACCCTCCACAAAAATCGGATTGCCCTTCCGAAAGTACTCGGAAATCACCTCCGCACGACGGCCGAACATCACCACGTCGATGAAATCGACCTGATCCTTCCACTGGTCCGTCCCCGGGTCCTTGTACCGCCGGTTCACCGCTATCCCCAGGCGCGTCACCGCCGTCCCCCCCTGGGTATAGCGAATCTCCGGGTCCCGCGTCAAATTCCCCATCAGAAAAACTTTGTTGAGATTGGCCATGCTCCTTCCTTTCCATCAGCGGGGCCCAACCGACCCGTCCGTGAACCCCTGGTTGTGGCCGGGATCACCCGCCCGAATTCCCCTTCGAGCCCTCTCCCCCGCCGCCACTCCCCCTTTCGGGACTCCGGTCACGGTGTCCGCCGCCGTGACGCCGCTCCGGCACGGCACGGTCCCGTTCCCGGCGCGTCGACCTCACGGGGTCCGTCGGCTCGTCCGGCAGACTCCGGATTTCTGACGAGAGGCCATCTTCATCCACCAAGATCAGGCTTCGGAGAATCAAATCCGAAAGGTGATAGGCCTGCCGGATGGCTTCCAGCTCCGACGGCGGCGCATGGAAATGGACCAGCAAGTAGACCGCGCGGGAATGCCCCTTGATCGAATAACACAGCTTGCGCTCGTCCCACTTCTCGGAATTGGCCACCTGGCCATGATGCCGCGAGATCACACCGTGCACAAATTCCGTAATCCCTTTCCAGTCCTGATTCCCTCGGTTCGGGTCCACCAGAAACATGGCCTCATAAAGTCTCTTCACCTGGTCGTTGCTCATGAGTTCCCTTCATTCCTTCTGACGTTGAATCGATTCATCGCGGCGTCCATCCCGGCCTCTGCCCAGACCTCCACGGCCTGGGCGGCAAGTTCCACCCCTTGGTCCGCTAGGGCCCGCTCCTCCTTCAAGAATTCCTCCAGCACAAATTCCATCGGATCGCGTTGCCCAACTGGCCCAATCCCCACGCGCAGGCGGGGAAACTCCTTCGTCTGCAGGGCGTCCGACACGGACATCAATCCGCGGTGTCCGCCGCTGCTTCCGCCCCGACGCAGACGGATACGGCCCAGCGGCAGGTGGAAATCATCGCACACCACCAGCACCGACGCTGGAGCCTCGCCGCTCCCGTCCAGCACTGCCTGGAGTGCGGCCCCGCAGGCGTTCATGTAAGTCTGGGGCATGACCAGCAAAACAGGCTGCCCCTTGATCCTAACTTCTCCAACGCGGCTTTGAAAGCGAAAAATAAAAACCGGGTTGCCGTGCAGCCCGGCCAGACGACCGACAATCCGAAAGCCTATATTGTGCCGTGTTTGAACGTATTTCGCACCTGGATTACCCAGGCCAAAGACGATCCGCATAAGACCCTATTGAAATCCGCTGCGCCCTTCGGGCTCGCGGATTTCAGAGCCAGGGTTGGTCCGGCTTCGCCGGCCCAACCCTGGCGAGGGAACGGAAGCCTTTAAAAAGTGCAACTCAAACTTGAAAAACTTTTTCAAGTTTGGCGCCCCAAGCGCCTATTAAAATCCGCTGCGCCCTTCGGGCTCGCGGATTTTTTAGAGTCTAAACGGGGCACTTCTCCGCGTCCCGCGCCCACGACGTGGGCAACCGGCGGGCGCCCGGCGGAGATGTTGAAAGGTGTCAGGTTTCAGGTGTCCGTTGATTCTTGACACCTGACACCTGACACCTTTCCGAGCCTGGTTGTGTTGCGGCCTTTGGTCCGCGTTAGGATTTCTCTCCGCCCTTCTTTTTCTCCTCTTCCGCCACCGCCTCCTTCTCTTCGGCTTCTCCTCTGCCCTCGGGTCGGATCAGCTCCGGCTCGAGCCGCTCCTTCTCCTCTGCGGCCTCCGGCTTCTCCTCGAGCGGCCGGGCCACGAGGAAGACCACGATTTCACCGGCTACCGCGGTCCGCACACCCGGCGGGAGGGTCAGTTCCCGCACGTGGAGCGAATCCCCCAGCTTCAACGCGGAAATGTCCACCACGATCGCGTTGGGAATGTTGCTCGGCAGACAGGTCACCTGGATTTCCTTGACCGTCTGCTCCAGCACCCCTCCCTCCTCCGCGCCCGCGGGCCGGCCCCTCGGCTCAATGGGAACGGCAATCTCGATCTCTTCATCCATGGCGACTCGCGTAAAGTCCACGTGCAGGATCGTCTCTCCCATCGGATCGTACTGGACGTCCTTGATCAGCGCGCTTTCCGGCTTCCCCGCCACATCGAGATCGACGATGGGCGACTCGACCTTCAGGGCCGACCTCAGGGCCTCAGCCGTCACCATCAAGGGAATCACCTCCTGGTTGCGCCCGTAAAGAACGGCCGGGATTCTTCCCTCCCTCCTCAAGACGCGGCAAGCCCTCCGGCCGGTGCCGCTTCTCCGCTCCACCACGAGTTTCAGATTCGCCATGGGTTCGGACTCCTTCATTCTTTACAGCGTGGGAAACGCCCGCGTTTCCAGAAAAAGAGAACTCACCGATTCGTCCTTGTGTATCCTGCGGATGGCCTCTCCCAGCAGATTGGCCACCGAGATCACCCGGATCTTCCCGCACTCCATCGCCTTGTCGTTCAACGGGATGGTGTCCGTCACCGTGACCGAGGTGATGGGCGCCCTCTGGATGCGCTCGATCGCCGGGCCGCACAGGACCGGATGCGTCGCCGCCACGTAAATGTCCTGCGCTCCCTTCCCCTTGAGCGTCGCCGCTGCCTCCGCCAGCGTGCCCGCCGTCGCAATGAGATCGTCCACCATCAACACGTTCATGCCTTCCACCTCGCCGATCACGAACGCCACCTCCGTCGCCTCCGGGCTCACCCGCCTCTTGTCCACCACCGCCAGCCTCGCATTCAACGCCTTCGAATAGGCCCTGGCCAGTTTGATCCCCCCCACGTCCGGACTCACCACCACCAGGTTTTGCAGATGAAGCTGCCGGTAGTACCGGAGCTGCACCGGGAAGGCGTAGAGATGGTCCACGGGGATGTCGAAGAAGCCCTGAATCTGTTGGGCATGCAGATCGATCGTCAGGACGCGGTCCGCGCCGGCCGAGGCGATCAGGTTCGCTACCAGCTTTGCCGTGATGGGCACACGGCCCTCGTCCTTGCGGTCCTTCCGCGCATATCCGTAATAAGGAATCACCGTCGTGATCCGGCCCGCCGAGGCCCGCCTCAAGGTGTCAATACCGATGAGCAATTCCATCAAGTTTTCGTTCACGGGCGGACACGTGGGCTGTACCACGAAAACATCGCTCCCCCGCACGTCGACGTTCACCTTGAGATTGATCTCCCCATCCGGAAAACGGTCAACCACCGCATCCGCCAGTGGCCTTTGCAGGTAGTCCGATATCCCCTGGGCCAGCCTCCGATTGGCGTTCCCCGTGATGATTTGAAGAGAATTGTAGTACATGAGCCGGTTGTTCCGAGAGAAGAGGCCTTCCGGGACCAGTTCCCCACCTGGTCGCCAGGATTTCGATGGCTACCCGGCGAGGACTCGAACCTCGAATGAGAGAACCAAAATCTCTAGTGTTACCTATTACACCACCGGGTAAAGAGAGCCCGGCCAATCCGGTACTATCCCTAAAGCATAATCGATCCCTGGGGTCTTTGGCAAGCCCTGGATTCGAGCACCAGCGTCCAGCAAAGCCACATTCTCCCTACTTCCCCGTACGGGGGTCGATCCGAGGCGTCACACACGCACGCCATGTTGGCGTCTTGGTGAATTTCTAGCGAGGGTTCGGAGGCAGCGCCTTCAAGAGCCCCTTGCCGCCAGGGATGGACAGAGCATAGGGAAGCGTCGTGCAGGCCATAGAGTAGAATAGGGTCAAGAGGCTTCTTCTGGCTGTTGAGACATTCTTGAATGGGACGGATTCAAGACATGGCCGGAAATCCGTCCCATCCAGGGCGGTATCGCCAAGCGGACCAAGGCAGCGGATTGCAAATCCGCCATCGCAGGTTCGAATCCTGCTACCGCCTCTAGCGACGCGCTGCTGATAACGAGGGAGACACGGCCCTTCCCCGCGAGTGAAGAAACTGGTCTCATTTGCTATGGTGGATCACTGGCTTCCCTTCTGCGACACTTTATTCGTTGCTCTGGCATCCGTTAGGCGCTTGGGGCGTCAAACTTGAAAAAAACTTTTCAAGTTTGAGTTGCACTTTAAAGGCTTCCGTTTCACCGCCCGGGTTGGGCCGGCGAAGCCGGGCCGACCCGGGCCCTGAAATCCGCGAGCCCGAAGGAGAAATGCCGCCGCCCTCGGGCGTCTGCATTTCTTGCGAAATCCGCCTCCCAGGCGGATTTCATTAAGATCATCAGCTCTTCCCGCCCGGGTTGGGCCGGCGAAGCCGGCCCAACCCGGGCTTTGAAATCCGCGAGTCCGAAGGGCGCAGCGGATTTCAGCCGGAGGCCATCGTGCCCGATTCGCCGAAGATCGCCGCCATCGTCACCTGCTTTTACCCGCGTTCCCACGCGGACGTGATCCTGATGAAGTTTCTGAAGGGTTTTCCCACGGATGAGGGGCTTCAGAAGCCGCGGGTGACCCTTGCCTCGATGTATCTCGACCAGCGCCACGGCCGCGATGTGGGGGTCGGCGTGGCCCAGGCCAACGGCATCCCGCTTTTCGGCAGCATCAAGGAGGCGCTTACCCTTGGCGGCAAGGACCTGGCGGTGGACGGCGTCCTGCTGATCGGCGAGCACGGGGTGTACCCGGAGAACGAACTGGAGCAGACGATGTATCCCCGGAAGTGCTTCTTCGAGCAGATCGCCGCGGTCTTCGGAAAAAGCGGGCGTGCCGTTCCCGTATTCAACGACAAGGGGCTCGCCTATAACCGCGCCGATTCCGTATGGATGTACCGCAGGGCGCAGGAGCTCGACATCGCGTTCATGGCGGGGTCGTCCTTGCCGGTGTCCCATCGCCAGCCGTTTCTTGAGCTGCCGCTGGACTGTCCCCTCGAGGAAGCTCTGGTGATCGGATGGGCTGGCATGGAAATCTACGGCTTCCACACCCTCGAAGTCCTGCAATGCATGGTGGAACGGAGGGCCGGCGGCGAGTCGGGCGTCCGGGCCATCGAGGTGGTCGAGGGACCCGATGTCTGGGAGGCGGGCCGCGCGGGCCGGTGGAATCGGGAATTCTTCGAGATCGGGCTGGGCTGCATCGAGAGCCGGGAAGCGGGCAGGCCGGAGGAGAAATGCCCGCGTCCGGCCTTCTTTGACATCGAGTACCGCGACGGTTTTCACGCCCAGGTGCTCATGCTCAATACGTACGTGCGTGATTTTGCCTTTGTCGGCCGCGCTGGGGGCGACATCGTCGCCTGCGACTTCTATACCCAGCACGGTTATCCTCACGCCCACTTCAACTATCTCGGGCTCAACATCGAGGAAATGTTCGTCACGGGCCGGCCGCAATACCCGGTCGAACGCACCCTATTCACTTCCTGCATGCTCGATGCCGTCCTGCACGCCCGGGCGCATCCGCCGCGCCGCATCGAGTTGCCGGAGCTCGACCTCCGTTACAGGTCCTACGAGACGCTGCGGTGGAGGCCGACCCGGCCCAGGCCCGCGGGCGCGAACCTCGATGTCTGGCCCCACCAGTGGTGAAGGAGGATTCCCGTCATGAAGCAATTCAGTTGTCCGGCGAACCGTTTCCTGGTCTACCTGGTCGTTTCCGCTGCCGCCTCTTTTCTCCATGCCGCCGATGCGGCCCCGGGCTTCCCGAGCTGGTCCTTCAAGTCGGGCCCCGAGGGCTGGAAGGCCCCGTTCGGGGGTGACCTCTCGGTCAAGGGCGGCGAGTTGGCCTACAAGTATGACATCCAGGTCGGCGCGTTCGCCGCGTTCGCCGTCGAGAACCTCAAGCTTTCGGACCAGGTGAAGGCTCTGCACCTTCGCGTCAAGTCCAGTCACGCCGAGGGACTGGCCGTCATTCTCAAGGAGCAGGACAGGTCCAATTACAAGCATGAGATTCCCCTGAAGCCCGGGAAATGGTCCGAGCTGGATATTCCCATTTCGGCGTTCTACCTGGACACGAAGGCCCTGGGCGAGGACGCGGTGGACGAGAATCAAAAGCTCGACCTCACCCAGGTGGAGTCCTTCTTCGTGGTCGATGCCTCGGGGCTCGTCCTCGGCCTTCTCGGGGGCAAGGCGGGCGAAAGAGCGGTGCTCAACGCTGAAATCCGCGTGGCGGGCGTGGCCTTCCGCGGCCCCTCAGGCCGGGCCGGCGCGCCCGCACCCGCCAGGAGCGGGTCACCCGGCAAGGGCCGCTCGGGCCCCTCGTGGACGTTCCGGGCTGACGTTGAAGGCTGGACCGCCGTGTTCGGCGGAGACGTCTCGGAGGAGCGCGGCGAGTTGGCCTACCGTTACGACATCACCGCCTGGCAGCTCCGCGCGGTGATGGTGGAAAATCCTCCCATCCCGGACACGGCGCAGCAGATTCGCCTTCGACTCCGGTCCTCTCACACGGACAAGCTGACCCTCGCTCTCGAAGAAGCCGACGGCTCATCCTACGTGACCGAGGTCGCTCTCACGCCAGGCCAGTGGAAGGACGTGGATGTCCCGCTCTCCAGCTTCCATCTGAATCCAGACGCCAAGGATGATCATGGGAAAGATGAAAACGATCGCCTGGACCTCTCTCAGGTACGGTATCTTCAGGTCGTCGATCTGGCTGGACTCGTCCACGGCCTCCTGGGGTCCAAGCCGGGCGAAGTCAAGGTTCGCGATGCCCGGCTGACACTGGACGACGTCTCCTTCCGTTAAGCGACAACCATGCCGACCGAAGATTTTCAGCGGCACATCGAGAATCTCCAGAAGCGTTTGCGCGGTCTGGAGGCCGCCGTCCAAAAGGTTCCCGCTGGCGAGGCGGGCCCCGCGGACGCTTTTTTCGATGAAATTCGGAAATGCGCAGCGGACCTCCACGAAATGGAGGATGCCCTCAGAGGGGAACCGGCCGCGCCGAAGCGCCAACGGACCTCGATGGACGCCCGCGAGGAGATCACAGCCGCGCAACAGAATGCGGCGCAGGCCCGAAAAGATCAGCCGCATGAGCCTCTCACACCCCTGCGGGTCCTGCTCGTCGAGGATAACCCGGGTGATGCCCGCATCATCCGGGAGACCCTGGCGGAGACCCCATTCCAGTCCGTCAAATGGCTCGAGGCCGATCGGTTGAGCCGTGCTTTGGAGTTTCTGAACCCGGGCCGGGTGGACTTGGTTCTTCTGGACTTGTCCCTGCCGGACACCCGGGGTGTGCAGACGGTGAAGAAGGTGGTGCAGGCGGCCCCGATGATTCCCGTCGTTGTCTTGACCGGCACGAGCGATGGGCAACTGGCGCTGGAGGCCATCCGCGAGGGCGCCCAGGATTACCTGGTCAAGGGCCGAGTCACCGGCCTCGCTCTGGCCCGCGTCATGACCTTTGCGCTTGAGCGTAAGCGGGCTGAAGAGAAGCTGGCGCTGATCGGGAAGCTAGCGGCCATCGTCGCCCACGAGATTCGCAACCCTTTGACTGCTATCAATTTACGGCTATTTGCCCTACGTTCTGCCACTGGAAACAGTCCCGAATACGACGAAGACTTCCGTGTCATCTCTGAAGAAATTGTCCGGCTTCAGAGCGTCGTCCGCAATTTCCTCGAATTCGCTCGCACCCCAGAGCTCAACCTCAAACCGTGTCACGTCCCTGCCTTGGTCGATCAGGTCCTGGAGCTTCTCAGTCATCGCCTGACCGAAAAGAACATACATCTGGTCAAATGGTATCCGTCCGTCCTGCCGGCCATCCAGGCGGACGACCAGCAGATCAAGCAGGTCTTTATCAACCTGCTCCTCAATGCCGTGGAAGCCCTGGAGTCAGGAGGCGAAATCCGGATTCTTGTCTCCAGCGAGCAGGAGATGACCGGCCGCCGCATGGTGGTCGTGCGTTTCCAAGACACGGGCACGGGCATCCCCGAGGATGCTCGCCACCGGATTTTCGAGCCCTTCTTCAGCACAAAGAAGGAAGGCACCGGCCTCGGCCTCTCCATCTCGAGCCGCATCATGGAACATCATGGCGGCAGGCTCGTCCTCGAGTCGTCGCCGGGTGAACGCGGAACGTGCTTTGCCATGCTCGTGCCGGCCGCCAGCTCGTAGACGAGTTCGCCAGTGCACCTGCACTTCCTTACACGTGTACTGGCAAAGCGCTGCCTCAAACCGACTGTGTTTATGGGACTCATCCTGATCGTCGATGACGAAACGAGCGTTGTCTCCTCCTTCCGGAGGCTGCTGGTGGGCCAGGGTCATGAGGTCCTGACCGCATCCACGGGAGAAGAGGCCATCGGCCTTCTCGAGAAGGCGGACCCGGATTTGATGATCATGGACATTCAACTGCCGGGGCAGAACGGCCTGCAGACGTTTCAGCGAGTGCAGGCGGCGCGGCCACGGCTGCCCGTGATCATCATGACCGCCTACGGCACCACCGATTCGGCCATTCAGGCGACCAAGCTGGGGGCATTCGATTACCACCTCAAGCCGTTCGACCCGGCCGAAATCCTGCGGGCCATCGATAAGGCGCTCCAATGTGTCCGGCTGCTCCGACGCCAGGTCGAGATTGATCCCAGCAGCGTCCCCAATTCCCATGACGCGCTGGTCGGACAGAGCCCGGGCATGCAGGCGGTTTACAAGCTGATCGGCCGCGTCGCCCTGACCGATGCGACCGTATTGATCCGCGGCGAGACGGGTACCGGCAAGGAACTGGTCGCCCGCGCCATCTATCAGCACAGCTTGCGCCGCCAGGCCCCTCTGCAGGTCGTCAATTGCGTCGCCATCCCGGAGACTCTCCTCGAGAGCGAGCTGTTCGGGTACGAGAAGGGCGCCTTCACCGGCGCGGCTGCCCGGCGCATCGGCAAGTTCGAGCAGGCCAACGGAGCAACGCTTTTCCTGGACGAGATTGGGGACATGCCGCTCGCCACGCAAGCCAAAATCCTCCGTGTGCTCCAGGAACGGTCTTTTGAACGTCTCGGCGGCAACGAAACCATCACCGCGGACGTGCGCGTGATCGCTGCCACAAACCGCAACCTCGAAACCGCCATCCGCGAGGGAAAGTTTCGCGATGACCTCTACCACCGGCTCGACGTCGTCTCCATCCATCTCCCGCCCCTCCGCGATCGGCCCGAAGACATCCCCCGCCTTGCCCTGTATTTCCTCGAACGTTCAGCAAGGCAGCTCCGTGTTCAGCGACCCGTCCTCTCCGACGAAGCTATGGAAATACTGGTCAGCCATCCCTGGCCCGGCAACGTGCGTGAGCTCGAACATTGCGTTCATCGAGCCCTGATCCTCACTCTGGGTTACCCTATTCAGACGGACGATATCCGCCGAGCCATCGAGCGGCCCGGGACCGAACCGGTACTGCCGACCCTGGCGCCTCGGGGGCCGGACCTCCCGGACGTGCAGGCTTCCCAGGCCGAGCGGCCCGTATCCGAAAGAAAGGCAGAATCTCAGGGACCGGACATCCCGGACGTGCAGGCCGCAGTCCGATATTACCTCGGCTCTCATCCCGGCAAGGATGCCCATCTCCGCTTTATGGCCGCTATCGACCGTTTGCTGGTCTCCGAAGCGCTGCGAATCACGCACGGCAATCAGACTCACGCAGCTCGTTTGCTTGGCCTCACCCGGCCTACCCTTCAGGCCAAGATGAAAAAGCACCATCTCCTTCCCGGTGAATGGCACTAATTTTCAGCGGCGGAAATGTGTGGCCGCATTTACGCCGCTGCCAAGAGCATTTACAACTGCCAGACCTCTTTGCAGAAAGTAAGGATTACTGGCATGTGGTTGGGGCCTTTTCAAATTGCTGGCCTGCGGGTTGAAAGAATAAAACCTCCTCGTCTACTCGGTCCAGTCTGCTGGCGAGTGACGTAGCACACGCGCTGCCCCTGGCAGGCAGCATCCCATTATCTTGGGATATGAGCCACCTGAGCACCCACAGGTAGGGCTGGGCGCTCAGTCCGAGGGTAAGTGAAAGGTCTGACGGGCGTGCCGGCTAGTTTGAGTCGTCAGGAGCTATGTAGCCAGGCCTGGATTCGTGACTCGTCTGAATGATTTGGCGGTACAGATTTTGTCGCATCAAAATATCGTGCGCTAGGGAGGGGATTCGGATTCATCAGTCACAATGGGAGTCCCACCAGGAGGTCTGCCCGCACTGAGTAGGAGCTGCATCGGGATTCCCATTGAATTACACCCCGCCGCGCGCCACGAAGCCCAAACCACCAAGAGGTTGTTATAGCCAGAGAGGGGGCATCGGCGTGCGCGGCGGGGGTTTTTTTTGCTTGAGGACGTTCCTGCCGGGAGCACCAGCATTTTGTAATGACACCGGGACGGGACTCCTCCAGAAGCTCCCGCTCCGGCGCACCTCATAGGCATCTGGGGCTTCAAACTTGATTTTTAAGTTTGAGCTGCCCCTTAGTGGATAAGAATTCTTTCGATCCCGATCCCGACGCGCTCAATGGAGATGTTCCGAGATGAACTAAGAAGTTGGAAATTTGGGTCAGAGACTTCTACTTAGCCGCCAGGGATGGGCCGGCGAAGCCGCGCCAACCCTGGCCCTGAAATCCGCGTAGCCCGAAGGGCGCAGCGGATTTCAACAGAAACCTTGGCGAAATGTCAGCAGTTGCCCGATTTCCCCCTGGAGGTGCCGCCATGGACTATTTGACTTCCTACCATTCACCCCCTCCTGCCTGCCCCATCTGCACTGCTGAAGAATCTGAGGACTATTGCTGGTATCGCACAGTCCCCATTGGGCCACACCTTTGGCTTTGCACCCTTTGCGGGACCGAATTCGCCTCCCCGGACTCAGATGAGGAAGACTCCTCCATCTTAGCGCTGCAGGGCTCTCCCTGGGTGCGGCTGCCGTCCGATTCTTTCATCGGTTAGTGGACGCGTGCGGAAGTGCATTCGCACTTCGCACGCGTCCACTAAAGGAAACTCCAGCGAAAGTGGAAGACCCGAAAAAGAGTGTGACACCATTTCCACGCCGGTGGACTGAGGGAGGGCGCGAAATGTGTTGTGTACTCCTCATCGATGACCGTGAAGATTCCATGAAGGCGCTGGGCACGCCCCTCGTTAGTTCCGGTCACCAAGTGATCCACGCCCAGAGCATCCCCACGGCCTTCCTCCTCCTCCAGGAACACCGGCCTGGACTAGTTTTCGTGAACTTGGTCATGCGGGACCTGCAGGGACTCGAAGCCATCTGTCGGCTCGCTTCAAGTCTCCCAAGCCTCATCTTCCATACGCCGTCCGGCGAGTGGCCGTTCCGTCTTCCGCTGAGGGGCGACCGGATGGCGGTGTTCAAGACGGGTGATCTGATTTTTTACCTGGAGGAAGCGCTGAGCGGTGCGCTGGGGGGCATCCGTCCTCTCCAGGCCGCCCATCTCGAATAAGGGCCCATTCGATTGCGCAACTCGCTCCTATCCAATAAATTACGGGTCACCCCTGTAACAGGAGAGACCCATGCCGAATCGCATTGAAGAACTGGACAGGAACTTTGCGAGCCCAGAGGCCTCAGAGGGGCTGCTCTGGTACGACATCCGGGCCTGGGGGCTGGAAGGCCAGGGGTGGACGGAGACGGAAGCGCCGTTCGATAGACTCCCGGCAAGAGCGAAGGGCCTGGTTCGGCCTCCAGTGTGGGAGTTAAGCCGCCATTCTGCGGGCCTGGCGGTCCGATTCGTCACCTCGTCGTCCAAGGTCGGCGCCCGGTGGACCCTGCGTTCCCCCAATTTGGCCATGGACCACATGCCGGCCACGGGCGTCAGTGGTCTGGACCTTTACGTCCGTGACCGCTGCCGCTGGCACTGGCTGTCCATTGGCAGGCCGAAGGCGCAGTCGAATTCCGCCATGCTGGCCAACCTCCATCCGGCCCCAGCGGGCGGGCGAGAGTTTCTTCTCTACCTGCCGCTCTACAACGGCGTGGATTCGGTGCGCATCGGCCTGACACCGGACGCGCAGGTGCAACGCGCCCCCGGGTGGCCCGGAACGGCTCATCAGAAGCCGATCGTTTTTTACGGAACGTCGATCGTGCAGGGCGGATGCGCTTCGCGTCCGGGCACGGCCTACCCGGCCGTGGTGGGCCGGCATCTCGAGCGCCCAACGATCAACCTGGGATTCTCAGGCAACGGCCCCATGGACCCCGAGATGGCCGGGCTGCTCGGGGAACTGGACGCCTCCGTGTACGTTCTGGACTGCGTTCCGAACATGGGCGCCGCCCTGGTCAGGGAGCGCACGGAAAACTTCGTTCGCGCGCTCCGGTCGGCCCGACCGTCCACGCCCATCGTGCTCCTGGAGAACATCGTATACCAGGCGACGCTGTCCGACACGCCTGAGCCCGCGCACGAGCCCAAGAATGCGGAACTGCGGGCCGCCTTCGCCCGACTCCTGGCCGCCGGCACGTCCGGCCTGCATCTCGTGCCCGGCGAATACCTGCTCGGCCACGATGGAGAGGCCACGGTCGATGGCACTCATCCCACCGACGTGGGCTTCCTTCGGATGGCCGACCGGCTCGTGCCGGTCTTGAGGCCCCTGTGAATCTGGTTCAATCCACAAGCCGGTCGCGTAACTGCTTAGCGAACATCCCTTTGTCGCCCTTCCCAAACTTGTCCTCCCGAAGGGATCCCGTTGGGACATGGGAAGGATCTTCGATACAGGGCTTTATGGAGACCTTCGCCTGTCATCCCATGGCGGCGCTTCGCTTGCCCTGGCTTCCATTTCGCCCACTTCGGGGCTCTTTAAGATGCACTACTTGCTTGACTTTTCACATAAGTATTTATAAACAAGAAAGTTGCAGTCTTCCTTGCCCGGTGATTGCTCTAAACTCTCGATTCATAAGTATCTAATATTTAAGAACTTAATAGTTGATCGGGTAAGCCGCAGTCAACTGGAGTAAGATAGTGAACAGGGAAGGTTCACTCAGTTCTTACCCGGTCGCCGGTCGCTCATCCGCCCGTTCTTCAGGGCGTATGTCACGTTGGGCGTGAAAATTCACTCGATTTGATAAACATGCCGCTCGTAGGGCTTGAAAGAGTCCCCCCAGCCGTCTGGATCAAACTCGATGATCCGATTCTCAAACAAGACCGTAACTTTCTTGCCCTGTGGGAGGCCCACAGGGGAGAAGCGGGCGGCGGCGGGTGAGGCGTTCCCATTCACGGTGAAGAGGTAGGTTTTTCCAGCGTGGCGCTTGAGAAGCCAATCCACGCGGCGCTCCGAGATCACTTTGAAATCCTGAGCCACCCCCGGCGCAACGAAGACGTCATTGAGGGAGGACAGCTCCTTCACCATCTCCTTCAAGGCGCTCCAGAGCTTCGGGTCCTCCTGCAACGCATGGAGGCCCTGGTGCTCGTAAATGAAATACTGAATGCCGTTGGCCCGGTGGATGACGGCGATGTAGCTCATCGCACGGAGCACCTCCGGCGTAGGCATGCCGGTGCCGTCGAAAGCATTATCGAAAGCCTGCAAGGTGACGAACACCGGCTTGGCCCCCAAGACGGCCGTACGACACCGCTCCACCCAATCGCCGACCTGGTACAGCGAGCTCGAGGGCCAGGGATACGGATCGCTGGAGACGACATCGCAGGCGAAAGCCCATGACCGGACCTTTCTCACCCCAACGAAATTGTCGAGGATCACGTAAGCAGGGTCCGTCGTACCCCCTCGAAGTTTCAGGTATTGCGGCAGCAGCTCCTCCCCGGTCGTGTTCATGTAACCGCTCGGCTCGTCGGCAATCTGCTGATAGAGGCGCTCAGCGGGATATCGGTCGATGGTCAACGCGGTCCAATAAGGCTGGACGCTGGTGAAACCTGCTGCAGCCATCTCCTTCAGCAGCTCGGGCGTGATCTTGGCCTGGTCGCGTGTCATCAAGGACAGCACGAGCCGCGGATCACCGTCCCACGTGAGAAACTGCTCCTCTGTCAGTCCAATGCGACCAGGCTTTTCAGGTCGGTCCGGGATCGTGAAAAAAGCCGGGCTGCTGGCGCGGCGTCCCATTCTCGCCGTGATTTGTGTTCGGCCAGCAGGCAGGTCTGAAGTATCGATTTGAAATACCGCCTCGCGAGATTTTCCAGTGAAGGCCGTCTCGAATGCCCTGGTAACTCCCTTGGCATCGGCCAGCGTTACCTCAATCGATCCCGAGGGCGGTTTGGGAACGTAAGCATTCACCAGGATTCGGACACGCTCGTGATAAGGGTTATAAACGGGATAAAGCTCAATCTCGGGTGGAATGTTGTAGCTTGCCCGGTAAAGCACATCTCCATGCTCCGACTCCCCCACCGACAGAGTCAGGTCGTTCGCGCCGGGGTGGCTGACCTCATATCGAAGTGGAGTGGTTCGTGTTTCGCCGGGTTGGAGCGAAATTTTCCGCTGGAAGACCTCACTTTCACCCGCAGGCTCAAGCTTCGCCACGTCGTCTCCCCGTATCTTGCGGATGAAATAATCGTGGTGTTTCCTCAAAGCGGGCCGTACCTGCGCCGTTAAGACGAGAGATCGCTTTTCGGCAGCGTTGTTCGTGAGGGTCATCTCGATTTTCTGCCTGCCGTGGAAGGGTGCGGGCGGCGGGATCGAGACGGTTGCCGCCGCGTCCAAAAAAACGATGTCGCCGAGCATCGCCGGCTTTCGGAATAGACCATGCGTGTTCGACCAGCAGAAAAACTCCGCGGTCGCACTGGCCTGTCCGCAGAGATTGAAGCCCCAGCGCTCGCCGGGACGGGGGCGAGGCGGCTGACGTTCCAGCTTCGAAGACGGGTAAAGATCGGCAAAGGGAATCGAGCCTTCGATCCTGTAGCCGTTTTCCACGATGCGGCTCTTCACCTGGATGCCCGGCGTCATCTTGCGGTGAAACACGTAGCCTTCCGCGTTGATGAGAATCTGGGGATAAACGGTCTGGTGCTCGCCGGCTACGTCAAATTGCATCTCGAAATAGCTGTCGTTCCAGATATTCGATTCGTCGCTGCGATGCCGGATTTGAAGCTCGCCCATGTCGGACATTCGCTGGAAGAAACCGAAGTAGAACATCTCATCGTCGTAGCAGATTCGCAGCTCGGCCTGGTCTTTGACTCGGCCGTCGCCGCCGCTATCGGTCAGATCGGTCAGGAGCACCGCCCGTTTCCAGCATTCTTCGTCCAGTCGGCCATCGATGACCGGAGCGCTTGCTGCCCGCCCGACGGCCTGAAAGAGGCCGAAAGGCACCAACTCCAATCCACGTTCGCCAGCTTGGCCTGAGCTGGCCTGAGCCAACCAACAGAGACCCACGAGCACGCGAGTGCGGAAGCGCGGGAGCGCTTCCGCACTCGCGTGCTTTGGAAAACCCCAATGAAATATAGAAACTCGGTCGTGCATCAGCGGCTATGAAATCCGCGAGCCCGAAGGGCTCGCGGATTTCAGGTCAGGCCCCGAACTTGCCCAGCTTTCCAGCGTGGGCCAGGAGCAGGGGCATGAGGTCTTTGGACTGCAGGGTGCCGAGCGTGCCTGCCGCGCATTCGGTCTCGCCGAATCCGCTCACCTTCTTGGATCGGACGTAGGGGGAATGGATGAGCAAGGGGATGGGATGCCAGGAGTGCGACTTGAGCAGCGAGGGCGTCGAGTGGTCACCCGTGATGGCCAGCACGTCCGGCTTCAGAGCCAGAAGCCGTGGCAGCGCGCGGTCCGCCTCCTCGATTCGCTTCACCTTCGCCGCGAAGTCACCGTCCTCGCCGGTGCTGTCCGTGTACTTGAAATGCAGGAAGAAGAAGGTGTGCCGATTCCAGACGCGTTCAAGCTCCCGGGCCTCCTCCTCGAGGCTGCCCTCGACGGGATAGACCGTCATGCCCACGAGGCGGCCGAGCCCGCGATACATCGGATAAGTCGCTATGGCGGCCGCATCCAGTCCGTAGACCTCCTCGAAGGTCGGCAGGGTCTGATAGACCGCGGTGCCTCGCAGGAGCACCCCGTTCGCCCGGCTCTCACCTCGCAAGGCCTCCCGGGCCTGTTCCGCAAAGGCCTGGAGCAGCCGCGCGCTCTTCTCGGCCTCGGGCCGCAGCGCCCGCACGGGCAGAGGCGGCACTCCCGTTTGCTGGGGATCGCTGTCGGAGAGGGCATCGGAGAGGCCTTGGGCCCGCAACACGAGCACGGCCCGGTATTCCTTCTCCGTCTCGAGGAAAAGCTCCGCGCCGGGCAGCCGCATCGTTCGCAGCGCCTTCAAGATGCGCTGATTCTCCTCGGTGGGCAGCCGTCCGGCCCGACGGTCCGACACCTTTCCCTCGGCATCCAGCGTGGCGAAATTCAGGCGGACGGCAAGGTCGCCCGGGCGAATATCGAACTGGACGCCGAGAGCGCTGAGCACGCCGCGCCCGATCGGATAGCGCACCGGATCGTATCCGAAAAGGCCAAGGTGGCCGGGCCCGCTGCCCGGGCTGATCCCGGGAATGACCGGCACGAGCTGGCCCAGCTCGGACCGATTCGCCAGCTCGTCCATGGCGCGCTTGCGCGCGGTCTCGAGTTCCGTGCGGCCGTTCATAGGCAGGCCGCCGAGGCCGTCACAGACGAAGAGGATGATTTTGGATTCTGTTTTCCGAATCAGCGGCCGGAGCAGCTCGAAGGTGTCCATGGCTAGTCTTTCTTGAGGAATCTCGGGAGCACGCGCGCCGGGATGGGATCGGCCGATCGGCCCTCCTCGCGTTTCGTTCTCGGCCGCGGCTGGATCGCCAGCGGGGTCCCCTCGGCCCGCAGTTCCCGGCTGACGATCGCCATGCCGATCTGCGACTCCCCGACCCGGGCACAGCTCGTCACGCGCCCCGCGGTCTGCCCGCCGGGTCCGAGCACCGGGTCTTCAGCGCGCACGGCCCGCGCGGACGCTTCGAGCACCTGGAATCGGACAACGATTCGCGCCCGGGCTTTCCGGGCCTCGATCACGGCCGCTCGGCCGACGAAAAAGGGCTTGTTCAGCCGGAGGAACGAGGGGTAGCCCGCCTCGATGGGACTGATGGCGAATGGCCCGGCCAGCTCGTGCCCGAAGAGAGGGTAGCCGGCCTCGATGCGGGCCGAATCGCGGGCGGCCAGGCCCGCCGGGATCACCTTCAGGTCCGCGCCCGCCTCCAGAAGCAGCGACCAGAGTTTCCGTGCCCGCTCCGGATGGACGTAAACCTCGTAGCCTATGGGCTCGCCCGTGTAGCCGGTGGCCGAAATCCAGAGTTCCATCCCTTGAAGGCTCGCGGTGAAGAAGGCGAAGCGCTTCAGGGACCGCAGCCGCTCGCGGTCTGCAGGCCGATCGAGCAGGCGTTCGAGGAGCTCCCGGCTTCTCGGCCCCTGGAGGGCCAGGTCCACCCGCTGGTGCTCGCCCGCATCCGGGCTCTTGAGGTTGCGGATGATCGCCGTGGCGTCCACTTCCTTGCCGGGCGAGTCCGCGTCGATGCACCACCGGCGTTCGTTCACGCCTCGAAGCCAGGATTCGGCCTTTTCCGCATTCGAGGCGTTGACCACCATGACGTATCGTTCCATCTCCAAGCGGTAGAGGGTGATATCGTCCAGAGGCTGGCCGCCGGCCTCCAGAAGGAAGGAGTAGTGGGCCCGGCCCACGGGCAGCCGCCCGGCCTCGTTCGTCGTCACCAGGTCCAGAAACCGGCCAGCCTCGGGTCCGCTGAGCTCCAGAATACCCATGTGCGAGACGTCGAAGAGCGCCGCGGCGGACCGCACGGCCCCGTGCTCGTCCGCGATGCTGGTCTGGCCGTAGCACACCGGCATGGCCCAGCCGCCGAAGGGCACGATGCGGCTGGGCGGGGTCAGTGCCGCGTGCACCTCGTAGAGGCACGTCCGTTTCAGCTCGCCTACCGGAGCCTGGAACTCGAACGGGGGCTTTTTGGGGCTGACGGAGGTCCTTCTGCCCTGACCGATGAAGTAGGGTTTGTCCGGCCTGGCCGTGGCTGCGTCCCGAGGCAATTCGGTCGACTTGCGGAGGGCGGCGGGGACTGCCCCGGCGGCCGCCGCGGCGCGCCAGAGGTTCTGGGCGTCTGACGGCCGGACCAGAAGATCGAAGCGGGTGCCCGCCGGCGTGCTGGAACGTGCGGCCCGGGCTGTCCCCGCGCCCATCGGGAACTCGCGGTGCTCACCCGTTACCAGGTTCTCCAGGTCCGGGTTGAGGGCTGCGGCGACCTCCTCTGCACGTGCCCCCAGGACCACGATCGTGCACCAGCGTCCCCCGTGCCCGTCGGGCCCGCTTTCATGCAGCGGCTCGACCACGACGGGGCCATCGAGCGTTCGCCAGGGATCCTCCGGGTCCGTCTCGACGGCCCCGTCCGAAAGAAGGCTCAGCCACTGATGAACCTTCTTGGCCTTGTGCGCCGTGGAGGTCTGCAGCCAGAAGACGAATCGGCTTACGCAATGCACCCGCACGGTGTCGATGCAGGCTCCGTTCGAGTCGTGGATGTCCGAGGAGAGCGACTGGCCGGGCTGGAGGCCGGAGAGCGAGGCGGAGAGGGCGGCCTGAAGAAACGGCCAGGCGCGCTCACCCCGTACACGAAGGATGCCCCGGTCTGAGGCGTCAGCCAGGGCTGCCCCTTCCTGGACCAGCGAGGTCATGGGAAACTTGGATTTCTTCTCCGCCCGCAAGGGTGAAGGCCACGGTCGCTCCCGGGCCCGGGCCTGGTCGAGGGGGTAGCCGAAGGGTCCTCGCTTCGCGCTCGGATCGGCGGATTCAATCAGCGAGGCGACGCCCTCCCGGGCTTCCCGGAAGACTTCCAGCGGCAACTTGGCCAGGTGCTGGAGTCCTCGGGGTCCGCTCTGCGTGTAGGGCCGGGCCGCGGACACCACGCGGTGGATCAGGCCCGCCAGGACGTCCATGTGCTGCTCGTTCAGCCCCCGCTGCGTCACCCACGGCGTGCCCAGGCGGATGCCGCTCGGCTCGAAGGCGCTGCGGTCGCCAGCAATCGTGTTCTTGTTGCAGGTGATGCCGCAGAGGTCCAGAAGCCGAGACGCCATCTCCCCGTGCAGCCAGGCCTCCCCGCCCGACCCCAGGCTGCGCAGGTCCACCAGGCACAGGTGCGTTTCCGTCCCGCCGTAAGCCACCTTCAACCCGCGCCGTTCGAGGCCGGCGGCCAGGGCCCGGCAGTTGCGCACGATCCGGCTCTGGAGGTCCCGGAACTCCGGCGTCGCGGCCAGGTGGAAACAGACCGCCCGTGCCGCGATGTTATTGATGTGCGGCCCACCCTGCTCGCCGGGAAAGACGGCGAAATCCACCGCCTTCGCCTTTTCGGCGTGCGTCGTCAGAATGATCGCTCCTCGGGGCCCGCACAGCGTTTTGTGCGTCGTCAAGGTCGTCACGTCCGCAACCCCCACTGGGTTCGGATACAAGCCCGCCACCACGAGCCCGGCGTAGTGGGAGATGTCCGCCATCAGGACCGCCCCCACCTCGTCCGCGATCGACCGGAATCGATGCCAGTCCACCGTCCACGGGTAGGCGCTGTAGCCCCCGATGATCATCCGCGGGCGGTGCTTCAGCGCCAGGTCCCGGATTTCTTCGTAGTCGATCCGGCCCGTGTCCTGCCGGATGCCGTAGGAAACGATGCAATGGTACTTGCCCGACCGGTTCACCGGGCTGCCATGGGTGAGATGTCCCCCGTGGGCCAGGAGCATGCCCATGACGGTCTCGCCGGGCTTGACGAAAGCGTCATAGACGGCGTTGTTGGCCGCCGCGCCGGAGAGCGGCTGCACGTTGACGAAGATGCGGTCCGCCGGAAAATCTGGACAGGCGAAAATCTCCGCGGCTCTCCGCATCGCCAGCGATTCGATCAGGTCCGCATATTCGCATCCCTTGTAATATCGGCGGTTCGATTCTCTTCGATAACGCGTGAGCTGGACCCCCAAGTCCAGCAGCTCCCCTTCCGCGCTGTGGGCCATTCGCTCCGAGGGGTAGCCCTCCGCATACAGGTGCGAAAACTCGGAGGCGTTCGCTTCGCGGACCGCCTGCGGGCACATGCTCTCCGAGGCGATCAGGATCAACTTCTCCTGCTGGCGCGCCTTCTCCAATTGAATGATGGAATGGACCGCTGGGTCCATCTGCGCCAGCGGAAGGACCAGTTGGCCCCGGTAGGTGCGGTTCTCCGCCGTTCGGGCAGGGAAGGATTTGGTCTGTGCCATGACCCGGATGCGCGTCTTCGCAAGGGGGAAAGGAGGAAGGCGGCATTAAACGTGAAGCAGGTGGGCAAGTCAATATCCCGTCAAATCTGGGCGAGCACCCCGCGGAGCTGGTTCAAAAGTCCTTCCGCCTGTTCCGCTGACTCCAGCGATTCCGCCTGCACGTTGAAGTTGGTGTCCCAGCGGTTGTAGCGAACGAGGAGCTTGATTTTTTCATCTTTGCACATGACGACGCAGTCGTCCGTCTCGAGGCGGTCCACGTGCCGGCACAGGGTGCGGACCAGCCGTTCGAGCCGCGGCACGACGTCGCTCACGAATTCGTCACGGGACCGGCCGAACGGCAGCTTCACCTTGCGGATAAAGGTCTTCGGAACCTGCTCGACGAACTCGGACAATTTCATCCCCCGGCCCTTCAGCTTCGAAGCGATCTGGACCATGACAGAGGCCGCGAACAGCCCGTCGCTGTAGGGCAGGAAGTCCGGAAAGATGTAGTGGCCGTTCGGCACGCCGCCGAAGGAGGCTCCCTGCTCCAGCACCGCCCGGGCGACGAACGGGTCGCCCACGGGCGTGACCGTCAACTCGTAGCCCTGCTGCCTCAGATGCTGCTCCACCATCAGCGAGGTATCGATCGTGATCACCTTCTTCGGATTGGCGCCGTACTCCGTCGCCAGAAACAGCAGGACCAGGTCATCCGGAACGTAGCGCCCGAGGTCGTCCACCACCACGCTGCGGTCCGAGTCTCCGTCGAAGATCAGGCCGAAATCGAGGCTGGCATACCGCACCAGGGCCGAGATTTCCTGCACGTTGGATTCCTTTGGCTCAGGGTTGAGATATTCTCCGCTTTCCTTGAGGAAGTAGGGGTTCTGCTCGTGGTGGATCGGGTAATAGGTGCACTTCAGGCTCTTCAACAGCATGGGGAGGATGGTGAAGCTGGTGCCGAATCGACAATCGATTCCGACTGTGATCGGGACCGGAGTGCTGATGCGGTTCACTACGTCGTGCACGTAATCGGAGATCACGGTGATGGAGCTGGTGATTCCGTAATCGGTGGTGAGGATGGAAGCGCCGTCCGCGTTGAAGCTGGACTGCACCTCCCGATTGACTTCCTCGAGGATGCGGTCCTCGACGTCCGGCTTGACCACGCTGCCGTCCGCCTCGAACAGCTTTAACCCGTTATATTCAGGAGGGTTATGAGAAGCCGTGACCTCGCAACCGCCGTCTGCAGCCTTCTTCACTGCATAGGAAAGCACGGAGGTCGGTACGAGCCCGACGTCCCGGACGATCATCTGTTCGCTGATGTAGCCCTGGATCAGATAATGCTTAAGCGAATTGCTGGAGAACCGATGGTCATTTCCGACGTAGACCTTCGGCTTCGGTTTCTGGGTTCTGGCCCTGATGTTGCGGGCCGCATATTTTCCCACCAGGAAGGCGATCGAGTGCGTCAGCTCGCGGCCATACACCCCGCGAAAGTTGTACATCAACGTGCGTTTCACGATCCCTCCTCCACCCGGGATTATCCCCCGCAGACGAGCCGCCTGGGGCTACGCGAGCCACGATCCTTCCTCCACCTCGGATTATCCCCGGCCCGGGAAACGCTGTCAATGTCCTCGCTTGAGCGATGCGGGAATTGCCCATTGCTCTTCCGCGCCCTGTCGTCGCCGTAGCCGCACCATCGCCTGTGCGATGCGGGGATGGGGATTTCCGCGCCCCGCGGCGGCGCGACACGCGCGCCGCGTATCTTGGGCACGCGGGACTATGGCGAGAAAGAGGAGACCTTGCGCCGGGCCGTTGAAGCCGCAGCGTAACTGCTTAGTGATCGTCACCGGAGGTCTGTTTCTGTGAGTCCAGTAGGGACGTCCGAAATTAGTTGCGTATGCTAAACGTAGACCGTTTACATACAACGGGTTATGCAAGGTGGCAACGTCAAGGACATTACCATCCTACATAGCAGCCCAGGACACAAGTTCGCCGAAGCCCCGCGAAGGCGAACGCAGCCCTGCGAAGGGAAAGCGCATCAACCGCAAGAGTCCCGTAGGGACGACAGAAGTTTTCGCTAAGGAGTTACATGGACTCTTTGACGGGTCCTCAGCCCGTCGATCCTTCCGTCTGCCCCGGTTTCCCGAGCGCGTCGAGGAACTCCACGGCCAGGATGGAGACGTCATCCTTCGGCCGTTCCGCACCATACCATTCCCGGAGCCTCCCCATCAGGGCGGACAGGCTCTCCCGAACGGGCAACGCACGGGTTTCCTGTAGCTGCTCGGCGACCCGATTCAGGCCGAATTCTTCGTCTGCCGGGTTGGTGGCCTCGAGGATTCCGTCCGAGCACAGATACAGCCGGTCTTCCGCCTCCCAGGTGAGCTGGCGCTCATCTCCTTCGGCATCGAGCGAAAGCCCGATGGCGCCCTCCGTCGGTTGCAAAACAACGGGCGGATGGTCCCGGCGCTGAAAGAGGAGGCCGGGATGACCGGCGGAGACGTAGCGGATTTGGCGCGCCTTGAGGTCCAGAATCCCGTAGAAAAGGCTGAAGAACTGTTCCTTCGCCGGGTCAAAAGGAAATCGGCGGTTCAGTTCCCGGGCCACTTCCTTCGGGGCCGTCAGCCGGTAGCCGGGATCATCTGGAGTGAGCTGGACCAGCAGGGAGGATGAGGCCCGTAGAGGGGAAAGAAGGTGGCTGAGGGTGACGGAGAGGAGTGCTGCCTTGACCCCATGTCCGCTGACATCGAGCAGGTAGATGCCCAGGTTGTCGTCATCCAGCCGGAAGAGATTGAAGATGTCCCCAGCCAATTCCTCGCAAGGTTCGAAGGTCCAGACCGCCTGGATGCCGGGGATTTGGTCCAGGCCGGCAGGGAGAAGGGCTTTCTGGAGCTCCGCGGCCGCCTGGAGCTCCATCTGCATCCGCCGATTGGCTCGGCTGATTTCGGCGTTGGCCGCCTCCAGTTCCTGGTTTCTCTGGGCCAGGCTCTGCTCGAGGCGGAAGCTCGTCTGCACGGAGCGCCTCAGGGAAAGCTGCGTCTGAATTCGCGCCAGGAGGACGGAGAAATCGATGGGCTTGGTGACGTAATCATTCGCGCCGATCTCGAAGGTGTGCGCGATCTCTTTATTTTCATCCACAGCAGTGGTCATGATGATCGGCAGCTCGAGGGCTGACCGGGTGAAACGAATGGTACGGAGAATCTCCACGCCGTTGACACCCGGCATCATCACGTCCAGGAGGATGAGATCAAAGGATTTCTTGAGGGTCCATTCGAGGGCCTCGTTGCCGTCTTTGGCCAGAGTGACTTGGAAGCCTCTCCGCTGGAGACGCGTGGCCAGCAAGGTCAGGCTCTCTTCATCATCATCGACGATCAGAAGGGATCCCAGTCCTGCTTTCATGGGGGCAGGCCTCTTCGTGCAAGATGTCGCCGAAGTTCCGGTGCGGCGTACGACCGTTCACGCTTCAAGCGTGGAACGGAGAAGGCGGAGCACGTGCGCCAAGAGATCGAAAGGCGAAACGGGTTTGGACAGCCTGGCCCACGGGCGTGCAGAAAGGCGCTGGAGGCGGTCCGCCGGCTCGGGCTCGGGGCCGATGGCCAGCATCGGCACGCCCGTTAAAGTGGGCCATTTCTTCAAGGCCTCGAGCCTCTCGCGTTCCTCATCCGGACTCGCCGCGGCGTCTGCGATGATCAGGCCGATCGACGCGCCGGCGGCTTCGCCCGGGAGCGAGATCGAGGGACCGATCGGAAAAATCTCGAACCCTTCCCGCTCCAGACAATGGCGGATGGTGGAAGCGGCGGCCGGATCGGACACGGCCAGGAGGATTTTTTTCTGGATGAGCCGGAGACGGTCCCTGGCCGAGAAGGTGCAGTGGCCGCCGCAGACCTTGGCCAGATGGACGAGGCGATCGGCCTCGTTGACGGCGTCTTCGGCGGAGACACCGGGCGAGACCTCGACGACGCCTGCGGAGAAGGAGATGTGGAAGGGGTCGATTCCCGGGCCGGTGAAGGATTTGCCATCGAGGCTCTGCGCCATCTTGCCGACGGCGTGGAGCGCGTTTTTGCAATCGGTACGAGGGAAAAGAGCCGCGAATTTGTCCGATTCCCATCGTGCCAGGAAATCGGATTTCCGGATGGAGCAGGCCAGAACGGAGGCGGTCCGCCTGAGAGTCCTGTCGCCAGTGCTTCGGCCGTATTTTTCATTGATGGACATGAAACGGTCGAGGTCCACCAGGGCGACGGACAGGTTTTCCTTGATATAGGTGCAGAGCGCTGAGGAGCGATAGAAAATCTCGCAGAAGGATGCCCGGTCGGGCAGGCCCGTGAGGGGGTCCAGACGCGCTTCACCGGGCGAGTCGGCCAGACGTTGGAGCTTGGCGGAGACGGAGGAGGAAAGGGACTCGGGGTCGAAAGGTTTTTCGAAATAATCGTCGGCCCCCAGGGCGAGGCACTCGGGTCTCGTGAGGTTCTGTTCTGCGGCCGAGGCCACGATGATCGGAATGTGGCGCGTGGTCGGTAGGGCCCGGAATCTCAGAAGAAGATCGCGGCCATCCGTACCCGGCAGAATCAGGTCCAGAATAATCAGTGAAATCATCTCGTCCACAAGAATCTTTTCCGCTTCCTCAGGCGTGCTCGCAACGAGTACTTCGCGGTTGAGCCCGGAGAGTTTCTTCTTCAGGAGAAGCTGGATGTCCGGGTCGTCATCCAGGACAAGAATGCGGACCGTCGGGGTGGACAGGGACGCCGGGACCCGCTGGAGCATCTCCAGGAGAGCATCGACTTGCTGTTCCATCTCCGTGGCGGGAACGGCCACGAGCCGGGCCGCCGCTTCGGCGATCGTCTCGAATCCGTGGCTGGAGCTGAGGCTGTGGAGGGACCGGGCGATCCGTCGCACGGACTCGACGGCCTCCTCCTGGCGTGTCAGGAGAGCGTTTCGAGCCGTCCGGAGGGCCTCCCCGTGGGCCGACAAGCCTTCCAGGAAATGGCTCTTTAGTTCTTCATTGACCGACGATGCGTCCTTCACCAGTGGGGGTCCTCGATCAGCAGTTTCTCGGCCGCAACGGATTCGACGGGCGGCGAGAAAAGGTAGCCCTGCCCATAGTCGCAGGTGAGGCCTCGAAGCTCCGCCAACTGCTCAGCGGTCTCGATACCCTCCGCGATGATCATGAGGTTCAAGTCCTGCGCCAGCCGGGCAATCGACCGGATGATGCTCAGGTTCTCCCCTTTCATGCCGATGCGCCGGACAAACGAGCGGTCAATCTTCAGGGTATCCAGCGGGTAACGGTGCAGGTAGCTCAGGGAAGAATAGCCCGTGCCGAAATCATCGAGGCCGATGCGGATGTGATGCTGCTTCAACCGGGAGAGCAGGTCAGCCGCTGTATCCGCCTGTTCCATGAGGGCCGTTTCGGTGATTTCCAGCTTGAGGAAAGGAGCCGGCAAGCCTGTTTCGGCCAGAATATTCTGGACTTCACCGACGAGTTCCGGCTGTGAAAACTGCCGGGGTGAAAGATTCACGCTGATCATGAGATTGGGATCGCGAGGCTGCTGGCTCTGCCATCGCACGGTCTGGGAACACGCTTCCCGGAGAATCCAGAGGCCGAGGGGCAGGATCAGGCCCGTTTCCTCGGCCAGGGGGATGAATTCGCCCGGGGAGATGATGCCCTGGGCCGGATGCTTCCAGCGGATGAGGGCCTCGAATCCGGAGATTCTGCCCGTCTGGAGCGAGACGATGGGCTGGTAATAGACCCGAAATTCCCGGCGCTCGACGCCCCGGCGCAGATCGGTCTCCAGTTTCAGGAGCTGAAGGGAGCGGGCATGCATGGCGGGATCGAACACTTCGCAGCGGCCCGGGCCCGCCTTTTTCGCCCGGTTCATGGCCGTGTGAGCGTCGCGGATGAGGTCCTCCGGACGCTGGTATTCGGGCCCGGCCCAGGCGACGCCGATGCTCGCCGTCAGAAAAATCTCCTGGCCCTCCAGATTCAGCGGAAACGAAATCTGGCCCCTCAGCCGCTCGACCACATGATTCAGGTCCTTCAGGTCCTTGCATCCGTCGAGAAGAATGATGAATTCGTTGCCCCCGAACCGGCTCACCGTGTCCTCGGTCCGTACCCCCGCTTGGAGACGCCGGCCGATCTCCACCAAACTGTGATCGCCGGCCTGGTGGCCCATGCTCTCGTTGATCTTCTTGAAGCCGTCGACGTCCAGGGACAGGACCGCGAAGGAGAAGCTCGGATGCCGGTGCATGCGGTCGACGGCCCTCTGCAGCCGATCGAGGAACAGAATGCGGTTGGGCAGGCCGGTGAGAGGATCCGTGACGCGGCGCTCCGTGATGTCGGTCAGGGAGCCGGCCATGCGGTAGACCTTTCCCTGGTCATCCCGGATGCCGAGCCCCCTGCTGAGTATCCAGCGGTAGTCTCCGTCCGTGTGGAGCATCCGGTGCTCGTTCTGGAAGTGCGGGGAGACGCCGCTGAGATGCGAGGAGAGGTCGGATTTGAGGCGATCGATGTCGCGGGGATGGACGCGCTGAAACCATTCATCCGGGACGGCGGCGACTTCATTCTCCTGGCAGCCCAGCAGGGACTTCCACCGGGCGGAGAAATAAATCTGGTTCGTCTTCAAATCCCAGTCCCAGATTCCATCGTTGGCCCCCGCCAGGGCCAGGGCGTATCGTTCCTCGCTTAGTCGAAGGGCCATTTCGCCCCTTTTCAGAGCCAGGTGGGTCTCGATCCGGGCCAGGGCCACCAGCAGGTCCACGGGCTTGGTGACATAGTCGTTGGCGCCCCCCTGGAGTGCTTTGACCACGTCCTCGCTTTCGTCCCTCGCGGTCACCATGATGACGGGAAGCCGGATGGGCGAATGCGACTCCCGAATCCTCCGCAGGACTTCAAACCCGTCGATGCCCGGCATCATGATGTCCAGCAACACGAGATCGAACGAGCCCTGCGCTATCCGGTCCAGCGCCTGCTGGCCGTCCTCGGCCAGTGCGACGGTGTAACCATTGCGCTCCAGCCGCCTGCCCAGGAGGTCGCGGTTCATCTCCTGGTCGTCGACAACGAGGAGGGAGGCCGGTGGGTGAGACGTCATCTCATCACCATGAAAGAGCGAGCTCGTACACCGGAACGGGATTCTCCCAGCACTACTCGGTCCGGTGTATGAGGCTGAAACCTATCCCGCAGGGATTCCGTTGGAAAGGGAAATATGAAAGCCATTTCGCAACTTCTCAATAAGTTCGGGGAGATGGACACGCCCGATTTCATAACCGATGATGATTCGGCGCTTCGCGGATTTTCGCAGCGAAGCGCGTCAGCGCTTCGGCGAAGCCCTTCCGGGCTTCGCCCCACGGATTTTCGTAGCGAAGCCCTCCCTCCCATAGGCATTCAGCCGGGAGACGGGATCTTCGAGTCATCGCTTCGACGAGGTCCAGAATCGAAAATCCCGTGGGAGGGGCCCCGACACCGTTCGCCGGGTGTCAGCCCTGAATTCCGTAGTGGGCGAAGCCCTTCCGGGCTTCGCCTACCTTCATGACCCATGGACTTGACCTGATCGTCCTCCCCGAACTTTTTGAAAAGTTACAGATGGAGTGAAAATAGGCCGACCCGCCTTCGCTGGGTAAAGCGGGACCGGGATCGATCGTGCGGGAACGGCTGATGAGAAAGCCGGATGAGAGTCACTCATACACCACCTGGACGCGGTGGAGGTAGTCCGCCAGGCAGGCTATTTGGCGGCGTATCTCTTCGGCGTTCTTTTTCCGCGCGGCCTCCTCCAGGGACCGGCCGATCTCGGTGATGGCGTCGAATCCATATCCGCCACCCATGCCCTTGAGCTGATGGCCGCGGACCTGAATCACTTCGTAATCCTGCCGGTCCAGAGCACCCTGAATCCACGCAACATCCTTGCGGCGGTTCTCCAGGAACCCCGGGATCAGCTCCTCGATATCCGCGTCCACTCGAACGATGATCTTGTCCTGTGGGTCGGGCGCTTCGTCGGATGTCATGGGCCTGGCTTCCTGGAATAGGTCTCGATGGTCTCCAGCAACTTGGCCTTCCGGACCGGCTTGGTGAGGTGCGTCGTGCATCCGGCCTGGGCCGTCCTCTGGGCATCCTCGCTCAAGGCCGAAGCCGTCAGCGCGATAATCGGCGTCCGGTCCAGTCCCTTCTCGACTTCCCAGACCCGGATTTCACGCGTCGCGGTATAGCCGTCCATCACCGGCATCTGCATGTCCATGAAGACCAGGTCGAAGCGGCCGCCCTTGAACTTTTCCACCCCGACCTGCCCATTCGCCGCACACTCGATCTGACAGGCCAACTTTCGCACAAAGGTCTGGAAAAGCATCACGTTCTCCTCTGAATCTTCCACCAGCAGAATCCGAAGAGGGATCGTGGCCGCCTGCGAAGGATCGGGTGGAGTCGGGAGGAGGGAGGCGGGAGCGGCGGTCTCGGCCCCGGCACGCTCCGCGCCGGGCGCAACAGGCCTCTCCGCGGCCGCCTGGAATTCCGCGGTAAAAGAGAAGGTGCTGCCCCGGCCCGGCTGGCTCTCCATCCAGATGCGGCCCCCCATGAGCGCGACCAGGTGACGGCAAATGGCCAGGCCCAGACCGGTGCCGCCGTATTTTCGGGTGGTGGAGGAATCCGCCTGGGTGAATTTTTCAAACAATTGCTTCTGCTTCTGCTCGGGTATGCCGATACCCGTGTCCGCCACGGAGAAGAGCAGCCGCTCAGGCCGATCGGACTCCGGGTCCCTCGTGATGGCGAGGGTCACGGACCCTTTTTCGGTGAATTTGATGGCATTGCCAATCAGGTTGAGGATGACCTGGCGGAGACGCACGGGATCGCCGGCGAGGACTGAGGGCAATTCGGGCGAGATGGAAAAATTCAACTGGAGGTTCTTCCGCTGGGCCCGGACGGAGACGATTTCAACGGTGTCTTTCACCAGGGACGGAAGGCAGAAATTCGTCTTTTCCAGCTCGAGCCGGCCCGCCTCGATTTTGGAGAGGTCCAGGATGTCGTCGATGAGGGCGAGAAGCGCTTCACCGCCATTGCGGAGGACCCGAAGATAGTGCTTTTGCTCGTCGGTCAATGGCGTTTCGGAAAGCAGCTCGGCCATGCCGAGGACGGCATTCATGGGGGTGCGGATTTCGTGACTCATACTGGAGAGGAATTCAGATTTGGCGCGCGAGGCCGCGAGGGCCGCGTCACGAGCCTGCTTCAGCTCTTCTTCAGACCGCTTCAGATCGAGCTGCGTCCGGATTCGGGCGATGGCGATGGAAAAATCGATCGGCTTGGTCAGGTAGTCATTCGCCCCAAGCTCGAGCGCTTCCACCACGTCCTGGCTCTGGTCCTTCGCGGTGACCATGATGACCGGAAGCTCTCGAGGGTCATGCGATTCCCGGATACGTTTCAGGACTTCAAACCCGTCCATCCCGGGCATCATGACATCGAGAAGAACCAAGTCGAAGGCCTGCCTCCCAATGCATTCGAGGGCTTTCAGGCCGTCCTCGGCGCCCGTGACGACGTAACCCCTTCGCTCCAGGCGTCGGGAGAGCATGTCCCGGCTCATCTCATGGTCTTCAGCGACCAAAATGGAATCCTGTCGGGTATGGATCATGGGAGGTAGGAAAGTCTCCGGTTTTACCGGGCGACCTGGCCATCGAGCCATCCCTGAATCTTGGAAAGCAGACGCGGCATGTCCACCGGCTTCGTGTCATAATCGTCGCATCCGGCCTCGATGGCCTTTTCACGGTCCCCGGCCATGGCATGGGCCGTCAGGGCAATGATCGGGATGCTCCGCGTCTGCTCCTGGGCCTTGAGATGCCGGGCCGCCTCACATCCGTCCATCTCCGGCAGGCTCAGGTCCATCAGAATCAGATCGGGCAATTCCGAAAGAGCCCTCTCGACGCCCTGCTTGCCGTCGACGGCGATGAGCAGCTCATACCCCTTCCGCTCCAGGCGCCTCGTCAACATGTCGCGGTTCATCTCATTGTCTTCCACCAGAAGAATCCTCGGCATGGTCTTCCCTCCGGAAACGAAGCGCTTTCGCTCGATTGAAATTCCGAGACGGGTAGCGGAAGCGCAGATGCACCTCCGTTCCTCTTGCCCCGTATGCCGGAACGGGAGGGGTTGGGGGGAATCCCCTTCCGGCATACCGGGATCAAGCCGGCCGGCGGGCCATGCAGGCCTTCAGCAGGTCGCTCAACTCTTTTTTAAGCTCTTCCACCGAGTAGGCCCCTTTGTGAAGAATCTTTTCCACGTAGCCCTGGAGCTGGAGCTTGTCCTCCTGCGTCAAATCCTTGGCCGTGACCACGATGACCGGAATGTCGCGCCATTCCTCCCTCTTCCGAAGCTCATGGACGAAGGTGAACCCGTCCATCACGGGCATCATCAAATCCAGCAGGATCAACTCCGGCTTCTGTCTGGCCACGCACTCGAGGCCCACTTGGCCGTTCTCGGCCACGGTCGCCATCCAGCCTTCCCTCTCGAGGAGGCGAGCGAACATCGTGCTGGTGGTCGGATCGTCTTCGACCACCAGGAGCGGGCAGGGCGGCTTCTTGCACCGGTATCGGTTCAGGATACCCGACAACTTGTCCCGGTCAATCGGCTTCGTCAGGTAGTGGGAGGCGCCGAGCGCATATCCCATGGAGCGGTTATCCATCATGGACAGCATGATCACCGGGATATCGGAGAGCGCCGGATCGTCCTTCAAGGCCTTCAACACGGCCCATCCGTCCATGCCCGGCATCATGATGTCGAGGGTAATCACCACCGGATGCGCGGCCCTGGCCAGCTCGAGGCCTTCACTGCCGCTGGAAGCGAAGACCGCTTGGAAGCCCTCCCGGGCCAGGAAATGTCCCAGGAGCCGGTGAACCACCGGATCGTCATCGATGACGAGAACTGTGTTCTCTGTCGGCACGGCGGGGACGACCTGATGCTTGAGGGCGGCGGACTCTTTTTCCTTTTCCTTCTTATCGCCGACCCGCGCCGGAAGCCAGAGGGTGAAGGTCGAGCCTTTACCGAGCACGCTCTCCACCGTGATCTCGCCTCCCATCATCTGGCAGAACTTCCGGCTGATCGCCAGGCCGAGCCCCGTCCCTCCATACCGGCGCGTCGTCGAGGCATCGGCCTGGGAAAAGGGCTGAAAGAGCTTTTCCATCTGCTCAGGGGTCAAGCCGATCCCCGTGTCGCTCACGCTGAAGGTGATCCAGCCCTCCCCATTTTTCTTCGCCCGGCTGGCCTTCAGCGTGATGATGCCCTTCTTCGTGAACTTGCAGGCGTTGCTGAGGAGATTGAACAGGCACTGCCGAATCCGGGTCAGATCGGCATGCATCGTTCCGATCCCTTCCTCGCAAGAAACCTCCAGGCGGTTGGAATTCTTCTGCAAGAGGGGATTGATCGTGGTCGTCACGTCCGCCATCGTGTCGGCAATGTCAAAGGTCTCCAAGTAGAGGTCCATCTTGCCCGCCTCGATCTTGGAAAGGTCGAGGATGTCGTTGATTAGGGCCAGCAGGTGTTTTCCGGCGGAATGGATTTTTTGAAGGTCGGGCACGAAATCATCCTGGCCGGACTCCTGCGCCTCCTCCTGGAGCATCTCGCTGTATCCGATGATGGCATTGAGCGGCGTGCGCAGCTCGTGGCTCATGTTGGCCAGAAACTGGCTCTTGGACCGGTTCGCCTCTTCCGCCATTTCCCTGGCCCGGAGGCTCTCTTCTTCGGCCAGCTTGCGATGAGTGATGTCCTGAACCGTGCCTTCATAGTAAAGAATCCGGCCGTCCCCGGCCCGGACCGCCCGTGCATTCTCCGTGATCCAGATGACCGTCCCGTCCTTTCGGTAGACCTGGGACTGGAAGTCACTCACACCGTCATGGCCCTGGAGGTGACGCTTGAACTCATCCCGGCGCTTCAGGTCTACATAGAGTTGCCGGGTGATGTCGGACAGGGAGACCATGAGCTCCCGGGGCGACGCGTACCCGTAAATGTCGGCCAGGGCCTGGTTGGCGCTCAGGTACTTCCCGTCCGCCGTTGTCTGAAAGATTCCCTCTTGGATATTTTCGAAAATGTCCCGATACTTCGCCTCGGCCTGCCGGAGGGCTTCTTCTGCCTTTTTCCGTTCCGTGATATCTCGGACGATCCCGGTACAGAAGGATTCATCCCCGGCCTTCGACTCGGTGACGACGAATTCCATGGGGAAGGTCGAGCCGTCGGCCCGGCGGCCGATCACTTCCCTGGACTTCTCGGCATTGACGAGGTCCGAGATGGCTCGTCTCGTGTCCGGCGAGTCCGGCGGCCCGGCCTGCGCGGCGAGCAGGCAGGTCAGGGGCTGGCCAGACAGAGTCGGGAAACCGGACCCGAAAATCCTCTCGGCCGCTGGATTCACCGTACGAATCTGAAACGTATCCGCTGAAAACGTAATGATCCCGTCCATGGCGGACTCGACGATCGCCTGGGTCCTGGTCACCGCCCTCTCGAGAGAGCCGAGGACTTCGTTGTAGCGTTGGGCGATCTGCCCGACCTCGGTGAAAGGCTCCACCGTGACGCGCTTGCTCAGGTCCGCCGTGCGCGCTTGTTCGCCCATCTCGCGGAACAAATCGATCAGCTCGGTGTTGGCCCCATGCTCGGAAACGTTGAGCCCCATTCGCTCCTCCTCCGGGCTGATCCGCAGGGGATAGATGCGATCAGCCACACGAAGGATGAGGTAGGTCAGGCCGAAGGCCCAGACGCCAGCCACCGCGATTCCCAGGCACTGGATGCCGAGTTGTCCCCAGAAATCCAGTTTCGTGCCCAAAAGACCCGGATCGCCGAACAGGGCGACCGCGAGGGTGCCCCAGATTCCGCAGCCCAGATGAACCGGCACGGCCCCGACCGCATCATCGATTCGACACCGGACCAACAACCAGTCAACACCCATGTACACCAGCCCACCTATGGCCCCAATGAGGACGGCGTCGATTTGGTTCACGAAGGCGCAATTGGCTGTAATGGACACCAGGCCCGCCAGGCATCCGTTGATGGGGTATTCGACTTCCGGCTTGCCCGAGAGATACCAACCCAGCAGCGTGGTGAACATCATGGCAGAGCCCGCGGCCAGGGTGGTATTGACAATGATCACGCCGACGCTCTGATTGAGCGCCAGAGTGCTTCCTCCATTGAACCCGAACCATCCGAACCAGAGGAGAAAGGCGCCCAGGACGGCGAGGGGGATATCACAGCCCTGGATTTTCCGTGGGGGGCCGTCGGGCGGAAACCGTCCTTTCCGGGGCCCCAGGATGAGCAGGGCAGCGAGCGTCACCCATCCGCCGATGCTGTGTACGACCGTGGAGCCTGCGAAATCAATGAAGCCGCGGGAACCCAGGAAACCCCGGGCGGGCCCCTGGTAATCGGCCAGATTCCAGGCCCAATGCCCAAAAAAGGGATAGATCACGCCAGAGACGAGAACCGCAATAATCAAGTAACATTCAAACCGCAGCCGCTCGGCAGTCCCGCCCGAAACGATGGTCGTCGCGGTGCTGCAAAACATGAGCTGAAAGAAAAAAAACACGATGACCCAGCCGCCGTTCTGACTGAGATTGACCGGGAAATCGGTTGTTCCGACCCAGCCGTCGTAGGTGACGCCGAACATGATGCCGAACCCGAAGAGCCAGTAAACCACGGTGGAGACGCCGAAATCGGTGACGTTCTTGATGGCCACGTTGATGCTGTTCTTGGCGCGGGTAAAGCCGGCCTCCAGGCAGGAGAACCCGGCCTGCATGATCATCACCAGCATGCCGGCGATGAGGACCCAGGCGATATCGATCATCGATTTCTCGGGCATTTCGGATTTTTCCTTTCTCTCCGGGAGACGTGGGTGGCTGGGCTCGACCAGAAATCCGAATTCAGGACTTTCCCAGGGCCTTCTGCATCGCGGCCAGAAGCTCGTCCATGTTGACGGGCTTCTGCAAGAAGGCCTGCGCTCCAGCGTTGAGCGCTTTCTCACGGGTCTGGGATGGGTCCGTCGCGGTCACCACAATGACCGGGGTTCCGGCAAGCTGGGGGGAATTCATCAGACGCTGCAGCACCGCGAAGCCGCCCCCCGCGGGAAGCCCGATATCCAGCAGGATGACGTCCGGCTTCTCCTTGCGGGTCGTGCTGATCGCCGAGAGAGCGTCGCCGGCCGCCACGATCTGGCAGTCTCGAGACTTGAGCCGCATTGCCATCAACCGTACAAAATCCGCATCATCATCGATGATCAAGACCTTCCCGCCGCCAAGGGTCACCTCCGTCCTGGCGGGAGGCGTCTGACCGGCGGCGGAGGAGGCGGCCCGGGACGGCCCGGCGGCCTGGCCATCAGGAGCGGCCGCAGGCGGCGCGGGTACCATGAGAATCGTCCCGCACTGGGGACACCGGCCCTTCGTACCCCGAAGCTCATCTTTGACCGTCATGGTCTTCTTGCAGTGCGCACACTGAAAAGTGATCGGCATCGAGTTCAGCTCCCCTCACACTCGCTGGCGCGAAACAGGCCCTCCAGGCGATCCAGTTGACCGTCTTCGATCGAGAGACTGGTCAGATCGGCCAGCGTATTCAAAATCGTGACGGCATTGATGCTCGCGTCCTTGATATGGACCGACCGAAGCCTCTCGCAGAAGCTGCTGTTCACCTGCCGCACCTCCTCGAATAACGCCAGTAACTGCTTCAATTCCCAGTCGGCTTCCCGGCCCCTCCGGTAAGCAAAATACTGCCCCATCAGGTACATCGACAAGACCCGATAGGTCGTCTCTTCCGGATTCATGAACGGGAGGTGTGTATCCACCATGGGGCGCAACTTGCTCAGGATCGGACACCCGCTTGTCGCCATGATCACGCCGAGAAGTGAACTGATTCCCCTCTGGAGAGACGTATGTTTGACGTATTTCCGATCCTTCGTCTCCACTTCCACGTCGACTTCTTCAAAGGATTCCGAGTCCTTGAAGGCCTCTACCGGTTCGGCCAGGTTCGCCGCTACCGGGCAATGCGGGTGCGCAGGCTCCCTGAGGGGGCAATTCGGGCACTGGCAGAAGCTTAATTGGGCCCACGCCGGGACCGCGGAATGAGCCGGCGGTCTCAGCTTCAGGGTCTGGTGGTCCAGACGCAGCTCCAGCACTTTTTTCCGTCCGTCTTGAAAAATGAACGTGTACCGGATGTACAGGTCCGGCGTTGCGCCGGCATCCGAAAAACCCATAATCGGGGTCCCTCATGGCGAAGAAGTCACAAAATATAACGGATTGCCGAGGATCGGTCAATTCGTATCCGGTCCGGGCCTTGAATTCCAGGCGTGATCTGCTACGCTCATTAGAATCCGCTGCGCCCTTCGGGCTCGCGGATTTCAGAACCATCGTCAGACACGCGATTGAAATTCCGAGACTGCTAAGACCGAGAGACTCTGTGGAGGTCAAGGGACCATGGCCGAAAACTCGTCCAGGACTATCCTGACGATCGAGGACGATGTCGACATCCGGCGACTGATCGTGACGGTCCTGTCCAAGGAAGGATATCGGGTTCTCGAGGCCGATAACGGCCTGAAGGGCATCCAGTTGGCGAGTTCCGAGTCCGTCGACCTGATTCTTCTGGACTATAACATGCCGGGGATGGACGGACCGGCGGTGGCAGCGGAGCTCAAAGGTTCGGAGAAAACGGCTCAAATCCTCATCTTGATGCTGACGGCCCGGGGCTCCAAGGAAGATAAGATCAGCGGGCTGGAGGCGGGTGTCGATGAATATCTGACCAAGCCGATTGCGGGCAAAGAGCTGCTCGCCCGCATTCGTGCCATGCTTCGACTGAAGGACAAGAATGAGTTGATCGTTCGACTGGAGAAGGAGCGCCATGAGGCCTGGCTGGGGCTCGCCCGAGACGTGCAGGGGCGGCTGCTGCCGCGGGGGCTGGAATTCCCGCCCGGCACCGACTGCGCGGTCCGATACCAGCCGTGCGAAATGATTGGCGGCGATCTGTACCTCCACTTTTCTCCGCGGTGGAATCATCACTATTTTGTTCTCGGAGACGTCCAGAGCCATGGGGCCTCCGCCGCCTTCCTCATGGCGACCGCGCGGGCTTACCTCCGAGCCAGCCTGGAGCGCACGGAATTAAGCCTCTCGAGCTTTCTGAATCATGTCAGCCAGCTCGTTTCCAAGGATAAGGAGACGTTGAAGCCTCTGCCCATGGTCGCCTTCTACTTCGATTTCGGGCAGCATCTCCTGAGATACTCGAACGCGGGGCACGCGCCTGCCCTCATCTTCAGGGCGCACCAGGGGAAGTGCCTGGTGCTGGAACCCACGGGAAGCGCCCTGGGCACCAATCCCGCGGAAAACTATGAAGAAAGCAAGCTCCGCCTCTTTCGCGGCGATCTCCTGGTCTCTTTTACCGATGGACTGCTGGGGTCGGCGGGACAGGAAGAATACACCAAAGGCATCGGACGGCTGCAAAGATTCGTGTCCCCGCTCCTGGGTCAGCCGGCGGAGAACATCGTTGATGCGATCTTTTCCGAATGGAAAGAGATCGTAGAAACAATGCCTCGGGACGACCTGACCCTGTTCGCGTTGCGGATTGTCCGGGGCCCCCTTGAAAATCCTGAAGGGGCCCTCCTCGTCTATCAGTAGTACACGCGCTTGGAAGTGCACTCGCACTTGCGAACGCGTGTAACAGCGAAGCGCCGTATGGCGGCCTAAAACCGACGAGTATTTTCTCGTCCTCCTCCTCCAAATAAACGCTGTAATTCCCCGGGCCGAGGACGACAGCAGATGTCGCCCTGACCTTGTTTCATAGCGACATCCTGCTCGGCCTCGAAACGCGAGCGCACATTCCGAGGACGATAACACACGGTAGTCCAAGACTTGTCTCATGGGTCACGGTTTTCAACATTGTAGGCGGCTACTCCGGCTTCGCTGGCGGCTCCACTTTCCATGCCCGGCGGATGCGGCGTGCGAAGAAGTCCTCGCGTTCCCGCGCGGCCGAGATGGCCTGCTCTTGGTCTGTCTCGGGCAGGGCAAGGGCGCGGCCGAGCGCGGCCTCGTAAACTTCCGCTCCACCCTGGCGGAGGGCCTGAACGATGATGGCGAGGCGCTGTTCCGGGACGATGCCGTCCAGATGCTTTAGGGCAAAGAGGTGAGCCGCCGGTTTCGCACTCTGTGCCCCTTGAACCAGTTTTTCCGAGACCTGACGCCGGCCTTCCTCACCCCCGTGCCGCTGAACGAACTGGAGTGCGACCTCTCGGACGGGTTCGTAGGGGGCCCGGACGAGCGGCGCGACGAGAGCCCAGTCGGCGGGCCTGAGCCGGGCGAAGATACGATAGACGGCCTTCATGGACTTGTGGCAGTCGATCTCGAGCATCGCCCGGAGCGCCTCCGGCTTCAGCTTTTCCAGGTCCTCGAGGAGGAGATCGAGGGCGCGGTCGGCCTCTTTCTCGAATCGCGCGCGTTGCCGCAAGCCGTGTGCGGCGGCACGCCGGATGGCCTGGGCCGAGGCCATGGAGTTCACGAGTTCCAGGATTTTGCCCTCGTGTATCCAGCGTTCCCGCCAGGCGTAAAAGAAGAGGTGGTAGACGCCTCTGGCGAACTCATACGCCGCGTCGGGCCCGCCCCCGCATCGGAAGGCTGCGGCGGCGGCGAAGGGGTGCTCGAGGCGCGGCTGGGACTGGTCCCTCATGAGGTGCGGCCGGGCCCGCGGCGAGACGCGCTCCTCCTCGAAGAATTTCTCCCTCTCCAGCACGCCGGCAAGATGCGCCTTCCACAGGGGCAGATGTCGCGGGTCAGCCGACCGCGCATACAGCTTCGCTCGGTCGCTCGGTTCGAGCTGGTTCAGGATGCCCTGGAACACCGAGAGGTCCGGCTTTTTCTCGCTCCGGAGCAGGATGGCGACGCCGGCCCGGAGCAGCGAGGGCTCGATCCGCTGCAGGAGCTTCTCGGCGACGTCGGACCAAGTCTTGTCGGCATAGGCCACAACCTCGTCCAGGATTTCCTCCTGAAGTTCCGGGTCGGCCAGTTCGTACTGGGCGACGTATCGGGCTATCTCGCGGGCCGTGTCGGGCTGGCGATGCAGTCGAAGGCGTTGAAGAGCCTGAAGGGCCGCGTTGCCTTCCAGTTCGTCAAGCTGGAGCAGGAGCTTCTCGGCCTCGTCGTCCGGGATGCCCCGGGGTAGGGGGTCGATCCTCAAAAAATCGCCCGCGAGATGGCGAATGCAGCGTTCGAGCAGGACGGGCCAGTCATTCCATTGCCAGTAGGGTTTCTGGCCAGGCGGGAACTCTCCGGAGGTCGCCAGGGGAATGACCAGGACTCGGCCGCGACCAAAATTGCCGGCGACCAGCGCGGGCTGCTCCGCGGCCCCCATGAGCACCTGCGCGCCGGCCCGCGGAAGCACGTTGTTGCACCAGAGCGCCCGCGGCTCGGAATCGAAATCCAGGGAACGGAGGTCCAGGCCAGGCATCTCGTCGGGGCCAGGTGCGAGTACCGCGGGGGCATCGAGTCGGACCAAGGTGTGGTGCTGGAGCGTCTCGCAGGGAAGAAGGTCTTCGAGCAGGCTGCCTTCGAACTGGCCCTTGTCGAGGGTGTACCACCCGCCAAGGAGAAGAAGGCCGCCGCCGCCTTCGACGTATCGAAGAATCTTGAGGCGGGTTTCGAAGCTCATGGCGGAGGCCGGCACGTCGTCCAGGATGAGGACGTCGGCCCGGACCAGCGCATCCGGCGTGGGAACGGGCAGGATGCAATCGGGGTTATCCGCGCCCAGCTCCTTGAGCGTCCCGCCGTTCTCGAGAAGAGCTTCCTGGAGGGAAAAGGCATCGAAGCGGGCGAGGGCCTCATCGACCCGATGGAGGTGGTAGAAGATGCCCTTGAAGTGGAGGACGTCGAGGAGGCCGTTGCGCCGGGGTGGCGGAGGTGGTGGCGCGGCCCCGGGCACGGCGGGGACCTCTTCGCGGTGGGTCCGGCGGTCGCGCCATCGCCCTTTTTGGTGGTCGCGCGGGGCCGCGACGCGGCCGACCAGGGACTCGTTGAACTTCCGGACGTGCTCCTCTTTTTCCTGAATCTGTTTCTGTTCCTCATCCGTCAAGGGGTCTTCGCAGATGGCGGAGAAGGAGAGACCCAGTGGCTTGCGCACCGCCAGCACGGCCATGGTCCAGAGGGCGATGCGGGGTATGGTCACGGCGTCTCCTTGCAAGACGACGTCTTGGGACATCCACTCGTCCTCCGGGCCCGTGGCGAAGACGGACTCGAGGGAACAGCCTTCAGGCAGGCGCAAGCGCATCGTGAAGTTCTTCATCGGTGGATTCAGGTTGCGGGCGGGCCCGTTCTTGCCGCCGAAATCGAGGTCGGGGTTCACGTTCACGAGATGAAAGATGAGAAGGCTCTTCTCCGGACTCTCCTCCTTTTCGTAAATGAAGCCGTCCCAGAAAAAGGGAACGGGCGGGTCCGCTTCGACGATCCTCCGCGGCTGCTGGAGACGCCGGTTCGTCTCATCGAGGACATAGGCCGAATAACGGGTGGCGAAGGAACGGGCGGAGGTGCTGGCATCGCCCATGATGCGGGCGCCCGCGGCAAGGCATAACGCGGCGTTCAGGTCGCCACCGGTATCGGTGATGCAGAGGAAGTAGCCTCCGGCCCGGCGCGTCTCGTCGCCATGAATCTGGAGCATGGCGACGTTGGGCCGGACGTTGCCCATGAAGCCGCGGTAATACTCGTTCATCATCATGCCCCCGCCTTCCGCGCACGCCTTGAACTCCTCGTTCGTGCGATACCAGACCCGGGGGGCCTTGTCATCGGTGAAGAAGTTGTAGCCGATGGAGAAGCCGGGCAGCGCCCGGCGGATGCGCCGGGCGAAGTGCCGGACCATCCACCCGGCTTTCGTGTCGTCGTTCCAGTAGGTGTAATGCCCGTCGAAGCGAACGCCGTCCCAGCCGAACCTTTTGGCGGAAGCGATGATCTCGTCGCTTCCGAATTCGTAGGCGTCCGGATTGCCAAGCTGAGTCCAGACGTAGATGGGGCTGCTCCAGTGGTCCTCGTCGAGGCCATGGATTCGGTATCGTCCCTCGCGCATGCGGTCCAGCACGTCCACGCTGCAAGCCTGTTCGTGACAGAAGCCGACGGCGGAGAAGGTGTGGTAGAGATCGGGACGCCGCAGGGCATGGGCGATGCTGATGACGCCCTCGCCGCAGGTGTTGCCATAGGCGATGGACCGGATGCCGTACCTCTTGAAGGTCTCGATGAAGGCCTTCAGGCACGTCTGCGTCTTGCGGTACTGGGTCTGGCCCGAGGCCCAGGCCTCCTCTTCCGGAGTCAGGTCCTCGAAGTCGCTGGGCGCCCAGGCGAATTCCTCCCAGAGGTTGATGGAGCTGCGCAGGTTGGACTCCGCGGCGGCTTCGGCCGCCCGAAGGCACTCCGCGCGGTCCCACCAGAGGGGGACGAACATCGGGCCCGTGCCGCCGGGCCGGGCATGAAAGGCCACTCGGTAGACGTCGCGGGCCACGCTGAAGGCGAACCGGCGTGCCACGGTCTCCTCATCAGACTCGAACGCGGCGACACATCCGTGTCCCATCTCGTCCTCGCCGACACGGAAAGGGAATTCGAGCCTGCGCCGCTCCTTGGGTTCGAGGGTGATGGGCACGTCCGCAAGCGTCTCACGGTCGTTCAGCCGGCGCTCGAGGTGTACCCGGAGTCGGCCGGCGACCTCGCGCTCGGAGAAATTCCAGAGCCGGAGGACCGCCTTGCCCTCTGCGCCCGGGTCGTAAACGATGCGGTCCGTCACCAGGTCCTCGAGGCACACTCGGCGGTAGAGGCTCTGAAGCGCGGCTCGTGTGACCGCGACGGCGCCCGCGTCCGAGCGCGTGAGGTCCACGGTCTGGACCTCGAACTCGTCCGCGGCTTCGCCCTCTTCCTCTCTCGGTCCCTCGACTCCGCCGCCTTCCATTTCCGGCGGCCGGTCTCGAAGCAGCTTCAGGCTCTGTTCCTTCAAATAGAGCTTCTCGGTCTCGTCATCGAAATCGATCTCGAGGGAGACCCGGACCTGCCGAGGCGATTCCGCTGGCGGGAGACTCAACAAGAGCAAGGGCGCGGATTCCTTCGCGGGGACGGACCCGATGGGAACGGGCCCGCTGGCAAAGCTTTCCATCTTCTTCGCTTGTACCGCCTCCTCTTCCGTCATGCCGGCCGGCCACGCCTGCGCGCTCAAGACAAGCGAACCGAGCTGAAAGCTGCCGCCCTTCCCGTTCGTGCGCACCGAGAAGCGGAGAGAATACGCTCCGGGCGGCAGGGCTTCTGGTAGTGTAAAGGTGAGAGGGGTGAGAACGCCGGCTTCGCCTTTCGAGCCGAAATGACAGGGCTTGCCGCCGGTGCGAGCCAGATTGATGACCTCCTCGAGTGGCGGTGCGGCGTTCAAGCCTTGTGCGACCAGCACCAGAATTTCAAGGAGGAAATGCAATCGAGCCATCCTTCCCCGAAATACGGATACAAACCTTAGCGGAATCATTGGGTTCTTGTGGCTCAACGGGATAGTGCGATTGAGTCAAATCTATAAGTCCTGAACGAAGTAGCGAAACCCTCCTGAGAAACAAATGGATAAAGCGTTTTATCGCCTCGTCGTTCTGCGACGAGCGATAAAACGTGTTGAACTAAGCCGCTGAGGTACGGGGTGTGCGGTGAGTTGGGTGGTTGCGGGTGGCTGGATTGGGGTTCATGGGAGGTCGGGTGTCGTCGTTTGGGGTCCCCTGTGACGGGGGAGAGGGGCTCGCGTAGAAGGCGAAGGCCGCAACGGGGACAGCAGGTCGGGTCGGTTCCCAAGGTGTTACGCAACCAGTCGGCGAGGGTGCGTGGTCGGTCCTGTCGAGGATATGCGGAAGGGAGGCCGAGCAGGGTCCGACAGCGTGCCAGCAACTTGTGTTTGGCTCGGTTGGCCAGGAAACCGTAGTGCCTGACCCGGAGGAATCGGTTCGGGAGCACGTGCGAGAGGAAGCGGCCGATGAAGTCGAGTGCAGGCAGGCTGGCCATCTTCAGGCGGTCGCCGTCGCGCCGGTCGCGGTACGTGAAACGCACTTGGTTGTTGTCGCAGGACCGGAGGCGGTCATTCGAGAGCGCCACACGATGGGTGTAGCGGCTGAGGTATTGGATGAGCTTTTCGGGTCCGGCGAAGGGTGGCTGGGAGTACACGACCCACGGCTTGGTGCGCCAGCCGTCGAAGAGGCGGAGGCGTGAGTGGTGATTGGCGAGCGAGGCCAGGTGCTGGGGCAGGTCGAGGTGGCCGGCGTCAAGCAGCTTGGCCAAGCCGTCGAGGAACTTGGCACGGAACATCTTGGAAAGGCCGTGCACGGGAAAGAGGAACTTCCGGCCGCCCGGTATCCAACGCGACCCATCGGCGGCAATCGCTCCGGCAGCCATGAGGCAATGCAGGTGGATGTGGGTGCGGAGTTGCTGGTCCCAGGTGTGCAAGACCAGCGTGAAGCCTACTTGGCCACCGAGCGAGCGGCGGCCGAACTTCAGGAGCGTTGCCGCCGTGGCGTGGAACAAGAGCTTCAACAGCGCGCGCTGGTTGCGTTCGCTGGCGAGCACGAGGGGATTGAAGTCGTGCGGCAGCGTGAAGACCTGATGAAAGTACGGCACCGGCAGCAGTTCGTCTTGGCGTGCCTGGACCCACGCGGCCCGGTCCTGCGTCTGGCACTTTGGGCAGTGACGATTGCGGCAACTGTGGTACAAGAACCGCTCGAAGCCGCAGTCATCGCAGTACTCTCGGTGGCCACCCAACGCGGCCGTGCGACAGCGCTCGATGGCGCGCATCGCCTTCCGCTGGGCGTCCGAGAGCCGATGCGTGCGCCGGTACTCGTCGCCATAGCGCCGCAAGATTTCGGCCAGTTCGCATGAGCGCGCCGATGGGGCCGCCGGTGCCGCGCGGTCGGGCGCGGCGGCCGGCATGGCCATTACTCCGGTGACGCTGCGGGCGTGCGCGTGGATTCAGCCAACGGGGCGACTCGGGGCGGCGGCGTTCGAGGGCGATCGCCATCCACCACGCCGTTCGTAGACTCACGCCGTGGCACAGGCCTGGACTGCGCCAAGTCTCCGAGTTGTGGCGAACGCAAGAGATCGAGCGGACTGGAGACGCTGGCCAAGTGCTGGCTGGTGACGTGCAAGTACCGCGCGGTCGTCTCCAAACGGGTGTGCCCCATGAGGCACTGGATCGTGGGCAAGTCCACGCCGGCTTCCAGCAAGTGCGTGGCGAACGAGTGCCTCAGACAGTGAATCCCATGGCCGCGGTGGATGCCCGCGCTCCGCTTGGCCCTGTAGTACACCTGCTGGACACCGGTCGCACTGAACGGCCGGCTGACGTCGCGACTCGGAAACAGCCAAGTCGTCGGGCGGTAGATGCGCCAGTAGCACCGCAGTTCTTCCAGTAGCCTCGACGACAAAAGCGTGTAGCGGTCCTTCCGTCCCTTCCCCTGCTCGACGCGGATCAGCATCCGTTCGGAGTGAATATCCTCCGGCTTCAAATGCACCAGCTCCGACACGCGCAGCCCCGTGCCGTAGGCCGTCATCAACATCACGCGATGCTTGAGGTTCGTCGTGGCCTCGATCAGCCGACCCACCTCCCCACGACTCAACGGTTCCGGCAACCGGCCCGACCGCCTCGCAGGCACCCGCAGGTCAAGGTCCTCGCGGCGCAGCACGTGCTTGTAGAAGAACCGGATACCCGCCAGGCTCTGATTGCAGGAACTGAACGCCTGCTTTCGCTCCGTGATCAGA